>NZ_JAPPSO010000002.1:0-642785 GCF_036571585.1 Rhizobium sp. 268 | reverse complement strand
GGGCCTCCTTAACGAATCTGGTAAGCCTTTGTAGCAAAAGCAGTTTCTCAGATTCGCAGCCCCGATGCACCCCTTACTTTGAGAGATTCGGGCTAGGATCTCGGCGCCGTACATGGTGGCTTGAGCACGCATCCGGCCAAGCAACTCGGCGCCGCTTGCTCGCCGGAGAATCACGCACCGGGCGCCGTAACGCAACCGGTTGCTATGACGCCGAGCTAGCGAGAGCAAATGATACGTCAAAATCACCCGGACGATAACTATGAACAGCGGGCCTGCGTCTGGCGGAGAGATCGTGATGCGAATACCCGGCGTCACGAGCCAGATGCGCTTTCGGCTGCACAGCCTGGTGAAAAGGCGGCACTACCCGCGACAAGAGGACATGCAGTCCTCCGATAACGTGACAGCGCGGGTGCTGGAGCAGCCAACAAACCAACTCCGGCAATCACAAGACGAGTTGGTCGAAACGGCCGGTCGTCAGATCGAGCGGTCAGTTACGGTCGAGCACATCCCGGACGCGTACGGCCAGATCTTCAAAAGAAAATGGCTTGGGCAGCAAATGCACGCCCTTGTCGAGCCGGCCGTGATGAACGATGGCGTTGCGCGAATACCCTGTTGTGAACAACGCTTTCTGCGTCGGATTTGTCTCACGCGCCTTGGCAACAACGTCGGCGCCGCTCATGCCGCCCGGCAACACCACATCCGAAAAGATCAGATCGACTTTGCCGTAGCTCGACAGCGCTTGCAGAGCCGCCGGACCGTCCTTGGCTTCGAGTACATGGTAGCCGAGCTCGCGCAGCGACTCGACCGAATAGGCGCGAACGTCCGGATCATCCTCGACGACAAGAATAACTTCGCCGGCCGACGCCTCGGGGATGGCAGGTGCCTCTGCCACCTCGTCATCGGCCCCGTCTGAAAAGAGCCGTGGCAGGTAGATCTTGACTGTCGTTCCCTCACCAACTTCCGAATAGATCTTCACATGGCCCTTGGATTGCTTGACGAACCCATACACCTGGCTGAGGCCAAGCCCGGTGCCCTTCCCCTGATCCTTAGTCGTGAAGAACGGCTCGAACACATGCGATAGCGTTTCCGTGTCCATCCCCGTTCCAGTGTCGGAAACACTAATGGCGGTATACTGGCCGGGGATCACTGACGCATAGGCCTCGTCCAGTTGGGCATTGAATGTCTCGATCGTCAGTTTTCCGCCATCAGGCATCGCGTCCCGGGCGTTGATCGCGAGATTGAGCAGCGCGCTTTCCAGTTCGTTGGGATCGGCTTCCACTTTCCAGAGACCGGCGGCGAGCACAACTTCAATGTGGTATATCTCTGCGAGCGTCCGGTGCAGGAGCTCCGACATGCCGCGGATCAGGCTGTTCGTGTCAATCGGCTTGGGGTCGAGTGGCTGGCGGCGGGCAAAAGCCAACAGTCGTTGCGTCAGAGCCGCTGCCCGCCTCGCGCCGTTCATCGCCTGCGAGGCTGCCCTTCGCAACCGACCCGCTTCCGGCGGCAGGTTCCGCGTGAGCGTGTCGAGATTGCCGACAATGATCTGCAGCAGATTGTTGAAGTCGTGGGCGACTCCCCCCGTTAACTGTCCAATCGCCTCCAATTTCTGGGCCTGCCGCAGCGCCTCTGCGTTCTGGGTCAGCTCCTCCGTCTTCTGCTTGACGAGATGCTCGAGGTTGGCGTTCAGTTCCTTGAGTGCTTCTTCAGCGCGGCGTCTTTCCTGCAGCTCACGTTGCGCGGCATCGAACAGCCGGGCGTTGTCGATGGCGACCGCAGCTTCGCCGGCGAGGCCAGCGAGACCGCTTTCTGACGCCGCGTCGAACACGCCGATGTCAGCGTGACCGAAGAAAAGTCCACCAATTACCTCGCCTGTTCGTGAAATGACCGGCACGGCCAGATAGCTGCGTACGGGAAGATGACCTTCCGGCATTCCCCGTCGCGGCTCATTCTTGCCATACCGGCTGTCTTGGGTGATATCGGCGGAACGCACAATCCCCTCTCCGAGAAAGGTCGGTGCAAAGACAGCCGTATTGCGTGGCATGGGAAACTTCGAGAATGCCTCGCGAGGAACGCCGGACAGCGTGTAGAGCATGTAGCTCTCGCCCGATGGATTGATGACGTTGTAGAAGAATGCGCCGAACTGAGCTCCGGTAAGCTCCACGCCGGCATCCGTTACCAGTTGGACAACCTTCTCCAGGTCATTCGCGCGCGCGAGGTCAGCTCCGGCTCGGTTGAGAATCTCGAGCGCGCGGGTGCGCTCTCGCAGCGCCATCTCCGTCTCGCGCTGCTCGGTGCGATCACGCAGGACCTTCACGAAACCAACAAGCGTTCTCTCATCATCCATTATCGGCGTCGTCTCACCGACGGCCCAGATGCGCCCCCCGCCCTTCTGCAGGCGCCATCCTTCGCCGCTTCCCTTTCCCTTGGACCTGGCGTCGGTCAGTTCCGCCTAGAGCAGCGCGGCGGCTCCTCCTTCCGGCGGGAAGATCGCTACCAGGGTCTTACTGAGCATTTCATCCTGCGACCAACCGAGTAGGGTTTCCGCACCCTTGCTCCAGCCGGTGATCGTGCCATCGACGTCGAGCATGATGATCCCGGTATCAACTGCACTGTCGAGGACTTGCTGGAGACGTTCGGCGGGGAAGCGGAGGGCAGTGTTCATTCTATAGCCTGATCGTTGAGATGCAGATGGCGCGGCGCGATTCAACACGGTTGGTTTGCATCGCAGGGATGTGGCGAGAAATCAAGCAATCGACAAGCGACGATGGCGCGATCGACGCGCTCCCGCACAGATTACTGACGAAAGGACACACGGTTGATATTGGATACACAACCCCCCACCTAGGAGGCTGGTTGTAGACCCAAGTTCCGGCTCCACCGGCTATTGTTCGTCGAAGGGCATAAGCCTTGCGCAGGATCTTGATGCCCTGTGCCTCCGCGTCCTGTTTTGCCGCTCTGAACAACCGCTGGTGAGCAAGATGGGCAAATCGAGCCGACGCAGCCGGATCTCCTTCGCGAGCTCCACGTCGTTCATCCCGCTGGCATCATGACGTCCGAGAACACGAGGTCGATGCTGCGGTCGTTTGCCAATGCGCCAAGTGCAGCCGCAGCCGTCGCTGCACGCATCCCCTCAAAACCGGGTTCGTCGAGCATCGACCATGAGTGCGGCGACTTCGTCGTCATCTTCGACCAGCAGTGCCGTCACGTAACTTTTAGAAGTTGCGCTAGAACGCCGACGATCGGCAATAGCCTGCTGAACATCGAAAGCAGACTCGTTCCGAGAGACCTTCAGCCGATCGTTGCCAGCTCGCGATAGCGTCCGTTCGATGCGATTAGCTGATCATGGCTTCCCATTTCGACGATGCGACCTTGCTCAAGGACCACAATCTGGTCCGCGTGGCCCACAGTGGATAAACGATGTGCTATCGAAACCATCGTGCGTGCTGCCATCGCTGCCGACAGAGCATTCTCGGTTTGCGGGTCGAGCGCGCTGGTCACTTCGTCGAGCAAAACTACCCTCTTCGATCACCGCACTCAGCGGGCAATTCCGCTTGGCACGAAGTGGTGATGCGCGAAAAGAAGCGTGGGGGTGGGGTTGGCTCCTCCAGTATCCGCTCCAGCCCAAGCAAGATGCTAGACCACATTCGCCCGTTCAGAGACATCGGGAGGCATTCGACAATCTTGCGCTTTGTGACCCCAAGGCCATCACATCAGGAACAATCGCAAGGGGACACGAGTTAACGGTTCAGTCGGGCGTAAGCGTAATCGGAGCGTGGCGCTCTCCTATCCCTCGGGTATCCGAGGTTGCTTCCAGCCTTCGAGCTGTGACGCGGGGTTCGAATCCCTGCCCCGACAACAAGCTTCGATACAAGCGAACAAGCCCGGCGATTCTCGTCGGAGCTTTGTCCCCGAAATTCGAAACGATCTTCAGTTAATCGTGTGCACCGCGGTATCGCCGTGGCGCTGGCAAGCCGTCGTACGATGCTTTTTCGCAGCTTTCCATCATGTGTTCATGCGCCTATATGTGGATGGACCCCGACGCCGGCCGCGAAAACTGAGGAGGAGGGCGACACGACGAAGCGCGCCGCTTGCAGCTTCGTCATGAAGCCAAGTTTCGTCGGTGTTTGGCGTACGATCGAGACTGTGCGCACAGCGGACAACTTCATGTCCTGCGACTCTGCGGCGTCTGCCTGGAATTCATTCATCAGGTCGACGATGAAAATCTCGACGCGGAAATCGTCCTCGACGGGAACGAACCGCTACGCTTCGCGAATTGCTTCCACTGTGCGAGTGGCGGGAGGCTTTTGCCTGAAGAGGTACAATTTCGCCGCAACGGATGCACCGAGTGGAGGGAGGAACTTGCGCCCCTCGCAACCTGAACACCTCGGCGGATGCTATTTCGGAAATGGCAGGATCGGCAAAACCTGGCTTTCTCGGAAGCTTCAAGGTCTCTGGGACCGTCGAGGTCCGAACGCGCCGTTCGGGACGCGCGTAAAGTGCTCTTTTTGACTCGGCTCGCGGTCTCACCTTGACATCATTAAAGCAGGAAAAATGGCCGGAGTGCATCGATCATTGAGGTATGGCCATAGCGAACCACGCCAGCGTTCGGCGCGATCTCGACCAGACCCCCCTTATTCTTGGCGTCGTTGGCTTTGATTAGCAGGCTGGCAAGGCTTGACGGCATAGTGGGTTCGAAGGTCGCCTGCCACTGCGACCGGGGTACCGCCCGAGCGCGCACCACTCGGCTCGAGAGTTGACTCACCACCGCTGCAACGTCGTTCGCGCTATACCTGCGAGGTCCCTCCGCATGGATGACCTGAACCCCCGTCCCGCTCTCGGGTCCCAGCAGGAAGTCGGCGGCAATCAGACCGAGGTCATGGGCGGAGATCGTCGGCTGCGCCAAGTCGACTGGGTCCTGAAAAGTTGGCAAAATGCCGGAAGCGACGGCCATCGGGATGACACGCCCCCAATTGTGCATGTGTTCGGCAGACCGCAGCACACGCAGCTGGGTTTTGAGTTGGGCGAGCCGCGCCTCAAGGTCGCGGAACATGCTGGGCATCCCAATATCATCAGTGACGTGGGCTCCGTAATCGGAGATTGCCAGCACCTGCTTCGGCCGTGCCTGGGTCAGCGCCTCGAACAGGCCTTCGATCGATCGCCGAAGACCATCAGCCGGATCCTTTGTCAGTGGCGATACCGGGATAATGATTTGCACGGCGTCAGCATCGCCGATCGCCATGGCTAAAGCGGCGGCATCTTGCAAATCGGCGGTAGCAATCTCGCAGCCGATGTCGCTCAGCCGCGCTGCTTTTGCCCTATCGCGTAGGATCGCCCGGACTGGCATACCCGCCCGGCGCAGGGCCGATGACGTTGAGTAGCCGACATTGCCCGCGGCTCCGACGATCGCAAACATGCTCCATCTCCCTGTCGTGATTGCCAGGATTGAAAAAAACCAGCCAGCATCGCACCCAGCCACTTATCTAAATTTGGAATCGTTAAGGCCATTCAGCAATAGCCCTCATAACGCATGTTATCGGGGGTATTGCCTATGTCGGAGAATTTCTTCGGAGACCCAAATGCGAACTTCGATTATGTGCTATGGCGGTGATCCATATGTGCGCCCGCCTAATTGACGGACGACAGCAGACCGACTGGCGTTGCAGTGGTATTTGGAGCGATGATGAAGGACAAGAAGGCGAATGCCGAGTTGGTTGTGTCACCTCAACAGATCGCTCAAGCAAAAGCAGAAGGTAAACCGGGCCGTGAGAACTCCCGAGGCTTATTGACTGTCCTGCCGATCCGCAGTGAAAAAGACGATATGCTGCCCCTGACTTGACCTATTTTCGGCGTTGCTGCCGGCCGCGCGGCCTTCGTTGTCACTCGGCGCAAATTAATCCGAGCGCGGAAGCCTCCGTTGTCCTCCCGCGCGCGATATAGACCTAGAGTGAGCGAAAAGCCAAATGTCCCGCTTTTTGTTTTCCCTGATTATCGGAGTCGGAGCACTCCTGAACGGCTGGTATCGTCTTGGAACTCCGGCAACTGATGCCGAGCAGGCTGGCTGGCTATACACGCGTTTCGGCCCAAACGGGATCGGGTGGGGTATGATAATGCTCGGGGCAGTCATGCTTGTTATCGGTGTTCTCATGCTACGTACTTGGCTAGTCAAAATGGACGAACCTAAAGTCAGACGCGACAGGTGAATGGGTGGCTTGTGCTCGTCCCAGGCATGACGGATATCGGCCCGAAGTGGTCATCGGGAATGGTACCTGCCTGTCTGGTGGCGCGTCTCAAGCGACAGGTCGGTGGGCTGGACCACATGTCATTGGTTGAGACCGTTTTAACTCCCCGCAAGAGATTGTGAAAACAATACAATGCGTGGAGATCTTTCGGAAGCCACACCAGGCCGATGTGTTTTCGGCCGGGCATAAAGGTATGGTATCAGCATCACCAAGGCCAAGGGAACAAAAGCTCTCGCCGGCCTTTCTTTGCGGATAGGTCACTTTGGACACGCGCATGGAAGCTCCTCCTCTTGATCGAAAGCTTGCCGCCATCCTCGCTGCCGACGTGGAGGGTTATTCCCGGCTCATGCATGTAAACGAGGAGCTGACTCTGGCTACTCTGACTTCGCATCGCACGATCGTCGACGGCATCATCGAACGGGCAAAGGGGGAAATCTTCGGGACGGCTGGTGACAGCGTTCTTGCTGAATTCCCATCGATCGTGCTCGCGTTCAATGCCGCCGTTGCAATGCAGCAATCTATCTGGCGCGCCAACCAAGCTTTACCTGACGAAGTGCGCATGAATTTTCGTATCGGCATTAACGTCGGCGACGTTCTAGTCAAGAACGGGAATATCTTTGGCGATGGTGTAAATATCGCGGCTCGGTTGGAAGGCATGGCGGATGTCGGCGGAATCTGCGTCACCCGCGGTGTCAGAGACCACCTGCGGGATCGTGTCGACGCGACGTTCGAAGATCTTGGTGAGCAGACATTTAAAAACATCGCAAGACCGCTGAGGGTTTTCCGGGTGCAGTTCGACCGGGAGGCAGACCCGGTCCTCGATGGGCCCGAGCCCCGCTTCCCGAATCTCGATGATGGGAGCGACAAAGGCACTTGGGCACAGAATGCCGAACCGATACCGACCGATTACCGAACCCCGGACGACATGCAGCAGGTCGAGATTGCTTACTGGGACTCTGTACGGGAAAGTAATGACCCCAATGAGTACCGACAGTATTTGAGGCGATATCCGAACGGCAAGTTTGTCGATCTGGCGCAGGCTCGCCTTGAAAACGGCAAGCCGTCGACGGAAGAGCTGGCGGTCGAAGTTGCCTTCTGGGACACGGTACGCAGCGATGGGAGTGCTGCAATGATCGAAGCCTACCTTGCCAGATATCCCCAAGGACAATTTTGTGACTTGGCGCGTCTGATGCTCGCGGGACCGGGCAGGTAGAATTATCAATTACACACGCTGCCGCGTTTATTGTCTTTACCTGCGGCTCAACCAAGGCGCACAGCTGCCACAAGCGAAATCGAGGATCGCATGTTTTTCCTTTCAGTTGCGGCAATCTGGGCCATCGCCTCCATAACGCCCGGACCAAATACGCTGCTGTCCATCCGCTATTGCCTGACATCGACGCGCAAGGTTGCGCTCACCGCGGCTTGCGGTACCGTCACTGGGACGTTCATTTGGGGCCTGGCGGGATGGTTGGGCATCAACGTGTTGTTTCAGGCCGCTCCTTTCTCCTATCTGGCTCTGAAAATCGCCGGCGGGCTCTACCTTGTTTGGCTCGGGCTGAAACTCTTCCTCGACCTACGGAAAGCACGCGGCGGCGATGCGGACGTTTCGCCGGCGCGAATCGAAGTACCATTAGCAACAGCTTATCGCATGGGTCTTGTGACCAACCTTGCCAATCCGAAAACAGCGCTTTTCGTCGCGTCGGTTTTCGCCGCGACAATGCCAGCGGGCACACCGTTCTGTTACGGCGCGGCGGCAATTGCCGAGATGATGATGATCTCAACCATCTACTACACCTGCCTGATCAGCCTGGTTACCCATCCCGCGGTGGCCGCCGGTTATCTCAGGGCAAAGCGCAAGATTGATGTCGGTGTCGCGACCGTGTTCGTCGGCTTCGGCACAAAACTTCTCCTGTCGCGGCAGTAGGATCACCACGAAAGCTGAATTAAACCGGCACATCGTCGGCCAGAATCTGGCACTCGTGCGAAAGGCAAGGGCTTTACGTTAGTCCGGCATCGCCCTAAAGCATGTCGCGGTTTTTGAAATCCAGGATTCGCAAATCAGCTGAGTTGTGATTCCCTTCTCTTGAAGGGAGAGTGCCAATGGGCAAATCACATCCGATCGCGTTGCGTAGTCGTGTCGTTGCGTTTGTCGAGGATGGTCATAGCCATCGTGAAGCGGCACGGCACTTCCGCGTGTCGCCGCGTTTTGTGAACAATCTGGTGATCTTGAAGCGGGAGACCGGATCGCTCTCGCCGCGACGGCAAGGTCATGTGGGTGGCGGCAAGCTGAATGCACATGGCGACTGGGTACGCCAGCGCTTGGATGAGAATGGCGAGCTTACACTGGATGAGCTGTGCCTGGACCTGGCCGGGCGCGGTGTCATTGTGCATCGCTCCAATGTGGCACGCCTTCTGCATCGGCTCGGGCTGAGCCATAAGAAAAGCCTACGGACAAGTGAGCATGAGCGTCCGCAGATTGCCCAAGCGCGCGAGCTGTGGATTGGATGGCGCCGGCAAGGCCTTGGCGCGATTGATCTTATCGATGAGACATCGACCAATACAAAGCTGTGCAAGCGCTCGGGATGGTCGCAAAAAGGGCGACGCTACCGCACACACGCGCCCTTGGGCTCGTGGAAATCCCAAACCTTATCGCCGGGTGGAGGGGACTGCAAAGGGGACCAACTCCTGCGGAACATGCTCACTGGAGCCGCGTTTTTGTTGCGAAGGCAATTAAGCACTGACCCGAACGAACATGGACCGGCGGAATTTCTCGAAAATCCACACATGTGTTCTTTACCTGGTCGCAGCCCTGGCAGGCTGTTCCTCCTCTTCGGATGCTGATCAGATCAGTGCGCAAGCGAGAATTATTGCGTCCTGTTCGAATTCGGCCCGCATGGCGCTCGTCGAATGGGACTTGATGCAGTTGCCGGATGCTTATGTACAGCGGACCTTGCAGTCGATGGAGCGCAATGTCGAAGTTGCCGCTTCAAAGATCGAAACCGTCCGCGGCCTCGACGCGACAGCGCGCGAAGTGACGCGATCGGCGAGCGATATTCTCGATATACTCCGACAAGCGCGGAACCAGGTTTCGCAGGGGGAACGCGACACCAACCAAACGGCGACGCAGCTAAAAGCTGCGAGCGACCGCCTCAACCTGACCTCAGGTGTGAGACGCACATGAAGAAGATATTAGAAATATCGCTTGGAATTGTGACGAGCGTTGGCGGTTTTCTGGAAATCGGATCACTGGCAACGGCGGCCCAAGCGGGAGCGGCATTCGGCTTTCAACTGATCTGGGCAATAGTGCTCGGGACGATCTGCATCATCTTCCTTGTTGAAATGGCTGGCCGCTTTGCCGCAGTAAGCGGTCACACTATCTCGGATGGTATCCGTGAGCGGTTCGGTTTCAATTTCTTCCTTCTGCCTTTCCTCTCGATCCTGTTGCTCAATCTGATGGTCCTTGCCGCCGAAATAGGAGGTGCGGCTGTTGCTCTGGAGCTCGCTACAGGCGTGGCCTTTCAATGGTGGGCACTCCCCGTTGCGTTCCTTGCCTGGCTGTTACTCTGGAAGGGAACTTTCGGTTTCATCGAGAAAGGCGTTTCCGTCCTTGGATTGGTGACCCTTTGTTTCGTGGTTGCTGCCGTATTGCTTAAACCCGATTTGGAGGCGGTGGCGGCCGGTGTATTGCCAAGCACGCCGCATCACGACCATGCCAGTTATTGGTTTATAGCGGTCAGCATTCTCGGTGCCTCGATATCACCATATCTATTTTTATTCTATTCATCCGGCGCGGTCGAAGACCAGTGGGACGAAACGTATCTAGGCACCAATCGCGCAATCGCGGGCCTTGGAATGAGCTTTGGTGGCACCATATCGATCGCCGTTCTCATCGTGGCCGCTCTTGTGCTGGCTTCCAATGGGGTGGATCAAATCACCGATTACCATCAATTACCGACCATGCTCGTTCCCGTGTTCGGGTTGTGGGGATACTGGCTATTTGTCGCTTCCTTGGGAATTGCCTGTTTCGGCGCGATCTTGGAAGTTGGGTTGCAGCAGGCGTACCTGGCGGCTCAGGGACTGGGCTGGAACTGGGGCGAAGACCGCAAACCGCGCGAAGACCCCGGATTTAGCGCTGCATACACGCTGGCACTTTTGTTTGGCGCCATTCCGATCGCTTTCGGCCTCGATCCGCTGAAACTGACCATTATGTCCATGGCTTTGACTGCAGCCACACTTCCGCTGACAGTCGTCCCATTTCTCTTCCTGATGAATGATAAGCGATATATTGGGAAACATGGAAACGGGATCATCTCGAATTCGGCAGTCGTCCTCATCATCCTGCTGGGCTCTGTGCTGGCGATTGTGACCATCCCACTCGAACTGATCGGAGGCACGTGATGGATTTGCTGCGTGATGTACTCGACAAGCAACTGGTCGACCGGGACGGCGTGAAGATGGGCAAGGTTGACGGCATAGTCGCCGAACTGGGGCGAGATGGCCCGCCCCGCGTCGTCGCGATAGAGGTCGGCGCTATTGCGATGGCCCGCCGATTTGGCCACCGGCCACAGCAATGGATAACCTGGCTCGCGACCAAACTCGGTGGAGAAAGATACTCAAAACCTCATCGGGTGGCGTGGAGCGAGGTCCGGTCTATTGGCGTCGACGTTCAGTTAGAAGCGTCCGTGAGCGATACCGCAATTTTCGATTGGCAAGACTGGTTACGAGACAGAGTGGTAACTAAAATTCCCGGAGCCTGACGTGGTAGAAATCAATATCGAATTGCTGGTCGGTCGCGCCGTCTCGTCTAGAGCAGGGAAAACAATTGGCCACATCGAAGAGGTACGAGCCGAACGAGACGGACCCGACCTTATTATAACTGAATTCCATATCGGCTCGTACGCAGCCCTGGAACGCATGTCTGCGTCGCCGATAGGTGCAGAATTACTAGATCTCTTTCGCCTCCGCCGTGAACCGCGCGGCTTTCGCATACGATGGGATCAAATCGAACTCGGCAAGGCCGAGCTAAAGCTGCTTTGCGATGAATCCGAACTCACGGCGCTGGACCGCCGTTCCGAAAGGTAATTGGACTCTGCCGACCAGCGATATTAGGCCATTTTTGGCTCATCGCCGACCACTTTGACCCGGAATGGTTCGATCTGTCGGTGGTGGACATGGATGTGCGCAACGCTCCATCGGCGACTTTGGGGTGCTGCCTGAAATTGCTCGTGGTCGCGATGCAGACGCATCGCAACTGGCGCAGTTACTGTTCGTGCAGATCCTGCGGGCACAGATGAAGGGTAGCGGCCGCCGCGACCGACAGCCGGAAGGACAAGTTCGGCTTCCGGCGGTTCGAAGCCAAGGATGGCTTCCTGCACCTGAACGGCATGCACTTGCGCCTATCCGCTTTGCCGCCGACGATGACGGCCTCTCCGAGCGGTTGTCGGCCCTTGGTCACGCGATGGTTTCGCCGAACGAGGCGGATGTCTTCGTCACTGGAGACATCGATGCCGCACGCGTCGAGGCGATCCATTCCGGTCAGCGCGTATTGCAGATCGTTGCCAAGGATCCCGGCCGCCTTCGCGACGACACGCCACCGCGCGACGGTCCGATGTCGATCGAGATCGATGCGGGCGGCGGCGGCATGCTTTCCGGCCCATATTTCAGCTTTCCAGGCTATGGCCTGGTCAACCGTCATAAATCAATCTGGCGCGGCGATTGGGTCGGCAACTTCTCCTGGCTGCGCAGGGACGGCGTTTTCGCTCATATTCCGGGCGGTCCGCTATTCGACATGTCTTTCACCGGCGTCGTGCCGCACCAGTTGATGACAGGCTTCCGTCCCTAGGAATTCCAAGGTCGCGTCCATGCCGGTGTCGTCGTCGGCTGGGTTCACAAACCTGCCGCCTTCATCATCGAAAAACGGCTCGGCCGCGGCAAGCTGGTTGCGACCACCTTCCGGCTGAACCAGGAGGCACCGGATATCGACCCACTGGCCACGGCGCTCTACGACGGCCTCCTCACGCTCGCCGCAAGGCCGTGAGCTGCGCGACAAACGAGCCTGTCACGACAGGCTCAGCCGGCCTCGGCTTTCCTCCCGCTCACCGATTCGCGGAAATGACGCGGCGTGGTCCCCGTCCGCTCCTTGAATATCTCGTAAAAGCGACTGCTGGAGCCGAAGCCGCAGTCAAAACCGATCTGCAGGATGGGATCGTCGGTATCCGTTAGAAGCTGCATCGCCCTCGCCACCCGGTATCGGATCAGATATTCGTTGACCGATATTCCGAGGACCTTCCGGAACGCACTGTTTGCCGTGCTCGGATGCATGTTTGCGAGCCTGGCGAGCTCGGGAACGCTGATCGGGTTCGCATAGTGAATATTGATCAGGTCGCTCAGCGATTCGACATGCCCGACGGCCTGGCCTGCCAGAGGCGCCGGAGCTGATTGTGTCGCGGCATTTTCCGGCTCGCCATTATCGAGGATCAGGCGTCGTATGCGCAATCGCACTTCCTCGACGATCAGTTTCCGCCGTGCATTGCCTCCTGACTGCCATTCGCTTTCCCACCGCGGAAACATCGAAGGATCAGACGTTTCCTGATCTCCCTGTGTCAGGAAACGCCCCTGCATGATCGATTGCCGTGCCCCTCTGTCTATGGGCAGAGCAAGAAAATCGACGAGGGGGAGATAGACGCACACGAGGGGCGCGTTTTCGGTCACGGCGATCGTCTGGTGCGGGATCGCCGCCCAGAACAGGACGAGCCGCCCGGCCGCCACCTGTTCCTGCCTGCCGTTGAAAAGATAGGTCATCCGGCCATCCATCAGCAGGTTCAGCTCGACATGGTCGTGCCAGTGCGCTGCAGCCATCGCATCGGCTATGTGGCGCTCGATCAGGAATTCGCCTCTCGATGCGATCCACTCGGTTCGGTCGTGACTGCGCTTCATTTTCTGGTCCCGACTCGAATTCCGGAATTATTCGTCTGAGCGCCGGAAGAAATTCTGATTCAGAAGGAGCATCAAGCAATCACAACCGATAGGGAGATTGCAATGCCGAAGATTTGCCTTGTGGGTGCCGGCAGCACCGTGTTCGCGCAGAATATTCTTGGAGATGTCTTATCCTCGCAAAGCCAGGGGAGCTACGTCATCAGTCTGTTCGATATCGATCCGGAGCGATTGAAGACTTCTGAAATCGTTGCTCGCCGGATCTGTGAAGCGATCGGGCATTCCAGCGTCAGGATCGAAGCCACCTTGGACCGGCGTGAGGCTCTTCGCGGATCGGACTTCGTAATCCTCATGATGCAGGTCGGCGGCTACAAGCCGGCGACCGTGACGGATTTCGAGGTTCCGAAGAAATACGGCTTGCGTCAGACGATCGCCGACACCCTTGGCATTGGCGGCATTTTCCGTGGCTTGCGGACGATCCCGGTCCTGGAGGCGATCTGCCGGGACATGCAGGAAGTCTGCCCGCGGGCTCTGCTGATGCAATATGTGAATCCGATGGCTATTAATTGCTGGGCAATCAAGGAATTCGCGCCTGACATACGAACGGTCGGCCTGTGCCACAGCGTGCAGCACACTGCCGCCCAGCTTGCAGATTGCCTTGGCGAAGACGTCGCCGACATCAACTACCTGTCTGCCGGCATCAACCACGTCGCCTTCTTCCTGAAATATGAGAAGGTTCACAGCGATGGCCGAAGGGAAGACCTTTATCCACGGCTGAAAGCCTTGGCGAACGAAGGCGCCATCCCGGCCGATGACCGCGTTCGCTTCGATGTGCTCAAGCGCCTCGGCCATTTCGTGACGGAGTCGAGCGAACATTTCTCGGAATATACTTCCTGGTACATCAAGGAAGGCCGCAGTGACCTGATTGACCGGCTCAACATCCCCTTGGACGAATATATCCGTCGCTGCGAAGTGCAGATAGGCGAATGGCATGCCCTGAGGCGGGAACTGGAAGGCGAGAGGCCGATCGAGGTCTGCCGCAGCAACGAATATGCTGCCGGCATCATCCAAGCTGCCGTAACCGGCACCCCTGCCCTGATCTACGGGAACGTCCCAAACAACGGCCTGATCGAGAACCTGCCCGACGACTGCATCGTGGAAGTGCCTTGCCATGTCGACAGGAACGGAATTCAGCCTGTTCGCATCGGACGGATTCCATCTCAGCTGTCCGCCGTCATGAACCTGAGTGTTTCAGTTCAGCGGTTGACCGTTGAAGCCGCTCTCACAAAGAGCCGCGAGCGTATCTATCAGGCCGCCCTCCTGGATCCTCATACCTCCGCCGAACTTTCCCCCGATCAGATCTGGAACCTTGTCGACGATCTTATCGATGCACATGGCGATCTCCTGCCCGAATATCACTGACGCGTGAGCCATAGCTGTTTCCATGGAACGCGCCGCGATACTCGCGGCGCGTTTTCCTTTGCCTTATCGACAAAACATCAGAAAGGATCAAAAATCTGATTGACTCTGATCATATTGAGTGGAAGTGTGATCGATATAGAGAAAACTCTCGGAGGCTTTCAGTGAACCAGGCAGGCGGAATGAAGGTCGATCGTCTGGATGCAATCCGCAGCCATCTCTATGCGAACGGCTTTTCCACCATCCAGGCACTTGCTGACGCCATTGGCGCGTCGCTTGCTACGGTGCGCAGAGACCTGCAGATCCTCGAGCAGGAAGGAGCGATCGATCGCGTGCACGGCGGGGCCCGCATCGCGCAAGGCTCTTCGGTCGAGGTCGCCTTTCAGGAGCGGGAAAAACGTCACCTGTCGGCCAAGCGCGCCATTGCGACTGCTGCCCATGAATTGCTGCATCCGCGCACGGCGATCTTCCTCGATGCGGGCACCACGGTGCTGCAGCTCGCGCGCCTCATCAGGATCAACCCCACGCCACTCAGGATCTTCACCAATGGCCTGACCGTGGCGCAGGAATTCCTGAACATTCCGAACCTCGAAGTCATTCTTCTCGGCGGCCAGCTGCGCAGCGAAAACGCGTCTCTCGTCGGACCGCAGGCGGAGGCGATGATCGAGACGATCTGGTTCGACCAGCTCTTTCTTGGCGCAAGCGCCATCAGTCCCGATGGGGCGATCTATAGCGTCGACAGCGCCGAAGCGAGCCTCAATCGCCGGATGCTGGCTCGGTCGGCGAACCGCTTCGTTCTCGCCGATTCATCAAAATTCGGGACGATGGCGACGTACAAAGTGGCGCCGCTGAACACCGCAAAGGTCATTACCGATTCCGCACTTTCGCGCCATTGGCGCGAGGAACTGGCGAATTTCGGTGTCGACGCAACGATCGCGCAGCTGGGGCCCAAGGAATGAGCGACGAGCTGGTCCTCGGTATCGATGGTGGCGGAAGCAAGGTCGTCGTTGCCGTTGCAGACCGGACCGGCCGCATTTTGCGCTGTTCCCGCGGTCGCGGCGTCAATCCCATGGACAATCCGAACTGGCTGGAAGAGCTGGAGCGGCACCTGCTCCCGTTTCGTGACGAAACGAAGTTGATGGCGGTCGCCGCGGGGCTTCCCGCCTATGGTGAGGTCGCACGCCTGTCCGCCTTGCAGCGCGATGCGATCCAGCGCGCCTTTCCGAATGTTCGTCGCGAAGTCCTGAATGACGTCGATGCCGCCCATCTCGGCGCCTTCGCGGGCAAGCCGGGGATACTCGTTCTCTCCGGTACGGGTTCCATGGCCTGGGCGCGTAACGAGGCGGGCAAATCGGAACGAACCGGCGGCTGGGGCGATCTGATCGGCGACGAAGGCAGCAGTCACTGGATTGGGCAGCGGGCGCTCAACCTCGTCAGCCAAAGCCTGGACGGGCGCGCGCCGGCGACAGCCCTGGCGGCGGCCCTGTTCGACCGACTCCACATCGATCCTGCCGATCCGATGAACGGGCTTGGCGACTGGGCGAGTTCGCTCGAAAATCCAAGGGCAGAAATTGCAGCGATTTCAGCTCTCGTGGATCGGGTAGCGAGCGGGGGTGACGAGGGAGCCGTGAGCCTGCTGGAGCAGGCAGCCGACGAACTCTCGAAACACCATCACGCGATTTCGCGTCATTGCCGGACAGATGCCGATTGGACCTATGCTGGCGGCACGTTTTCCAGCCGGCTCCTGCTGGAAGCGCTCGGACGCAGGATCGGCAAGGCTCCGGCGCCACCGAAACTCCCCCCCATTGGCGGCGCCCTTCTGGCTGCCGCCCAACTTCTCGACTGGCCTTTGGACGAAGGCTGGTTCGGGCAAATCGCGGCCACTGCCCAGGGCATCGGCACGCACGCAGTTTAATCCGAGCATCAAGAAAACAATGAAGGATGGGAACATGCACAAATTAATCTTGCGACTACTTGCGTCGGCGGCTCTGGCCATTGCCATGCCCGCCCTCGCTGACGACGCAAAGCCGCTCGCCGGCCAGTCAATTACAGTATTGATGCCGTCACCCCAGGGGCCGACCATTGCGGCAGACTTCGAAGCCGAGACCGGCATTCACGTCGACCTGCAGACGCTCTCCTGGGACGATATCCGGCCGAAGCTGGTGACGGCTCTGGTCGCAGGCACGGCGCCGGCCGACGTGACCGAATTCGACTGGTCATGGACAGGGCAGTTCAGCGCCGCCGGCTGGTTCCTGCCGCTCAATGACGTGATCGATGCCGACAGCGTCAAAGACATCGGCGTGGCGAAGATTTTCACCGTCGATGGCAAGCTTCTCGGCGTTCCCTATACGAACGACTTCCGCGTGATGCTGATCAACAAAAAGCATTTTGCCGATGCCGGCGTATCGGAAATGCCGAAGACGCTCGACGACCTCGTCGCGGCTGCCAAGAAGATCAAGGAAAAGGACATCACGCAATATCCGATCGGCCTGCCGGTTTCGGCAACGGAGGGCGCCTCGACGAGCTGGTATCTGTTGACGAAGGCTTTCGGCGGAGAGCTTTTCGACAAGGACTTCAACCCGCTTTTCACATCCCCCGACTCGGCTGGTTACAAGGCGCTCGCTTTCGAACTCATGCTTCTCAAGGAAGGGCTCGTCGATCCGGCATCCACCGGCCTCAAGGACAGCCAGATCAACGAAAGCATGTTCGGCCAAGGCATCACCAGTATCATGATCTCCGGCGAGCCCGGACGCCTCGGCCAGATGAACGATCCCAAGCAGTCGAAAGTCGCCGGCCAGGTGGAAGCCATCCTGGTGCCGACCGCGAGCGGCGAAACGCGAAGCTTCGGCCTTCCCGAGGCGCTCGCCATTCCGAACGTCTCTCAGAACAAGGATGCGGCGATCGCCTTCGTGAAGTGGTTCACGAGCAAGGACTTCCAGAAGAAGAATGCTGCAAACGGCTTCCTGCCGACACGCACGTCCGCGCTCTCCGAGTTGAACCAGGACGGCAAGTTGAATAGCGGCGATGTACTGGTGGCGCAGTCCAAGACCGTGGAGCCGCTTTTCCCGCAGGGCACGCCGCCTTGGTATCCGCAGTTCTCGAGTGGCGTGAACACTGCGATCAACAGCGCAGCCAAAGGCCAGATGAGCGTCGACCAAGCCATGGAGGCGATCGCTGCCGCTGCCAAGCAGGCGATGGCGCAATGACCGCCTTCGCATCTGAAGGCCTGTCAAGCAAGCGTGGGGTCGGCTTCAACGCCGACACCACCCTCGGGCTTCTGCTGATTTCCCCGATCGTTATCACGATGGCCGCGCTTGTCTTCTATCCCGTGGGCCGAACGGTCTGGGACAGTCTGCACAGGGTCAATCCCATGCAGGCCGGCACGCCCTTCGTCGGCCTGGAAAATTATGCAAGGATGCTCTCCGACGGCCAGCTCGCGACGACCTGGAGCAATACGCTCATGTATGTCGTCCTGGCGGTTATCGCGGAAACTGTCTTCGGCGTGCTTTCGGCGGCGCTGATCAACCAGATCAAGGTCGGGCGCCAATGGGTTCTCGCCGCGGTGATACTGCCTTGGGCGCTGCCTGGGGTCGTCAATTCCGTCATCTGGCTTTGGATTTATCAACCCGGCGCCGGCCTGCTGAACGGCATTCTGTCCGCACTCGGACTCCGCTTCGAAAATCACGTCTGGTTCAACGATCGAACCAGCGCGATCGTTGCCGTGACCATCGTTCACGTCTGGCGGATGATGCCGCTGACGATCGTGATCGTTCTGGCTGCAATGCAGAGCATCCCTGCGCATCTCTATGAGGCCGCGCGCATCGATGGCGCCACGCGCTTCCAGATGTTCGGCCTGGTGACACTGCCCCTGGTTCGAAGCGCAATCGCCGTGGCGATGACGAACGCAACGGTAAATGCCTTCAACCTCTTCGATGAAGCCTGGGTCCTGGCTGGAGCCAGCCTCGAGACAAGGCCGGTGCTCGTCCAGATCTACCTGGAAACGTTCCAGAACCTCCGCTTTTCCTATGGGATGGCGCTGTCGGTGGTGATCACGCTCGTCTCTCTGCTGATCTCGCTCGTCTACGTCCTTCGCGTATACCGCAACACACGGTTCGACTGATGAAAGCCACCCTAACCTATCGACTGATGATCTGGGCCGGCGTCCTGGTGCTGCTGATCTGGTCCCTCGGACCAATCTACTGGACCATCGCGAGCTCGGTTACGCCAAGCGAAGACTTCTCGGTCCGGCCCATCAACTTCTTCCCGCAGCACTTCACCCTGGATCATTATTCGCGACTGTTCGGCATCGACATTGCCCGAATCGGAGGGGTCGAAGTCTTCAAGCAGTTTCGCGCTGCCTTGCTGAACAGCGTTGTCACCGCGGTCGCCGCCACGCTGCTCTGCGTTGCGATATCTGCGCTTGGAGCCTACGCCTTCACCCGGCTTCAGTTCCCCGGCAGGAAGGCGATCTTCGTTGCCGTCGTCGCGACGCTGGCCATTCCCGCCTACGCGGTCCTGATCCCGCTCTACCAAATCATGATCAAGCTGCACCTCGTCGATACCTATGTTGGCATCGCTCTGATCTACGTCTCGGCGTTTCTGCCGCTCTCGCTCTGGCTGTTGCGAAGCGTGTTCGAAGCTCTTCCGATCGCGCTCGAGGAAGCGGCGCAGCTCGATGGCGCTGGCAGGCTTTACATCTTCTTCAACATCGTCTTGCCGCTCGCCGGACCGGGACTGACGGCGGCAGCGATCCTGACCTTCCTGGGCGCCTGGGGACAGTATCTTGTCCCGCTCATCTTTTCACCGCAGGCGACGAAGCCGTTGACCGTGCTCATACCTGAATTTGTGACGAAGAACTTCATCGACTACGGGCTGATTACGGCCAGCGGCTCGATCGCGATCGTCATCCCCGCCCTCGTCGTCATTTTTCTCAACCGTTATCTCGTCAGCGGCCTGCTGGCTGGTTCGGTCAAATAATCGGAGACTTCATGAATACGACCGAAAAGGTTATTTTCGAGCAATTTCCCTATTGGGAGAAAGCCATCGGTGCAAATCCGGCCGATAGCAGTTCCAAGTTACTGGTCTTCGTCGGCTGCGGCACGTCCTACAATCTCGCGCTCTCGCTTGCAGCCTACTCCAACCTCGCCGGGCGAAAGGCGATTGCGGTGCCTGGCGCCGAATGGGAAAGCCGGCCTTCGGCATTCTGGCCCGACTGGCGCGACACCCATGTCGTGGCGCTGTCGCGCAGCGGTGAGACGACGGAGACAGTCGCTGCCGCAAAAGCGAGCCGGGCCGCCGGCGCATTCGTCACTGCCGTGACGGTCGAGCCGGAAAGCTCTCTTGCCAGGAATTGCGATCGGATGATTTCTGCCGAGACCCATTCTGACGAAGGCATCGTCATGACGGTGTCGGCGAGCCTGATGGTCCTTCTTGGCCTGCAGATGATCGGGCAGCATGTGCCGAGCTCCGTTGTCGGCGCCGCCCGCAAGATCGCCGGCGCTCTCGATCGTGTTCTTCCCGCCATGATCGCCGATCGGACGCACTTCGTATTTCTCGGCGGAGGTCCGTTGTTCGGCATCGCTCTGGAAGGAGCGCTGAAGCTCATGGAAATGAGCCAAATCATGACGCAAGCCTTCCACCCCCTGGAATACCGTCATGGACCGATCAGCCTTGTCGACGAAAAAACCGCTGTCGTGATGCTTTACAGCTCGGACCAGCGGGAGGCCGAGACGAAGCTGGCCGGCGAATTGAGAGACAAGGGTGCGGTCGTCATTGGCCTCGGCGGTCCGGGCGATGTCGAGCTCGCCGTGGATGCCGATTTGTCGCTTACAGGTCTGGTCGTCCTGCCGGCGCTACAAGTCCTGGGCGAACGCGCCGCTCAGGCCCGGCAGATCGATACAGTTTCTCCCCGTCACCTGACCAAGGTCGTGAAACTGGCATGACTGCGATCGAAGAGAACCGCCAGACCGCTCTGCAAAAGCTTCTGGGCACGGGAAAACTTGCGCTTCCACGCGGCGTCACCTCGGTCTGCTCCGCACATCCGCTGGTCATCGAGGCCGCACTCCGGCGCGCAGCCGCAGAAGACCGGCCTGCCCTCATCGAAGCCACCTGCAATCAGGTCAATCAAGAAGGCGGGTATACCGGGATGACGCCGGCGGGATTTCGCCGTTTCGTCGAGGACATCGCTGCGGCCGCTGATTTTCCGGCCGAGCGCATCATCCTGGGTGGCGATCATCTCGGCCCGAACCCATGGAGGAAGCTGCCGGCCGAAGAGGCGATGGCGCGCGCGTCTGCCATGGTCGCGGCCTATGTCGAGGCCGGATTTGAGAAGATCCACCTGGACACGTCGATGGGCTGCGCGGGCGAACCGGCTGCACTGGAGGACGAAGTGACGGCGGCCCGCGCCGCACATCTGGCAAAGGCTGCCGAAGAGGCCAGTCACCGCGCGCCCCGGCGGCCGCCCGTCTATATCATCGGGACAGAGGTGCCGCCTCCCGGCGGTGCAACCCACGCACTCCGGGAAATCGACATCACGAGGGCCGATGCGGCGCTGAAGACCCTGGCTGTCCATCGGGCGTCATTTGCCGAAGCCGGTTTGGCTTCCGCCATGGAGCGGGTGATCGGCATCGTGGTCCAGCCGGGAGTCGAGTTCGGCAATACCAACGTGGCGCTCTACCAGCCCGACAGAGCGATCGGCCTCATCCGGTCGCTGGACGAAATGCCCGGACTGATTTTCGAAGCGCATTCCACCGACTACCAACCGTCCAGTGCCTTGTCGGCTCTGATCGATGGCGGCTTCGCCATCCTCAAAGTCGGGCCTGGGCTAACGTTCGCGCTTCGCGAGGCTCTCTACGGTCTCGATGCGATCGCCGGCGTGCTTGCCGGAACGACGGCGCAAACCGGACTGGCCGCTGCCATGGAAGCAATCATGGTGGAGCAACCGGCGCACTGGGCAGGTCACTACAGCGCCAGTCCCGAAGAAGAGCGCCTGCAGCGGCATTTCAGCTATAGCGACCGTATCCGCTATTACTGGCCTGATCCAAGGGCCTCCGCGGCCGTGGACGAACTGTTCAGCCGGCTCCCCGGAGACATCCCCGAGACATTGATCAGCCAGTATCTGGCAAGACTATACCCCGACGTGGTGTCAAAGCGGATCGCTCCCAACGCCCGCGAACTTTGCCTTGCGGCCATCGACGCGGCTTTGGCTCCCTACTCTGCCGCGACAGCAATGCAATAAACAATCCTGCAGCCGCTTCCACGAAAGGCTGCCCGTCGAACTGCGAACATCAGCCGGAGAAAATCATGGCGTCAGTAAGTGTGGCGAACGCCCGTAAGAGCTACGGTCACTTCGAAGTCCTGCATGGCGTGAATATCGATATCGAGGACGGCGAGTTCGTCATCCTCGTCGGCCCCTCCGGATGCGGAAAATCGACATTGTTGCGGATGATCGCCGGGCTGGAAGAGATTTCCGACGGCAGGATCTCGATAGGCAACAAGGTGGTGAACAATATTGCGCCGAAGGAGCGCGACATCGCCATGGTCTTCCAATCCTACGCGCTCTACCCGCACCTGACGGTCGAGGCCAATATGGGTTTTTCGCTGAAGCTGGCTAAGGCGCCCAGAGAGCAGACCAAGCAGCGTGTTCGCGAGGCCGCCCAGATTCTCGGGCTCGAGCATCTGCTCGAAAGATATCCGAGGAACCTCTCGGGCGGCCAGCGCCAGCGTGTTGCGATGGGCCGTGCGATCGTGCGCAATCCGCAGGTGTTCCTGTTCGACGAGCCGCTGTCCAATCTGGACGCGAAGCTGCGCGTTCAGATGCGCTCCGAAATCAAACAGCTGCACCAGCGGCTGAAGACAACAACCATCTATGTCACGCACGATCAGATCGAGGCGATGACGATGGCCGATCGCATCGTCGTGATGCGAGACGGATTCGTGGAGCAGATAGGCTCCCCATTGGACCTCTATGACGAACCGGCCAACCTGTTCGTGGCAGGTTTCATCGGATCTCCGGGCATGAATCTCATTCGCGGTCAGGTCAGCGCATCGGGACCTCTTGAATTCATCGCCGATGGTGGCGGGAGGCTACCTCTGCCCCAAGGCGCAGCATTGGCGCGCGGCGCCGAAATCATCTACGGCATCCGGCCTGAGCATATGACGGTCGGACGGGGCCCCGTGACGGCGGATGTCGTCCTTGTCGAGCCGACCGGAGCTGAGATCCAGATCACCGCCAAGCTCGGCGCCGATACCCTTATCGCGACGGTGAGGGAGCGCCTCGAACTGCGCGCCGGGGACCAACTGGTCCTTGCGCCTGACCTCGGCAAGCTGCATCTATTCGATGCCAGGACTGAACGGCGGTTGTTAATTCCCGCGCCCGATGTGATGAAAACAATTACCTCGCGTTTGTCTGGCGCTCTTGGACGGCATCGAAGCGAAAGTGGTTGTTGAAGTCTCGGTGCCCGACCATTGGTGCCCGGCTTTGCTTAACGCTACGATCGTGGCTTACTGGTTGGCATCGGCGGGTTCAGTCCCATCGAAATGTCCTGGCTGGCAGGTGATGCTGCCGCCATAACAGGCTCCTCTAAGGGGGTTGACGGCTTCATCCAAAGGGTCGGCGTTCAAATGCACAACCTTGATCCGGTCGCGCAGGCAAGCATAGCGATATCGACCAATCGCAATCCGCCTGCGCGACATCAGCCGCCGAACCCGCACGCGCTGATGCAATCTGAAACAACGTCGCTGCCCCGGCGGCAGCCTGCGCCAGCTGCGTGTCGCTGCGTAGGCAGGGTCGCCGCAAGCTGCGATCCCAGAGCATGATCTACTGACCAACCATTGTCTAGCTCACACGTAACGAAACCCCGATCTGCGGGAGCAGACCGGCTGGCAAGGCCTCCGTGAGAATGGTGACGAAACCCTCCAGCGCAAGTGCGCATAGCCCGGTGCTGGCAGCAGTGCGTTTTCCGACGTTTTGCTGCATACATGAGATTGTCACCCGCGATGATTAGCTGCTCCAGAGAACGGTCGCTGGCTTCGACGAAGAGGGCGCCCAAGCTGCAACCTGGCCGATAACCGCTCGACGCCAGCGCCCTCGTAAATCTCGGGCAATGTCTGGATCAGTGCAGGGTGCCACTGATGATCATCCTCGAGACGAACGCCGACAAGAGCTTCTGGTCGAAATGTCCGGAAGAGTTCATCATCATGTTGATTGCCTCCGCCTGCGAGAAAGCCCGCTTGTACGGCCGGATGGATGTCAGCGCCTCGTATACGTCGCAAATGGCAGCAACGCGAGCAACATAAGGGATGTCCCTGCCCGACAGGCGATCGGGATAACCGCTGCCATCATAGCGCTCATGATGGAAACGGCAGATATCAAGCACTTCATCCGGCGCCGAGTCCGCTTTCGCCACCATCTCGTAACCCTTTTGCGGGTGAGCGCGGACAAGATCCATTTCCTCGGCGGTTAGCTTCCCTGGTTTGTTCAGGATCTCAGGAATTATCATCTGAGATCGTGTACGAGACCGCCTAGGCCAAGAACACGCACTTCTTCTTGCCCATGACCGAGAACGCGCCCGAACGCGATCATCAAGGCGCTGACCGACTGAGGCAATGATTAGGCCCTCCAGCGTAAGGCACCCGTCGCTGCCAGCCCCGCGGACTAGCGGGCTAATATTATAGGTGGTGCGCTTTGTCGCTCGCGCAAGGAGATGGCACGCCTCGGAATCAAGGGGGTAACTTTCCACGATCTGCGCGGGACGGCGATCACCTTTGCCTATGCCAATCTCGACAAGGCCCACGATGAGAAGATCAAGCTAATTTCGGAGATTTCAGGCCATTCGCAGGACGACGCCGAATCGACGGCCGGCTTGGCCATGGTCAGCTTGTCCATCTGTTTCCGGAGATCCGCGGCGGAGCGTTCGTTGAAGCCGGTTCCCACTCCCCCGACATAGACGAGCTCGCCTCCCTTGCGCGCGGCGAGCAGCAGCCGGCCGATACCCCCGAATGATGCCGTCGACATCTCATAGCCGACGATCGCGAAGCCATCGCTCTGGATGCATTTGATCTTCAGCCAGTCGCCGAGGCGGCCGGATCGATACGGGCTGTTACGGTCTTTCGCTATGATGCCTTCAAGGTCGTGTTCGCAAGCGATGCGCAGTAGCTGCTCGCCATCGGCCTCGATCTCCTCTGACAATCGAATAGCGTCCTCTCCGCCGGCGGGCACCAGTCCCTCGAGGAGGTGGCGCCGGGAGGTGAGCTCGGTTCCGGTCAGGTCATGGCCGTCGAAATAGAGAAGATCGAATGCCATGAAGATTGCATCTCTGGACGCCCCCTTGCCCCCTCGCCCGCCCAGCGACTGCTGGAGCATGCCGAAATCGGACCGGCCATGCGCGTCGAGCACGACGGCCTCTCCATCCAGGATCGCCGTTGAGACAGGTAGGCGCCTTGCCTCGGCCAAGATCGCCGGAAAGCGCTCGGTCCAATCGTGGCCGCCGCGCGTCAGGATGCGCACGCCCGACGGCTCGATGTGGACAGCCAGGCGATAGCCGTCCCACTTGATCTCAAAAACCCAATCATCGCCCTTCGGCGGTTTGGCCTTGAGCAGCGCTAGGCACGGCTCGACGCGCGCCGGCATCGGGTCCAGGGGCAGGTTCGGCTGGGCGGGATCTCGGCGCCGGCGCGGGCGGCTTCGGAGCTGCGTGTCGGCTTCACCGAGCAGCGGCAGGGAAGGTTTGCGGGACGGCTTCGCCATGCTGACACTTCAGCAGCGGCGCTCGGAAAAGCAATTTGCCCAAATTCATTAGGTGAGGGCCGGGAACTTTCTGTTGCAACGGCGGGTTTTTGCGCGAGGATGCGCTTTCGTCTGCTCCCCAGCAACTATGGCGCAGCCGCCTTTCCGTCTGTACAAACTAGCCCCGCCATCCAGCGGGGCTTTTTTTGCGGTGAACTCATGATACGGGAACCTGTTCAGGCAGTTATGGGTTGTGACGACGGGCCGCACGGCTTCAGTATCTTGTACTGCTGCACCCCTGTTCGCAGTGGCCGTGCGGTCCACCGGGCCGCTCTGGGACCCCTCATGGCTTAAAAGCCAATTCACCCAGATTGATTATTGAAGCGGCTAGGGCAATGTTCCGGGTATGCCCACTCGATACCAACCACTCTACAAATGGCGCGGCACGAAGATCGACGAACGCGATCAGCCGACGGATCTCGATTGGCTGGGCTATGACGGGGAAATAATCATCGGGAGGATACGAATGGAGAGCGGCGGGCCGAATAACAGCATGTGGCAATGGAGTGTTCTTGGCCCAAGTGTGCGCCGAAGGCTGACGCTCCACCAAGGCTTCGAAGTTGAACCGCGCGAGGCTATTCGAAAGGTCGAGGAATACTATCACCGGCTGATGCGTTTAAACGGAATGCGAGGAAGCAAGGATGATCGATGAACTGATCTTCTGCGCATCGCTGACGGCGGTCGATGGCGACACTGTAAAATGCGACGGGCAAAACATGCGGTTGTTGGGGGAAGGTATTCCGTTCGTCTCGGGCATAGACACGCCGGAGATCGGATCGCACGCGAAGTGCATGAAGGAACGGAAGCTGGCGCTAATCGCCAAGGGAAGGCTGAAAGAGCTACTGGCTGAAAAGGGCTTGCGGATCGTGTCGAGCGGCGCGGTGGACCGGACGCCTTCACACCGGCCGCTCGTCAACATCTACCGAACGAATGGGGAAGAAATCGGCAAGAAGCTTCTTCAGGAGGGTTTTGCGCGGACCTGGCAACCGACGAAGAGGAATGACTGGTGCGACCGATAGTCCACAGCCTCCACGCTTGAACCGGCCCTTTTCCGCCCTACCCTTTTTATAGGGGAAGGGAGGGCTGTCATGATCCCATTCCAGATTGCGCAGGCGCAAAACGTGCTGAACGACGCCGAGGTGGCGCTCTGCCAAAGGGTCTACGACCACGTCGTTTCGCTGAAGCAAATCAACACAGACGCTGAGCGTGAGGATTTAGCCTGCCGGATTATCCAGTCATTCCAGCATGGGGTGCAGGACGAGGCAGCGCTGCTGCGACTCCTAATTTGATCCGCGGCAAAATGATTTGTGCGGAACTGTACGGGAACAGCATCCGCTGAGTGATGGTTAACCGCTTAGATCGCGGGATAGCGTCTGCCCTGCACTGTTCCCGATCCACCCCCTCCACGGGGTTCGGGCCGCGCAGAGGTCAATGGTCCACTCCTTCACCAACCCCTTCTGCGCGGCTACCGGCTTGTGGGCACTTTTGAAGATCCCGCGGCCGCGCCTGCATCGTACGAAACCGTACGGGAACAAAGCAATCGCTTTTCCGTTCGAGCGGCAGGATCGCACAGGTTGCCCTTAGTGACGGGCCGTATGTCAACTCTTCCTTCCTGTGTGATCCGTCCTTTCCAAAATTGCCCCGTCTCGGCGGGGCTCTTTTTTATTGAAGGCGCTGAACAATGGCCGCCCGCGCAGCATCAGAACGTGGCAATCGACGACGTCAATCAATCGGTAACCAGATACACCTGTCACAGGCGCACTTAGGTTGTTTTCTGATATTGTCATCTCGTTGAATTGTAGATCGGAAACCAAATGTCTTCGCCTGCTCTTGTCACCGTTCATAGCTGGCTCCCCGGCACCGTGAATAAGAATTTCATCTCGCTGCAAGCAGCAATTGAATACGCTGGGGAGAACATTAACGAGCTTCAGGCGATCGAGATCCTTGTTCGCACTGGTACCCATCGTTACGCGATCCTTGAGGGCCATCAACTTGCTGCTTTGATTGAAATGGTTTGCACGACCCACTGAGCGGGTGACACGCAAAATGATTGGTGCAGCTGAGCCCAGCTACGCCCGGAATGATAGCTATAATGGAAAGGCCGCTTGCATAGCGGCCTCCTCCTCTTCAAGATTGCGAGGCTTCGTTCAGCCTGCGGACTTGATGCTCGTATTGCAAAGGCTCCAATAGCCGCCGCCCTTCTGGATCCACTTCAGATCGCCGAGCGTGCCGGCATCCTTGGCGGCATGATAGGCGTCGACGCAGGTATGGAGGCGACCCTTTCCAGGCGTCTCGCTCGAATACTTCTTGTCGATCGCCTTCGGGAACTTGACGCTCTTTGGCGCTGCGGCTGTCGGCTTTGCAGGCTCTTTGTCGGTTGTTTTTGCGATGTCCGCTTCGTCTTCCTTATCAGCGGCAGCAGCGTCCGCGCCGCAGAACTTGGCGCGGAAATCATTCCACTTCATGTCTTTGGCGGAGCCATCGGTTTTAGCCGCCTGATATTTCGTGCTGCATTCCTTCATCGTCAGCGCGTGCGCCGGCGTCGACATGATAAAAGCAGCAAGCAACGATCCGGCAGCGGAGAGAAGCAATTTGTGCGACATGTGATTGGCCTCGGTCGATGATGTTGATGTTTCAGTCTCCCTCTTCCGCCTGAGCTGTGACACCGATGACGGAAGGGTTCTATTGGGGCTGCTGCACAATGAACCTTCGATGAACAGCCCTGTGACCATTTGTCGGCGTTGCCGAAGCAGAGGAACGATCGGTGCGATTTGCGGCCTAAGCGCGCCTTAAAAGCGCGGGGACGAGCGGGCTAATATAAAGGTGACCGGCTTTGTCGCTCCCCGACGACAGCAAGCGGCCGCGCCACGGACGTGGCAATGCTCTCCGCAACGTCCGATTGGATATCAAGCGCTGGCTCTTTGCCTATATCGTCGTCGTAGTTTTCAGCCCAGACGACAGCGCCATCCGACCGCCTCACCAGTCGGGCCGACGATCTTAATCTCTGCCCAGCCATTAGCACGGTGCCCTGGAGCAAATAGAGACCATCTCTTTTACCCGACGTGCTATCGATCTTTACGACGATGTCCGGCAGTGAGACCAGCTTGGTCACCAGTTCGTAGGAAAGGCCTTCAGAGATGGCAGCCACTGCCGGCGTGCTGGGTACCGCCTCAAACGGCTCGACGAGAATCGATGGTTTCGTCGTCGTCGTAGCCGGATTCCGTGCGTCGAGCCAAACCAATAACTCAGCCAGGACGAAAACCCCTATGGTCGCAGCTGTCATAAGCCATTGCCACGGAAGCGTGACGACGGCATTGCGCGCATAAATCGCATTCCTAGGCGTGGGCTGGGGCTTCTGCGCTGGAGCTGTTTCCTGGACGTCCGACACCTCTCTTATCCGGAAGCTTGGCACGTAGGTGCCTATGGGGACGGTGATGAGAACTTCATCTTCCGGCCCCGCGAGCAGGTAGTATCGCTCCAACTCGCGGCGAATGCGAGTGGCCTGTACGCGGACACACGGGTCTCTCTGTGCGTCAAAGTAAACGTCCCGGCCAAATACCGCTTGGGCGATTGTGAAGGCCTTGAGGTATCCTCCTCTCCCATCGAGGGTTTCCTCGACGATGAACTGCAGAAATCTCCGCCCTAGATGCGGCAGGCCGAAGTCACGACTGCTCAATATGCGTTCGAGTTGCACCCTCACTCGATCTGGAGAAGGTTCACTGGTGGAGACAACGGCGATTGCACCTGCCATGGGCTCGCGCTCAGGTTCTAGTTGCGGTGAATGCAGGCGTTCATGCGCAGTGCAAAACAGATTGCCTGCACACGCTCAAAAACGGCAGCGGCACGGCCTTGACCAGCTGTGAACGTCGTAGTGGCAACTAGATCGCAAATGCCAACTACACGCGCTGATGGGCTCGCGACCAATCCACCCCTACACGTTTACAATATTTTTCTAATATAGCAAAGTCGTTGCAGGCGAGATATGGGCTGGATCAATGCGATGGACGACGTCCGGCTGCGGATGCGGAAAAACCGCGAGGAAGCAAGACTACCGCTGAATTGATCGTATCCAACCGCTTTTGCGCGGCCACCTGGTGCAACTAGAAAGTTTAGCGGCCACCCAACGCACAGGAGACACATTGCCTGGGGTAAGCAATAATCGCTGAGCGGCCAGATGAAACCTTAAAACATATTCTTTTGAGTTCTAGTTGATTTCTTTTCTGGTCATAAACCGCACAATCACTTTTGTTTTACTCGGAATACTTAAAGCCGCAGTTGCAAAAAGTATTGCAAAAAGATATAAATGTAACGCAAAATATTTGTGCAGCGCCTAGATACGCTTATCTACGATAACCCCCACCCTACTCATCCTTGCCGCCGCGGGGATTTTTTCCAATAAATCTACATAGTGTGTCTCATGTGCTTTAACCGGCCGGAAACTGCGGCACATCTACCTCCGGTCATGCAAATCCGCCTGCCAAAGGAGTTTTTCTTTATACGGCCGGGAACTGCGGCGGGCCAAAAAGGTTGTCCAGTAAATTGCCGGATGCTTTTCGACCTAGCAATTCACCTATCCCAGAGTTGGGTCGTGCGGAGGCAAGTTTTCGGTCTGCTCCCAAGCGACGCTCCGCGCGGCCCGACACCCGAAATCCACGGTATAGCAAAAGCGCCGCGAGACCTGTGATCGTGGGAGGTTGATCTTCAGCCAGTGTCGAAGCTGATCCGCGATCCGTATGGTGCGAAACTGTACGGGAACCGCTTCCTCGGACTCGTGGTTAACCACTTGGATCGTCGAGCAGCGTTTGCCCTGTCTGTTCGCGATCTACCCCTTCCCAGGGGTTCGGACCGCGCAGAGGTTATGGTCTACTCCTTCTTCCAACCGCTTCTGCGCGGCCACCTGGAGCAATTAGAAAATTCAGCGGCCGCCCAACGCACAGGAGAAGTAAATGCTTGGGTTTTAGCAGATCGCTGAGCGGCCGTATGAAAGTTACCAGAAATTGCAAAGCGGTTGTATCGGTAGCAGGCCGCTTTGTACGATATCGAACACTTCTGCATTTAAACGCTTAGAAAAAAACAATCTCCAGAACGGTCTATGCATTGCAACTAATGAAATTCTCATCATAGTGGACAGTGCCTCGCCAGAGGCGCAGCTTTAGAAACCACCCCCCTCACTGAGCCCCGCGAAGGCGGGGTTTCTCTTCCGGCAGGCGAAACTGCGTCGGCAATATTCTCTTTTTGTATGATTGGACTTTGGCCGGCGGGCTAAGTTCCTCTGTCCGAAACCGTACAGGAACTAACAATTGCGTTTTCGGTTAGAGCGACGGATCGCGCAGGTGGCCTTTGTGACGGGGCCGTATGTAACTCGTCCCTTCCTGTGCGATCCGTCCTTTCCAAGATTGCCCCGTCTCGGCGGGGCTTTTTTGAAGCGCCCAACGGTCCCAGCCTTGTCTCCAAAAAAAATCCGACTGCCGGGAACAATAGGCTTCATTGGCGGTAAGGATGTCGGGCCGTGCGGAGATTTGTGCAGGCAGCCACTCGACATTTCGATGTGCGACCCAACTCAACCCAGAACTAGCCCCGCTCCCCAAAAAGCGGGGCCTTTTTCGGGCAAGAATATCTCAGTTGATCATCAGCCAGTGTCTAATCTAGGCCACAGCGCCGTCACTGGCGTAGCCGACGATCCCTCCCTCCATTAGACCAGCAAGGCTATCAATCCTGAAATGCCAGAGCCGAGCGACTTGAGGTGTTTCCACTCCTCAGGGTTGGCTGGACAGCATCGTGATTTTTCTGGACCGTATCCTTATGCTTGTGAGCTGATTGCGCAGCTGGGAATTGAGCCGGCATTCATCTCAACAGCTTTCCGCGCAGATTGATCCGAATGGCAGACCGGCTCTCGTGAACGTTGTCCTCTCGTCGCTCAACTCATTCCGCAGGAGGTTGACGTCCTCATCGATACCGGTAAGCCTTCCCTCCACGCCTAGAGGGGCCCGGTGATTAATGACACGACGTGAAGCTGGCGGAGCCGACGTAATTCAACATCCACAGGAAGAGGTGGATGCCGGCACGGCGATCCGGATCGCAACAGCCAGAGAAGGCGAGCGGATATACCAGAGGCGTGCATCATACCGGGCTAGAGCCGGCTGCAGGCACCTCGATCTCGATAAGCAGGCCGTCATCGAACCAGGTTTTCTCGACGTGCCCCCTCAGTTGCTTTTCCACCATAGCGCCGACAATCACCGTACCAAAGCCTCGTTTGGTTGGCTTGGGCAGCGGGCCCGCACCTACCTCTTTCCATCTCAACCTGAAGCCGTCATCCGCCGGTCCGGGCGCCCAGTCAATCGACAACTTTCCTTGCGGCTTGGCAAGCGCACCGTGACGAGCCGCGTTAACGGCCAGTTCGTGAAGGACGAGCGCGACCGGCTGGACAACTGTCGCCGGCAGCCTGATATCAGGGCCGTTTAAAGCAATACGGGTGGCCGCGAAAGGCGTCACCTGCAGCCGAACGAGCTCCTCAACCGAGATATTGGCCCACCCTCGCTCTGCCAGCAAATTATGTGCGCGGGCTAGCGCCTGCACACGGTGTTGGATAGCCGCGGCATAAAGGGCCGCATCGTCGGCGTTGCTGAGGCGAACGATACTGTCAACGATGGCGAGGACATTCTTCGACCGGTGGTCGACCTCCATGAGGAGGCGATGCTCGGAAGCCTCAAGCGCCTCAACCCGCCGGTAGTCCGTCATGTCGATTTGCGATCCAAAGAAATACAGGATCCGTCCGTCATCCCCATGGATGGGGCTCAAGTGCAGGCGGTTCCAGAATGGCTCCCCGCTTTTCTTATAATTGAGGATCTCGACGCTGACCTCCCGCTCCTCGGCAATGCAGGCGCGAATCTCGGCAACAGCAATCGGTGAGGTCGCAGGCCCTTGCAGAAACCGGCAATTGCGACCCACCACCTGGTCAGCGGCATACCCTGTCAAATCAAGGAATGACTTGTTTGCCAGAACGATCGGAAGATCGGGTTTGCGCGCATCCGTCACGACCATGGGCATCCGGGTGCGCTCGAACGCGACCGCCGCTAATTCTTTCCGATCAGCCAAGGCTGCTTTTGACGACGCCGAAGGCAGGTCTCCGTGTAAGTTCTTTGTCGAGTGAGTCGTCATGTTTCTACGCTTCATCAGTCATCGGCTGATAACGTCGCCTGCGCCCCTTTGTTTCCCGACGATCACCTACTGCCTTACTTCAGAGCTTTGCGGACACCGTGCCGCATAAGCATCCCGCGCGATGGCACTGCGGCAGCATCAGGTATAGGATTGGGGCAAGTCCATTCTCATGTGATCTGAACAATCAGGTGCGGAGCAAGACCATGAACCGCTTTTCGCATCCCAGTCGGGCTCGTGAGCGCTTTCTCGAAGCCATCCTCCAGAGTGCCATCGAATATGCGATCATTGCCGTGGATCTAGAAGGTCTCGTCACCACATGGAATGAAGGGGCACGCCGGATCCTCGGTTGGGAAGATACCGAAATCATCGGTCAGCCTGTGGCCGTGATTTTCACGGAGAAGGATCGTGAGGCCGGGGCGCCTTCACGAGAAATGACCGCCGCTTTGAAGGACGGCCATGGAGACGACGAACGCTGGCACGTTCGAAAGGATGGCTCGTTATTCTGGGCGTCGGGCCAGATGATGGCGTTGAGGTCGGATGATGGCGAACTGGAGGGCTTCCTGAAGATCCTCAGAGATCGAACCGAGCAGAGAGAAAACGAGGAGCGCCAGCGCGTCCTGATGCACGAGCTTTCCCATCGCATCAAGAATACGCTGGCCGTCGTCCAGGCGATCATTAGCCAGTCCTTTCGAAGTGCGAACAGCATGGCGGAGGCCGAGCAGTCGATCTCGGCGCGCATCAACGCCTATGCAAACGCCCATGATATTTTACTGCAGAAGAACTGGCTATCGGCGACCATGGATACGATTGTCGGGGCCACTGCAATCAATCTCGGACTCGAGCCCGACCGTATCGAGGCAAGTGGTCCCGAAGTCAATCTTAACCCCCAGGCGGCGCTTTCGTTCTCCCTCGTACTGCACGAACTGGTCACGAACGCGACGAAATACGGGGCTTTGTCGGTGGATACCGGATCTGTCAAAATCGAGTGGTCGGTGCTGCAAAACGCCGGCAACGCTCGCTTTCACCTGCTTTGGCAGGAACGCGGCGGACCAGTGGTTGGAAGACCCAAGAAAAAGGGCTTCGGCTCGCGGCTCGTTAGAGCGAGTCTCGCCGCGTTCGGAGACGTCTCTCTCGATTATGCTTCAACGGGTATCGTTATCAGACTCGATGCGCCGCTTCAGAAGCTGCAAGCCAAAGATTGTTCCGGCTCCCCGGCATAATATCGGTCAGCAGGCGGTTCCGATCGGCCGATGCCAAAACCGACGGCTTTGCAGGCCTCTAGCATGCGGCACAAACAGCGGGCGGCCATGGTTCAAGGCCGGACCGGCGCTGAACACATCAGAACGCTCGAACGTCTGTCCGTTAATCCATCGAACCACCTGACATTTGCTGACAACGACCTTGGGGGCCGGATCTTGGGCGAGGGACTCTTATGTGGCTGCCCGGGCTTCCTCGTTCCGTCTGCGCTGGTGCCCGAAGCACCTTCGCCTTCCCTGCTGGGGCGCAAAAAGTTTTTATGGAACACACACCCCCCCGGGAACAAAGCTGGAAGACCGAGGTTCGGCGCCCACAAAGGATTGAATCCAGGGAGACTCTCGATGACAAATAATTTTTCCGCTCCCGCAGGAGGACGCGTTCCGTCTGCCAATGCCCCACCAGTTACTGACCTCAAGAACAAGCTCAACGAGGATGTCGACTCGACAAGGGAGATGATCAAGGAGGGGTCTGGCGCCGTCATCGAGAAGGTCGACGCGGTTATTTCCGATAAGACGCACTATGCCGCCCATCAGGTGAGCGGCGTGGCGAAAGCTCTGGAGAAGGTCGGCGCAGAACTAGAAAGCGCTGATCAGCCACAAGTCGGCCGATACGCTCGCGAAGTCGGCCAGAGCATCGCAAAAGTTGCCGAAAGGATAGAGGGCAAGGATCTCGGTGAGATGGCCACGCTGGTCGAGAATTTCGGGCGCAGGCAGCCAATGGCATTTCTTGGAATCGCGGCACTCGCGGGCTTAACCGCAAGTCGTTTTCTGATCGCGTCTGCAAAAAGGAATGACAAGGCCCGACCGACCGGGCCATCGCAAACGGTGGGATCGTTCTCCGGACGCGAGGGCAATTCAAATGACTAAGACCTCTGAAAACACGCCGCTGTCCGAATTGATCAGCGGCCTTCTGCGCGACGTCACCGGTCTGCTGCGCAAAGAAATCGACCTTGCCAAAACGGAAGCGGCCGAAAAACTATCGGATGCTTTGAGCGGTGTCGAAATCCTGCTGATCGGCCTGGTACTGGCAATCGGGGCGGTCGGCATCCTGTTGAGCGCCATCGTCAGCGGTGTCGCTGCATTCCTCGTGGCTCATGGGTTTGCCGAGCCGACCGCCAATGCGCTGGCGTCCGCAGCCGTAGGCGTCGTCATCGGGCTGATTGCTTGGATCATGATCGCACGTGGTCTCGCTGTCTTCCGACGCAACAATCTGATGCTCGAGCGAACCACCACTTCGCTTGGTCGCGACGTGCAAACCGTGAAGGATAAACTGTGATGGAAACCTCGACAGACAAAACATCGGCCGAGCTGCAGCGAGAAATCGAGCGAGATCGGCAACGGCTTGGAGATCGAATAGACGCCATCCAGGAGCGAATGTCACCTGGCCAATTGGTGGACGAGGTTCTTGCTTACGCGAGGAATAGCGGAGGCAGCGAGTTCGTCGGAAACCTTGGGCGAACGCTGAAAGAAAATCCCTTGCCGGCGGCGTTGATGGGCGTCAGTCTGGCTTGGCTGATGGCCAAAGGCTCCCCTTCGACGACCGCACGCGATTCTTCACGAGAGCCGGAATACGAACTCTACCCTGTTCAGGGACCGGTTCGTCGACTTGGCCCGCCAACATCGATCGGGGGCGTGCGATATAGTCATTTCAGCGATGGCTCTGGCCGGCAACTGAAAGCGCTCACCGACGAAGCGGGACGGCGCGCCGGCCATTTTATGGACGAGACAGGCAAGACCTATCGCGGTTTCGTCGATGCCAGCGGAAAACAAGTCCATCAGATCCTCGACGAGACGGGGGCGATGTTCGACGCGGCATCCGGATGGGCTGCGGAAAAATGGGAGCAAGTTAAGACGACAGCGCAAGATCTTGCAGAGAGAGCGGTGGGAACAGCAAATCTGCAGGAAAAGGCCACGGACCTCAACACCTTTTTCCTTACGCAGTTTCGCGATCAGCCGCTGGTCGGAGGGGCGCTGGCATTTGCTGTCGGAGCTGCTATTGGCGCCGCTCTTCCAAGGACGGAGACGGAAGACCAATTGGCAGGAGAAGCCTCAGACGCCGCCAAGGACGCGTTGGGCGCGCAGACCTCCGAGCTTGTGGATCGAGGGAAAGCCGTTGCATCTGACGTCTTTGAACGTGCGGTCGAAGTGGCATCGGACGCGCACGACGAGATCAAAGATCGCTTGTCGGAGGAGGTGGATGCATTGAAGGGCAGTGCAGCAACTGGCCAAAACACGGCAACACCAGGATGACCATTTTTCACACCCTGACGTTCACCAGGCGAAAGACCGAAATCCCAGTCGCGGTCCCGAGTTTCTCTTCCGAACCAGACCGGCGCATCATCGCAGCTTCGCTCCGCCACGGATGCATATCGAGCTCCGCTTTTCGCCAGACGCCGGCCGCCGCACCCTGTGGCGTCGATAAACTCGCTGCGCTGGTCCTCCGCCTCTGCGGGCAACACTTTCCTGGTTGCCAAATTGGCGGGGATAGCCACCTCTCCGGCCCGCGAGGCAGTTCTGGCCTATCGGTCGAGCGGTTGGCGGCTAGGTCGCGATCTCAACAGCTAGTGACGGTCGATTTCAACTTCGACCTTCTTGCGCGATTCCCTGCGGTCTTCACAGGCTTCTTGATGGCGCTCATGACCAGATCGCCTTCGTGGGGGTGCTCTCGTCGGGTTCTTCGTTCCCAAGGCCTTCCCGCCGGGCGACGGTAATGATCACCTTATCAAATGCTTCTCTAACCGCGACAATGCGGTCCGGGGCAAGCGGATTGCCCTCGACGCTGAACCACTGATGCCCATAGCGATGATGAAAGGGAGCGTCGGGAGCTGCGAAGCGGGCGTTCGGGAGGCTGAGGCGCCAAGAAGACGCCAACGGCGCAAGCTGTGCCCCGCTCGACCGACACAGAGCACCGTCGATCACTCCGATGCCGGGGCTTGTCGTTGGGTCAGGTAGATTGATTTGGTTACGATCTTCAAGATGAGAGCGTCTTCGCTGTGGTACCGTATCGTACAGTCGTTGAGCCAAATGTCCCTGCCTGAAAATTCGGTCGTTTGGATGAGTTCTGCATCTATGCTTCCCTTGGCAACTTCGATGCAAGATGGAAAACGATGATCCTCGAAGGCAGGCATTCCATATCGGCAATGGACCGGTTCTTACCGCCTTTCGAAAAGGTTGGAATTTCCGGCTCCTTCGACGAAGGGACACGCTCTGCGAATGAGGAAAAATCACCTGAGGAGCTGAGCTCGGGAAGTTGCGTGGTTGATGCAATCCTCCCACAAGACCACGGGGTCCAACCCCCTAATGCAGATCGGGCGCGAAGTAATCCGCGCCCGTCGGGAACATTCGGATGAGGCGACGTTACTTCGAATTCTTGTGGCTCTGTTCGCCGGCCTTGACGTGCTGCTCGTGCGACCCGCCCTGCTTGCCTGACGAGGTGCCTGTCTTTGCCGACGAAGCGCCCTTGGCTGAGCCCGACTTCGAGCCGCCTTTGGAATGCGATGTATCTGTTCCACTGGATGCCATGATCTATTCCTCCTTGAGAGATCTTGATGATCCCGGGGGAGTGAACTTTGATTTGAAGATCAAGTTCCCAAGAAAGTTCGACTATACGCGATGGCTGCATATGCAATGAATGCGCTTGGTCGCCGACGTCGTTTGATCAGGAGCAGCCGCCGAGGGTAAAGTCGTCTGCCCCACCCTTTATCATTCCGCAGTCATTTCGTTCAGCCGATGCATGTTGTTGGCTCGAGCAACGTCTGCCATCTCTCTCCGGGCCTCGCCGCCAATGCTCCCGTCCTCCAGGCGGCCTTCGTCCTTCCAGGTCGTGTATGCGCGTCAGCGGCGGTGGTCGCCCTGGTCCAGTTTCGGCAAGGGCTCCCGCGAGCCGCCGGAATGGCGCGGGCTACCGGGTCTTTTCTGTCCCCGCCGGCGTCGTAACCTGCGTCGGGCCACCACCATTCCCGCTCGGGCTTGGAGACCGGTCCGTCGCCTCGGGCGGACGGCCGCTGCCATCGGCGGCATTATTGTCAAACGTACCCGGTCCGGAAGGCTGCGCATTGATCGGATCGGGCGTCGTCGAGGCGGTCGGCTTCGCATCCCCATCGATACTCTCGCCCCATATCTCAACGCCGCCCCACGCCAGCAATGCGAGCACGATCCCGAAGACAAGAACGGCAAAAACCGGTTTTCCGTAGCTCCCCTGCCTTGCTTCGGTGGCAGTTTCCGTGACCCTTGGCTCTCCAGGGCCGCTGCGGTTCGTACCCATGTTATTCTCCTCAAGATGTAGCCTTAGACGTGTCGATTTCCTCGAGAACCAGTCTGATTGTGTTGCGATTTGCGTCGAAGACTTGGACGCACAGCATGGGGGGAACGTCGGGCCGCCATTTCGGACAGGGCCGTTCGCGCCTCTTTGATAGGATCTTCGGTTGAATTGAGCTCGTAGGCCAATTCCGTGGAGCGACGCCTTCGTGGTCGAGCAGTTGGAAATAGAATATCGCCATCGCCGGCCTCAATATCCGCCGACGATCGGCAAAATCTCGCCGGTGATGTAACTCGACATCTGCGGGGACGCGAGAAAGACGTACGCGGGCGCGATTTCCTCGGGCTGGGCCGCACGCTTCATTGGCGTCTGACTGCCGAATTTCGCAACGTTATCGGCCTGCTTGTCCGAAGGATTTAATGGCGTCCAGACGGGGCCTGGCGCGACGGCGTTGACGCGAATGCCCTTTGGGACAAGTTGGCTAGAGAGAGCCTTGGTGAAAGCATCGTCATCGAGTAGTCCAGCAACTCCATCGACCCTTCCAGTCCTGTCACCGATCCTGTGTTGATGATCGCCGACCCGTTCCTCATGTGAGGTATGGCCGCTTTCGCCATGTAGAAGTAGCCGTAGAGATTGGTTTTCAGGGTCTCATCGAAATGTTCATCCGTCAGGTCCTCGATGTCAGCGGTGTGGACCTGGAACGCTGCATTGTTTACGAGTACATCGAGGCGGGAGAACTGCTCGGTAGTCCTTTGAACAGCTTCCCGGCAGAACTTCGGATCCTTTACGTCGCCCTTGACGACGAGGCATTGGCGGCCCTCCTTTTCGATAGCCGCCTTCGTGCCCGCCGCATCCTGATCCTCGTCGAGATGAACAATGGCAATATCGGCACCCTCCCTTGCGAACAGGATCGCAACGGAACGACCGATGCCGGAATCCCCACCTGTTATGAGGGCAACCTTGTCCTTTAGTTTTCCCGAGCCCTCATAGAAGGGTGCGTCATACATCGGGGCGAGCGGAAGATCGGCTTCGGAGCCGGGCTTGTCTTGATGAACTTTCGGGAATGGTGGTTCAGGATAATGCCGAGCGCCAGCCTGCATTGCGCCGGTCGCCTTCAATTTCGCTTTCTTGTCAGCCCTTTCGACCTGAGCCTGGATATCGCGCTGCTTCGTGGCGGTGGCTTTCGATGACATCTCGCTCTCCTGTTGTCGTAGGAACACAACGTTAGCGATGCAAAAAGGTCCCCGCGGCGGCAGCAAAAAGACCCGCAGACCTCACCGACCGGTGTGCCGTCCGCTGCCTGCTTCAGCACGAACGCGATCTGCGCTTCCGAAAACTTCGAGGCCTTCATCGAATTCTCCTCTTCTTCTCATCGGGGATCATAAGTGGAAAATTCCAGTTCCAAATGGCCTAAATTATTGGGGGCACGTCAGGGGCACGTCAACGGCCTCGTACCGGTGACGATCGTGAGAACGGCCGCTGGCTGCTGCCCACTGCCACAAGGATGGCCCATCGAAGGGAACGAAATCCAGACGCCTTGGTTAGGCATCCGTAGGTGGCGTCTCACAGGCGCCGCACGATGAAATCTAGTGCAGGAGCATGTCGTGACCGTCTTGATGTTCAGCAGAGTAAGAAGCGATCGAGAAGCTCCGGATGTAGCCTTCGTGACCAGTGACGGCGATGACCGGAAACTCTACAGGTTCGCCCTCCAATACAATATGGACGGAAAAAACTGGGCGACCGAAATATGGGCATACTCGTCCAAGGATGCCGAAGAGCGGGTGGCAGCGATGCGACATTCGCTGATGATGTGCGGCCAGCTCTACGGCGAGGTGGAAGCATAACACCGCTGTTGAAGGTCAGCCGTTCGTTTGCTCCGCAAATTTGATGCAAGCTGCCTATACGATGACCAACTCCCCAATGCGATCGGCCATTTTCATCCGGACCACGCCGACGGCTTGTTCGCTCCACCCGTCAACTCTCCTTCGCCGATGGCACTCTAATGCAGCTTTAACCAAACCCTATTGTCGCGCTCGCCGTGGAGGCGGCTATAGTACTTTGATACGGACCAGCGAGAAGAATTTGGAAACTTCAGCTCTGCGACTCTCTGTAGGCGCTGAAATCGGACGATCGATCACATAATCTGCTTTGGTCCGATATCGTACTGCAACGAAGCGCATCGTGCCGCTTTCCTTCTTATCACAGGAGGGAAACATGAAGTCCTCATTTCCAACAAGCACCGCGTCTGACTGCAGGAAAACGTCCGCCATCGAATTGGAAATCGTTCAGTTGACACCGGCGTTACGCGCCTTTGCTCGAAGGTTCCTGCGCAGCGAAGACGACATCGATGACCTCGTGCAGGAAACCCTGGTGAAGGCCCTGCACTCTCTGCACCTCTACCAGCCCGGCACCTCTCTTAAGTCCTGGTTGTTCACAATACTCAAAAACACCTTTTGCACGATCTACCGCCGACAGAAACGTGAGCCAACGGCAGTGGAGGCGGCTTTGGAAAAAGTCGCGATTGCGCCGAGCCAGGAATGGGCACTGCGCGAGCGCGAGCTGCAGCAAGCTTTGACGAAACTTCCAGACGACAGGCGACGCGCATTGATACTGGTGGCGACCGGGACAAGCTATGAGGACGCTGCAAGGCTGTGTGGCTGCCGGCTCGGCACCTTGAAAAGCCGGGTCAACCGGGCACGCGGATCCTTGCTGTCGATGCTCGGAAACAATTTGGTCGACTGATCCCATCTGCCGTGATCAGTCGAAAACTATGCAGGGATTCTATCTTGAGAGACCCGCGCCCGACCCGTTGAAGCAACATTGCATGTCACTCATCCAATGGATGCTCACACTTAAGTTTCCCGCCTCAAATGCCGCGAAGCCGTTGCATGGAACAGTTGGGCTCTGTCGGAGTTCGGCGTGACGGAACGTCGGTCAGATTGTCTTCGCAAGATTTGTCGAGAGGCCCAAATGTCAGCCAGAGCAAAAAATCATCCCAAAATCGGTAAGGGCAGCCATATAGCAGGCGGTTGGGGAGCCGCCAGATCGACCGGAGAGATTCTCCTGCGCGAGCACGTGCCGCGATCCGGACCGTCGCTGCTTGCCCATCAAAACAAAGCCGATGGCTATATGTGCGTCAGTTGCGCCTGGGCCAAGCCTGCTAAGCCTCATCCGATGGAATTCTGCGAGAACGGCGCCAAGGCGACTGCGTGGGAGATTACCTCCCGGCGTGCCGACCGCGCCTTCTTCGCAGCCCATACCCTGCATGAGCTGGAAGAGTGGAGCGATCACGATCTTGAGGAGCAAGGCCGCCTGACCCACCCGATGCGCTGGAACAGCGAAACCGACAAATACGAGCCGGTGAGCTGGACCGAAGCGTTCGAAGAAATCGGCAGGGAACTTCGGTCGCTTGCTCCGCAGCAGGTCGATTTTTACACTTCCGGACGAGCCTCCCTGGAAACGGCCTATATGTACCAGCTTTTCGCCCGCATCTTCGGCAGCAACAACCTGCCCGACTCCTCCAACATGTGTCACGAAAGCTCCTCGGTCGCTCTGCCGGAAAGTATCGGCTCCTCCGTCGGCACGGCGATGCTGTCGGACTTTCAAAATTGCGACTGCATTTTCTACTTGGCTCAGAACGTCAACACCTCATCGCCCCGAATGCTTCATGACCTGCAGGATGCCGTCGATAGAGGCGTGAAGATCGTGACCTTCAATCCATTGCGCGAACCCGGTCTCGAGCGCTTCATCAATCCGCAAATGCCCGGCCAGATGCTGACAGGTCACTCGACGCCTATCTCGTCGGAGTATTATCAGGTCAGAAACGGGGGCGACATTGCAGCGCTCTTCGGTGTCTGCAAGGCGCTGATCGAAGCCGACGATGCCCTGAAGACGTCAGGGATCAGCAAGGTCTCTGGCAGTGATTCCATGCCAAAGGATCCGACAAATGCTGCAACGGTCGTTTTTGCCGCCTCGATGGCGGCAGCCGATACCAGGCATGTGTTGGACCACGATTTTATCCAGACCCACACGTCGGGTTTCGAAGAATTTGCCGCTGCTGCGCGCGGACACGACTGGGCGGAGTTGGAGAGGGTGTCAGGCCTTTCCCGCGAACAGATGACCCAGGCGGCAGACACATATGCCAAAGCCGAGGCCGTGCTGATGATTTACGGCATGGGGCTAACCCAGCATGTAATGGGCGTCGAGAATGTTCATATGGTCGTCAATCTAGCTCTGTTGCGCGGCAATATCGGCAAACCCGGCGCCAACATCTGTGCCGTGCGAGGCCACTCGAACGTTCAGGGCCAGCGCACGGTCGGGATCACGGAAAAACCCGGTCTGGCGCCGCTCGATAAGCTTTCGGAACTCTATGCGTTCGAGCCGCCGACCTGGGAAGGTCGCTCGACCGTCGATACCTGCAGGGCGATTATGCAGAGCGAAGCGAAAGCCTTTGTCAGTCTCGGCGGCAACTTTTTGCGAGCCATACCGGAAACGCACGCGATGGAGGAAGCATGGCGGAAGCTTCGCCTGACCGTACAAATCGCGACCAAGCTCAACCGCAGCCATGTCGTCCATGGCGAAATTGCCTATCTCCTGCCCTGTCTCGGCCGGCTGGAAGTCGATGAACAAGCAAGCGGGCCGCAAGCTGTCTCAATCGAAAGCTCGGTGGCGCATTTCCACGGATCGCGCGGAAGGGCAAAACCCGCAAGCAAGGAGCTTCTTTCGGAGCCTGCAATTATCGCTGGGATTGCAAAAGCAACCCTGACGAAGGGCCAGGTCCCCTGGGACGAATGGGTCGGCGATTATTCAAAAATTCGAGATTCAATCGAAAGGACCTATCCCGAAACCTTCAGGGACTTCAACAAACGCATGTTTCAGCCGGGGGGCTTTCCGCGGCCGGTGCCGGCCCGGCAGCGAAAGTTCGCCACATCCAACAAGAAAGCCAATTTCATCACGCCGCCGCGGCTCTTTCCGCAGTTCGACATCAGCCCGGCCGCCATCGAGGTTCTCAATCTCGCGACGTTGCGCTCGAACGACCAGTTCAACACAACGATCTACGGCTATGGCGACCGCTACCGCGGCGTGGATGGCACCAGAAAGGTCGTTTTCATGAACGAAGAAGACATCGAGCGGCTAGGCCTCAAGGACGGCGACGTCGTTGATCTAACAACTGCAATTGATGTTGCGACGACGCGTCGTGTCACCGGCTTCAGGGTCGCTCGGCACGACATGCCGAAGGGATGCTGCGCAGCCTATTACCCGGAGGCAAACCCCCTCTTCCCGCTTGCCCATCACGACGCCAAAGCCAAAACGCCGTCCTACAAGCTATTGCCGGTCCGAGTGAGCCCTTCCGGCGCCGCGTCGCCATCCTGATTCTGGACCCGCGGCGATGGGCGAGACCAGACGTTTCAATTGGCTTGCGGCAGGAACCCTTCTTTGCATGTTGCTGATCGGCGCGGCGATCGGCTGGGCACGACACCCCCGCCAATACCGGGCCGATCCCCCGGTTGCATCAGCGCTCGATCAGTTCAAGCTGATGCCCGACCGCATCGGCGGAACGCCGCCGGATGTTTATTTCGCGATCGGCAAACCCTATGAGGCGACGGCCTTCGATCTGAGCCAGGGCAAGCGTCTTTATTCCTGGTTTGGTTGCTCCGGTTGCCATGGAGATGGACGCGGCGGAACAGGGCCCTCCTTTCTCGACGGGTGGTGGTTCTACGGTTCTGAAATGGTATCGGTCGTCGCATCCATTCGTGATGGCCGACCCCACGGCATGCCATCCTACGCCAAGAAAATGACGAGCGACCAGATCTGGCAGCTTGCCGGCTATGTCAGGACGATTGGGGCCTATTCCCCACCCTATACCGCTACGAGCCGAAACGACGACAAGCATACCAGGCCGTCTGAAAACCGCGCACCGGCCGCGGGTCTTTTCGAGCAAGGACCGGCCGGCGTTCGCTCCGATCGAGGTGTCCAGCCTTGAAAATCGTCCTGGCATGCGCTCCGTTTCTTCCCGGTTGCGCCGGTACACAATCGGCGCTTAATGCGAATGGGCCGTCGGCCCTTGCACTTCAGAACCTCATATTTCTGTTCATCGCCGTCTGCGGCCTCGTCTTCGTGTTGGTGATGGGGGTGATGGTATGGGCCTTGGTGCGCGGAAGGCATGCGCCCGCGGGCCGGCCGCAGACGGAGCGTTCGATGGGTAGGGTTGTCGCCGGCGCCGTTGTTGCAACTTCCATCATCATAACCTTCCTGACCGCGGCCAGCTTCTACGCCACGCCCGAACTGAATCGCGGCGGGGTCGATGCGCCGACGATTCTCGTTCGGGGCCAGCAGTGGTGGTGGCAATTCACCTATCTCGATCCCGATCCTGCGAAGACCTTCCAGACCGCCAACGAGCTGCATATCCCGGTCGGGAAAGACGTGCGCCTTCGCCTTGAGGCGAGCGACGTCATCCATTCCTTTTGGGTGCCGAACCTCACCGGAAAGCAGGATCTTGTTCCCGGCCGCGAAAACGCGCTGACGCTTCATGCGAGCCAGGCCGGCGTCTACCGCGGTCAGTGCGCCGAATTCTGCGGCCTGCAGCACAGCCATATGGCGCTGCTCGTCATCGCCGACGAGCCAGAGGCCTATGCCCAATGGCTGGATGCGCAAAGGGAGGTAGCCGCCGCTCCGAAAGAAAGTGAAGCCGCCGCCGGCAAGATCGTGTTCATGCGCAAGCCCTGCGCCGCCTGCCATACGATCCGCGGCACCGAGGCATCCGGCACGACCGGACCAGACCTCACCCATGTTGGCAGCCGGAGCACGATCGGCGCGGGGCTGGCTCAAAATACGCGCGGATCGCTCGCCGCATGGACTGCCGATCCGCAAACGCTGAAGCCGGGAAACAACATGCCGTTGGTTCCCGTCACCAGCGAGGAGTTGCGCCAATTGAGCGCCTATATGAGTGGGCTCCAATGAAACCGCACTCCAAAAATCCCACCCATGCTGATCTGGCCGCCGGCGATGAAAGGGCCGAAGCTTTCCTTAAGGCCACATGGTCGACGCCAGCAGGGATCGTTGCGGCTCTCTCGACCGTGGATCACAAGATCATCGGACGGCGCTACATCGCCACGGCCTTCGCGTTTTTAATGCTTGGCGGCGTCCTAGCGCTGGCCATGCGCCTCCAGCTCGCGTTTCCGGAAGCCCGTTTCATCAGCGCCGACCGCTACAACCAGATCTTTACCGTACATGGGAGCAATATGATGTTTCTGTTTGCCGTGCCAGTGATGGAGGCGATGGCGGTCTACCTCGTTCCCCTCATGGTGGGCACCCGCAACATCGCCTTTCCCCGGTTGAATGCCTTCTCTTACTGGATCTTTCTCGCCGGCGGGCTGCTTCTATGGGCGTCTCTCGCGCTCGACACTGCCCCCGATGTCGGATGGTTCGCCTACGTGCCACTGGCAGGCCCGCAATACGGCCCGGGCAAACGCGCTGACATATGGGCCCAGATGATTACCTTCACGGAAGTCTCAGCCCTGGCCGTTGCCGTCGAAATTGTCGTCACCGTCTTCAAAATGCGAGCGCCGGGCATGTCGCTCGATCGGATCCCGATCTTTGTCTGGTCGATGCTGGTCACCGCCTTTCTGGTGATCATGGCAATGCCAGCAATCATGCTCGCCAGTTCATCGCTGATTCTCGATCGGCTGGTCGGCACCCAGTTCTTCAATCCCGCAGAAGGCGGCGATGCGCTCCTGTGGCAGCATCTGTTCTGGTTCTTCGGCCATCCGGAGGTCTATATTATCTTCTTGCCTGCCGTCGGCATGGTTTCGGCGATGATCTCCACCTTTACGCAGCGCCCTGCCTTCGGCTATCTGCCGCTGGTGCTGGCGATGATTGCGACTGGTGCTCTCGCCTTCGGGTTGTGGGTGCACCACATGTTCGTAGCCGGCCTACCGCCTTTGGGCAGCAGCTTCTTCACCGCATCAAGCATGGCGATCGCCATTCCGGCAGGCACCCAGATCTTCTGCTGGCTGGCAACCCTGTGGGCCGGACGCCCCGTCTTCAAGACACCGATGCTGTTCATCATCGGCTTCCTCATTACGTTCGTGATTGGCGGTCTGACCGGCGTCATGGTGGCTTCGGTACCGTTCGACACCCAGGTTCATGATACTTATTTCGTCGTAGCGCATTTTCATTACGTGCTGATTGGAGGTTCGGTTTTCCCCCTCATCGGCGCGATCTATTATTGGTTTCCGAAAATGACCGGGCGAATGATGAGCGAACGGCTCGGGCGCTGGGCCTTCGGCCTGATCTTCACCGGCTTTCACCTCACTTTCTTCCCGATGCATGTCCTCGGCCTGCAAGGCATGCCGCGGCGCGTCTACACCTATCCGCCGGAATTGCCCTGGGCGGGCCTGAACCTTTTCATCAGCCTCAGTGCCGTCATCCTCGCGGCGGGCTTCCTCGTCTTCTTCATCGACGTCCTGCGCAGTTTCCGGTATGGGCCGCCGGCAGGCGCCAATCCCTGGAATGCTTCGACACTGGAATGGGCGACGTTGTCGCCCCCGCCGCCTTATAACTTCCGGCACATTCCCATCGTCGACTCCAGGGAGCCGCTCTGGACGTCGGGCGATGCGCTGGCGGTGGCAACCGGTCTGCGGCTCGACCGGCGCGAGCTGATCGTCAGCGGTCTCACATCTGCCGATCCGGAAGCCCGGGAATTGTCGCCGGCCAATTCGATCTGGCCATTTCTGGCAGCCATTGCCACGAGTATCATGCTGATCGCCTCGATATTCAGTCCCTGGGCGGTCATCTGGGGCGCCGTCCCGGTGGCGATCACGCTCACGGGCTGGTTCTGGCCGAAACAAACGCCGGAGGACGAATCATGAAAGAACGCATCGCCCTCGATCTGTCGAAGCTTCCCCCGCATGGCATGGGCAGCGCGAGCCTGACCTTCTGGGGTACTAGCGCCTTCATGCTGATCGAAGGCACAGGTTTTGCGCTAGCGATCGCAGTTTATTTCTACCTGATGAGCCTTGCGCCTCAGTGGCCGATCGAAGCCCCTCCTCCGGACCTTCCCGCCGGCACGATCCTGACACTGCTGCTCCTTATGAGCGTCGTGCCGAACATGTTGGTTTCCCGGTGGGCGAAGCAGAGGGACCTTCGTAAGGTGCGGGCCGGCCTGATCGTCATGGCCATTCTGGGACTTCTTCCCCTCATACCGCGCGCGTTTGAATTCTCGGCCCTCCATATCAATTGGGATGATAACGCCTACGGATCAATCGGCTGGACCCTGCTTGGCCTGCATACGACCCACATCGTGACCGACTTCGTCGATACCGTCGTTCTCTCCTGCCTAATGTTTTCAAAGCACGGAGACAATATGCGGCGCTACGGCGATGTCGAGGACAACGCGCTCTACTGGAACTTTGTCGTCCTTGCCTGGCTTCCCATCTACGGGTGCATCTACTGGGTGCCGCGATTATGAGAACACGAAGCGCCATCATCGTTTTTGCTGCCACTGCGATAAGCCAACCGGCGATCGCCCACGATGGGCATGCGCATTCAAGCGTACTCCCGTGGACCGCCGATCCGTGGATCCTTTCCCCGCTTGTTCTCAGCGCAATCCTTTACGGCTGCGGCAGCCTTCGCTTCCGGCCGCGATTGACTGCAAGCCGCCGCGCGTCTCAACGCCGGATGACGAGCTTCTGGGCAGGCTGGTGCGTGCTTGCCGGCGCGCTCATCTCACCCTTGCATTGGCTTGGCGAACAGCTCTTTACCGTTCACATGATCGAACATGAGCTGGTCATGGCGGTTTCCGCACCGCTCATCGTGCTGGCGCGCCCTTCCGCCATGCTGCTCTGGAGCCTTCCAAAGTCGATAAGACGCCGGACAGGACAGGCCGTTTCCAACAAGGCGGTCCGCAAGACATGGACTTTCCTCACCAATGGCACGGTTGCAACGCTGGTGCACGGCGCCGCGATCTGGGCCTGGCACGCACCCGTCCTCTTCGACGCAGCCATCGAAAGCGTCTCACTCCATCGCCTGCAGCATCTTTGCTTTTTTGTGACCGCCTTCCTCTTCTGGTGGTCGGTCATATGGAAGACCAACAGGGGGCTTGCCGCCTGGCACCTCTTTCTCACCATGTTGCATATGAGCATTCTTGGTGCCCTGATCGCACTTTCGCCGAAGGTGCTTTATGGCCTGCAGACACAAACCTCCGGGAATTGGGGTCTCTCGCCGCTTGAAGACCAGCAGCTGGCCGGCCTGGTCATGTGGGTTCCCGCCGGGATCGTCTACGCAGCTGCGGCGCTTGCGTTGGTAGCTCTTTGGATCAGGGATTCGGCAAAGGGAGGCGCAGGTGGAACACGCATCATTGCTTCGTAGCTCGCTTCGCCCGGCCATCATCGTCGGCGCCTGTGCGCTGAGCCTGACCGCCGCTTTGGCACTGACCGACGTCTATCGCGCGCGCTCCGAAAGGTTCGCCAGTGCGACTGCCCTGACAAGAGGCGACCCCAGCCGTGCCGCTGTGATCTTTCGTCGATACGGGTGCAGCGGATGTCATACCATCCCTGGTATCGACGGTGCGGACGGCAAGGTCGGGGGCGATCTTTCCGGTCTGCGCGAGCGGGTCTATATCGCCGGCGTGCTCAACAACTCCGCCGATAACCTGGTCGGCTGGATCGTCACGCCCCAGAGCTATTCTCCGAAGACCGCGATGCCGACGACCGGGATATCGGAGAAGGAAGCACGTGACCTCGCGGCCTATCTCTACGCCCATTAGATACAATCACTCTCGGCCGGGGCTCCCAACGGAACTCGTTCAGGTGAACTTGGCGCATCTAACCTTTTTTGGCGATAGCACGGCAAGCAGGGGGCCCACAGTGAGCGACCGGACGATATCACCTGTCCCCTCGCACTTATCCGTTTCCCAAGCTGCAGAATAAGCGCATGATCAGCGGCTGGGAGAAAGGACAAAGGGATGGACAGAGGTATGGTGGAGAAACATCTGCAGCAGGCCCTAGAGCATGTGGCCCTAGGAGGACATCACATCGCTCGGCAGCGGGAGATCGTGGCTCAGTTGACGAACCGCGGCTCCGACGCCAGCGAAGCGCAACGACTTCTGGAGGTTTATGAGGAGTCGCAGGTGTTGCATGTCGCTCACCTTGATAGGCTCAAGGCCGAGCTGCATGCTCTCCGATAAGAAGCATGCGGCTTCGGCCGGGTGCGAACCGTATCGGGCGATGATCAGTATACGATCGCGCAATAACGATTTGTGGGGCTAGGCCGGCCGTGAAAGCTCGATAGCAGACTGCAAGGCTTCCAATAGTTTCGTGAAGCGAACGGGTTTGGCGCAGCAGGCAATTGAATTGAACCTGCGGGGTAAAACAGAGCGATCGTAGCCGGTGGTGAACACGAATGGGATATGGCGCGCAAGAAGCGTATCGGCAACCGGATATACCGGCTCCCCATGAAGGTTGACATCCAAGACGGCTGCGTCGAGGCCGTCTGTTGTGGCCAGCAGCTCAACCGCACGCTCCAGAGATTGCGCCGGGCCGATGACGGTGGCCCCTGCGTCGGCCAGCTCCTGGGACAAATCTTCCGCCAGCATAAATTCGTCCTCGACCACGAGCACACGGTATCCGAAAAGCACCCGTTCAACCATGACCACCCTCGATGAGGTTGCTGACGGAAACAGGGATTGCGATCGTGCAATGGACCCCATCCTGGCCAAGGACATAGGACGTCTTCGCATCGAGCTGGTAGGGCAGCGCGCGCTCGATCAGTTCGCGGCCCTGGCCGCCCCCTTGTGGTCCAGAACCGGGAGGCGGCATCTTCACCCGGCTTTCGCGCCAATCGACGTGCAGCCATGGCTTGCCGTCTTCGCCTTGTTTTTCGACACGCCAAACGATCGCCAGATGGGCCTGAGGTTGGCTAAGCGCCCCATACTTAACGGCATTGGTCACAAGCTCATGCATCGACAGTGCCATTGTCTGGACAGTCGTCGATCGAAGCCTGACACCGTCTGGACCTTGCAAGATGACCCGGCTCGTTTCGCCTTCCGCCACGCCGTGGGATGCCAGTTCGGAGCGAATAAGCTGATCGAAGGTAATGCGATCCCCATCCTGCAGCCGCGATAAGAATCCCTGCACCCGCGCCATCACATCCAGCCGGTCGCGGAACTTCTTGTGGAAATCTGCCAGATCTATGCTGGTACGCAGGGTCTTGTCAGCCATCGACCGGACGACTGCCATGAGGTTGCGCGTGCGGTGCTGAAGCTCGCCGACAAGGACTTTCAGACGATCAGCAGAGACCTTTTCATCGGTGATATCTCGGCCGATACCGCCGATCTGGGTAAAATCTCCTTCCTCTCGGAAAAGCGGGAACTCGGCGTTGCGCAACCATCGGATTTCGTGGTCAGAGGCGCGCCTGATGCGGTACTCGTATTCCGCGCTTTCGCCATTGCGAACGCGACGAATTTCGGAGAGCGCCCGTTCCCGGTCTTCAGGGATGATCAACTCCACCCAATCGCGAAAATTGTTGCCCGTGAGGGCCTGATGCCGCTCGACACCGTAGATGGTCTCGAAAGCTGGCGCGAGATATTTCCATTGCAGCGTGTCGGCATCGCGAATCCATAAAACGTCGGAAGAAGCTTCGCCAAACAGGCGGAACTGCTCCTCCTCCTGGCGCAAGGCTGCCTGTGCTAGTTTTCGTGCCGAGATGTCGATGCAGAACTCAGCGGTCGTCCCGTCGCCAAGCTCGCGTCCGGCAAACAACATCCAGCGACGGGTGCCATCGGCGAGGAGATACTCCTTTTCATATGGGCCCATGCGGCCCGTTTCTTTCAGAGTTTTAATCTGCAATTCAGTTTCGGCGATATGCTCCGCCGGGGTCAGCCGGCGCCAGTGAAGCTCTGGGCGACCCAATTGTGAGCGCCTGTACCCGGACATCTGCAAGAAAATTTCATTGGCGTCGACGATCACGCCTTCCTCATTCAGAAAAACCACGCCGACCGCATCAGTCTCCAGAACGCGTTGCAGGCGTTCTTCGCTGCGTCGAAGCGCCATCTCCGCCTCGTAGGTCGCCGTCAGGTCTGTGAAGGTGACGACAGCTCCGCCGATATAATTATCAACGCTGCGATACGGCAGTGCACGGGCTGCGTAGTGCCGGTTATTTGTGGGGTCGCTGACCTTCCGATCCACGGGCATCAGCGTTCTCAGAACAAGCCGGACATCATCCAGAAGCTCCGGATAAGCGACCCGCGAGACGACGTGGTCGAGCGGTCGCCCGACGTCGGTCTCGAGCAGGTGGAAAATTTCGGTTGCGGCCGGTGTGAAGCTTCTGACCCGCAGATCGTTATCGAGGAACACAGTCGCGATCTGGGTCGCCTCGAGGAGGTTCTTCAAGTCTGAATTTGCACGATCCAGTTCAGCGACCCGGTGGGCAAGTTCGCCGTTGACGGTCTGCAGCTCCTCATTGACAGACTGCAGTTCTTCCTTGGAGGTTTCCATCTCCTCGTTGGCCGACTGCAGTTCTTCGTTGATCGACTGATATTCTTCGTTGGACGACTTGAGTTCCTCGTTTGTGGATTCGAGCTCTTCGATGGTCGCCTGGAGTCGATCGCGCGTCAGGCGCAAGTCGGTCTCAAGACGCTGGACGTGCTCTTCGCTCGTCAGCCGTCCTCCGTCCGGCGCCGTCCCCTCGACAACCTGGCCTGCGTCTTGGAACAGCACGATCAGTGAGGTGACGTCGCCGCTGCCTAGAGGTTCGACGATGATATTGACGGCATAGCCACGGTCGTCCTGTCGCAACAGCACGCGCGGCACTTCTACCTTGACGGCTTCAGTCGTGGCACGCTGCAAGGCGGATCGCAAATCGAGCCGAAGATCGCGATGGGCAAGGCTCAGAAGGTTCAGTGTCGCCGTTCCTGACGTCGGTTCGAGAAAGCGACCCGTGCGCCCGGAGAAATGGAGAACGTCATAGTGCGAATCGACAACCACATAAGCTGGCGCAAAGCGCTCTGCGACGACCTCTGCCTGCCGGCTGATCGTGGCCGAAAGCCGGCCGGTCTGGAGCATGGGCGCCGGTGGCGAGAACGGATGGTCGGGGCTGCGCGGACGGGGGCTGAGCGGGAAGTCCGGAATGATCCTGGTTGCCGTTTCCAGCCTCCGAAACAGGCGGTTTTTGCGGTCGACAGGGGCAAAAAGCTTTGCGTGCCGGGTAACGTTCTCCGATGAGCCCAAAAACAAGATGCCGTTTGGCCGGAGAGCAAAATGGAAGATCGGCATGACCCTGTTTTGCAATTCGTTGTCGAGATAGATCAGCAGGTTTCTGCACGACAGGACGTCGATGCGGGAAAATGGTGCATCCTTGACGATGTTATGCGGTGAGAAGATGCACATCTCACGCAATTCCTTGACCACGCAATAGGTGTCACCTTCTCGCACGAACCAGCGAGCGAGTCGCTCGGGCGGCACATGGGAGGTGATTGCAGCCGAATAGCGCCCAGCGCGCGCAATTCCCAGCGCCCGTGCGTCGAGATCCGTCGCAAATATCTGCACCTCCGGAGGATAGTCCATGGTTGATACGTGCTCGCGCAGGAGCATTGCGATCGAATAGGCTTCTTCTCCGGTCGCGCAACCCAGCACCCAGACGCGGAATTTGTCACTCGCCTCCTTGCCTTCGAACAATTTTGGAATTTCGCGCTCGAGCGCTTCAAACTCGGCCGGGTCGCGAAAAAACTGGGTGACACCGATCAGCAGGTCTTGAAACAGGTCCTGAACTTCGTCTCGGCTGGCGCGCAATCGCTCGATATAAGCATCGATGCTGGCGATCTGCAGCACCTGCATGCGTCTGTGGACGCGTCGGCTGAATGTCCCGCGCTTGTATCCGTGAAAGTCGTGGCTCGTGACGTTGCGAAGAACCGTGGCGATCTGGGTGATCTGCGCCTCGAGCGCGTTTGGGGTTTCATCGCCTATTCCAGCGTCTTCATTCTCGTTGACATTGCGCGCGCGACGGGCAATTTCAGATGCAATGCTCTGGGCCGGCAGACGCAGATCCGCAATTGCCACCGCCCCTCTCCCATCCTCGAGGGATGCATTTGCGGTTTCACCGATCTCCACGATCGACAGGCCGCCGAAGTTCTTGGTTGCCGCAACCGCAGCGGTGCCGTCGTTGTCGAGCCCCAGCAGGACAACAACGATTGCCCGCTCTCCCGCATGCTCTGCCAAAGAAATCAGCATCGTGTCGACGATCCCCCGGTGTCCGACTGGTTCGGAAGCCGGACGGACGCGGATATGACCGTCCTCGATCGTCACGACATCGTCCGATCCACTGATATAGATATGGTTCTGGAGGAGCCGTGCACCGTCGGCTGCGACGGTAACTGAAAGCCTGTTCTGCCGCCCGAGCAATCCAAGTACAGTCGCGGTGCTAAGGCCCTTCTGCTGGCGTACTGCCACAAGATAGGATACGCTCAATCCTAGGACGACTTCTGAAAATATCTGTTCGAGCGAGCTCAGCGACTGCTCTGAGACCGCGATGCCGACGATCACGAGCGGCTGTACGTGGCGATCCGCCGCCTCCGCCCCTTGCTCCATGTACTCCTGTTCATCGTAGGCCATTATCAATCCATATCTCGGTTTGCGGCTGACCCTAAACACCGGGCGCGACAAAATGATACACCTTTTATGAGGCGTGTTGAAAAGTCACGCGTTTCCGAGGCGTAGCGAGGTGAGTGCGGCTTCATGCAAGGTAGCGGAATAGCGCCGATATTCCGCAGCCCTTGCCTCGTAGAGTTCGGCCACGGCGTTGCGGCCCGTGTCACGCGCATCCCGGGCCATGCGCTCCACGAGGGTCACGCGCTCCTCCATCACCCGCAGGGCAATCCTGATTGCTTCGTCGAGCTCATCGATATGGGCAGCAAGCGCGTCGGCAGTATAGGCGTGGCCGATCTGGCACCGATAACGCAGCGGCCCCGATCCGCGAACCTCGGAAAGCACGCCATGACAATCGGGGCAGGTAATGGCCGTCGGTGAAGCGATGTTGCGAAGTTCGACGCTCCCGGTTCGGGCGCCAGCTGCGATCTCGACCTCGAGCCGCAGGTCGCCCAAGGGAAGATCCGGAGCCGCGCCTGCAGACGTTCCCGCGATACCGACAAGAAGCCTGCCAAGGTCGGCTGCCGAGGCCACGTGATCGACCTCGACCGCTTCGAGCGCGGCGATCGGCATTTGATCTGCCTCAGCATCGAGAGGGTGCTGCACCACTGCCGTACCGCCGTGCGATTTGATCGCATGAAGCCCTGCCGCTCCGTCGTTGAGCATCCCGGTCAAAATGAGCCCCACGACGCGTGGTCCGAATGACAGGGCAGCAGAACGAAACATCGGATCTATCGACGGCCGGGCCATATTTTCCCGGGGGCCAGCGCCAAGCACGATTGTTTCACCGATGAGCAGCAGATGTCGGTCGGGTGCCGCAAGATAGATGTGGCCGCGCTCGATTGGCTGGCCATCAACCGCCTGCGTCACCGAAAGCTTGGATTTGGCCCCTAGTACTTGCGCCAGGAAACCGGGTGAGTTCGAAGGAATGTGGGTGCTGACGAAGACGGCTGCCGGAAGGTCGGCGGACAAATCCCCAACCAAGGTCTGGAGCACGGCGCCACTCCCGGCCGAACCGCCAATAGCAATGATATCCTTGGTTGGGCTTGATGGCATGGTGGTCGACCTTTAATGATCACTCAACAGCCGGCGAGGTGACATTGTTCCATGTCGAGCGCCGGATCCGTTCTTCGAGCCCCTAGCCGTCGAAAATCCAGCAATCATGTCAGGCGCGCGGCAACAACGCGATCAGTTAAGCCGGTCCGAACCACCGCGTGGACCAAAGAGCGCAACAGCGATCTGCTCGAGTTCGATTGGTTTATCGCAGAGCGCAAACCCTTTGTACTTCGCCGGCATGTGGGATGGGTCATAACCGGTTGCAAACACAAAGTTGATGTCGCGCGCCTCCAGTTCATCGGCAACGGCAAACACGAGCTCGTCAGCGAGAAAAACGTCGAGGATTGCCGCGTCGATGGGCTCCCGTTTGATGAGATCGAGGGCACGGCAAACGTTTGATGTCGGACCCACAACCATCGCCCCAAGGTCCTCAAGCTTGCGGCGGGTCTCGTCGGCAAGAAAATATTCGTCCTCAACGATTAGAATACGCTTTCCCGAAAAGAGTTTCGCTTGATTTGTTTTTTGCACGGGGGAACCTTTCCGAGGAGACAGGAGTGACAGCGTCAACCCGCTGGATGTACTCCAGGCCTGCTCTGCCGAACTGGCAGGCTGGCGAGCATCGCCACTAGTTTTTTCTCCTTACACGGTTTGCTAAGGCAAGGCACAAACATGAAAGGCTTTGGAGCCGAAGAACAATAGTGGCCGGTAACGAAAACGAACGAGGTCTGGTATTCCGTGAGCGTTTCAGCCAGCCGATAGGCCATGGTTCCGCGAAGGCTAAGATCGAGGATTGCTCCGTCGGGTTCGAAGGTTCGCTCGTTAACGAGCTTCAAAGCACATACGACATTCGACACCGGTCCCGCGATTTCAGCGCCTTCGTCCTCAAGGACCATCATCGTGCTGGAGGCGGCCAGATACTCGTCTTCGGCAAGCGGGTAGAGGCGCCGTGCCAGCGTGAGCGAAGGCTCCATGACTAGTCTCCTTTCTCCGTCGAACTATTTCTGACGATAAAAGTTGCGGGCCTCGCAAAGATTAACATAGGCGAACGAGATGCTGATACCGTTGGAAGATCACACTCACTTCCACACTTCAGGGACGGGAAAAGCGGAGACGAGTGGCCGAATTCATCAGATTTTTTGCGCGCCGCGCACCGAAAATCCTATCAATCGCTCGTATTCAGTCTCCGGAATGCCGTAAGATCCATGCGCCTTTAGGATGAGGCCTTCCCGATCGACGATGATCACCTTGCCTCGGACAGATCTGATCAGTTTCTCTCCCTCCAAAACATGGAGCGCATCCGTCACGCCAGAACGCCGCACACCCAGCATGAAAGACATATATTGATGGGTTAGATACAGCACCTCGCTATCCACTCGGTCATTAATCATGAGCAGCCAGCGCGCCAACCTCTGCTCGATTGAATATCGGCCATTGGCCACGGCGGTATAGGCAATCTGAATTCCGAGTGATCGAGCAAATGACGATGTGAGAGAGCGCAACTGCGGCATCTTGTGCACGACACGAAGAAATTTGTCGACGTCAATGCGCTGAGCGGTGCCTTCGATCTGAACCATGGTGTTGTAAGGCGTGCGCCAATCGCCCTCCAGCAAGCCGGCACCTGTCATGCCTTCCCGTCCGATCAGGCCGGCCTCGACCTGCGAGCCGTCGAGCGACACTGCGACGAGCGATACAATCCCCGTTTCGACGAAGGAAACTGAATTTATCTCGCCAAACTGCTGTTCGAGCATCTGACCTTGCATTAATCGTACCTGTTTCAGATGCGGCTGGAGGAGATCGATTTCACGGGGAGGAAGCGCAGAAAGGATAAGATTTTCCTGGCGGTGCGAGGCCTTTAGCGTCGAACCCTCGCAGTCTGACAGGGCCTCGAAAATCGCCTTCTTGTCCAGCGGCTTTTCCACGAAGATTCGATCGGCAAAGCGCGGAGGAACGACATCTCGGCTATAGCCCGTTGCGAAAAAGAAGGGGATGTTGCGTTTCGACAGCTCGTCGGCGACGGGAAATACCGCAGTTCCATGCAGATTGATGTCGAGAATGCCGACGTCGATCTGTGAAGATTCTTCGATGTATCTCAGGGCTTCCTGGATATTGGGTGCAGGGCCGATGATCTTGATACCGGCTTCCGATAAGGCGGAGGCGAGGTCGCTTGCAAGGTCGTAATCGTCCTCGACGACCAAGGCCATCTGCGCGGGCTTTGTGAAAGCCGTATTCATACCACTTACCTGCCTACGTCAGGTTATGTTTCAGATGAAAACGTTTGGGTGATCGACCTGTTCCAAGTGGTCGTGCGAAGCCAATATCGCGCCGGTTTGGGGCGCGCCGGATGCCATCTGATCCTACGGATGCGGGGTCGGGCGCGGCGGCAGCGATTTCAGGTATCGAGCGATGGCAATGCGGTCGGGCTCTTGGAGCTCCGCTGTGTTTCTAACGACATCTGCCATCGACCAGCCCACATAGCCGTGGTCTGGCGTCTTTCCGCTCCTGAGCATCTCTACGATATCGTTTTCCGACCATGGGCCGATGCCCTCTGGCGTGATGTTCGGATTGAAGCCGACGCCTTCCGAGCTCACTCCCCCGGCAAAGCGGGTTTTCGGTTCTATCGCGCCCAAGGCGTTGCGGGAGGAATGGCATTCTGCGCAATGGCCGAGTACCTCGACGAGATAGGCGCCGCGATCGTGCACAGGCTCACCATTTTGCACCCCCTCTGGCCGGCCCTCTTGAAAGAAAAGGAACTTCCAGAAGCCAACGAACCGGCGAACGCGAAACAGGAAAACGATATCATGGGGCTGCGGCCGAGCGGCAACAGGCTGAAGCCCATGCAGAAAGGCATATAGATCCCTTATGTCGTCAAGCGTCATTCCGGTGTAGCTGGGGTAGGGAAAGACCGGATAATAATGCTGTCCTGATGGCGATACGCCGGCGATCAGGGCATTGGCCAAATCGGCCACCGACCATGATCCGATGCCGGCGTGGCGGTCGGGTGATATGTTGGGAACTCTGAAGGTTCCGAAGGGCGAAGCTAGGGCGAAATCGCCTCCCAGCTTCAGGCGATCGGGCTGGCCGGGAGACGCGTGGCAAGAGGCGCAGCCACCGGCGGCAAATACCAGCCGACCGCGCTCAGCATCTCCTGGTGTAAGCCTTGGATCGTCGGCAGAGAAAGGCGGACGCGGTCTAGTCAAAAGCCAGACCGCGGAGACAAGGACGATCGCGGCGATCGCAATCGAAAATAACCGGGGACCTTTCAGCATTTTGGCACCGGACATTGTGGTGTCTTTGACTCAGACCGGCGGCGGCTCGACCATGTAGGGCCTCGCGCAGCGGCGGCAAAGATAAACTTCTCGCTCAGGATTGGCTTCAACCAGAAATCCCGAACTGCGCAACATCGCCTCGACCGCTGCCTTATTCGGGATGAACCAATTGGTGGGATCATTCGCGTAGCGATTTTCGACGAAGAACAGCTTCGGAAAATCCGGCTGGTCGAAGATGGCCCATTCCGAGAAATCATAGTCCTCCTCCGCAATGGTACTTCGCTCGTCACCGCGTTGCAGACATTGAAATAGCATCAAATCGCTCACCACATGTTCATAGAGAAGGTCGAGCGCCAGTAGGGGATGACGCAGATGGTAAAGCACGCCCATGAAGAGGACCAAATCGAAGGTCTCCCCGAGGGCGGATACCTGGTAGACCGATAATTGCCGGAATTCGACGTCGAGGCCGAAATGCGCGGCGGCAAACCGCGCCTGCGTGAGATAGCGCGGATCTGAATCGATACCGAGAACCCGCCCGGCATTGCGGCGCTTCATCTCAAGTGCATAAAAGCCGGCATTACAGCCGATATCGAGCACGCTGCGCCCGCCCAGATCTTCGGGAACGACATGTTTGAAGCGCTCCCATTTGAAAGCGGGATAATCGCCGAGAAAATGATCCGGGGCGGTTTCAATCTCTCCGAACCGCAAGTTCTGGAACCAGGGGCCGAGCTCAGCCACGCGGCGCTTCAGGGCGAGGTTAATCATGGCTTGCCTCCGTTTTTCGATCAGCCCTGCGCGGTAGCCGCCACGTTTAGATGGCTGCGAGACGCCGTTGCCTGCCGCCGCGGGCCGGTGGCGAGGCTGTTGGCAAACCATTCCACCGTATAGACGAGGCCTTCTGAAAGCGGCACGGTCGGCTGCCAATCGAGAAGTTCCCGCGCTCGCGAGATATCCGGACGGCGGCGCTGCGGATCATCCTTCGGCAGCGGCTTATAGGCCACCCCCGTCCGGCTCGGCACCATCGATCGGATCATCTGGGCGAGTTCGTTGATCGTGAACTCCCCGGGATTGCCGAGATTGACCGGCACTTCGGGGTTGCGCCTGAGGTCCATCAGCGCAATCAGGCCGCTGACCAAATCGCTGACATAGCAGAACGACCGCGTCTGCGTGCCGCTTCCATAGATGGTCAGGGGTTTTCCAGACAGGGCCTGTACGATCAGGTTGGAAACAATACGGCCGTCATTTGCCTGCATGCGCGGGCCATAAGTGTTGAAAATGCGGGGAACGCGAGCATCAACACGGCCGGCACGCAGCATGTCGAAGCAGAGGGCTTCGGCGGCGCGCTTTCCTTCATCACAGCAGGCGCGCGGCCCCGTGCAGTTGACATTGCCGCGGTAGTCTTCCCGCTGGGGATGTTCGACCGGATCGCCGTAGACCTCGCTCGTCGAAGCCTGGAGGAACGAAGCGCCGTTTCGTTCGGCAAGCGCAAGCAGGTTTCCGGTGCCGGCAACGCAGGTCATCATCGTGTGGACAGGATCCGCCTGATATTGCGGCGGCGCTGCCGCGCAGGCGAGGTTATAGATCTGGTCCAGCGGCTCCTCGATTTCGAGGAACTGGCAAACATCTTTTTCGATAAGCCGGAAGCGCGGGTGGTTGGTCAACGGCAAAACGTTATCCGGCGAGCCGGTAATATAACTATCAACGCAGATAACGCAGTCACCACGACCGAGGAGGGCATCGCAGAGATGGGACCCTACAAAGCCGGCTCCCCCTGCCACCAGAACAGTCTTGGCTTTTCCGCGACGATTGACTTGCAGCATCGATACTCTCCTTCACGCTGAAAGACGCTCATAAGCTCGGATTGACGGCAGTGTCGAAATGGTCTGGGCGAGTTCGACAGCACGTGCGGTGCCGGTATGGCCCCTCAAGATGCGCCTTCTGGCGGCAGCGGCAATCGCGATGCGGTCCGCATCGGCAAGTTCGGTCAACACCGCCACGACATCGGCTGGTCCTTGCGCAACAAGCAAAGCCTCCCCAGCCGGCAGAAGTTCATCGAGCCCGCGCCAGAAGTCGCTGACAACAGCCGTTCCGCAGGCAGCGGCTTCGAACAGCCGCACGCTAGGCGACCAACCGGCGGCGATCATGTCGCTGCGGGTCACATTCAAGGTAAACCGTTGCCTGGTGTAGAAGCTTGCATGATCAGCCGGCGCCAAATGCTCGATGCGCTCCACATTCGCCGGCCAGTCGATCTCGGCGGGATATTGCGGCCCGGCGACGACGAAACGCATGGATGGCAGGCGACGTGCCGGCTCCAGAAGCAGGCGCTCCAATGTCGGCTGGCGATCCGGGCTGTAGGTTCCGAGGTAGCCGAGATCCCAGCAAGATGTCTCACCTGTGTTGGCATATCGGCTTTCGTCGACCGAGCAGTAAAGTGCCACAGCTCTCTTCGCCCCATATCTATTCTCCAGCCAGGTCAGTACCTCTCCTCCGGAAAAGGAAAAGTAGGCGTCAAAGATCGGAATCTGCCGCAGCGCCAGATATTCCTCCTCGCCGCGATCAAGCTTTGCGAGCGTTACAGGCGTGTCGATGTCGTAGAAGCAGAGCCCTTTTGGCTCAAGCTGGCCGAGTTTGTCGATGAGCGCCACACCCTCAGGCACGTAGGATCCGACGATGACGGCATCGGCTCCTCTCAGCCGGTCTCGATGAAGGTCAATCATCGGCTCGATGTCGGCGTAATAGGCGAGGTCGCAGAAGTCCGGTGAAGCAAGATCGCGTTGACTTGCGTACCAGGGGACGTCCCGCTCCAGGAACAGAACACGGTGACCGTCCTGGCGAAGCCCTTTGATGAGAGCGCGGTAAGTCGTGGCATGGCCGTTTCCCCAGGACGAGGAAATTGAAAGCCCGATAAAGACGATGTCGAGCGACCGGGTCATTCGGCTGCCTCCATCCGCGCGCCGAGACGAGCGCGGAAAATCTTGTCCACGGCTTCGGCACGATTGGTGTAGGTGTGCTCTGACAGCACGCGCTGACGCGCGCTCTCGCCGATTTTCCGAGCCGACTGGCGCGACAAGCCGGCAACCAGCGCCGCCACGTCCTGTCCATCGCGCGCGACCAGGACTTCCTCATCGGGTTTCAGGAAGAACTCGATGCCTTCCCAGTCGTCGGTAATAAGGCAGGCGCCGGCGCCGGCAGCTTCGAAGACTCGTGTCGCTGGCGAGAAACCGTTTTCCGCCATGCTGGCGCGCGATACGTTGAGAACCGCCATCGGCGTCACATTGAAGGCGTTATGATCCCGCGTCGGCACATGGCCGATATAGCGAATATTTTGCGCGACCGGCCTGTCATGCCAGCCCGAACCGCCAAGCAGGAATGTCCGGTCCGGCAGACGAGACGCGGGCTTCAGAAAGAAATGCTCGACCCGCGCCTCTCGATCCGGCAAACGGTTGCCGAGGAAGGCGAGATCGGCAGAGAAGCGTATGTCCTCCGGCACCGGGTGGTGCGTTTGCGGATCGAGCGCATTGTAGATAGGCACGCAGTCGGCCGCGCCCACTGCGCGGTATGTGCTTACCACAGGATCGCCGCCGCCATAAGTGAGTACAAGATCGATCCCGCAAAGCGCTCGGCGCAGCCGATGATCGGGATTGGCCTTGAGTTCGGCAAGCGTTGCCGGTGCATCGACGTCCCAAAAGATTTTCAGGGCCTGCGGCCGCGCGTGGCCAAGCACCTCTTCCAGAAGCTGATCGTCTTCAAAACCGACGCCGCTTGCCTTGACGACGATATCGGCCTCTGCCGCAGAGCCGCTGACGGCCTTCAAGGCGTCGATCGTGCCTCCGTAGATGACGACCTTGCACCAGTCCGGCGGATCTATGTCGCGGTTCTTTTGCCGATCATAGACATCGGGTTCGTAGAAAGTAATGTCATGTCCTTTCGCCGCCAGCGCCCGCAGCAGGCCGCGGTAATAGGTGGCAGCGCCATTCCAATAGGTGGAGACGAGGCTTGAACCGTAAAATGCGATCTTCACTCGGCTGCCTCGCGGGATTGGAGATTGGTGGTGACGCGGTTCGTGCCGCAGCGCGTCAGGACTGCGAAAAGCTCGTCGACGCGATGCCGGCAGGTGTGGCGCGCCTTGATCGTCGTCAGACCTGCCGAGGCGAGGCTTGCGGCGTAATCGGGCTCCGAAAGAACGTCACGCAGATTCCTCTTCATCTCCTCGCCGTCGTGAACGAGAAGAAAGTCCGTGCCCGGGGAGAAGAGGTGTTCAGCATCGTCCCACGGTGCCGAGATCAATGGTATCCCGCAGGCAAGGGCTTCGAAGACGCGGATGGTTGGAATACCCGGCAGATGCTCAACATAGGGGCGTCGCGGAATGTGCACGGTCACCTTGTGGCTGGCGAAGGCGGCAGGAACATCCGAATTGGCGATCCATCCGCCGTAAGCGATACCGGCGCTGCGAAGGGCGTCGAGCGCCTGATCGGGATAGCGGACGCCGCGAACGGTGGTTGTCAGGCTAAGCGATTGGGCGGGACCGACCAGGAATTCAGCGATCTCGGCCGACCGTTCATCATCACCCCAGTTGCCGATCCAGATGAGATCTCCGGTTCTTTCGATGTCCGGCATTGGCCGAAACAAAGTGTCGTCGGCGGCTTCGTGCCATGTGAACACGTACTTTCCCCAGCCTGCTTTGAGATAGCGTTCCCGCAAGGTCTCGCCGAAAGCCAGCACGCCGTCATAATCGCGAAGGCTCAGCCCGGCGATGTCGCCTTCGGCCGAGACTGCCCGATGATGTGTGTCGTGAAAGAGCAGCGTGAAGTTGGTGCCATTGCTCCGGATGCGGCCGAGACGAGCCACCAGTTCAGGCTCCGTCCATTCGTGGACGATGACGACATCAGCATCCCTAAGCGCGGCTTCATGATCGAAGCTCTTTTCATAGATCTGCGAGCGGTGCTGCGGAAAGGACTGGTAAAACCTCGCGACTGCCGAGGCGCCCTGATCGCCGACGAGGTTGGTACGGCTCCAGGCATCTTCCGGTTCCAATGCCAAAGTTTCATGGCCACGCCGCTGGAGGTCGCGCATCACACCGCGAAGAAAATGCGCGTTGCCGTGGTTCCAGTCGGAGATGAGCGAATGGGTATAGAAAACGAACTTCATGATCACTCCGCGGCTGTCGATAGGGTACGGCCAAGCCTGCCGGAATAGATCCCGAACATGGCTTCGGCCTGCGCTTCCAGGCTGAAGCGAACCGATCGCTCCTGCGCCTTCTGGCCGAGGGTCGCGCGCAGCTGCGGATCATCCGCAAGGCGATTGAAGGCATCGGCGAAAGCTTCTGGATGATGCGGATTTGCAAACAGCGCGGCATCGTCCCAAATCTCCCGATACGTTGGAATATCGGAAAGCACCAAGGCTGCGCCGGCCCTCGCCGCTTCGAGCGCTGCCAGCCCGAACGGTTCGAAAAGGGATGGAGAAGCGACGATTGCCGCCTGCCGCGCCAGGACCGCCATCCGCTGACGCGCAATCTCGCCCAGATGGTTGGCATGGTGAAACCGCAAATATTGATCATTGGGACCGCTGTCGGCACCGGCCACTATCACTGGCCAGCGGGAAAGAGCTGCCGCTGCGTCCAGAACGGCGCCGTTTTTCCCCTCGTCCCACCAGCGGCCGGCCGCCAGGACGAAATCCTGTTTGGGCTCGCTGGAATGATCGAGAGCGCTCGCATTGTAAACCACACTGAGGTCCTGGATCTGTCCATAGGTCGCCTCCATCGCGGCGGCATGGCTGCGGCTCGGGGCAATCACCGTGTTCGCACGGATAAAACCTGCCTGATTCAGCCGATATTGCCATTGCCAGTCACGTGGGACCGCGGTGCCGCGCACGGCGGCAAACCAGGTCACCACACAAGAATGACAGACCACGATGACCGGCAGGTCCGTCTGCATGCCGGCTGCCTGCGACGGCGTATTGAGATGCAGAACATCAACCTCCTCGCGGCGGGCGAGATCGGCAATCAAACGCGGCACTTCGGCAACTTCCCTTTCATGCCCTGCCATCCAGTCGAGCGGCGCCTCCAGCCAGTTAAGCGTGCCGAGCCCCTTTGCTTCGGCAACCTTTTCCGCCGTTGGCACCGGCCCCAGGCCGGCGAAGACAACCTCGATATGGTTTGGTTTCAAGGCGGCAGCCAGATCCATGGCGTAAGACCAAACCCCGCCGAGGGCGTCGACGGTCATCAGCACGCGGCGGTGCCGGGTTTCTCGCGCGTTTGCGGTCATGCCATTACCTTCCGCTTTTCCCTGCGGATCTGTTGGCCGCCGAAACGATTGGCGATCAGCCATTCGGCAAGGTGCCGGAGCCCATTGCGCCATCCGACGCGGGCGGCCCAGCCAGTTTCCCTTTCAAGTTTCCGCGTATCCGCGACGAAGTAGGCCTGGTCGCCGGCCCGCCACGGGCCGAAACTTGTGTTGACCGGACGACCGGTAATCTCCTCGATCTCTCGCAGCACCGAAAGAACGCTGACGGCATTGCGCGGTCCCCCGCCAAGATTGAAGGCTTCGCCGGAGACACGGTCGACATTGGCGAGCAGCGAGCGGTAGGCAGCGACGGCATCGTCCACGTGAAGGACGTCGCGAACCTGTTTGCCGCTGCCGTAAACCGAAATGGCTTCTTCCCCGAGCGCCCGGATGAGAAAATGCGCGACCCAGCCCTGGTCCTCGGTGCCGAATTGGCGCGGACCATAGATGCTGCTCATCCGTAAAACGGCGGCCGGTATTCCGAAGGATTTGGCGTAGTCGAGGACATATTGGTCGGCGACACCTTTCGAACAGCCGTAGGGCGTGCAGAAGTCGAGCGGCCGATCCTCGGCTATACCCTCCATCCGTACGGTGTCGTTTTTGGGAACATATCGGTCGTCGAGCTCGACCATGGCGAGATCGTCGAGGGCGCCATAGACCTTGTTGGTGCTGGCGAAGATGACTGGCGCCTGTCTGCCTGCCTTGCGTACCGCTTCCAACACGTTGAGGGTGCCTCGAGCATTCGTCTCGAAATCGGCGAGCGGATCAACAATGCTCGTGGTCACAGCTGTCTGGGCGGCATAGTGGAAGACAGCCTTGGCATCCTTAAAGGCGGCTTCGATACCCATCAAGTCGCGAACATCGGCAAGGACCGGATACACCCTCGCTCCATGCCGCTCGATCAGCCATGAGAGGTTCTGATCGACCCCCGAGCGACCAAGATTGTCCAGAATGATGACGTCTTCACCGTCGCTGGCCAAGCTGTCGGCGAGATTGGATCCGATGAACCCACTGCCGCCGGTGATGACAACAGGTGCCGCGTCAGAGGCAATGTGCGGAGCAGCGAGGGCAGCAACCTCCTCCAGTCTGGTGACGCCACCTTCCATCAGAAGTCTGGCCAAGAGCTTCGGCTTGTTGTCGTGTGTAACGGCTCCGAGGTGATAGTGTCGCGGATCGAACCACAGACCTTCCTGAACAGGCACGTCCGGCGGCACATCGCACCAGGAGTACCAGAACATTCTGTCGGCCGGCACGTTAAGCGCCTTGATGAAGCGTTGCGCCTGTTCGATCTCGTCATTGCGCCAGGTAGAATAGCCCGCTTCGGTAATCCATATCTCCGCCTCGGCATTGTAGCGATCTATAATTCCTCGCATCTCGCCCAAATGCATATCCCAGCCGCCCCATGTGGCTTCCTCACTATCCCAGGTTCCGGGAAAGCCATGGAAGCCGACAGCATCGACAACGCCGAGCACACCGCGCACGCCCATCAGATTGAGCCAATAGGGATCAAAGGGGCACGGGCCGCCGAGCACGGGTTTAAAGCCTCTCTGCTTAGCCCAGTAAGCGGCGCCTCCGACCATCTCGCAAAAAAGTAGGAAATCGCTGTCGTGGCGCCAATCCCAATCAAGCAGGTTGTTGGGTTCGTTCCACAGCTCGATATGGCGGAAATGTTGGCCGTAGCGCGTCAGGATATGATCGACGAAATCGGCATAGGATTTGAGGTCGACCGGGGCGCCTGACGCCTTTCCCGTTCGCGAGAGCGAAGGTGGGGTGTAATGGATGCAGGGCAGAAGGTCGGTCTTGCTTCCGACGCGCGGGATCAGCCAATCAAACCATTGCTGGCCGCCGGGCGCCAAATATTCGGCCCAGGAGAGATGCGTGCGGAGATAACTAGCGCCGCTTGCCAGAATAGCAGGCAGCACGGCCTCAGTCCGCTCATACTCGCCCGGCCGAAACCACTCGACGAAGCCGAACTGCCTCGTCTCCTGCTGGCTGGTTGTTTGAGAGCTGATTTTCTTCATGAAACCAGCCCCCGCTCTTCCAGTTGACGCTTCATCTCGGCGCCGCGGTCGACAGCTCCGGTCTCGCGAACCCATTCAGCAAAAGGACCAAGCGAATTTTCGAGCAGATATCTCGGCTCGTATCCAAGCAGTTCGCGTGCTTTGGAGATATCGGCAAAACAATTGCGGATGTCACCCGAGCGAGCCTTGTTCATGATGTCGGGACTGATCTCCGGCACGCCCAAGGCGTCGGCGAGCAGCGTCGCAGCATCGGCGATCGAATAAGCCTGGCCGCTGCCAATATTGATCGCGTGGCCGGCTGCCGCCGGTTTTTCTAAAGCCAGGCGAAACGCCGTTGCCACATCGCGAACATGGACGAAATCGCGCCGTTGCCTGCCATCCTCAAAAATCATCGGCGGCTGACCATTGGCAAGTCGCGAGGCGAAATTTGCTAGCACGCCGGTATAAGGATTGGACAGCGCCTGCCCGGCGCCGAAGACATTGAAAAGGCGCAGGGCGACAGCGTCAACGTCGTAAGCTTCGCCGAAGATCAGGACCTGCTTTTCCTGCGCGAATTTCGTTAGAGCGTAGATGGAGGCGAGATCGACTGGCTTCTCCTCGTCGGTCGCGACCGGCGTCAGCAGCCCGTTGTCAGGGCAGAGCGGCTCCCACTGGCCCTGCCTCACGTGATTGGCGCGCCGCCTGACATAGCCGAGCCGCCGACCGTCGGCCGTGGCATATAGCCCTTCGCCGTAGACGCTCATCGAGGATGCAACGACGATTTTCTGCACTGGCAAGCCGATCATCGCTTCCAAAAGCACCGCTGTTCCTAGATCGTTGCTGCCGACATAGCGGGCGATCTCGTACATCGACTGTCCAACACCCACCTCGGCGGCAAGATGGATGACACCATCGACGTCAGCGAGCGCTGCGCCGACGGCGTCCTTGTCCATGACATTGCCCCGGACGACCTCCGCTCCTTCTGGCACGCTCACTTCCGCATCGGCATGGACCTGATCGATGAGCGCATCGTAAATGCGCACGTGATAGCCGGATTTCAGAAGTTCTTCAGCGACATGGCGACCGATAAAGCCGCAACCGCCTGTTATCAATATCATCATTATTGGACCCATCCGGTTGAAGAAATAGCTTCAGAGATAGCGGTCGAACCGGACTTAGATGGAAAAGTTCCTTCATCAATGACATCTTTATTGACTTCATCATCTATGACTTCTTTGACTTCCCCCGGAACTCTTCAGCGGCACTGCAGTTTGAGGCGTGCCATACTGGAGGACATCTCATGGATATTGCGGCAAGACCCGCGGCAGAGCTCATGCGGGCTGCAATCGTCACCGGCCCCGGCAGTCTTTCGGTCGAGAGCCGCGTCTTACCGGAACCCGGTCCCGGCCAGGTCAGGATCAAACTGGAAGGCTGCGGCGTCTGCGCGTCGAACCTTACGCCCTGGGCAGGACCCGATTGGATGATATTTCCGACGGAGGCCGGCGGGCTGGGCCACGAGGGCTGGGGGACAATCGACGCCATGGCCGCCGACGTCACGGGCCTTCAACTGGGAGACCGCGTTGCCGCTCTTTCCTACCATGCCTACGCCACGCACGATATCGCCGACGCTTCGACAGTTGCGAGATTGCCTGGCGAGTTGGACGGGAAGCCATTTCCAGGCGAACCGCTTGGATGTGCCATGAACATCTTCAGCCGCAGCAATATCCAACGCAGCCAGACTGTCGCCATCATCGGAATCGGCTTTCTCGGCGCACTCCTTACCCGGCTCGCCGCAGCAGCCGGAGCGAGGGTCATTGCCATTTCACGGCTGCCATACTCGCTCGAGGTGGCGAGAAAGATGGGAGCAGCCGAAACGATTGCGATGGACGATCACTGGCGCATCATCGACAGCGTCAAAACGCTGACAGGCGGCAATTTCTGCGACAATGTCATTGAGGCCGTCGGCAAACAATGGCCGCTCGACTTGGCGGGCGAGCTTACCAGGGAACGGGGCCGGTTGATCGTCGCCGGCTATCACCAGGATGGGCCGCGTCAAGTCAATATGCAGCTATGGAACTGGCGCGGCCTCGACGTCATCAATGCCCATGAGCGCGATCCCGCCATTTACATGCGGGGTATCCGCGAGGCCATAGAAGCGGTGCGGCTGGGGCGGATCGATCCCCTGCCGCTCTACACGCATATCTATCCCCTGGAGAGGCTGGACGAAGCGCTAAACACAACGCGCGACCGTCCGGCTGGCTTCCTGAAAGCATTGGTGCGATTTTGATGAATGAGTTGATCTTCGGACAGGCGGCGGTCTCTGCCGTCAAGCCGTTAAAGCTAGGTTTTCTCGGTGTGGGATGGATCGGCCGGCATCGGATGAAGGCAATAGTTGAGAGCGGCGTGGCCGAGGCCGTCGCTATCGCCGATCCCTCGGCCGAAATGGCTCGGCAGGCCCGCAAGCTTGCGCCAGATGCCCGGGTGGTCGTTGATCTTGACGATCTACTTGACCAAAAGCTCGACGGCGTCGTGATTGCGACACCGAGCGCGACCCACGCCCGACAATCAATTCGCGTCCTGGAAGCCGGCGTCGCCGTCTTCTGTCAGAAACCTCTCGGACGCACGGCCGCCGAGGTGAGGGCGGTCGTTGACGCATCAAAGGCAGCCGACCGGTTCCTGGGTGTCGATCTATCCTATCGCTACACCCAGGGCCTACAGCAGATCCGTGAGATCATCCGCTCGAACGTTCTGGGGAAGGTATTCGCCGCCAATCTGACCTTTCACAACGCCTATGGACCCGACAAAGCCTGGTTCTACGATAAAGCCCTCTCCGGCGGCGGCTGCGTCATCGACCTCGGGGTTCATCTTGTGGATCTGGCATTGTGGTGTCTCGATTTCCCATCGATCACTGCTGTCACCAGCGAGCTCAGATCGGGCGGAGAAAAGCTCCGTGACACTGGCCAGGTTGAGGATTTCGCCTCTGCGACGATGACGCTTGCCAACGGCGGAATCATTTGCCTGACCTGTTCGTGGAGGCTTCATGCCGGCTGCAACGCAGCAATCTGTGCTGAATTCTTCGGGACCGAAGGTGGCGCCTCATTTCGCAACGTTGACGGCTCATTTTACGATTTTACGGCCGAGAGATTGTCTGGCACATCCAGGCAAATGCTGACCCTGCCGCCGGACGATTGGGGTGGACGCGCAGCTGTCGACTGGGCAAGACGACTGGCTGGCGGTCAGCGTCACGACATCGCTTGTGAGGAATTCATAGCGGTTGCCGAGGCAATCGACCGGATCTATCGCACAAGCGGCGAGCGATCCTAGGTGCCCTTGACGAGGCCGTTGACGACGATCGTTGCATACCGAATAAACGCGACCGCTCCCACCCTTCCGATCAGAAAGCTCCTGCCTGCATGAGCCCGGGACGTTTTCTGGCGGATCAAAATGCAGGCCGCCGTATTGGATCCTTGTCCGACCCGGCGCTCATCGTGCTTGCTCCGTCGCCGCTTCAGTGATGTCTCATGCGGTCCCGGGATGGATGATCAATGTAAAAGCGAGCCGCGCCAAGGCGCCCGAGAAAGGATACTGTGACGACGAACAGCATCATTCGCCGCGGCGCCTTTGCGTTTTCGTAGCGTAAAGCGACGACCGAGTTTCAGTCCTTCCTCCTCGCGCTCATGGCGACCTCATCTGTTCATCAAGCTCGTCCTTCAGCTCATCAGGACCTCCGCGCAGTGGCGAGGCTTTGACGCTATCGATTTCCCGCATTTGTGAGACACCAAATGGCCGCTGTCATAGGGACTGCCAGGGCCGCTTTGAGCAATCATCTCATTCTTCGGCAGCCGTTTGCACCGGTCGATGTCTTAGCGCCTCTCTTCATCACGTTCTCCAACAGACGATGGTGAATGTCCCGGCAGACCTGACAGAAGGTCGTCGCGGTGCAAACCCCAACAGATATGGCCGTATGAGACAGCTCGTAGACCATGCGACTGGCGTGAAAACTCTTTCAAATTCGATCTTGCCCACGCGTCGGCACCTGCCAGCGGAACTTTTGCGCAAAGCCGGGGTTGGAGCGCCGTCGAGAATTGCTGAGGAGAACCCCATCGTGAAAGCTCTGACCTGGCACGGCAAGCATGATATCCGCTGCGAGAGCGTTCCCGATCCAAAGGTTGAGGACGGCCGCGACGCCATCATCAAGGTCACCGCCTGCGCGATCTGCGGATCCGATCTGCATCTTTATGACGGCGTCATGCCGGAAATGCATAGTGGCGACGTCATGGGCCACGAAACCATGGGCGAGGTCGTCGAGGTCGGCAAGGACAATACCAAGCTCAAGGTCGGCGATCGCGTCGTCGTTCCCTTCACCATTTCCTGCGGCGAATGTTTCTTCTGCAAGCGCGGTTTCTATTCCGGCTGCGAGCGCTCAAACCCCGACCGCACGAAAGTGACGAAACTCTGGGGCAATTCGCCGGCCGGTCTTTTCGGCTATTCGCATCTGCTTGGCGGTTATGCCGGCGGACAGGCGGAATATCTGCGCGTGCCCTATGCTGATGTCGGTCCGATCAAGGTGCCGGAGGGGCTTTCCGACGAGCAGGTGCTTTTCCTTTCGGATATTTTCCCCACAGGCTACATGGCAGCCGAGTTCTGCAATATCCAACCCGGCGACACGATCGCGATCTGGGGCTGCGGACCCGTCGGCCAAATGGCGATCCGCTCGGCTTTCCTGCTGGGCGCCGCGAGAGTGATTGTCATTGACTCCGTGCCTGAGCGCTTGGCGCTTGCCAAGGTGGCCGGAGCCATCCCAATCGACTTCATGGATGAGGACATCTACGACAAGATCATGGAATTGACCGATGGTCGTGGTGCCGACGCCTGCATCGACGCCGTCGGAACCGAAGCCGAGGCCGCCGCCAGCTGGGATTCGCGCCTAGACCGCATCAAGGTCGCGATGTTCATGGGAACCGACCGGCCGCACGTGCTGCGCCAGGCTATCCACTGCTGCCGCAATTTCGGTACGGTCTCGATCGTCGGCGTCTATGGCGGTTTCCTCGACAAGATCCCCATGGGCTCGGCGATCAATCGCGGCCTGACGTTCAAGATGGCCCAGACGCCGGTCCAGCATTATCTGCCGATATTGATGGAGCGGATTCAAAGTGGAGAGATCGACCCCTCCTTCGTCGTCACCCATCGCGGCACGCTGGAAGATGGGCCTGCTCTCTACAAGACGTTCCGCGACAAGCAGGACGGATGCATTAAGGTCGTTCTGAAACCATGAGGAGGCGCATTATGGCCCGTAATCACCCGAAGGCCTTGCGGTCGTCGCAAGACGGCTATGATCGCATCATTGCCCGGATAGGAACGCATCAACTTGGCAGCGGCAAATCTCAAGGCCAGAAGTTGTGGTTACGTCCAGCTGCGATACGGCCAAGGCGATCCGGGGAAGGATCTTCTGCCGCATCGTCCCCGGCATCGTCGCTAGCTCTTTCCAGCTCGCTCATGGTCGAAAAGACTTTGTCATCGGACATCTGGCATTGGCGAACGAAGCGTCATCGAGGCGATGGGAGCAGTACTTGAAACGCGCCGTGCACGGGGCCCGCGGCGGTCGAGGAAGACGATCTCGGCGTGTAGTCTTCGTTCCCCCGATCGGTCAAGACGGCTGAGCTGCGGCGCATCCGGTACACGGCATCGGGAACTTTACGCTCGGCGCGATGACGCGGGAACTCTCGGCTTGTCGAATAGTTTAGCCGTGACAAACTCAGGAGATCCCGATGAAACGCTATATCATTGCGTCACTTGCCCTCTCACTCGCCGTTCCGGCCTTTGCCCAATCGGCCGCTGAAAAAACTGGCGTCAATTCGTTGATGGGCGTTCCGCCCAAGACCGAGGATTTCGTCAAGGAAGCGGCCGCCAGCGACATGTTCGAAATTGCATCCAGCAAACTGGCTGCCGAGCGCGGTGACGATGCAACGAAGGCTTTTGCGAAGCAAATGATTGCCGATCATCAAAAGACAAGCGATGAATTGAAAGCGCTGGTATCCGGCGGCAAGGTCAAAGCCACCCTTCCCGACGCCATGTCGTCGGCTCAGCAAAGTATGCTCGACAAGCTGAACGGCCTGAAGGGCGACGATTTCAACAAGCAATATCATTCCGATCAAGAGGAAGCCCACGAAGATGCGGTCGACCTCTTCCAGCGCTATGGCGATGAAGGGGACAATCCAGAGCTTAAAGCATGGGCCGCGAGCACCCGCCCGGCCCTGGAACATCACCTTCAGTTGGCTAAGGAACTCAACAAGTAAGCTGGATCAGCCTCGGTATCGTTGCGATGCCGAGGTCCGCTCCTTAAGAACGCGCGCCTACAAGATCCGAGACAGCGAAGGGCGGCGCGATCAACGTCGAGGACCCAGACGACATCCCCGCTCTTCCAGACTTCCGGCCAAGGTAGGCCGGATCGGGAATACTCCAGGCTTGCCTACTCCAAGATCCATGTATCGATTCCGTGCTGACGGTCGCCCAAAAGCAACACGGGTTGGCTCGGTGCCAGTGGCAGCTTTTTGCATCTCCATGACTATCCCAACATTTATCAGAAGGATCGATCACAAGATGCGTGAGGTCGGATAACATCTGGCCGCAGTAGCGCGGTACCCCACCGCCATTCCACAACTGTGCAGTCGATGGGACAGGAAGCCGCGCGCTTGCAACAATATGTCACCCTACTGGATTTGCACATCCGACGCCCGACCTATTGGAGTAGAGTTAAGGCGTAGATTTTGTCACCAAATGGTGCTATCTACAGCATCATAATCAGGAAGCCAAACGATGCGATCGACGATCAATCTCGATGACACCCTCATGGAAAGGGCTAGGGCCCTAACCGGCACGAAAGAAACCGCCACTCTGGTCCGCCAAGCGTTGGAGACGCTTGTTCGTGTGGAGTCGGGAAAACGCCTCATCGCGCTCGGCGGAACTATGCCGGATGCGGAGGCGGCCCCACGCCGCCGGAGCGCAGCTGCCAAGTGATACTTGCCGACACGTCCATCTGGATCGATCATTTCCGGCAGGCCGATCCAGAGCTGCGTAGGATTATTGAGGAAGACCGTCTCTTATGCCATCCAGCGGTAATCGGAGAGCTCGCAATTGGCAGCCTTCGGGATCGCAGTAGCGTGTTGGCTTTCCTGGCGGCCCAGCGCGAAGCGTTCGTCGCCACGCACGACGAAGTTATGATGATGATTGATCGCCACGCCATTTTCAGTATGGGCATTGGCTATACAGATGCCCACTTGATGGCCTCAGTTCTCCTCGATCAACGAGCGGCCTTATGGACCAGAGACAAGCGTCTGCGGGCAGCGGCCGAAAAGGCGGGGGCTTCACTGCACACCCCTGCCAACGCGCGAAACTAAATGCTGTATCGAAGCGCTCATGTTGGTCGTGAGCCGCCTGAGCGCAGTCCGATCGATCCATTATGCGAACCCCTTAGCAACAAGCTGGACGCTGGCCTCGAAAGCTTTCGCCGTGCGAGAACCGTTGACCCCGCTATTGCAGTGCCAATGGCGTAAGTTGGCAATTATGGATCTCATGTCATTAGTTGCTGTTAATGCGGCTTCCTGTCAGCACCGGGTGTCCGCGGCTCGAAGCGAATTCTACCGGATGTGCTGACGGAAAACCTGTCGGAACTCCTGAAGTTATCGAACCCAAGAGCAGTTGGCAGCTGACTCGCAAACGGTCGCGTCTTCTGCCACATCGAAAACGGCATTCCGGGATGGCATCCGCCACTAATGTCAACGGAAATCTCTGGTCGAGCGCAGCCGATGGCGTCCATTGTTTCGACGAGACGGATCCGTCTCCCCCAGACCGTTGCAAGCCTCACCTTCGGCGGCCCGCAATCGCCTCTTCATCGCCGCCACCTGCTCACTCTATTCAGTTCGCGTCGCAGCAACTGGCGCCCAGAAGCCGAGCAGGGTTTTAGCTGGCCAGCACGATCGCCACGTCGAGCGGTAATCAAAGCGTGACAGCCTAACCCTACGACCGAACTGACCTCTCGAAAACCCTCGCCAGCCGTTGCGCGAATTTTCGGGGATCTTGTGGTCGTTCGCCGTCGAGAATGCGCGCTTGGTCGAGCAACAGGAACGTTGCGTCCTCTTGAAAAGACGCATCGTCCTCGACGGCCGCGATGGCCTTAATCACGGGATGTGCCAAGTTGATTTCGAGGATCGGTTTGGTTGCTCCCTGGAGACGACCTGCGTTTTGCAGGATCTTTTCCATCTGCATGTCATAGCCGTCCTCCGGCGCAACCAGGCAGACGGCGCTCTCCGTCAAGCGCTCGGATGCCCGAACATCGGCGACTTGACCGGCCAGTTTTTCTCTTGCAAAGCCAATAAATGTCGCCAAACCGGGGCTGTCCTGCTCCGGCGGCGTTTGATTATCGAGCCTTGGAAATTGCGCCAGATCCGCAGTTCCCTGCGTGATCGATTTGAACGCCTTTCCTTCGAATTCCGGCGCGTTCACCACCCAGAAGCTGTCGACTGAGTCGGTTAGCAGCAGCACTTCGACCCCTCGCGCCCGGAAACCTTCGAGCTGGGGCGACGCCTTCAACTGATCCAGGCTGCCACCCGCAAGATAGTAGATGGCGTCCTGGCCTTCTTTGGCGTCTTCGACGTATTCGGCAAGTGAACGGTGCCCTTCCGGCGATGTCGACGTGCGAAATCGTGCAAGTGCCATCAATTGTGCACGCCGCTCGTAATCCTCGTAGATGCCCTCCTTCAAGACGGGTCCGAAATTCTCCCAGAACTTGAGATAGGTGTTCGGCTCGCCGTCAGCGAGTTTCTCGACGGCTGTGATAACCCTATTCGTGACACCCTTGCGGATTGCCGCCAGAACGGGGCTCTCCTGGATCATCTCGCGAGAAACGTTGAGCGGCAGGTCCGCCGTGTCGATAAGCCCTCGGACGAAGCGCAGATATCTGGGCATCAGTTCCGCATCGTCGGTGATGAAGACCCGCTTGACGTAAAGCTTCATCCTTCCTTTGCGTTCGGGATCAAACATGTCGAACGGCTGCGTTCCCGGTACAAACGCCAGGGCTGTGTATTCGTGTCGCCCCTCGGCACGAAAGTGCACGGTCAGGGCTGGTTCGTCGTATTGCCCAGATACGCCGCGGTAGAAGTCGGTATAGTCTTCCTTGCTGACTTCGCTCTTCGATCTGGTCCACAGCGCAGTCCCGTCCGTTATCTGGACCGGCTCGCCGCCGGGTTTGTCGACAATACGGATCGCCACCGGGACGTGACCGGATTGTTCTTTGACGATTCGTTCGACGTTCCACCTTGAAGTGTATGTCTTGGCATCTTCCATCAAATGCAGGACGATGCGCGTACCGCGAGGTGGCGCTTCGACGAGATTTGCCGCCTCGACATTATAGCTTCCCTTCCCGTCCGAGGACCATTTCCAGGCCTCCTCTGAGCCGGCGCGACGGGAAATCACATCGACATGCTCGGCTACCATAAAGCAGGAATAGAAGCCGACGCCGAACTGTCCGATTAATTGTGCGCCTTCAGCGGCCTTGTTATCTGCAATCCGCTCCATGAACGCCCGCGTCCCCGACCTCGCGATCGTACCGAGCGCCTCGATCATCTCGTCACGTCGCATACCGATGCCGTTGTCCTCCACGACAAGCTGCCTGCTCTCTTCGTCAAGCCGCAACGTGATGCGGCTCTCGGCATCGTTCGCCAGCAGCGAAGGCGTCTCGATCGCCTCGTAGCGCAGCTTCTCGCAGGCATCGGCGCCATTCGAGATCAATTCACGCAGGAAAACGCCCTTGTCCGAGTAAACGGAGTGGACCATCATATGCAAAAGGCGGGCAACATCGGCCTCAAAGACGTGGCGTTCAGCAATCTGTTCGACAGTTGTGGTCATGTGCTCGGATTCTCCAAAGAAAAGCGATTTGACGCCGATCAATTGGCGAAACCAGGCTCAAAATTCAAGATCCGAAACAGGTGGTGGCGGCCGAAATATACCGTCGCGCAGTTGCCATTTTCATTGTAACGGCTGAATGGCCAGAACCTGCGCCGATTGGGGGCTTCAGTAGAGCGAAGCACGGATCGATTCGCGCTGGCATCTAATCGAAGGGAAGTTGCGGCTGGGAGGGATTGCGCCGGCGGCCGGACGGCTGCGGAGTGCTGCGTCGGCACCACCGAGCGGAGGCGGGGACGGCTTGGTCATCCGCCATGACAGCAGCCGCGCCTTAGACGGAGAACGCCACACTCGGCTAAATCATAGCCCCACTAAAAAGCGGCTCTTGACTCGCCCAATCGCGCAGTTGAAAGCCGTGACCGGCGCAACGGCCTGACGTGACAAACAAGTGCCTTCTTCAGGCGCGTCCACGAACAAAGAGACATTGGAGCCGGTGATCGCACGCCAACGCATCGATCAAAATGGATCGTTGTCGATTGTCCACGTCCATAAGGCGACGCCTGCAGATTTCACCGCGCGTCAGTCCGTGCAGTCACGGTCGAGGTCGCGGAGAGCGGCACTGATCTCATCGATCGTGAGCGGTTCGGGCGTTCCTGGACTGTGACGGAATGCCGGGTTCGAATCGACTGCGTGGAAGTCCGCTTGTCAGACAATGCCGGCGCTCGAAAACATCGCCTGGAGTCTAGTCGATGGCCCGGAACAATGGTCCCATCGCCGTCGCGTTGCAGGCGACCTCGTCGAACATGTCGGGTAACATCGCGGCCTCACCGAACGCGTGGACCTCTGTCCTCGCGGCGGTGAGATGCGACGATGACATCGGCATCAGCCGCCAGCAGATCATGCTTGTCCGCAAAGGCCGCAAACAAGCCGCGCGCCGTCTCCGCTTCGATTTCGCCACGAAGCGCCGCTTGGCATGCCTTCAGGGCAACAGCGTGTGCCGTGTCTCTTAGTGACACCGGCCACTCAGCAAGGTGTCGGCAAGCGTCCAGCACGTTGCGAACTTCCGCAGGGAAGCCAAGGCCGACAAGAATGGTGACAGGGTGTCTGAACATATCGGGTTTCATTGCTCTCTCCTTCGCAACCCGGAATGTTGACGGGCGCCATCGCGATGGCGCCCTTTGCCTAATGCACGAATTTAGAGATCAGGCCGCCTTCTGCGCTTCGATCTGCGCCGGGGCGGTCGACGTCAACGCAGGCGTACTCTGGATCGAGATCTTCCGGGGTTTCAAGGCCTCGGGGATCTCACGGACGAGCTCGATCGACAGGAGACCGTTGCTGAGATCCGCTCTATTTACCCGGACATGGTCGGCAAGTTCGAAGCGGTGTTCGAACGGGCGACCGGCGATGCCGCGATGCAGGTAGCCATCCGTGGGCGATTCCTGCTTCTTGCCGGTGACAGTCAGCAGGTTGGATTGGAAGGTGAGATCGAGCTCGTCCTGGCCAAAGCCAGCCACGGCGATCGAGATCCGGTAGGTGTCGTCATCCGTTTTGACGATGTCATAGGGCGGCCAGTCGTTGGTCGAGCGGGCCCGCTGCGCATTTTCCAGGAGATTGAAGATCCGGTCGAACCCAACGCTCGAGCGGTAGAGAGGTGCGTAATCGTAAGATGTTGCCATAGCCATATCCTCCTTGAAGCAACATGGGTACGGGAGTGCCAAAAGCGGCGCTCCCGGCAATGCCAGCCCTGTCTTAAGCGGCTGGCGGCTAACGATTTGGTTTTGGCGATTTTCCGATTCAAGATCTGCTGTGGAAAAATTTTCACCGAACCCGTGACCTGCTCGATTAGTGGACTGATCGACTGAGAACCCGATGCGGATAAGCAGCCTTGAACTTCGAGATCATCGCGGATGCTTGCTGCAATACCCGCTCGGTCGTTTCGGGAGTATCGCGTGCGAGTTCGTCGGCGTTTACCCGGATCGCTTGTGCCATATTGGCCGACATCACAGCGAAACGTCCCTCACCATGGACGAGAGCCTCCTGCGAGGCGGTCTCGAGCCATCGCGCAAAATCGACGATGATCTCTTCCTTCTCCGCGATACTGGCATCCTTGATGAATTTAATGTTCTCTTCCATATGGTCTCACTCCTTCCAGACGTGGAAATCGACCGGGCTCATCAAGCCCCGATCACCGGGTGAGCTAGGAAGGGGAAAATGCGGATTCAAGCCTCAGTGCAGCTTGAATTCCCCATTGACACGGCGCCACTCGTTGGGGCCGATCAGGCGGTGGTGCGTGTAGCGGACAGAATGCAGCGGACCATCGAGGCTTGTTTGCCAGAAATCCAGGAACCTGCGCATTTCGGGAAAATCGGGGGCGAGATCGTAGTCCTGCCAGACATAGGTCTGCAGAACGGATTCAAAGTCCGGAATGCGATAGAGAATATGGGCGGTCGTCAAGCCGTAGCCGTTCAGTTGCCGTTCAAGATCCGTTGAGAATTGCATCCTTCATCTCCGTTTTGTGACACGATGATGGTGATGCAAAACTTTGCCGCCATCAACACGTTTCAAACGTAGAATATCGGCTTTCTGTTCCTTTACAGCATGTTAGCAGCCGCTTCACTTGAGTGCTAATTTTTCTATCTAACCCTCTTGAAATCGATAAATCACGAAAATAAATTTTGCCCGCGAACGCTCGAGTGAGGCTCGCATCCGCCCGGATTGGTCACCCGGTCCGGGGGATTTTGCGTCATCTTTTTGTCCAATGGAGGAAAACATGTCGTTCCGACCGCTTCATGATCGCATTCTCGTCCGCCGGGTCGAATCCCAGGAAAAGACCAAAGGCGGCATCATCATCCCTGATACCGCCAAGGAAAAGCCGCAGGAGGGCGAGGTCGTCGCCATCGGTCCCGGCGCACGCAACGAGGCCGGCCAGATCCAGGCGCTCGACGTCAAAGCAGGCGACCGCATCTTGTTCGGCAAGTGGTCCGGCACCGAGATCAAGATCAACGGCGAAGACCTGCTGATCATGAAGGAAAGCGATGTCATGGGCATCATCGAAGCACAGGCCGAGCAGAAGAAGGCCGCCTGAGGCGCCCTATCTATCAGTCAAACTAGCTGCCTAATGAAGGAGTGAAAAAATGGCTGCGAAAGAAGTTAAATTCAACACCGATGCCCGTGAACGCATGCTACGTGGGGTCGACGTACTCGCCAATGCCGTGAAGGTGACGCTCGGCCCGAAAGGCCGCAACGTGGTGATCGACAAGTCCTTCGGCGCGCCGCGCATCACCAAGGACGGCGTTTCGGTCGCGAAGGAAATCGAACTGGAAGACAAGTTCGAAAACATGGGCGCCCAGATGCTACGTGAAGTGGCATCGAAAACCAACGATCTCGCCGGTGACGGCACCACCACTGCAACTGTTCTCGCTCAGGCGATCGTCAAGGAAGGCGCCAAGGCGGTGGCCTCCGGCATGAACCCGATGGACCTGAAGCGTGGTATCGATCTTGCCGTCGACGCTGTCGTCAAGGAGCTGAAGACTAACGCCCGCAAGATCTCCAACAATTCCGAGATCGCCCAGGTCGGCACCATCTCGGCCAATGGCGATGAGGAGATCGGCCGTTATCTCGCAGAAGCGATGGAGAAGGTCGGCAACGAAGGTGTGATCACCGTCGAGGAGGCCAAGACCGCCGAAACCGAACTCGAAGTCGTCGAAGGCATGCAGTTCGACCGCGGCTATCTCTCGCCCTATTTCGTCACCAACCAGGACAGGATGCGGGTCGAGTTCGAGGATCCTTATATCCTTATCCACGAAAAGAAGCTCTCCAACCTGCAGTCCATGCTCCCGGTGCTCGAAGCGGTCGTCCAGTCGGGTAAGCCGCTGCTGATCATTGCGGAAGACGTCGAAGGTGAAGCTCTTGCTACGCTCGTCGTCAACAAGCTGCGCGGCGGCCTCAAGATCGCTGCCGTCAAGGCTCCTGGCTTCGGCGACCGCCGCAAGGCCATGCTCGAAGACATCGCCATTCTGACGGGCGGTACGGTCATTTCCGAAGACCTCGGCATCAAGCTCGAAAACGTCACCCTCAATATGCTTGGCCGTGCAAAGAAGGTGGCAATCGACAAGGAAAACACGACCATTATCGACGGAGTCGGCTCCAAGGCCGAGATCGATGGCCGCGTTGCGCAGATCCGCACCCAGATCGAGGAGACCACTTCGGACTACGATCGTGAGAAGCTGCAGGAACGTCTTGCCAAGCTCGCCGGCGGCGTTGCTGTCATCCGCGTCGGCGGCTCGACGGAAGTCGAAGTGAAGGAGAAGAAGGACCGCGTCGACGACGCGCTTCACGCAACCCGCGCAGCCGTTGAAGAAGGTATCCTTCCAGGTGGTGGCGTGGCGTTGCTGCGGGCGGTAAAGGCACTGGACGGTCTGCCGACTGCCAACGACGATCAGCGCGTTGGGATTGATATCGTTCGCCGCGCGATCGAAGCACCCGTGCGTCAGATCGCTGAGAACGCTGGGGCAGAAGGGTCTGTCATCGTCGGCAAGCTGCGCGAGAAAGCCGACTTCTCGTACGGATGGAACGCCCAGACTGGTGAATACGGCGACCTCTTTACGCAAGGAGTCATTGATCCGGCCAAGGTCGTCCGGACCGCGCTCCAGGATGCCGCCTCTGTTGCCGGCCTTCTGGTCACGACCGAGGCCATGATTGCCGAGAAGCCCAAGAAGGAAACCTCTCCTGCCATGCCCGCCGGCGCAGGCATGGATTTCTAAGGCAATCGAAGAGGCCCGCGCCATCCGCCGGGAGCGGGCCTCCTACTGAGGGTCAAACAACGTTCCATCGCTCAAGATCAATGGAGCCAAGCTATGAGAAAGGAAAACATCAGCAATTCGAAAGCCACGGCAGCGATCAACACCGCGCATCTGCTTCATCCGGGCAAACATTTCGATCATCCGCGTGACGTGCTTGCCGCCGATGATATCGGCCAAGACGAGAAGCGTGCCATTCTCGCATCGTGGGCATCGGACATCTTCGCAATCGAGTCCATTCCGGCCCTTCGTCTTTATCCCGGCACGGATAAAGCCGTCAGCTACGATGAGATCATCGAAGCACTGAAAAGGTTGGACCACCACGATGAGCAATCTGAAGAGCAGGAGCTCGACGTCCGAAATACCCATAGCCGGAGACCGCAAACACGCCGGTTTGGCGGCCTCGGCCTATGCAGCTATCGGAAAGGAGGCGCCGCCGCCGCCAGCCATTCGATATCCAGACTGCCATGAACTGCCGCGCGCCTTTGATGACGCTGTCATGATTTTTGCCGTCGACTCTTTGCTCAACTGAGGAGGTTTTGCCGATGAAGATCGCACAGATCGCTCCGCTCGCCGAAAGTGTTCCGCCCAAGCTTTATGGGGGAACCGAGCGCATTGTTTCCTATCTCACCGAAGAACTTGTCGCCCAGGGCCACGACGTGACGCTTTTTGCCAGCGGCGATTCCATCACCGGCGCCGGCCTGGTGGCGAGCTCGGACGTGGCGTTACGCCTCAATCCCGCCGTCAAGGACCACCTGCCGCACCAGGTAGTGATGCTTGAGGAGGTTCGCCGGCGGGCGCAGGAGTTCGACGTCCTGCACTTCCACATCGATCTCCTGCATTTCCCGCTGATCCGGGATTTTGCCAATCGCACCGTTACGACGCTGCACGGGCGGCTGGACCTTCCCGACCTTCGGCCCTTCTACGAGGCCTTCCCAGATATTCCGCTGGTGTCTATCTCCAACGACCAGCGTCGTTCCATGCCGCCCGTCAACTGGGCCGGAACGGTCTACCACGGGCTTGCCACTGATGGCCTACCCTTCACAGCACAGCCGAAAGGCAACTATCTGGCCTTCCTGGGCCGCATCTCGCCGGAAAAGCGTCCCGATCGGGCAATCCAGATCGCGGCAAAGGTCGGGATGCCGCTCAAGATGGCCGCCAAGATCGACAAGGCGGACAAGGCGTACTGGGAAAATGTGATCGAGCCGATGGTCAAGAGCCATCCAAACGTCGAGTTCATCGGCGAGATCAACGAACATCAGAAGGCGGATTTTCTCGGCAATGCGGGGGCGTTGCTCTTCCCGATCGACTGGCCTGAGCCCTTTGGGCTGGTCATGATCGAAGCCATGGCGTGCGGGACACCCGTTATCGCCTTCAATTGCGGTTCGGTTCCTGAAGTGATCGACCCCGGGCTCTCCGGCATAATCGTCGATTCAGTGACGGAGGCAGTGGAAAATGTCGAGTGGGCCTTGCGCATGGATCGTCGCAAGGTGCGCGAGACCTTTGAAAAGCGCTTCTCTGCAACTCGCATGGCGTCCGACTACCTCGATATCTATCGGACTCTGCCAGGGGTGCGCACCGACGCCGCTCGCATGCGCCGGTCCAATGGGACGGCTCCTGACCTTCAGGTCGTTGCATAGGGAGAGTCATGTCGATCGCGCCAACAGACAGCAACGGGACGCCGGCAACATCAACGCAGTCGTCGTCCGTTGCTCAATTTTTCATTCCGGCCACCGCTTCGATGCAGGAACGGCGGCCGCGCACCTTGAAGCACGGCGACACCTTCGCCGTCTTTGACCATAATGGCGATGCGCTTTCGGGCCCGGGCAGCCCGGAAGGCTTGTTTCACCTAGATACGCGATTTCTCTCGCACCTCTCCCTCAAGCTCAACGGCCAGCGGCCGATGCTGCTGTCGTCGACGCTCCGAGACGACAACGCGACCCTAACTTGCGATCTCACCAATCCAGATCTCTTCGATGACAAGGGCAAGCTTGCGCTTACCCACGACCTTATCCACCTCCGCCGGACCCGATTCCTCTGGAATAGCCGCTGCTATGAGCGGATAACAGCGAAGAACTATGACGAAAGGCTTCAGCAAGTCCGTATCGAGATCGCATTTGAGGCCGATTTTGCAGATCTGTTCGAGGTCCGAGGAACCGTCAGAGCCAGGAAGGGACACTGTCTCCCAGCCGTCGTCGAGGCGGATAGCACACTTCTTTCCTATCTTGGCCTCGACGAACGAAAACGGTCGACGCGCCTATCCTTCGACCCTGCCCCAAGTAGATTGGGTAGCAATCTCGCTGTTTATGATTTTCACTTGGCGCCGCACGAGACCCGCTCGCTGTTCATCGAAATCGGCTGCGATCAAACTGAAGCGCGCTCACCAAACCATCTTTCCTTTTTCCTTGCTCTGCGGGACGCCCGCCGCGCACTGCGCTCATCTTGCTCGCGGGCCGCGTCGATCGCAACGTCGAACGAAATCTTCAACGAAGTCGCGCGACGCAGCATCTCCGATCTCTACATGCTGATGACCGACAAGCCGGAAGGGCCATATCCCTATGCCGGCATTCCCTGGTTCAGCACCGTCTTTGGTCGCGATGCGCTGATCACTGCGCTGGAGACGCTGTGGCTCGACCCGCAGATCGCGCGCGGCGTCCTTGGTCATCTGGCCGCCAATCAGGCGACTGAGTTCAATCCAGCCTCGGATGCCGAGCCCGGAAAGATCCTGCATGAGATGCGCTATGGCGAAATGGCCGAACTCGGCGAGGTTCCTTTCCGCCGCTATTACGGCAGCATCGATTCCACCCCACTCTTCGCGATGCTGGCCGGCGAGTATCTCAAACGGACCGGAGATCTCGCCGCCATCGAGCGGCTCCTGCCGCATATCGAGGCGGCGCTGACCTGGATCGATGAGCACGGCGATCGTGACGGCGATGGTTTCGTCGAATATGGACGGCTGACCGAAGAAGGGCTGATCAATCAGGCCTGGAAGGACAGCTACGACTCCGTGTTCCATGCCGACGGTACATTGGCGAAGGGGCCGATCGCGATCGCCGAGGTCCAAGCCTATGTCTACGGCGCCTGGCAGGCGGCGGCCGAGATCTTCCGGCGGCTTGCCCGGCCGGAACGGGCAGCTAAACTTCTGGCAAGGGCGGAAGGTCTACGCCGCGCGTTCGACATTAGTTTCTTTGATGAGGAACTCGGCACTTACGTATTGGCGCTCGACGGAGACAAGCGCCCCTGCCGGGTGCGCTCCTCGAACGCCGGCCATGCTCTGTTTACCGGCATCGCGTATCCGGAGCGAGCCGCAATGGTCGCCCGCACGCTGATGAGTGCCTCCTCCTTCTGTGGCTGGGGCATCCGCACAATTGCCTCATCCGAACCGCGCTATAATCCCATGAGCTATCACAACGGCTCGATCTGGCCGCATGATAATGCCATGATTGCGAGCGGTCTTGCACGCTATGGCTATCGCGGCGAGGCGGCGCGGATCTTCGCAGGTCTGTTTGCGGCATCGACCTATATCGATCTGAGGCGGCTACCCGAGCTTTTTTGCGGCATGTCCCCTCAGCGGGCGCAGGGGCCGACCTTCTATCCGGTCGCCTGCTCGCCGCAGGCATGGGCCGCGGCTGCCCCTCTGCTGTTGTTGCAATCATGCCTCGGTCTCGATTTCGAACCCAATGGCCAGCTCATCAGCCTTAACGAACCGCGACTACCGGGTTTCCTGAATGAGGTCATCCTAGGCCGCCTGCAGGTGGGTAAGGGCTCGGCCGACGTCGCTATTCGCGGTTCGGGTCAACAGGTTGTGGTTGAGGTCATCGATCGCCGCGGCGAAGTTCGCGTGCTCACCACCACATAGGGTATGTTTACGCGCGATCAGGACCAGACAGCGCCGTCCCGCCCTTAGCTATTCAAATTCTTCTTCATCCGAAACCAACAGTTCAATTAGGGCGGCGATTTTGCCAACCGGCAGAGGTCGCCCTTCGCCAAGCATGGCCTCGTCGTTGTTGGCCCAGGCAAAAGCCTGAGCGAGTTCAGCCTGTGGCGATTTCGTCGCTACGACCGCGGCCACCAGCGTTGCATCGACAGGCCAAGAACAGCGATGACGTCGTTAGAAGTCATTGTCATATCAATTGCTGCTTTCTTGATTTCTCCGTATCTGCTCACCGCATTTGGTAACGGAAAGAAAAGATTCAAATTTTTATCGGGCAATCCCACATTGCTCTTGAACGCGCAACCGGCTGAACAATATTACTATTGTTCGATTGCCCAATGGGGATCGAATAGTCCAGGAGGCGCCATGTGCTCTTGGCGTCTCCCTGTATCCATGTTGCTTACAAGGAGGATATGGCTATGAGGACAAACCTCGATTTCTCTCCCCTATTCCGGTCGAGCATCGGTTTCGACCGAATTTTGCGTTCCTGTCTGCGCGCGTCGGGTCGATTGGCGACAATCAGCTCGGTGGATGGATTTCGTACCGCTCCTCCAAGGCAGCACTCAACCAGATCGTCCACACGGCAGCGATCGAGGTTTCCAGGGCGAACCCGGCGTCGGTGGTTGTGACAGTGCATCCGGGAAGTGTCATGACCTCGCTCTCCGCTCCGTTGTCGTCTGGCCATCAAAGGTTGGAGCCTAAAAACGCCGCGCAGGCGGTTCTACAAGTGCTTGACTCCCTCCAGCCTGCTGATTCCGGGGGGTTCTTCGCCTATGATGGCAGCCCAATCGCTTGGTAAGCCGCATCGCCACAGCAGGTGTGCTTACTAGGGCTTATTCAAAACCAAAGAGGTGGCTTTATTGAACCGGCCTCGCAGCCTAATTTTCATCCGCCGAGAGATTTTACGCGTCCGGATCCGTCCCTGTCGACAATGATGTTGATAACCGTCGAGGACCTATCACTCGAGACGCTGCCCGAATCAACGCGGTCGACGACGCGCTAAGACGGGCAGCCAACACTTGGGCGCAGGCAGTTATCGTATCATCGCCGGAAGAAGGTGGGGCTTTGCGCCGCAAAATCGCTGGGATGCAAACAGATCGCCACCGGCTTTGCTGCTGTAGGTCCCACGGCTCGAAGATTCGATCGGTTACGACAGAGGCCTTGCGAGGGAGGAATGTTGTTGGCCGAGTACCTGAGAGGCTGGGATCACCGGGCATGGCCGTTTTGCGATAGAGGCTTGCCGTCCTCTGCAGCATATGTATCTGCGCCTTGCACGCAGTGAACTTTTCCAGTGTGTCGGCGGTATTGTTACTGGCTTCACTGAAAAAATTTCGGGAACGTCGCTCGATGAAGCAGATGTATGATCCGGCTCGTGAAAACCCAATTTGGTGTGCCCCGAAAAAAGGAGTGGGCGATGAAAGTGATCCTTGGCTTAACGGTCATCGCCATATTGTCCTCTTTTTGTACTGGATGTTCTCATCACGACAACGTTCGCCCCAAACCTGCTGCCGCCGACAAAAATCAAGTTAAGAGTAGGCCGCCGGCGAAAATATCGTGCCAGAAAAAACCCAATGTCGAGGGGATGCTGCGCACGCTCTGTTATTAACGACAGCGACGCGACGCAGCTCATGCCGGTCGAAGTCGTACGCAGTGTTTCCAAAAAAAACCGGAGCCCTTCACTCGAGCGAACAACCGTAATCCTCGTCTAGGCATTCATAAGCACGATGGCGCGGGCTATCTTTCAGCCGATGAGAATTAACACTGCGATTTTGCCGCCGGCGGGCAGCAGAAAAATTTTAACATCGCGCCATCCGAATTGCGCCAGCTCCGTATCGGACGATAACCCAGGAGCAAAATCATGCATCGTATGCCGCTGAACGCCAACGCCTTGCCAGATGAAGACGGTTTCTTCGGAATATTTGGCGGCCGCTTCGTAGCCGAGACGCTCATGCCGCTTCTGATCTCAGTCACTGAGAATTGGCAAGCCGCAAAGACCGACAAATCGTTCTGGGATCAGCTTGACGAGTTGTCCCGAACATATATCGGCAGGCCTAGTCCGCTCTACTTTGCTGAACGAGTGACCGCGCGCCTGAATGGCGCGCGCATCTACCTGAAGCGCGACGAGCTCAATCATACCGGTTCCCATAAAATAAACAATTGCCTCGGCCAGACGCTTATCGCCCAACGGATGGGCAAGAGGAGAATCATAGCCGAAACAGGCGCAGGCCAGCACGGCGTCGCGACTGCAACGATGGCCGCCCGGTTCGGTCTCGACTGTGTCATTTACATGGGAGCGAAAGACATTGAGCGACAGGCCCCTAACGTTTTCCGAATGAAGCTCTTGGGTGCTGAAGTGCGATCCGTCACGTCGGGAAACGGCACGCTCAAAGATGCCATGAACGAGGCACTGCGTGATTGGGTATCGAACGTAGATGACACCTATTACCTGATCGGGACCGCCGCTGGCCCTCACCCGTACCCGGAAATGGTTAGAACGTTGCAGTCGGTAATCGGAAGAGAGGCGCGCGAGCAAATATTGGAGTGTGAAGGCCGCCTTCCCGATCTCCTGGTCGCAGCGGTTGGTGGCGGCTCGAACGCGATTGGGTTGTTCCATCCGTTCCTAGCCGATACTGGCGTCGCCATGGTCGGCGTTGAACCTGCCGGGAAAGGGCTTGAAACATCGCAACACTGCGCATCGTTGACGAAAGGCAAGCCCGGCGTTCTGCACGGAAACCGTACTTATCTTCTGCAAGATGCAGATGGGCAGATCAACGAGGGACAATCGATCTCCGCGGGCCTTGATTACCCCGGCGTCGGCCCGGAGCATTCGTGGCTAAAGGACACGGGACGCGTAAGCTACGCGTCCGTAACCGACTTCGAAGCCCTTGAAGCGTTCCAGTTTCTATCAGTTGTGGAAGGCATCATTCCGGCGCTAGAGCCGTCTCATGCAATTGCCGAAGTCGTAAAGACAGCCCCGCTCATGCCCTCCGACAAGATCATCATCGTCAATCTCTGTGGTCGCGGTGACAAGGACATCTTCACGGTGTCCAGCCTTTTGAATGTCAAATAGCCCTTAAGTTGGAAGACGGAGGCATCCATGTTCTCGAATTTGGATATCCAAAAGGGGAGATGTCACGTTATCGAGCTGTGATCGAACTATCCCTGCTGTACCTGACAATCAGGCAGCCGCGCTGGTCACGGCTTTCCAATATGCGATTGCGCGGACGCGGTGAATGTGAGGGGCCAGGGCGGATCGTTTATGATGCGGGGTGACGAAGAGATTTCGGAGAGCCGAGAAGATCGATACGAAGCGCTGCACGCCGCCGGCCGATCGAAATCCCTGCATCATTCGTTCTCGTTTTCGCAGCGGTAAGTGAGAGTTCTCCGCGCGGTTGTTGAGACCCTTGTGAGATCGATGTTCGACATCTGGCATGACTTCCCACTTTGCCGCGCCGTACGAGCGCAGTTTGTCGGCGACGATGCGCTTCGGCATGAGACCTTGCACCCTTAGGAGCCTGGTCAGCAATCGCTTGGCGGCCTTGGTATCGCGGCGGATCTGGACCATCTCATCGACAACATAGTCGTCCTGATCGACGACGCGCCTTCAGCATATGGCGCTAGGCGGAGTTTCTTCTGCCCCCAGCGCTCGACCCGGGTATCGCATCAGACATAGCTGGATGACAAAGCCGAGCCGATTGTGATTACGTCTCCGCAGTTCGATCTCCAGGCGATCCGGCAATGACAACGAATAGTGTCGGATTAGGCTGTCCTCGTCGACTGGAGAGCAGTCCGAAATCGTACGCTAAGGCCGAACGGAACATGAACGATATCGTAGCTCGGATCTGCAGCATTGATCTCTGTGGATTGCCATCGACATGCGCCAGTCTTGATTTCTCCGTCCGACCCACTCGATAACGCTTCGCGCAGATTGGTCGTGGATGGAGTCGGGCGATGGCAAAGCGGAAACTCCTCAAAGATCAAGATGGGCGGAAGCTTGTCGACATACCCGTTCTGCCCCCACGGTTAAGTCCAGACCCAAGGGCTACGGGGCACTCTGACGCAAACTCTCATCTCCGCAATGGATAGATCAGATCCGGGCGCCACCCGTCGCATCAATCATCTGGCCCGTCGTCCAACGGGCATCGTTCGATGCGAGGAAGGCGATGACGTCGGCGACGTCCTCCGCCTTTCCGACACGTGAGAAGACCGAGAGGGCTTCGGCGCCGGCGCGCGCATCCGGCGATGCCAGCCACTCGGCATTCATATCCGTCTCCGTTACACCCGGCAGCACGGCATTGACCGTAATCCCGCGAGCTGCAAATTCAGGTGCCAGCGCCAGTGTCAATGTCTCCAGCGCCCCCTTTGAGGCCGCATAGGCGGGATGGGTTGGCGCCGCGATCCGCGTAAACCCAGTGGAGACATTGATCACACGGCCATTGTCACGAATGTGGTCGGCCACTGCCTGGATCAGGAAGAACGGCGCCTTGTAGTTGATCGTCATCACCTCGTCGAAAACAGCTTCGCTCGTCTGCTTCAGCGGCAGTGCAGGCGCGATGCCGGCGTTGTTCACCAAAATATCCAGAGCGGGCGAGCCCATCTCGGTACGCGCGGCTTCGCTGAACTGCGCCCAGAGGCTGTCGGCCGCCTCTTTGCCCTGTCTGAGGTCGGACTTCACACCTATGGCCTTGACACCAAGCGCCTCAATGTCGCGTACGGTGGCATTGGCCGCATCCGCGTTGGCAGTGTAGTGCACCCCAATCAGTGCGGCACCCTCCTTCGCAAACGCGAGAGCAACCGCCCGGCCGATACCGCGCGAACTTCCGGTAATGAGGGCTATCTTGTTTGCTAGTTTTTGGGACATGGATCATTCCGTTGCTAAATTAAATAGTGACCTCTATAATAATAGTCGAGAGGAACCTGTCAACAATTTAATAGGGATCGCTATTTTAATGACGAATCTAGTCCGCAAACGAGGCAGACCGCGCGCGATCGATCGCGACGTTGGGCTCGACATCGCGGCACGCTTGTTCTGGGAACGCGGCTACGAAGGAACGTCGACCGCCGACCTCACGAAGGCCATGGGGATCAATCCCCCGACTCTCTATTCGATGTTCGGCTCAAAGGAGGAATTGTACCGTCAGGCGCTCGACTTCAGCATTGCTCGTGAAAACAGCCGCCGGTCGGAAATCCTTCAATCCCATCTTCCGGCTTACGATGCCCTGAGCCTCTACCTCTACGATATCGCTGACGGCGACACCCAGCCGGACAAGCCGAGAGGGTGCATGGTCTCGACGGCCGTCCTGCAGCATGCAGAAGAAAACGCATCCGTCGCGCGGATGACAGCGGCGTTGCGCGAGACGTCGATGCAGACCCTCAAAGCCCGCTTCGACCGTGCCGTCGAGGAAGGCGAATTGCCGGCGCATACCGATACCGATACGCTCGCGCGCTTCTATGGAGCGATTGTCCAGGGCATGTCCGCACAGGCCTGCGATGGCGCCTGCAATGCGCGGCTAAAGCGGCTGATCGATCTCGCACTCACGGCCTGGCCTGGGAACCGTGGCACCTAACGGGGGGTCGGCCCGAAGACGCGTGTACGGCTCGTGCTGACCGCGAGCGTCCCAGAACTTTATCAGTGGTTCGCCCACGGGCGCCTTGAAAGGATGTGAACCTGCGACCCGCTTTTAAAATGGGCTCAATGAAAATTTCGCGCTTTCACCTTCAGCGTATCGATATGAAGATCGGGCACGAACAAGTCCCGTGGGACCACCGGCTTCGGTCTGTCTCGCGAATCCGGCCCGCTGCCTCCGTGGGCAAACTCATCGCCGCGACCGGCCGGCAGCCTGAACCCGGTATCCCGATCAGACAGACCGACGAGGTCCGCTGAAAGGTCGAATAGTTGCTGGGCCACGAGATGCACGACCTCCCCTTCCCGCTGGATCCGCCCGTTAATCGCCATCATCGAGGATCCCAGCACCACACGCCGCCGCTTCTCAAACAATGTCGGCCAGACAACGATGTTGGCGGGCCCCGTTTCGTCCTCGATGGTGATGAACATGACGCCTTTGGCCGATCCCGGCTTCTGCCGCACCAGGACAAGCCCGGCTGTATAGACCCATCGCCCGTCCCTAGAGTTCATCGCCTCGGCGCAGGTTATGATATTGCGGGCCGACAGGTCGCTGCGCAGGAATGCGACCGGATGCTGTCTCAGAGTCAACCCGGTATGGGTGTAGTCTTCAATGACGTTATGGCCGTCCGTCATCTGCCGAAGCGCAACCTCCGGCTCCTGCTGCTCTGCAATTGCCGCCATCTCGCGTTCGGCCGCGGCTGCGAACAACGGCAGTGGCTCATCGCGCAGCGCCTTGATGGCCCAGAGCGCACTACGCCGTTCGAGGTTCAGCGATGGGAGGAACGCATCGGCTTCCGCAAGCTGAACAAGCGCTTCCGTCGGCACGCTAGACCGGCGCCACATGTCGTCCACCGATACGAAAGGGCTGTTCATGCGCGCCGCCACGATCCAGGCAGCATCCGCGACCGCCAGTCCCTTCACCTGCCGAAACCCAAGCCGGACAGCATGCCGATCGCTGCTGCCGATCCTCTCCAGCGTGCAGTCCCAGCGCGAGCGGTTGACACAGACCGGCCGTACCTCGACGCCATGCTTGATCGCGTCACCGACGATCTGGGCTGGAGCATAAAAGCCCATCGGCTGACTGTTCAAAAGCGCTGCGCAAAAGACATCCGGATAATGGCACTTGATGTAGTTCGATGCGTAGGCGATCAGTGCGAAGGAGGCTGCGTGACTCTCGGGAAAGCCGTAGGAGCCAAAGCCTTCGAGCTGGGAAAAGGTCTTTTCGGCGAATTCTGGTGAATAGCCGTTCTTCACCATGCCGGACACCAGCTTGTCCTTGAAGCGTGAAACGCCACCGGTGAACTTGAAGGTGGCCATCGACTTGCGCAACTGGTCGGCCTCGCCGCCGGTAAAGCCGGCGCAGACCATCGCCACCCGCATGGCACTCTCCTGAAACAGCGGCACGCCGAGCGTCTTGCCGAGCACCGCCTCAAGCTCAGGTGTGGGGTACTCAACAGCCTCCTTGCCTTCACGCCGGCGAAGATAGGGATGCACCATGTCGCCCTGGATCGGACCGGGCCGTACGATCGCCACCTGCACGACGAGATCGTAGAAGGTGCGGGGTTTCAGGCGCGGCAGCATCGCCATCTGCGCGCGGCTTTCTATCTGGAATGTGCCGAGCGTGTCAGCCTTACGGATCATCGCATATGTGGCCGCATCCTCCTGTTCAATTTTCGACAGATCAAGGTCCTCGCCCTTGTGCTCGCGAATGAGATCGAAGGCTTTGGCCATGCAGGTCAGCATGCCCAATGCCAGCACATCGACCTTCATGAACTTCAGCGCCTCGACATCGTCCTTGTCCCATTCGATGATCTGGCGGTCCTTCATCGTCGCCGGCTCGATCGGCACGAGATCGTCCAGCCGGTCGTGGGTGAGCACGAAACCGCCGGGATGCTGACCGAGGTGGCGAGGCGCGCCCATCAGCTGCTGCGCCAGTTTCACGGTCAGCGCCAGACGGCGGTCGTCGGGATTGAGGTTGAGTTCGCGGATATTTCGATCCGGCACCTCCTCCGACCAGGACCACATGCCAGAGGACAGCGCCTTGATCACATCTTCGGGCAGGCCAAGCGCCTTGCCGACATCGCGGATCGCCCCCTTTGCCCGGTACCGCGTGACTGTAGCGCAAAGCGCCGCCTTGTCTTTCGTGTAGGTCTTGTAGATCCATTGAATGACCTCCTCGCGCCGCTCGTGTTCGAAGTCGACATCGATGTCAGGCGGCTCGTCACGCTCCTGGCTGACGAAGCGTTCGAACAGCAGATCGTTGGTCGAGGGATCGATCGAGGTGATGCCGAGAATGTAGCACACGGCGCTGTTGGCCGCCGATCCCCTGCCCTGGCAGAGAATGCCCTGGCTACGCGCATAACGCACGATCGAGAAGACCGTGAGAAAGTAGGGCGCGTATTTCATGGTGCGGATGAGATCGAGCTCGTGGCGCACGGTCTTCAGAACGTCAGGGGGCAGACCCTCCGGATAACGGTCGGGAATGCATTGCCAGAGATAATGCTCGAGCGAGGCCTGGGCATCCTTGCCCGGCACGACCGCCTCCTCCGGATATTGATAGGTGAGCTCCTCAAGCGAAAACTTGGCTCTCGCGACGATCTCCATAGTCCGAGCGAGCGCCTCGCGGTAGCGCGGAAACAGGCGCTGCATTTCTTCCGGCGGCTTCAGGTATCGATCGGCATGGCGCTCACGCTCGAAGCCGACCTCGTCGATCGTCGTGCGGGTGCGAATACAGGTGACAATGTCCTGCAACTGCCGGCGGCCTGGCTCATGGAAGAGGACGTCATTTGTGACGACCGTCCTCACCTTGAACCGCGCCGCGAGATTGGAAATTTCATGCAGCCGCAGCTGGTCGTTCTGTCGGCGCCGCAGGCAAAGCGACACATAGCCCCGATCGCCAAACACCTCGGCCATCTTGCGCAGCTGCACCGCGCAGGTGTCGTCCGGCAGATCCGGCACCAGAATACCGATCATGCCTTCGGCATAGGCGATGACGTCGTCCCAGTGCAGGATGCAGTTGTTCTTGCCGCCGCGCGACTTGCCGAGCGTAATCAGCCGGGTGAGCCTGGAGTAGGCGGCGCGACCTGTGGGATAGACCAGCACGGACATGCCATCAGCCACTTCGAGCCGGCAACCGACGACGAGGCGCAAACCCGTGGCCCGCGATGCCTCAAGCGCCCGGACAATTCCGGCCAGCGAATTGCGATCGACGACGCCGAGGGCTTCGATGCCGAGGGCCTTGGCAGTCTCGAACAGTTCCTGCGCCGAGCTTGCACCGCGAAGGAAGGAAAAATGGGTGGTGACCTGCAGCTCGGCATAGCTCATGCGAAGATCCCGTGGATGAACCAGCGATGGCTTCCGGTTTTAGGATCGATGCCATCACCGGAGCGAAACACCCAGAGACGTTCGCCGGCCTCGTCTTCGATTATGAAATAATCCCGTACCGCCTCCATCTCGGCGTCGCGCTGCCACCATTCGCCAAAAACCCGTTCCGGACCATCGGCCCGCTTGACCTTCAGGCGTTTGCCGCGCCAGGTGATGGAGACCGGCGGGCGATCCGGCAGCAGCGCAATCGCCTCGATCAGTTCCGGTCGGGCCAGCAGCCGGACCGGCCGGCGCCAATGGCCGACCCAGGTGACCTCGATCGGATCGGCCGCGGCGCTGATGCGCTGGACGGAGCGCTCGGGCACGTCGGAGGCAACGGGCGCCACCCGATAAACACGCTGGCCACGGTTTCCATAGATGTCGATCAACGGTGTGACGTCCTTGACTTCCTCCTCGACCAGCGACGAGGATTTCTGGCGCTCCTGCAGCGGCTCGGCCATTACCGCAACCAGGATGAGCTTCTCGATCCCAAAGCCGGGCTCGATCTTTTCCGTCCGATCACGAAACAGCTTTGTCAGCCAAGCGACATCGCGCACCGGTTTTGCTGTGCCGGCGCGGATTGCCTGCCGGGTCCCATCCACCTTCTCGACGATTAGATCCGCCCGGCGAACGCCAAGACCGCGCTTTTGCAGTTCCTCGATCAGGTGCACGACCAGGCGGCCGACATATTTGTTGATGGTTTCGGCCGCGCCGATCGGCTCGGCAAAGACGCGGCTGACCTCGATCAGTTCGGCAGTGCGGATCGGCTCGATCGGTTCCGACAAGCGGCCGAACATCTGGTCGATCCGCCGGCCGATCTCCGGACCGAAACGAAGCGTCAGCGGCGCGCGCGGCGTATTGGCCAATTCGCCGATTGTCTGGAAGCCGAGCGTGCGCAGATCGGTGGCGACTTTGCCAGGAAGGCGCAGCAGCGATATCGGCAGCTTCTCGACGGCGCGCGCGGTCTCACCGATCGGCACGATGACCGTATCCCGACTGATGGCGCGCGCGCACGCACGCGCCGCGCCCCAGGTGTCGGCAACCGCGACACGGGCAGTAAGCTTCCTGGCCAGGAACTGGTTGGCGATCTTCGTCACCATCGGCAGCTCGCCACCCTGCAGGTGATCGGCGCCTTCGGTATCCATGATAATGCCGTCAATCCCGTCAACCGCGACGATCGGGGAATAGAGCGTAAGTGCCCAGAGCGTGATCCGCTCGAGTGCTGCAGCATCCGCCGCAGGATCCGCATCGACCAGCATCAGGCCGCGGAACAGCGCCTGCGCTTTGGCAGCCGGCATGCCGACATGAACGCCGGCTTGTCTGGCGGCCGCGTCGCTTGCCGACACCCATCGCTTCGAGCCGCTCCTGGCGATCACGGCGATTGGCTGTTCAGGCGGAATAGACGGATCGGCGCGACGAATACGATCCGTCGGCAGATCCGGAAGATAGATCGAGACGACCCTTGTCATCGCACGCCCTCACGAGAAACTCAGCACACTCACCCGCTTTCACGCGCATCAATTCCAGAAACCATTGAGCCCTTCCCACACCGGGTACCGGCAGCTCTTCCGATGGCATCACGCTCACCCGCCATCGCGTGGTTGAAGCCGTCGGCTGGCCAAAATCATTGGCCTCAGTCTGTCGCCGCCATCGTCGGACCGCGAGCGCCATGGTCCCGGTTCGCTCGGCCGCCAGCTGCAGCCGGCGCGAGCCGACCATTGGCAATCGGACAAGTTCGCCGACCACGGCGCCGAGGCCGCCGAAGGACAATCCTTCCTCCATGTTGGCCAGGACGTCTTCCTCCTTGTCCGACTCGACAAAGATTACCCTATCGGCATGGAGGCCGACCTGAGCGAGTGCCGGAAAGAAGAGATCCGGACGGGTCAGGCACCAGACGATCGGGCCTTTCGTCCGCGCTGCTATCCCCGCCGCACACAGGGCTGCCGCCGCACCATCGACGGTACCCGCCCCGCCACCGGCAAATTCGTGCAAGGCGCCATAGGCCAGACCACCTCCCGGCAGGACCGCATCGATTTCCGGCACACCGAAGGAAAGACAGCCAGCCTTTCTGCCTGACACGCCCTCAAGCGAAGCGATGCGCTCGCGCAGATCGGAAATCACCCGTTCGCGGGCAGCAGTCATCGTTCACGGCTCCCTTCAAGGTCGTATTGGCGGCCAACATCATGTCGATCCAAATGCGGATGTTCTCTATCTGTTCCCGACGACTTGAAGAGTCAAGCAACCGGAGGATGGGAATATTATCCTGAACATTAGGAACCAGAAGAATACTCAGGAGAATCAGGTGGGTAGCGGCTGAAGGTTTTTTCCGAGCGGTTGCGAGCGCTAATCCCTTTGTGAATTGCGAGGACAAGTCGACATCGTCACAGTAGCCTTAAGATTTTTCTGCTGAACTGTCGGCATGACGAAGCCTCCTAGACCAAAACCCCTCCTTCGTGACGCCCAGGCCCCGATCCGTTCCCGGCCCCGCAGGAAGCGAAATCCAGCCCAACCACAGCTCCTGTTCGATCCCATGCCAGACCGCGTCGAACCTGCGCTGGCGCAACTGAAGTCCCGTCCCCCAAAGGGAAACGAGTGGAGCTGGGAGCTGAAATGGGATGGCTATCGCCTCGCTGTTCACATCGAGCCTCAAGGGATAAGGATTCTCACCCGCGGCGGCCATGACTGGACGCACCGCTTTCCGGCGATCGTAGAGGCCGCCCGAGCGCTCGGACCGGCGACGATGATCATCGATGGCGAGGCGGTCGTGCTTAATGAAGAGGGCCGGCCGGATTTCGGGCTGCTGCAGCAATCGTTGGGCGCATCCGGCAAACAAGCCGGCAACCGGGCCTCCGACGCCATCTTCTTCGCCTTCGATTTAAGCTATTTCGACGGGCACGATCTGCGCGGTGTCGAATACCGATCGCGCCGACATCTCCTCGATAACACGTTGAACGGAAAAGGGGCGCAATCAGGTTGTCGGAAACATTCGACACCGAACCAGCCGTCCTGCTGGAGCATGTCTGCCGCCTCGGCCTGGAAGGCATCGTCGGCAAACACCTCGATCGTCCCTATCGCTCGGGCCGGACCGGGGATTGGGTTAAGATCAAATGCGTCCAGAGCGAGGCTTTCTTCATCGTCGGCTATGAGATGTCATCTGCCTCGCCTGCCGGCTTCGGCTCGTTGGCGCTTGCTGCCTATCGCGGAGCCGATCTCGTCCACGTCGGGAGTGTCGGCACGGGCTTCAGGCAAGCCGAGGTCATCAGATTGCGAAAGATGATGGACACGCTGCGCTGGAAGCGAAAGCAGCCACCCCTGCCCTATTCCGGAAGTGCCGGTATCGTCTGGGTCGAACCGACGTTGATTGCCGAGATCGAGTTTCGCGCATGGACGACAGACGGCAAACTTCGCCACCCGTCATACAAGGGTTTGCGCGAACGCCAGGACAATGCCGACGTCTTCCGGCTCGACTAGCGAAATTGGCGCCGTGAGCTAGATTGTCGTCCATTCGAGCTTGGCGGAGAACATATCTAGCATGTGCAACCTTTATCGCATGGAAGACAGGGACTGGGTCGCCAAATGGGCCCAGGACGCCGAAAGCCTGATCAACCTGATGCCGGCCTACCAGATGAACCCCGACCAGATGGGGCCGATCATCCGCAATACCACTGAGGGAAAGAAGCAACTGGTCCATGCGCGCTGGGGACTGCCCTCGCCGCGCTTCGCCCTTGAGAAGGCGGCCAAAGCCAGGGCCGAGAAACTGGCGGTCAAGGGCAAGGCTTTCGATCTTGAGGAGCTGGTCCGCATGGAGGCCGACCGCGGCACGACCAATGTGCGCAAGCTCAATTTCCCGCACTGGACGCGATGGTTCGGTGTGGAGCATCGATGCCTTGTTCCTGTCACCAGCTTCGCCGAGCCGGACCCCGGGAGCAAACAGGAGGGAGGCAATGTGCCCAATGCCTGGTTTGCCCGCGATGAAGCAAAGTCGTTGATGTTCTTCGCTGGCATCCATGTGCCGCGATGGAAAAGCGTGCGGAAGGTTCGGGACGGACTGAAGACCGATGACCTCTACGGCTTCCTGACTACGGATCCCAACGATCTCGTGAAGCCGATCCATGAGAACGCCATGCCGGTGCTGTTGCTGTCGAAGGAAGAGACCGACACGTGGATGCGGGCGCCCTGGGATGAGGCCAAGGATCTAGCCTGCCCGCTACCGAATGATGCGCTGATCATTCTGGCGCGTGAGCCCTATGGATCTTCGATCGTGTCGAAGTCTGGCGAACCGGTGGAAGACACTCTACTGTAATCACTGGCCTTCCGGCCGGCTTCGTTCACTTCGCCTTCCGCTAATTCAGCTGCTCGTCCTGCAACCTTATCCAGACGGGGGCATGGCCGATGGTGTGTCCCACCCGCGCACGTCAGTCCTGCAGACAGACGACGTCCGACTCGGCCTCATCCAACCATGGACTTCAAGCCGGCCGTTTACGCCGTTGACGTTATAGGTGGCGAGCTTCACGGCCTACCGGCGGCCGATTTCCGCTTCGACCTTCTTGCGAGAATTCCCTGCGCTCTTCACGGCTTTCTTGACCGTGTCCTTGGAAACACCTTCCTTCTTCGCTTCGTAACGGACTTCATGATCTTGTCCGGCTGCGACCTTGGCGCGATCCTGCGCTCTGCCTTGGGACGTCGTTGCCATTTGCAATCCTCCTAATGATTTTGGTCAGCGGAAAACGATCGCGGAGTCAGGAAGTTCCGCGTGCACCTCAGGTGAAAGGCATTCCTCGCGGATCCCGCAGAAGAAAGTATCCGATCGCGAATTTCTCGACAAAGATGCGCACGTCGAAAATCGGTTCACTTACGTCTTCTAAGGGGACGCTCAATCGCCCGGTCGACCTGGAAGTTTAGTAATATCCAGGGCCCATGCCAACGCCGACGAACACCAGATCTGCGAGCGGGGCTTCAGATCCTTACGCTGGTTCACCGTTCCCAGTCTGATCCCAACCTGCTCGGCATCTTCCTGCTCTCCAGTCGTGTAGACGGGCGATCCGCAATCGGCACAGAAGAACTGCAGCCGCCGACGACCATTGTCGGCGGTCTTAACATAAAGCTTGGGCTCACCGGACGTGATCTGGAACTGGCCGCGTTGTGTGCTGACGGTTGCCCTGTACGCGGTGCCAGTCAATCTCTGGCAGTCGGTGCAGTGGCAGATCGCGACGTCCTGCGGATCCACCTCGGCTTCATAGGCGATCTTTCCGCATTGGCATGCGCCATCGATGTACATGTCATTCCTCCATCCGTGTTGTTGCGAGACTTAAAGAATGGCCCTCGCAAGTCGGGATCTACCTCTGCCAGTCCTGCCTTCCCTCGACACCTTCTTGATTTCTGCGCTTGCGCGTTTCAGAGACCTTGCCTGCCGTCTCGCTCCCGCAGCTCATTCAGCGTCAGCTGCCGCCATCGCGATTTTTCTGATATTCGGCCGGCTCCGCCGTCGCCGCTCGGCTCCTTTGGTTTTTTGGAAATCACGTTGAGAACGGTAGGTGGAGAGCGCGTCGGCCATCGGGGATCTCCGGGATCAGCGTCCGGAGACCCGGATTGCGCCGACGTCCCCGAATGTCTGCTGGACCGCAGGGATCATGCTGGAATTGATATCGGCTGAAACTTCGATCTCGCCCTCCAGCGGAGCATCGCCGCGCGCACCACCATCGTGAGAGACATCGCCGCCTGATGGAGCAGAGCCAGCGGTATTCTTAGCCGAGGTCGACTGGATAAAGATGTCCGGTCGAGCAATACCGTGCTGCTGGACGAGATGTTCTACCGCGAGATCGGCAGCCTCTCGTGTTTTGAAAACGGCTGTGATGGTCGTGGTGCTGTCGTCGGCCATGGGTCAATCTCCTATCTAATCTAATTCGTGATCAAACGCCTGAAGAAGCGTGGAGTTTCCCTCTGGAGGTCCTCCGAACATGGCCAGCACTTGGATGCCATGTCGGAAGATGATATGTTCCTGTTTCGTTTTCGCCAGTGACGCTCAATCGCCATGGATCTCACCACCATCTCAACCATCAGGAAAATCATCCATGTCGACATGGATGCCTTCTACGCATCGGTCGAGCAGCGCGACAATCCGGAGCTTCGTGGCAAGCCACTCGCTGTCGGCGGAGCGGCTGCCCGCGGCGTCGTTGCAGCAGCAAGCTACGAGGCGCGAGAGTTCGGCGTTCGCTCGGCAATGCCGTCGATCACGGCGGCGCGGAAGTGCCCGGATCTGATCTTCGTGAAGCCCAGGTTCGAAGTCTATCGCGCGGTCTCGCAGCAGATCCGCGAGATTTTTGCAGAGTATACGCCGTTCATTGAACCGCTGTCGCTCGACGAGGCTTATCTCGACGTCACCGAAAACCTCAAGGGCATGTCGGTTGCCACCGAGATCGCGCGGGAAATCCGTGCCAGGATCAAGGCTGTGACTGGGCTGAATGCTTCGGCCGGCATCTCGTACAACAAGTTCCTTGCCAAGATGGCGTCCGACCTCAACAAGCCGAACGGCCAAGCGGTCATCACGCCGAAGAACGGCCCGGCGTTCGTCGAGCAACTTGCGGTCAAGAAATTTCATGGCGTCGGCCCGGCTACGGCGGAGAAGATGCACCGGCTCGGTATCGAGACCGGTGTGGATTTGAAGGCAAAGTCCCTGCAGTTCCTAGTCGAGCATTTCGGAAAGTCGGGCCCGTACTTCTATGGTATTGCTCGGGGCATCGATGAGCGGCAGGTCCGGCCCGACCGGGTGCGTAAATCGGTCGGCGCGGAAGATACATTTGCCGTCGACATCGACGACCTTGATGTGGCGACACAGGAGCTCGAGCCGCTTGCGGAAAAGGTTTGGTCCTACTGCGAAGCCAAGGGGTTCAGCGGCAAGACGGTAACCGTGAAAATAAAGTACTCCGACTTCACCCAGGCCACCCGGAGCAAAACAACTGCTATCCCCTTTGCAGGTGTTGAGGACATCCTCGGCGCGGCCAATGTCCTTCTGGCCGGTGTCTATCCGTTCAAGCGACCAGTCCGGCTTCTTGGTGTGACGCTGTCGTCGCTGACCAATGACAAAGATTCAGAAAAGGGGGAACAACCGCAACTCGGCCTCAGTTTCTGAGCAGAAGGACCTGGAGCAAATCAAGCATTGAAAGCCGAATGTTGCCATCCTGTATTCGCGTTATCGACCTTGAAACCGCCGGCAACGGGCCGAGCGATGTCTGTGAGATCGGGTGGCAGGACGTCGTTCAGGACGAAGATGGGCGGTGGGAAGTTTCGGAGGAGCGTGGCTCGGCACTCGTGAATCCGGGCCGGCCGATTTCGGCCGACACCATGGCGATCCATCATATCCAGGATTATGAAGTCGGAAGCGCACCGTTCTGGAAAGAGGTAGCGCCCAGCATCTTGCGGCCACCGCACCCGATCGCGGCGCTTGCCGCACACCGTGCCGCCTTCGAGCAGCGATACTGCACGCCAAGACTGGCCGGTGTTACGCCCTGGATCTGCACATGGAAATGCGCTTTGCGTGTCTGGCCGGAGCTTCCAAGGTTTTCCAACCAGATGCTGCGTTATCAGCGCAGGCCCGAAGGTCTGATCCATGAGATCGGTCTTCCCGCCCATCGAGCCATGCCCGACGCCTATGTCACGGCCCATCATCTGCGTGACGAGCTAAATGCCGCTTCGTTGGATGAGCTCCTCTTTTGGAGTTCTGAGCCGGGCTTGTTACCGCGGGTTCCGGCTGGTCCTGATCGCGGCAAAAGCTGGGATCGCCTATCTATGGAGACACTCACTGCCTTCACAAGGGACCGCGACGCGGACATTCGCTTCAGCGCCGAGATGGAGCTTCTGCGGCGGGGAGAAACGAAAGCACCGACAATGTCGGTTCCCGCCCAGCAGACGCTTTTGTGACTGATTTGACTTTACTTGATGAGCCCGGACCGCCGACTTGAAGACACGCCATCCCATGATCCTGACAGCCCGAATTGCGGAGCATGATCTCATTCCCTTTGATCTGCTACGTCAAAAACATTTTCCCCAAGATCGGAATTTCCTGCGGGCTCATATGACGATGTTCCACCGGCTGCCGGGCGAATATGTTGGGAGGATCGTCGAAAGCCTTCAATTTGTTGCGAAGGAGACGCGCGCGATTTCGGCCCGGTTAGCGGCGTCCGTAATCTTGTATCCGGCGTGGCATTCACAATTGAAAGCACTGAGCTGAGCTCGATCCGGGATGCCCTACGCAGGGATTTCCTCCACTGGTTGGGGTCGCAGGACATGCAGACTTGGCGGCCGCACATCACGATCCAGAACAAAGTCTCTGTCGCCGAAGCGAACAAGCTTCACCGCGAACTCGCCGGCAATTTCCATCCCTGCGACATCACGATTGCGGGCCTCGATCTATGGAGATATCTCGGCGGTCCTTGGGCAAGCGAAGCCACATTGCCATTCTCTGATTAGTTCACGTAACACCGTTTTATGCCTCGGATCCAATCGAAGCCAACGCGGACTGGGTACAAGTATGGATTTGCTTCGACTCCGGTCAAGGGCGAAAGGCAACGCGAACAAAGCCTGCCGCGGGAGTACGTGCGGCAAGCTTTTCGAAAATAACCGAACAGCGATTGGGAAGAGGAGTGCCGCTATTCCCTGAGATGCCCCTTGGGAGGAGTGGAGCGTCTGACAAGAGTAGCGTCGACATACTCGCTTCCAGATAAGTCGCGCGACGCTTGCGCTTCAAGCCAAGTCGCAGCATCGCAACGATCCGCCCGCCCGCCCTGATATCGATCAAAAACAGCGTCTGCCCTGACAGGCCTCTGCCAGCGCCCGCGACAACTGCTTCTGGCTGAACGGTTTTGACAGCCTAACAACCTCGCCAATCTCGCCAGAGCCCTCAGGCAACTCGGCATAGCCTGTCGCTAGAACGACTGGGAGCGTGGGAAACCGCACGCGGATCTCCTCACAAAGGCGCGCGCCCGTCATCTTCGGCATTGCATGATCCGTGACCACCACATCGGGAAGCTGTCCAGAGCCAAGGATTGCGAGTGCTTCCTCGGCGGAAGACGCCTGGATCGTTTCCATTCCCAGATCTTCCAGCAACAGCACAGTGTTCATGAGAACGAGCGGATCATCGTCGACGACTAGAACTGTCATGGCGGTTGGGGCGGGATCGATAGGAACTTCTTCGGCAAGCACCGGGATGACGGCATCAACTGTAACCGGGAGCCAAAGCTCGGCGGTCGTGCCCTCGCCCGGGGCCGATTTCAGAATGAGTTGACCGCCGGATTGAGCCATGAGCCCGTGCACCATCGGCAAGCCAAGGCCAGTGCCTTTGCCGACGCCTTTCGTGGTAAAAAAAGGCGTCGTGGCATTAGCCAGCGTCTCGGCGTCCATCCCTTCCCCCTGATCCTTCACGGAGAGACAGAGATAGTGCCCGGCGGGAAGCAACCCAGCCTCCCCCACCTCGATAGCCTTCCGCTCGGCGGCGATGACGATTTCGCCTCCGTCCGGCATGGCGTCACGCGCGTTGACGACCAAATTGAGCAGCGCACCCTCAAGCTGGTTTGCGTCCGTACGTACAAGCGACGGTTCCGACGGAAATTGCGTGGTGATAACCACTTCCGGTCCGATCGTTCGACGCATGAGCTCCGCCATCCCTGTAACCAGAGCGCCGACGTCGACGGGGACGAGCCGAAGCTCCTGGCGGCGCGAGAAAGCGAGCAACCTCTGTGTAAGGGTAGCCCCACGCTGCGCACCTTGGATGGCATTTTCGATAAGGTCTGCGACGTCTGGCCGGATCGCCCTTTTCCTCGCGATCTCCAGGCTTCCGAGGATCGCCGTCAGGAGGTTGTTAAAGTCGTGGGCAAGTCCACCGGTCAATTGTCCCACGGCTTCCATTTTTTGAGCTTGGAAGATCGCCTCCTGGGCGGCGCGCTTCTCGCTGATGTCTCGGGTGATTTTTGCAAATCCAATGAGCTCGCCGTCGGCGTTCCTGATAGGATCGATGATGACGTTCGCCCAGAAGCGGGAACCATCTTTTCTCAGACGCCACCCTTCGCGCTCGAAGCGGCCTTCCTGCTCAGCGATTTGGAGCGCCCTTGCAGGAAGGTCTGCGGCACGATCCTCGGCCGTGTAGAAGGTTGAGAAGTGGCGCCCGACGATTTCCTGTTCCGTATACCCCTTCAGCCGCTCGGCGCCAGGGTTCCAGCTCGTCACAAAGCCGCCCCGGTCGAGCATGTAGATCGCGTAGTCGGTGATCGCTTCGACCAGAAGTCGGTAGCGCTGCTCGCTCTTTACGTCGTTCTCGTCCATGGTTTCTCCCACTGGTACCGCCCATGTTTTCCTTCCGACTTCTAAACGCTCTAGATGGCAAGACGACCTAAAAGCTTCGGCAGGCTTCATACCCTGGAGCTAGGTCTGTGTGGCCGGTTTGCTCATGGATAAGGCCGAAGCGGCTCGCCCCGATCACGACGCTCACACGCGCACGCGACCTTCGTCAGCCGGCCACTGCCACGGGCGACAAGTTCCCGAAGCGTGCCGACGCCCGCTCGCCCGGCTGGCGTTCTGACTCGCAACTGGAATAAGCTGCTCGGTAATCGACCAAGGGGGATATGTTTACGACTGGGAGAAAACGGTCGGATCAAATGCAGTGCGAATTGTTTGAGTTCAATGCATCGAGCTTGAAGATGGCGCGTTCACGCGCGTAGCGGCCAGCCCGACGTAAGTGTCGATCAAAACGGTCGCCATCTCCTCTACCGAGCGACAACCCTCGTTGTAGAGTTCGATGGCGGCATCACACAAAAACGAGGACGCTTGATCGTCCCATTCCACCTCGTAGTGCCGATACCATTCACGGACCGCTTTCGACATCAGCAGATGGTCTTCCTGTAAACACTTGGACATGCGTTACCCCAGACGTGGAGACGGCAGGCCTGCGCGGCTATGACTGCTTCGTTTACGCCACAGCGGCGTCGCCTCGATTCCAGACCCCGGTATGGCAGGACACCCACGGCGACTGCCTCGTTTGCTGACAGCACAACACCGCTCGGCCGCCTAACGGCGATCAATCTCGGCCTCGACCTTCTTCCGTGAGTTTCCAGCGCTCTTCGCGGCCATCTTGATGGCATCCCGCGAGGCGCCTTCCTTCGTTGCTTCGTACTTGACCTCGTGATCCTGGCCGCCGGCCACGCGGGTTCGATCCTGTGCGCGGCCGTGTGATGTCGTTGTCTGCGCCATCGGGCTTCTCTTCGAATGAGCGTCCGCACTAGAAACTCACAACGCGTCCGGGTGGTTCCCGGGAGAACGTGGATGATGATCTGCGCTTGGAGCAGCTGCGGAATTCCCTAAGCGGTGCCCGGCATCGTGCTGGAGGAACCAACTTGCTGTGGCTCTAGAACTGAACAAACCTCCACCGCTTTCCACTACTAACGGGCGCAATTCGACCAGCGGAGACGGCGGAATCAATTTGGGAGAGAAATTCCGTAAAGTACTGAAAAATGATTCGTTTTGAGTCGGAACGAATCACCCTGACACGTCTTTGAGTCGCGGATTAATGATTCGGAGTATTTGTCATGCCGTCAGGACAGCGTGCGCAGTGGAAAGGCTTTCTGAAGTTCGGCGAGGTAAGCTGCGGCGTCGCTCTCTACACGGCAGCCTCGACGAGCGACCGCATCACCTTCAACACCATCAACAAAGCCACGGGCAACCGCGTCAACCGCATCTTCATAGACAGCGAGACCGAGGATCCGGTGCCGAAGGAAGCCCAGACCAAGGGCTTCGAGATCGAGAACGGCCAGTACATCATCATCGATCCTGAGGAAGTTTCCGCCGCGATCCCTGAGAGCAACAAAACGCTCGAGATTGAGGCGTTCATCCCGTGCTCCGACGTCGACGACGTCTACTTCGACAAGCCGTACTACCTCACTCCCGACAAGATGGGCGGAGACGCGTTCGCGGCTCTCCGCGATGCGATGAAGAAGTCGATGGTCGCGGCCATCGCCCGCACCGTCCTATTCCGTCGAATGCGTACGGTGCTGATACGGCCGCACGGCAAGGGCCTGATCGCCAGCACACTCAACTTCGACTACGAGGTTCGTTCCTCCGAAAAGGCTTTCGAGGAGATGCCCAAGCTCAAGATCCAGGGCGAGATGCTCGATCTGGCCAAGCACATCATCAGCACCAAGAAGGGCGAGTTCGATCCGGCGACCTTCGACGACCGCTACGAAGCCGCCCTTGCAGATTTGGTGAAGGCGAAGCTGGAAGGCAAGTCGCTTCCGAAGCCGAAGAAGGTCGAGGTCTCGAAGCCCAATGATCTGCTGGCCGCGCTCCGCGAGAGCGCAGGCATGATGAAGGCCGCTGCGGACAAACCGAAACGCACTGCCGCCAACGCCAACACTGGCAACGGGAGGCAGCGCGCCGCGCGCGGGGCGGCAGCGAAGTCCGCCGCTTCAAAGGCTGCCCCGCAGCGCAAAGCCAGCTAGGGAAATAGGTCATGGCTCCGAAATATTACTGGAAAGGTTATCTCAAACTCTCCCTGGTTACCTGCCCCGTGGCTATGACCCCGGCTACGAGCGAAAGCGAGAAGGTTCGCTTCCATACCCTCAACAAGGAGACGGGCAACCGCGTCGTCTCCCGGTACATCGATTCCGTCACGGGCAAGCCCGTCAGGGACGACAACGAAGCCAAGGGCTACGCTCGCGGGGAGAACGACTACGTTATCCTTACCGAGGACGATCTCGACGCAGTCGCGCTCGACACTGTGAAGACGATCGACATCGACAAATTCGTCCCGGCCGACAGCATCGAGTGGATCTACCTTGAGAAGCCGCATTACCTGATGCCGGACGATGCCGTCGGCAACGAGGCATTTGCGGTGATCAGGGATGCCATGAAGGCCGACAAGGTTTTCGGCGTGTCGAAGCTCGTGATGGGCCGCCGAGAGCGCGCGGTCGTCCTGGAACCGCGCGGCGAAGGCATCGTTCTCTGGACGCTGCGTTTCGGCGACGAGGTTCGACCGGAGGAGAATTACTTCGAGGATATCGACGAGAAAGCAGATCCGGATCTCGTTCCGCTCGTTCAGCAGCTCATCAAGAAGAAGACCGCGCGATGGTCACCCAACATGGTCAGCGACCCGATCCAGGAAAGCCTGCTGCGGCTTATCGAGGAGAGGAAGAAGCTCCTCAAGCCGAAGAAAGCCGCCAAGGGCAGGAAGGTGGAAGCCGCTCCTGGTTCGAACGTAGTGGACATCATGCAGGCACTTCGCAAGTCGGTCGAGGGAGATCTCAAGAGCAGGAAGACGGGTTGACATGCTCTGGCTGATGCGAGGATCCAGGACGAAGCTACCGGCTGGAAGATTGACTTCATCGGAGATGATGGAGACGCTGTCTCCGAAAAAGTCGCCGACGAGCACGCAGTCAGCGCTCCAAAGAAGAGCTTCGCGATCGCTTTATCCGGCTCGTTGGCTATGGCGATCTGCATCGCACAACAGAAGCCATCCAGGAGGCGGGAAGCCGCGTCGCACGGTATCTTCTTATGCAGTTGGTGGTGAACTGCGCTTACGGCGTTCCATTGGCTCTCGGACTGTGGGCGGTCGGCATTCCAAATCCAGCGCTCTGGGGGATGCTGGCCATCGTCCTTCGTTTTGTCCCCTATATCGGGCCTGTCATCGCAACAGTTTTGCCGCTGTTCCTGGCCTTTGCAGTAGACCCTGGCTGGAGTCTTGTTCTCTGGGTTGCGGCCATTTTCGTCGTGCTGGAATTGACCAGCAACAACGTCATCGAGCCCTGGCTCTATGGTTCTCGTACCGGCCTCTCTCCGCTCGCAATCATCGTCGCGGCGATTTTTTGGGCATGGCTGTGGGGACCAGTCGGTCTTGTGCTGTCCACCCCGCTGACCGTGTGTCTTGCAGTGTTGGGCCGGTATGTCCCGCAGTTCAAGTTCCTTGAGGTCGTTTTTGGTAGTGACCCGGTGCTCGATCCCAAGGAGCGGCTGTACCAGCGGCTTCTTGCCGGCGATCCCGATGAGGCGACCGATTACGCTGAGGAGTTCCTCGAGGAGGATTATCTGGAGGATTACTATGGCAAGGTTGCCATTCCCGCCCTTCTACTCGCGGAGAAGGACAGGCGTCGAGGCGTCTTGACCGCGGAGCAGATGGAACAGGTGTTCGGGACCGCCATCACACTGGTCTCGAACCTCGGGGAAATCGCGGAGGAAGAAGAGCAGGAAGAGGAAGACGAACAGAAGGAGACGGAAGCGGCAGGTCGGCCCAGCACCCCCCTCAAGGAAGGAAATGGGGATGAAAGCGAACTACCTGATGGACGGGGCAACACCGTCTTTTGCGTCGGAGGCAGGGGCCCGCTCGACGACGCGTCGGCTGCGATGCTTGCCCAGATTCTTCAGGTACAGGGAGCCGAGGTGGTCGCAGCGAGGCATTCTGACATCCCCAATCGCCGTGCCATGAGCCTCGTTCCGAAGCAATCGAACGCCATAGTAGTTTGCTTCCTCAACGAGGACTCCGCAAGGCACGCCACCATACTTGTTCGTCGGTTCAAGCGCATATACCCGGCCATTCGGGTCGGCGCGGTCCTTTGGGTGGAAAATCAGGAGGAAGAGCAACCGCCTACGCTTCGGGAGGCGGATTTCGTTGCCACCACCTTGACCTCAGCTGCCCGCGAGACACTCGCCGATGCACCAGCATCATTGGTGACGCCCGCGCGCAAAATTCGTACGAGGCGATCCTCGAAAAAGACAGGCATAACCCCCGCACAGTCCAGAATTTAGCGGCAAGTCTTGCCCGGATATGCCGGAACTAGATCTGATGGGACGAGAAGTCCTGCTTTACTACGTCGTATTCGTCAACGCTCCAATGCGTCTCGGAGCGGCCGAACGCCAGGAGCCACCGCGAATTTGAAGGGCATGGAAATCGCCACCGAGATTGCGCTGGAGATCCGCGCCAAGACCAAGCAGGTCACCGGGCTCAACGCCTCAGCCGCTCGCCAAGTCGTCGAAGCAGGCTGCTTGAACGCGCGGTCCGTCAGATACCGTAGCGCCGATCGAGTTCTTTCAGCGCGGACTGTACCTCATCGATCGAAATCGGCTCTGGTATTCCCGGCACCTGCCGGAGAGCCGGCATCGAATCGATAGCGTAAAAGTCGGAGGCCCAGGCCGCGAGGATCGTTCGCTTATCATCGACGGAAAGAGCCGCCGCTCTCACCACATCGATTGGCCGCTGAAGCTCCATACCCTGAAGCAAGACCGCTGGTCCCATCGCCATCGCGTTGCTGGTCGCCTGCTCCAACATGTCATGCGTCATCGGACCACCTCACTGTACGTGTGGATCGCGGTCACGCTGCAGGCGTGACGCGGCGATCACGTTCATTTCCGGCGCCAGCAGATCGTGTTTCTCGGCGAAAGCCGCAAACAGGCCACGCGCGGTTTCTGCTTCAATCTCGCCACGCAGTGCCGCACTGCAGGCCTTCAGCGCAATCGCATGCGCGCTGTCCCTGAGTGACGTCGAACACTCGGAAAGATGCCGGTAGGCATCCATGACGCTGCGAACCTCTGCTGGGAAGCCAAGGCCGACAAGAATGGAAACAGGCTGCCTAAACATATCGGGTTTCATTGCTCTCTCCTTTCCAACCCGGAATGTTGATGGGCGCCGTAGCCACGGCGCCCTTGTTCTGAGGTCAATGCGGTGTCAAGCGGCCTTCTGCGCTTCGATCTGCGCGGGAGCGACTGCCCCGGCGCTCTCGATCGCGATCTTGCGCGGCTTCAGTGCCTCGGGGATCTCCCGAACCAGATCGATCGACAAGAGTCCATTGCTGAGGTCCGCCCCGTTCACCCTGACATGGTCGGCAAGTTCGAACCGGTGCTCGAACGGCCGGCCGGCAATGCCGCGATGCAGGTAGCCGTCGGTGGCCGCTTCCTGCTTCTTGCCGGTGACCGTCAGTAGATTGGATTGGAAGGTAATGTCGAGTTCGTCCAGGGTGAAGCCCGCCACCGCGATCGAAATCTGGTAGCTGTCGTCACCGGTCTTGACGATGTCATAGGGCGGCCAGTCGCTGATCGACCGGGCGCGCTGGGCGTTTTCCAGAAGATTGAAAACCCGGTCGAAGCCGACGCTAGAACGATAGAGAGGCGCATAGTCGTAAGATGTTGCCATAGCCATATCCTCCTTGAAGCAACATGGGTACGGAAGCGCCGAAAGACGGCGCTCCCAGCAAGGCCAGCCCTTCATTGAGCGGCTGGCGGCAATCGATTTGGTTTTTGAGAATTTCAGATTCAAGAGCAGCGGCAGAAAAAAATATGCTCCTTTTGGGCTTCTGCCCCCCGCTCAATCCAACTCATAAACGGCCGCATTATCCTGAACTTCGCGCAAGCCTTTGTAGGATGCGTGACGCAGATCGCCGTCGTCCGTCCAGCCTCGGAATTCGATCTCGGCAATCAGCGTCGGCTGGACGATGACAACTTGTGAAGACGGTCCGATCAAGCGACGACTAATGGAGATGAAACGTGCACTGCTCGCCTTGAAACAGTTCGAACCAACAACCCCTTGATTCTCAGCATCGAGATGCAAAGCCTAGCTCGTTGGCAAAGAGTCTGGCCATTCCTGCGCGCCATGGAGGACGCGAAGAATGCGGACCGCTGTTTCGGTAATTGCATACGCCGCGACGTACGGCGTGCCGTTAATTACCAGTTCGCGGGTGCCAGCAATTCTGCCAACACGACCGCTCGCGGGAAAATCTACCAACCGACGGACGGCAGCAACGATCCGTTCATCGACCAGAATGGCGGCTGAGGGATTTTCTGCTTCAATGTATGTGAAGATGGCATCGCGATCCGATAGCGCGAACGCCGACCAGGTAAGCTTCACGATTTGCGAGCACCCGCGTTAAGGCGGGCTGCCGCTCGACGTTCAGCAAAATGTGCCTCGACTTCATCATCCGAAACGTCCGGTCGAGTATCGTTCAGGGCTTCAAGTACCTTGGTGCGAAACCAAGCGTCATGGGCCTCACTGCCTGAAAGAAGCTCCAGCGGCAGCGCACCCTCATTGGCCGTCCGGGTGAGTAAGATCCGAACCGCGTCCGATACCGTAAGCCCCATATTTCCAAGCACTGCGGAGGCACGATCCCGAACCTCGGCATCAATACGAGTTTGTACAAGTGCATTTGCAGCCATAGCTATCTCCACATTTCGGTGGAATGATAATGCAAATGAATGACGAATGCCATAGCGCTTTAGACCGCCGTTTCTTTTAGTTGCTTTTGAATGTATCTGAACCGATGAGCGTAATCTCAATCGTGTGAGATAACGCTGATTTATGGAACTTATCCAGGAGTCTGGCGATTTCACCTCGCGGATCGGCACCATGCCTGTCGGTTCACAGGTTGCGATCGATGGTCCGCATGGGAGCTTCACCCTCGACGGACTGCCGAAAAGCGATACGCTCATCCTGATTTCGGGCGGCGTCGGGTTGGCGCCTATCTTTTCCATTCTCTCTGATCTAGGCCATCATAGCGAATACCGCCGGATACGGCTTACCCACACGGCCCGCAGCCGAGCCGCCCTCGTCAAGTCCGAAGTTATGCAATCCACCTGCCCGTCAGCCGATATCACGATTCTGGCGGATGACGCGACGGCTGTCGATGCGCCGGTCGGCCGCGGACCGCTCACTCTGGAGCACCTGCGAAACCTTATGACCGGCGTCGAGCCGTCTGCCGTAAACATCTTGATTTGCGGCCCGAGCGGTATGATGACTTTTGCTACCGACGCCCTGCACGCAATGGGTGTCACGCTCGACCGCATACGGTACGAACGATTCAGCTATGGCGCTAGCCCCGTCTCTGTAAAGGACCGCCGTATTCTCACAGGATTTGTCGGGCTGTGCGTTGCGGTCACGGCCCTCGCATTTGGCTTCGCGCTACGTTGACCGATCATTGCGCAACCAGCCAATCGATCAGCGCCGCCCGCTCAGCCTCATCCGGCTCGTGGTGATGGGCAAGCAGCGATGAAAGCCTCTCTCTTCTGATGGCCCTCTCCTGCGGAAGTCTCCGCAGCACGTGTGCGGTCGAGGCATGACACCGGCTGCAGTGCATCTCAAAAAGTTCCGCGCCATCGGCGCCTTGCTGCGCGACGATGAACCTGATCATTGCGCTGAACCTTCGGCCGTCGATGGCGCCCATCTCGAATACCTGGCAACCCCCTACCCATCAGCAGCACCCCCCAAACGCAAGCGAACCCATCGCATTTTACAGGGACGTAGGCCTGCAATTACGGAGCAAGACACCGAAGCGAAGGGTCAAGGCCACGTTTGGAATATATCCCGTTTAAGTCTTTGGCGCCATGAGAGATACTGAATTCTGTTTGCCACGAAGCGGCTCTGAACTGATAAGTTTCCATCCATTATCTTCCTTTGCAGCGATCACAACCTCCAGAGAGGCGAGAAACGGGACTCCAAATTGCTTCGTCGCTTGCTCGATACGCGAGGCCACATTTACCACATCGCCAATAATTGTGAATTCGCGCCGGTTCTCATCTCCAACAATACCGCAATATACCTTTCCTCGGTGGGCACCCAAACCGACGGTGACGTGATGCGATGTGAGCGAATCGATCTGCCATTCCGCGATAAGTCGAAGTATATCACGCGCGCAGTTCAATCCTCGCCTTGCATCGTCGGTCCTTGGATCGGGCACCCCGAACACGATCATGGCTCCGTCACCGATGAATTTATCTATCACACCGCCGTTTTCCTTGGCAGCACGCTGAACAATTCTGCGAAAGGATGAGATGAGTTGCGACAGTGCCTTTGGATCAAGACCTTCAGCAATTTGCGTCGAATTCCTGATATCTACAAAGAGCACTGTGACAACCTGTCGTCGCCCGTGAATCCATTCATCGCCTCCAGCAACAAGAGGAACGATTTCAGGTGGCAGAAACCTAGCCAACGCGGCGGTAGCGTAGGCCTGCTCCTCTGCTTGAATCAGCAATGACCGTGCGCGGTACATCACAACAAGCGACGCCAGACCGGTCAGGGTAATGAGGCACAAACGTGAAACTGAAGGCAGCAGAGAGAAAAGTCGCTGCACGCCTGACCCGGACGTGAACGGGCTATCGGAGACCGGCGAGAGACTGACGAATACGAAAGCCAAGGCAAAAGCGAACAGAAGAGTGGACCAGACCTGAATAGCGGGTCGATAGCGAAGCGCGCCAACGGTCAAAAGAAGTGGCACAGCCCAGGTTACTGGGGCCGCAAAAACCCATGCGCCCGAAAGGTTGTTCAGTTTAAGCGACAAATAACAGACCGCAGCGATCATGATTGCATCAATGATCGCGAACACATATCGCATCCACGAACGGAACTGCCCGTAGCGGATAAAAAACAGAGCAAGGATACCGGTCAGGAAAAAAGTTACCAGAGCAAGCATGGAGGGCAACTGCACTCCAAAAGCTCTGTCCATTTGATTGAGCGAAATCGCCGAAAAATGCGGAATAGACAGAACGAGTGCCGAGAGGAGCCTGATGAACGCAAGCGTCCTTTCCGCCTCTATTTCGGCATCCAGAAATATCCTATGCTTTTCCGCCTCCCCCCTCAAAAAGGTTGCCATCGCTCCGCCTTTCAAAATTCCTACCAGCGCGTTTCAAGTTCTACCACAAAGGTTCTCGATCATCCTTCAAAGCTGACCGCAGCGCATATCGAAACGACTCGCTTCCCAAGTCCATTAGCTGAGAGCGGCCACTTGCATAGCGAGATTTTACGCCACGTCATTGAGCAAGCGACTTCGCCTTTTGAAACGCGACCGGAGAGAAATCGATCGAGAGGAGATCAAGGCCCTGCTGGGCCAGCCACACGCCGTTGCGGCCCTCGCCATCAGCGATGGCTAAGGCATGCTTAACCCGAGTCAAGCCGATTTTTTGGCGTGCGAGGAATGCATTCGGTTGCGTCCCGAAGAGATAGTTCTCGCTGGAAAATCGTTGGTTCCAACACAGCAGGTCCTGGCGCATCGGAGCATCATTCATGTCTTCACCTCTCCTGTGCTGGTGCATGCCCGTTGGCGAGCTCGTGGATGGACGACCGTGGAGCCTGCGTGGCTTATTATCAGTCATCCCCTCCTCTGCCGAGCCAGGTGAGCATGTCGAGGCAATATGCTCACCGGCAGAAGCGCTCATAGAGCATCTTCATGATCTCGATCACCACTGGATCCTTGATGTAGTAGTACAGCGTCCGGTGTTCCCGCCGGAAATCCAAGATCCCTTCCTTCTTCAGCTTTGCCAAATGCTGCGACATCGACGTCTGGGGTATATCGGTCGCTTCGATCAACGCCGTGACGCTTCGCTCCCCATCGAGCAACTGGCAGAGCACAAGGAGGCGATGTTCATTGGCCAGGCCGCCAAGGAAGTTGGCGGCATCACAGGCTTTCTTCTCCATTGCTTGCGCGAAATTCATCTTAGCCTCTTTACAATTCATGTTTTTATAAAATCAAGAAAATATAAATTTAAGGTTGAAATCAAGGACCACATCCGATGCCAAAGGATTACCGGCAAGTAGCACAGGATATATCGGCTTACACCGCGGAATTGCGCAAGCTTACCCCGGACGCCATGCAAGGCTTCCATGCACTGTCGAAGGCGGCGAGTGCGGATGGCAGCGTCGACGGTAAGACCAAGGAACTGGTCGCGCTCGCAATCGGGGTCACCCAGCATTGCGAGGGCTGCATCGCCTTCCATGCCAAGGCATTGAAGGATCTCGGCGCAACCCGCAAAGAGATCGCCGAGATCATGGCGATGTGCGTCTACATGGGCGGAGGTCCGGCGCTGATGTCCGCAGCCGACGCGCTTCGGGCATACGACCAGTTCAGCGAAGCGGCACAGGTGTGACATTTGGCCGATCTTGATCGGGATCAATGGCTGGCAGCGCCGTTGCGGTAGTCTGCTGGAGAAAGTGGAGGAAAACATGGGTTGGAGGAACATATGGCACATGTTGTTGTCTTAGGTGCAGGGCTAGGCGGAACGATTGCTGCCTATCAGCTTCGTGACGAGCTTGGCACCGAACACAGCGTTTCCGTGGTTGGCAAGGGTGAGACGTTCAGCTTCGTTCCATCCAACCCGTGGGTGGCGGTCGGCTTTCGCGACAGGCCGTCTGTCGAGGTCAATCTCGTCCCGGTTTTCAAGAGGCGCAAGATCGGCTTTCATCCGCAGGGTGCGCGCCTGCTGCACGCCGCCGAACGGCGGCTCGAACTGATGGATGGCGTATCTATCTCCTATGATTATCTCGTCATTGCGACGGGTCCGGACCTGGCCTTCGATGAGATCGAGGGATTTGGCCCTGAGGCCGGCACATATTCGATCTGCCAGATCGACCATGCCGTGCAAACGAAGGAAGCGGTGCAGAAACTCATCCGGAATCCCGGCCCCGTGGTGGTCGGCGCCGTCCAGGGGGCCTCCTGTTTCGGTCCGGCCTACGAATTCGCTTTCATTCTCGACAAGGCGCTGCGCGACGCGAAGGTTCGCGACCGCGTGCCGATGACCTTCGTGACCTCCGAGCCCTATATCGGCCATCTCGGCATCGATGGTGTCGGCGATACGAAAGGGCTTCTCGAAAGCCAGTTGCGCCAGAACCACATCAAATGGATCTGTAACGCCAAGGTCGAGAAGGTCGAGGGCGGCAAGGTTTCGGTTTCGGAACTGGGCGAAGATGGCGCCATCATCCGCGCGCATGAACTCGTGAACAGCTTCACGATGCTGCTGCCGGCCTTCCGCGGGGTCGAGGCTATCCGGGGAATAACAGGCCTCACCAACCCGCGCGGCTTTGTCCTGATCGACAAGCACCAGCGCAATCCGGCATTCCCCGAGATTTTTGCTGTTGGCGTCTGCGTCGCGATACCACCCATGGCTCCCACCCCCGTGCCCGTGGGCGTGCCGAAGACCGGTTTCATGATCGAATCGATGGTTACGGCGACGGTCAGGAACATCAAACGACTGCTGAGGAACGAAGTTCTGGATGCCGAGGCGACCTGGAATGCCGTCTGCCTGGCCGATTTCGGCGATTCCGGCGTAGCCTTTGTCGCCCAGCCGCAGATACCGCCGCGCAACGTCAACTGGTCTTCGAGCGGCGCCTGGGTTCATGCCGCCAAAGTGGGCTTCGAGAAGTACTACCTGCGCAAGATGCGCACGGGCACCTCGGAACCGATCTATGAGCGGCTGGCGCTCCACGCGCTCGGAATAGAGAAGCTCAAGGACATCAGCATTGAAGAAGTTGAGGCGTCTGTCCCGCAATAGTGGGGCGCGCCCTCCAAACGGAGTTTTGGAAATGACATTGGATCGATCTGTTCTCGCCTTTGCAGGTATCATGGTGTTGTTGTCGGTCGTGCTGACCGTCTGGGTGTCGGCCTATTTCCTTTGGCTGACAGTGTTCATCGGCGCCAACATGCTGCAGTCCGCATTCACCGGCTTCTGCCCGGCGGCAATCGTCTTCCGCAAGCTGGGCATCAAGCCCGGCACCGCCTTTTAGGACGATTCACTCATGCGCCCGATCTTACTGATGGCCGGATTGGTCCTTGCCGGTTCGGCCTCCGCGGCAACTGTGACGCTGCAACCGACCACCATAACTGAATGGAAAGCCGTCTACGGGAGCATAGAGGCGCGAAACACCGTCGCGGCCCGCGCCCGCATCGGCGGCACCATCGTCGAACTGGACGTCACCGAAGGTGATACGGTCCGGTCGGGGCAGAAGATCGCCATCATTCACGACGAAAAGCTGGCCTTCCAGATCGCTGCCCTGGATGCACAGATCAACGCGCTTCAGTCGCAGTTGTCGACCGCGCAAGCGGATCTGGCGCGAGCGGAAACTCTGGTCGCAAGAGGCGTGGTTACCGTGCAGCAGTCCGATGCATTGCGCACGCAGGTCGTGGTCATCCAAAATCAAATATCCGCCACACAAGCTCAGCGCTCCGTCATCCAGCAGCAGCAATCCGAAGGTGAGGTCGACGCTCCGACCGATGGCAAGGTGCTGACGGTGCCGATCACCAAGGGCGCCGTCATCCTGGCTGGTGAAACGGTGTCGACGGTGGGCGGCGGCGGCCTGTTCCTTCGATTGGCCATTCCGGAGCGCCATGCAGTATTCCTGAAGCAGGGCGCGACCATAAGGATCAGCGCCAATGGCAGGCAATTGTCCGGACAGTTGGTCAAGATCTATCCGCAGATCGACAACGGCCGGGTGATCGCCGACGTTGAAGCGGATCAACTCGACACACCCTTTGTCGAGGCTCGTGTTCTCGTTGAAGTTCCGGTGGGGGAAAGAGCGGCCTTGCTGGTCCCGGAAGACGCGGTCTATATGCATTCCGGGCTGGACTTCGTCAAGGTGAACGAGGAGACAAGCCAGGTCGAACGGACGGTCATCCCCGGCGAGCACATCGTCCGACCGGACGGTCGCTTCGTCGAGATACTGACCGGCCTTGCCGCCGGTGACGAGGTCGTTGTTCCATGACACAGGATGAGTCCGGCCTTGGTATCGCGGGCCGCCTGACCCGCGCATTCATCATCTCACCATTGACGCCGCTGCTTCTGCTCGCTGCATTGTCATTCGGCGTCATCGCGCTCATGACGCTGCCCCGGGAGGAGGAGCCGCAGATTTCGGTACCGATGGTCGATATCCACGTGCGCGCCGATGGATTGAAGGCGGAGGATGCCGTCAAGCTGATCACCGAGCCGCTCGAGACCATCATCCAGGGCATAGACGGTGTCGAGCACGTCTATTCTCAAACCTACGATGATCAGGTCCTCGTTACGGCGAGATTTGTCGTCGGGACCTCGTCCGATTCCGCCGTCTTGCGGGTCCACGAGAAGGTCCAGGCGAATATGGACAGAATCCCCATCGGGATTCCGGCGCCACTGATCGTCGGCCGGAGCATAGACGACGTCGCCATCCTATCGCTGACGCTGACGCCGACCATCGACGCGGCCGGTCGCACGACGGGCAATGACCTGACGCGTGTCGCTCGCGAGCTGAAGACCGATCTTTCAAAAGTGGGAAATGTCGGCCTGACCTATCTCGTCGGCGAATCCGACGAAGTGATGCGCATCGCGCCCGACCCTGCCAAGCTGGCGCTCTACGGCGTAACGCTGCAGCAATTGGCCGCCAAGGTTTCCGGCGCGAACCGCGCCTTTCCCGCAGGGTTGGTGCGTGACAAGGGCGAGCAGATCGGTCTTGTCGCCGGCGAAACGCTGGGCTCCCCGACCGACATTGGCAATCTGCTCCTGACTTCGCGCGACGGCCGGCCGGTCTATGTGCGCGACGTCGCCAATATCGCCCTGGCAACCGATACCAGCGAGACGGTGCCGGCAAGTCTCATACGCGGCGAAAAGGGCGTGGTCCGGCTGCCCGCCGTGACGGTCGCAATCGCCAAGAGGACGGGGGCGAATGCGGTCACCGTGGCACAATCGGTCCTGGATCGTGTCGAAGCCCTCAAGGGAACGCTGATCTCCGGCGACATGAGCATCGAGGTCACGCGCAATTATGGCGAGACGGCAAACGACAAGGCCAATGAACTGCTGCTCCATCTCGGTCTTGCAACGGTATCGATCATCGTCCTCGTTGGCTTCTCGATCGGCTGGCGTGAAGCATCGGTGGTTGCCGTCGTCATCCCGGTGACGATCCTGCTGACGCTCTTTGCCTCGAAGCTGATGGGCTACACGCTCAATCGCGTTTCATTGTTCGCATTGATATTCTCGATCGGCATCCTCGTCGACGACGCCATCGTCATCATCGAGAACATCGCCCGTCATTGGGGCATGGGAGACGGCCGCAGCCGGCGGGAGGCCGCGATAGAAGCGGTCGCGGAAGTGGGAAACCCGACAATCATTGCCACGCTGACGGTCGTCACGGCCCTGCTGCCGATGCTCTTCGTTTCCGGCATGATGGGCCCTTACATGAGTCCTATCCCGGCCAACGCCTCGGCCGCCATGATATTTTCCTTCTTCATCGCGGTGACGGTAACGCCCTGGTTGATGCTGCGGATCGCCGGCAGAGGCAAGGGCCACGAAGGACAGTCCCATGCCCAGGGCGGCGTGATCGGTCGCCTTTATACGCTGGTGGCGCGCCCGCTGCTTGCTTCGAAGACGTCGAGCTGGATATTCCTCGCCGTCGTCGGCTTGCTGACGCTCGGCTCGCTGGCGCTTTTCTATACCGAGGATGTGACGGTCAAGCTGCTGCCCTTCGACAACAAATCGGAACTGTCCGTGATGGTCGACCTGCCCGAGGGCGCCTCCGTCGAAACGACGGATGCGACGGCGCAATCGATCGCACGGCTGGTGATGCAATTCCCCGAGGTCAAGTCCGCCCAGACCTATGCCGGTACTGCGGCTCCCTTCAATTTCAACGGCCTCGTGCGGCACTACTACCTGCGGGCCAGCACCGAAAAGGGGGAGGTCGCCATCGAGTTGCTGTCGAAGGCCGAGCGCTCCCGCACCAGCCACGAACTGGCCGTCGCCATCAGAAACCGCCTCGACGAGATCACGATCCCGCCCGGCACCAGCCTGAAGGTGGTCGAACCCCCGCCGGGGCCGCCGGTGATCGCGACTCTGCTTGCCGAAATCTATGGTCCGGACGGCGATACCCGTAGGAAGGTCGCTGAAAAGGTCGAAGCAGCCTTCCGTTCCGTTCCGTTCATTGTCGATGTGGACAATTCTTACGGAACCCCGGCTCGGCGTTTGCGCGCGACGATCTCGACCGACGACGCGGAATTCTTCCATGTCGAGGAAAGCGATGTTTTTGATACCATCTCGATTCTCAACAACGGCGAGACTGTCGGCTATTCGCATAGAGGTGGCGGCAGGCAGCCGATCCCGATCAGGCTGGAGTTGCCGAAACGCGACCGTGTGCTGAACGAACGATTCCTCACCACGCCGATCCCGGCGAACGTCCTGCCAGGCGATCGCGGTGTCGTCGAACTTGGTGACGTCCTTCACGTCGCCGAGGAAAAAGCATCCTTTCCCATCTTCCGCCACAACGGCCGCGCCGCTGAAATGGTGACGGCCGAACTCGCCGGCGCCTATGAGGCACCTCTCTACGGGATGATCGCCGTCCAGAGGGCACTCGATGCCGAAGACTGGACCGGCCTTTCCAAGCCACGCATATCGCTGCATGGCCAGCCTGATGACGAGGGCGTCTCGACGCTGCTCTGGAATGGCGAATGGGAGGTCACCTGGGTAACGTTTCGCGACATGGGCGCCGCGTTCATGGTAGCTCTCCTCGGCATCTATATCCTGGTCGTCGCGCAGTTTGGCTCGTTCAAGGTGCCGCTCGTTATTCTGACGCCGATCCCGTTGACCTTCATCGGCATCCTCGGCGGGCACTGGCTGTTCGGCGCGCCCTTCTCGGCGACGTCGATGATCGGCTTTATCGCGCTCGCAGGCATTATAGTCCGCAACTCCATCCTGTTGGTCGACTTCATTCGACACAACAGGTCGCCAGACCAGCCGCTGTCCGAAATCCTGATCGAGGCTGGCGCGATCCGTTCGAAGCCCATTCTGCTCACCGCTCTCGCGGCGATGATCGGAGCGGGCGTCATCCTCAGCGATCCGATCTTTCAGGGGCTCGCAATCTCCCTGCTGTTTGGCCTGGCCTCCTCGACCTTGCTGACGGTGCTAGTCATTCCGGCCATCTATCGCGTGGTGAAGACATGACCGAGATCATTGACAGGTCTCGCCTCCACCGGCATCTGACGCAGCTAGGATGAATTTGTAGATACCCGCAAGAAGCTCTGTTCCCATTCAGCGGATTGCCGAACTCGGCCCCGTTTGATGTGCATCAATGCGCGAACGGGACGAATGTTGCCATATGGGGCATGATTTCGATTGCTGTAAGGCTAGAATTGAAGCCGATGCGTGAAGAAGTTCAGCAACTCGATCTGAAAACGCAGGCCCTGTCTTTGCCGTCTCTATGTTCAGACGGTGGGTCGTGAGGAAAACGTTTCTGGCGGCAGCAGGCAGCGGCTGACTCAACATCAAGAACGCATCGTTGAACATGGCGGATTCCTCTCAGTTTGCTCAAGCCTATCGTCGCCACGGACGGATATCTTTGATCTGCATCAAGCAGGTTCATGCGACCCGTCTAAATGCGGCGGGCATCTCCCGCTAGGCCGACACCCGTTGGATCGCGCATCACCTCAGCTCGCAAGTTTTTTGATCGAGCGCAATGCGCAGGAGGCGGCCTGACCTGAAAATGATTTCATCAACGAACGGGAAGGAATAGGTTATGGCAAGGATATTCACAATCGCAGTCGTAATCCTGATGGCCGTCCTGGTTGGCTATAGCGCCGCCAGCTGGTGGCCGCAGCCGGACCAGTCCGAAACCGCTCCGCAGGAGAAGAAGGCTCCCAAGGCCGGCTACCCGGAACCGTTCATCCCTCCGACGAAGGGTAACGGTTTCTGATCTTGCGGATGTCTGCGCAAAAACGTTTCGGCACTGACGAGAATTCTGCGCGCGCTTCGGGACGGACCATGACTCTCTAAGAATTGATCAAGGAGCGAGACGATGGCTCACGAGAAGATGACAGACCTGGACTGGCACGAGCCGGTCTATGTTCAGGCGGCGATGCGAGCGCCCGATACGATCCACAATCCAAGCGAGGCGCTCGATTTCCTCGCCCACTCTTGGAAGGGCTCGCGAAAGAAGCATCGATTCGCAACGGAAGTCTGCGCCGCGGCAGTACGTGGACAGGTATCTTCCGAAACAGCGAGGGAGGCTTTCGTGGAGGCGGTTTCCCATGCGCGAATGGTTATCTGTGCGCCGAATACGCAAGCTGAGAGCTGAATCTGGCGATATCCCTAAATGCTTATCCCTACTGCCTGCCTTCCACGGCCTGGCGCCTTCAGATTGAGGGGTCGGATGCTTCCTTTGCCGTGCTGACAGGATTGAGAATGATCTGCACAAGATCCTCGACAGGCTTACTGGCGTCGACCATCTCCCAGCTTATGACGCCCACCTCATGGATCAACTGCTCCTCGAGGACGTCGACGGTAGCGTCCGAAACGCCTTGGGGCCGGGCAAAAACACGCTGGCGAAGAACCGCCGGATCAGCTTCGAGCCAGATGCCCTGAAAGCGACGGCCTCCCAGAAAGGCAACTTCCTCGATCATCTGGCGGTTTCGCGGCTTGTCGAAGACCGCGTCAACGACCACGCAGCCACCACCATTCAGAAGGAGACGGACGCGCCAGGCCATCTCGCGATAGACCCTTGCGGAGATTTCCGGCCTGTAGGCTGCGGGCGGCAATTTTGTTTCCGGCGGAACGGCATGCATGGCTTTTCGCACCCTGTCGCTCTCGACGATACGCGCACCGGGGGCAACGCCCAGCAAGGGAGCCAGGGCTTCGGCAAGCGTTGTCTTGCCTGATCCGCTAAGGCCACCGATCGCCACCAACCTAGGCGCAGCAGGCTGCAGCAGCGCACGAGCGAGTTCGAAATAGGATCGCGCTTCCTCAACAAGGGGCGCGGCCTGATCTCCGATCAGGTTCTCGGCTTGTGTGGCGGTTACATGGGCGCGGACTGCAGCCCTGAGCGCCATGAAGAACGGCAGGAGCCGAAAGCCCTCTTCATCATCGGTCTCGTCGAGATAGCGGTTCATCAACCGGTTCGCGAGCCCTCTTTCCTGCCTGTGCCAGAGATCCATAAGCAGAAAGGCCAGATCGTACAGCACATCGGTTGTAGCAATCTCATCATTGAATTCGATGCAGTCGAACAGGCACGGTTCTCCATGGAACAGGAAGATGTTGCGAAGATGAAGATCGCCATGACATCTGCGGATTTTCCCCTCACGCTCGCGCTCATCCAGCAGTTCCGTCAAATCGGATAAGCGCTGATTGAACATCGATGTGAGTTCTCGCACCTGCGCTTGCGGAAAAACCTTGCTTGTCGCGAAGCCTGCCTCATTGATCACCAGGACGGACATCACGTTCTTTCGTCCGGAAAGCGCGTGTGAGACCGGCGCCCCTCGATGGAACCCTACGACCGTTTTTGCCAAGGCATCGACCGTCGAGGATGTCAGCGCTCCTGACGCGGCGACCCGATCAAGCAGTGCCGATTGTTCGAAGCGGCGCATTTCGACCAAGGCCTCGCAGACTTCCCCACTGCCATCGATCGCAAAATCGCCGGACGGTTCACGCGTTATCAACCTGACCGCGAGATATGTCTCCGGCGAAGTGGCACCGTTTAGCTCCAGCTCCTTGCGGCATGCCGCCAGCCTGGCCTCGACCGAGGAAAAATCGACGTAGGGCAATCTCACGGCCCGCTTCATCTTGTAAGCGCGATCGCCGGAGAGAAAGATGATCGAGATGTGCGTATTGATCACCTCGACCGGATGTTCATCCCGGCGCAGTGCTTTCTCGAGATAGGAGAGTACCCCGGACTGGTCTTGCGCAAGCATCACGATCCTCCTTCATTGGCCGTACAGAGAGTGGTCGATCGCCAGGTCAACGCATTGATTTCCATCAATGCCGACGACAGCGCGTTAGCGTTTCATTGAGCCGAGCTTAGGACGTTCGACATGGATTTACGCCGCAGAAAGCGCCTCATCACCGAACTTATTCCGTCGGTTCGCAGGGCGGGAGATGCCGCACACGCCCTTCAGCGCCGTGGCATAGGAGCCCGGATCAAGGCGGATAAGTCGCCGGTCACCTCGGCCGATCTCGCAAGCCATGAAATCCTCTTGGAGGGTTGCCATTCCCTGGTTCCGGACATTCCGGTGTTGAGCGAAGAAGACACGATGCTCGCATTCGGCCCGCTCGCGGGTGAAATCGCCCTCCTTCTCGATCCCCTCGATGGGACAAAAGAGTTCATCTGTGGTCGTGACGACTTCACCGTCAACATCGCGCTTGTCGAAGCTGGTTTTCCGACCGCGGGCGTGGTTTATGCCCCCGCAGTGAGGCGCCTGTTCTTCAGTTACGGCAGGCATAGGGCGTTTAGCCAGTCATCGGCGGCAGCGCCTTGCCCTATCCTGCCACAGGCGGACCCCCGCAGCGCCCCTATCGTCCTCGTCAGTCGCTCGCACTGCGACGAACGCACCGAGCAACTGCTTCAGGCGCTCAGACCATGCGAAGTACGCCAGCTCGGCTCATCCCTGAAATTTGCATTCGTGGCAGCGGGAGAAGCAGATGTGTACCTTCGGCTGGGACCGATGATGGTGTGGGACTGCGCCGCCGGCCAAGCGATCGTCGAAGCAGCCGGCGGCGTCGTATTGGGGCTCGATGGCAACCGGCTCAGGTACGATCGATCCGAGGCCGGCAGAGTTGAGGGTCTGGTCGCCGCAAGGAGCGGCGAGGTCGCAGCGCGAGTTCTCGCGGCCTCCAGGAGCTTGGAGCCACGACCGTCGGCGATCGATGCCCCTTGTCTTCTCCACCCTCGATGAGGTGACTTGACGATGATCAAGGACGCCTTCTGCTTCAGCACTTAAATTTGCCGCTTGGACAGGATCCGGAACGAGGCGTCGGTCTCCAGAACATGGGCCGGTGGCCGACTTCAGCGTCCGAGAGACTAGGGCAACTCCCTTTTCAGGGAAGGAATGAACATGGGCATTATCGACGACCGTGAAGAAGCACTCGAGAAAGAGTATATCATGAAACTCGAGCGTTCGTTTCATATCAAGGCGAGGCGCGACAGGATGCTGGCGCGCTGGGCGGCCGACCTCATCGGGCGAAAGGACTTCGATGTCTATTTCAACGAAATTATTTCCGCCAGTCTGCTCGAGCCGGGCGAAGAGAATGTCTTCAACAAGGTCTTTGACGACCTGCAATATGCAGATGTGGCGATTGATGCAAACGCGGTCCGCGAGAAAATGAAGCAACTTCTGCGAGAAGCGGCAAGCTCCCTCAATGGCGTCGCCTAGATCCCGGGTGATTGTTAGACCGACGGCAATCTACCGTGCGGGAGGCAGGTCATAACCATCCCCCTTCCCCAGTGCTTTCGCATCAGAGTCCGGCAAGCGCGGCGGCCTCTCCCACTGAAGAAACTGAGAACCAACTCTGGTGCAGTACGGTCCAAATGTTCTGCCAAAACCCGAAGCCACCTCTTGCGCGGCCGCGTTCTTGCGGCACCTCCGCAGCCCTCCAATTTGGTCGCTGCCAGCGGCGTGAGATCAAGGCTGAATGAGCTGCATCTGGGAATAAGACGCGTCGGGTCTATCGGGCCATGAGAACCGGCACGTTGCAGCCCTCGATGATGGAGGCAGTCACGCCGCCGAATATCCGCTCGCGGAGTCGCGAGTGGCCATAGGCGCCCATGACAATCATATCACAACCGAGCTCACGCGCGTGCTGCAGGAGAACCTCCTCGGTCCTGCGTCCGCCGCTCGCCAGTTGTTCGACGACGACTTTGGCTCCATGGCGAGCGAGAAATGTTGCGATGTCAGCACCTGGCTCGTCGCCGCTTTTGAGGTAGGCGCTATCAGGATCGATAAGCACGAGATGGACCTCGTCGGCCGCAATCAGCATCTCTAATGCCGCCTTGGCTGCATTGGCGGCTTCCGGGCGCGAATTCCAGGCGACCAGCACGTTCGTCGGCTTCAAGCTTGCTCTGCCGGCACTCGAAATCAGGAATAGCGGTGTTCTCGTGTCGAAGGCTGTCGCCGCCACCACCGCTCTCCGAAGTTCGACGTCGGCGCGTATGCCATGTCCACCTACAACGATATCGGCGTATATGCTACGCATGCCGATACTGCTCTGCAGAATGAAAAGATCTTCGTAGAGGCAGTCGACATCGAAGGAGATGTCGTTCATCCGGCACATATCTTCAGCCTGGAGCCGGATTTGATGCAGAGCATCTGTTTCCTTCTGTACTTGCTCAATCCAGGCGGTGGTCACCGGATACTCGACGGTAACCGGTTGCAACGCGGCGCCGACTACCAGAATGGACAGATGAGCATCGCTTTCCCTGGCCAGTTCAATCGCGCTCTTGATATCCGATCCAGCGTCCGTGGCTCCGACAATTGCGAGCAGAGTTTTCAAGGACATGGTGACCTCCTTCGGTTGGTACGTTGATCTGAGGGAGGCTAGGAGGCCGGCTAAAACCCGCAATGATCTTTGTCAATCAAAGCCGAACACAGCGAGATTGATCCCCGTCAAGGTCGAAGCCGCCGAATCGGACGATGAAGAGCCCATCCCGACTTTGGCAGGCAAGGAGTCTTCGTTGAACCGCTACTGGACAGCTGCTCTTATGCTCGTCGCCCTGGCAGGCGCCGGCTATGTCGCCTGGCAGTATCAGGCGACGAGGTTTGCGGCGCAGGCAATGGCCGGCATCGCGAGCGGAAACGGGCGTATCGAGGCCGTCGAGATCGACATCGCTGCACGTACGGCGGGACGTCTGTCGGACGTGCTCGTTCGCGAGGGTGACTTCGTCGAGGTCGGCCAGGTCGTCGCTACCATGGATGTCGAGCAGCTTAACGCGCAAAGGCGGGAGGCCATGGCTCAGCTCTCCCGGGCAAGAATTGCGATTGACACGGCAAGGATGCTGGTCTCGCAAAGACAGGCGGAAAAGGAGGCGGCAGCAGCGACCGTTTCACAGAACGATGTCCTACTTCAGTCTGCGCACAAACGGCTGGCCCGCAGTCAGCAGCTTTCGAAAAGCGGGACCGTCTCCGAGCAGACGCTCGACGACGATCGCGCCCGCGCCGACGGAGCGGCGGCGACGCTTGGCGCAGCCAGGGCAAACCTCGCCGCAACCGAGGCCGCGATCGGCACCGCCGAAGCGCAGGTGGTGGACGCCGAAGCCGCTGTCGAAGCCGCTGAAGCGACCGTCGCCCGGATTGAGGCGGATCTCCGCGACTGCGCCCTTAAAGCCCCAAGGAGCGGTCGCGTCCAATATCTCGTCGCACATCCGGGCGAAGTCGTCGCAGCTGGAGGCCGCGTCCTCAACCTTCTGGATGTGGGCGACGTTTACATGACCTTCTTCCTGGCCACGACAGAAGCGGGCCGTACTGCAATCGGCAGCGAGGCTCGCATCGTCTTGGATGCCGCACCGCAATACGTCATCCCTGCGCGAATATCCTTCGTTTCAGACGTAGCCCAGTTCACGCCGAAGACGGTTGAGACGGAGGAGGAGCGCGAAAAGTTGATGTTCCGCCTGCGTGCGCAGGTGCCCAAGGAACTGCTGCAGAAATATATGGCGCAGGTGAAGACGGGCCTGCCCGGGCGAGCCTATGTCAAGATCGATCCCGCCGCCAAATGGCCGCCACCGCTTTCGACGCCTCTCACCCCCTGAACTGGAGCATCCTGTGCCCGCGGAGACCGTAGAACCAGCATATGTCGCCCGCCTGAAGGATGTGACCCATGCCTACGGTGGGCATAAGGCCCTGGAGGCGGTCACGCTCGACATTCCGGCAGGCGAACTGGTCGGCCTCATAGGTCCAGATGGCGTCGGTAAATCGTCGCTTCTCTCCTTGATAGCCGGTGCACGAAAGATCCAGAAGGGCGATATCACTGTGCTTGGTGGCGACATGCGCCACGCCAGCCACCGCCGGCAGGCCTGTCCCGCGATCGCCTATATGCCTCAGGGGCTTGGCAAGAACCTCTATCCGACGCTGTCCGTGTTTGAGAATGCTGACTTCTTCGGCCGTCTGTTCGGCCTGGGCCGCAAAGACCGGGGAGACCGTATCCGCACGCTCCTGCAGCGCACCGGTCTTTCCGGCTTCGAAGACCGGGCCGCAGGGAAACTTTCGGGCGGCATGAAGCAGAAGCTCGGCCTCTGCTGCGCCCTCATCCACGATCCTGAGCTTCTAATCCTCGACGAGCCGACCACCGGCATCGATCCCCTCTCGCGCCGCCAGTTCTGGGACCTCATCGATGAGATCCGGTCCGAGCGACCGACGATCAGCGTGGTCGTGGCAACGGCCTATCTGGAAGAGGCGGCGCGTTTCGACTGCTTGGCGGCCATGGATGCCGGCCGACTAGTGGCGACCGGATCGCCCGGATCCCTGCTGGAGCGAACGAGGACGACCACACTTGACGATGCCTTCATCGCACTGATGCCAGAGGACAGGCGGGCATCACATCATAGTGTAGAATTGCCGCCGCTCCCCGTACCAGACGTGCCGGACTTTGCCATCGAGGCCGAGGGTTTAACGATGCGCTTCGGCGACTTTACCGCCGTCGACGACGTCAGCTTCAAGATCCGCAGAGGCGAAATATTCGGTTTTATCGGTTCCAACGGCTGCGGCAAAACGACGACGATGAAGATGCTGACCGGGCTTCTGGCGGCAAGCGAAGGCACGGCAAGGCTCTTCGGCAAACCGGTCGACCCGCGCAACATGGATGTCCGCCGGCGGGTCGGTTATCTGAGTCAAAGCTTCTCGCTCTACACGGAACTGACTGTCCGGCAAAATCTCGACCTGCACGCGCGGCTTTTTGGATTGCCGCCCGACACGATCCCGTCGCGGATCAAGGAGTTGGGGCATCGTTTCCAGCTCGAAGGCGCCATGGAGTCCCTGCCTGACACTCTGCCGCTCGGCATGCGGCAGCGATTGTCACTGGCGGTCGCTCTGGTCCATCGGCCGGAAATGCTCATTCTCGACGAGCCGACCTCAGGTGTCGATCCCATCGCCCGCGACCAGCTTTGGTCAGAGCTGATCCAGCTGTCACGCAAGGAGAAGGTGACGATCTTTATTTCGACGCATTTCATGAACGAGGCGGAACGCTGCGACCACATATCGCTCATGCATGCCGGTCGAGTCCTGGTGAGCGATACCCCCCAGGCTCTCCGCGAAAGCTGCGGCGCCGCCACCTTGGAAGCTGCCTTCATCAACTATCTCCAGGACGCGATAGGTAGACCTGCAAGGGCCGACCCAAGCGCATCTCCCGCGATGGATCGGCGGAAATCCCGGCCTGCGGTCAAGCAACGGCGCGTTTTTGATCTGCGCGCCGCTTTGAGCTATAGCGGCCGTGAAGCACGCGAACTGCTCCGCGATCCTATCCGAGCAACGCTAGCCTTGATTGGCAGCGTCATCCTGATGTTCGTCCTCGGCTACGGCATCAACATGGACGTCAAGGATCTTGCTTTCGCGGTGCTTGACCGGGACGATACGGTTGCCAGCCGCGACTATGTTGCCGAAATAGCAGGCTCTCGCTATTTCATCGAACAATCCCCCATCGCCGACTACGCTGATCTCGACCGACGCATGCGCGATGGCTCATTGAAGCTCGCAATCGAAATCCCGGCTGGCTTCGCCAGTCACCTCGCCCGCGGCCATGATGTCGAGATCGGCGCCTGGATCGATGGTGCGATGCCGCAGCGCGCGGAAACGACACGCGGTTACGTCGAGGGCATGCACAACAGCTGGCTCGCCCGCAAAGTCCGTGAAACCGACGGCCGAACCGAACCTGGCCAATTCTCCGTGGAGACCCGGTTCCGCTACAACCCCGGCATGGAAAGTTTGGTCGCCATGGTGCCGGCTGTCATCCCGCTCCTGCTGCTGCTGATTCCGGCAATGCTTTCAGCATTGTCGGTCGTCCGTGAGAAGGAGTTGGGGTCGATCGTCAATCTCTACGTCACGCCTGTGACACGGCTCGAATTCCTGGTGGGCAAGCAGCTGCCCTATCTGGTACTCGGCCTCCTCAATGCGGCGCTGCTCTGGCTCTTCGCGGTCTGTATCTTCCGGGTTCCGTTCACCGGCAGCCTTTTCGTCTTCACGATATCCGCCTTCCTCTATGTCGTCTTCGCGACTGCTTTCGGGCTGCTGATCTCCACCTTTATGTCCAGCCAGATTGCAGCGATCTTTGGCACGACGCTTCTGACCATCATTCCAGCCGTACAGTTCTCCGGCCTGATTGACCCCGTCTCTTCGCTCCAGGGCGTAGGTGCGATTATCGGCCAGATTTTACCGACGACTTACTTCAACATCATCTCACGTGGCACTTTTTCAAAAGGACTGGGATTCGGCAATCTTGAAACGACCCTGCTTCCGCTCCTTGTGTCCGGACCGCTGCTCGTTGCCGTCAGCGCTCTCTTCCTCAAGAAGCAGGCGAGGTGAAGCATGCGCCTTGCCACCATCTTTCATCTTGGAATCAAGGAATTGCGGGGTTTGCTGCGTGATCCGGTTCTTCTCGGCTTGATCGTCTATTCCTTCACGCTCGCCGTCTATGTCGAAGCGAAGGCCGTACCCCAGACGTTAAACAACGTGCCCATCGCCATCGTCGACGAGGACGGTTCTCCGTTGTCCAGGCGTATCGCAGACGCCTTGCTGCAGCCGTATTTCAAACCCCCGATTACAATCACGACAGGCGAGATGGACGCCCGGATGGACGCCGGTGCCGATACCTTCGCGCTCGACATTCCGCCGCATTTCCAGAGCGATCTCATAGCCGACAAGTCACCGGTCATCCAGCTCAACGTCGATGCGACCCGGATGAGCCAAGCTTTCTCCGGATCGGGCTATGTTCAATCGATCGTTGCTCAAGAAATTGGAGGTTTCTCCCGCAGTCAGACAGGAGTGAAACGCCCTCAGCTTAACCTGGCGATACGTTCCCGGTTCAATCCTGAACTCAATGAGACCTGGTTCGGCTCTGTGATGCACGTTATCGACAATGTCACCATGCTGTCGATCATCCTGACGGGCACGGCTCTCATTCGCGAACGAGAACACGGTACGGTGGAGCATCTGCTCGTCATGCCCGTCAGGCCGATCGAAATCATGCTTGCCAAGGTCTGGTCGATGGGATTGGTCGTATTCATCGCGACAGGCCTGGCGCTCGTCATCATGGTCCAGGGCCTGCTTCAGGTGCCCATCGAAGGCTCGTTATCACTGTTCATGGCGGGCGCCGCACTCCATCTCTTGGCGACGACCGCGATGGGCATCGCACTCGCAACGATCGCAGGCTCCATGCCCCAATTCGGACTGCTCTTGATGCTGGTCCTGCTGCCGCTGCAGATGCTGTCGGGCGCCACAACGCCGCAGGAGAGCATGCCCGAAGCGATCCAGACGATCATGCTCGCGGCGCCGAATACGCATTTCGTCACGATGGCGCAAGCGATCCTCTATCGTGGCGCGGGCTTTTCCGTCGTCTGGCCGCAATTCGTGTGGCTTGCAGGGATCGCCGCTGTGCTGTTCACCTTTTCGCTGCGCGGCTTTCGCAGGTCATTGAAGTGAGACCTGTCAGTTTGGGGTCGGGCGACGTCGATTGACGACGATCAACGAAAGACCGGTTGAGCGGTCGTATCCTGCCTCAAGTTCTGGAGGTGGTAAAATGCTGAAAGTACGTTCGATCATGACTTCCAACCCGACGACGATCGGGCCGAATGCCAAAGTCTGGGAAGCCGCCAACGTGATGTTGGACAACCGCATCAGCGGCTTGCCCGTCGTTGATCAATCCGGCGACCTGCTGGGCATCATTAGTGAAAGCGATTTCCTGCGGCGAAACGAAATCCACGCCGACGCTCCCCACGGCCTCTGGCGTGATTTCTTCTCTTCCCGCGGGGGACTTGCGGAAGACTATGCAAAGAGCTTCGGAAACGACGTGGGAGAAGTGATGTCCTCCCCCGCTGTGACCGTGCAGCCCGACGCATCCGTCGAAACCGCCGCGGAGCTGATGGCCGAGAAGAATATCAAACGCCTTCCCGTGGTCGAAGGCAGTGAAATCATCGGGATCGTCACCCGTTTCGACGTGATGGCGGCGCTCGTCCGCTCGCTCGCCAGCCATTGCGCCGAGCGAGCCGATAACGACATTCGAAATGCGCTGGAAGCGGAATTGTCGCGCCAAAAATGGGGTGATTCCGTAACTCTGCACGTCGCCGACGGAGTGGTGACGCTTGAAGGCCGGGTGCTGGACTCGCGGGAGAAGACCGCCCTGCACGTGGCGGCGGAAAACACAATTGGCGTGAAAAGTGTGAATGACCGGATCGAGGTCGTGGTGCCTCCTGACATGCCGGTGCCGCCGCCCGGCTTCTATCTTTGATGGGCCCCGGGCTGTCTCCCCCTTTTCCGTCGGGGCCGTCCGGGCGCCTCCTGCACATTGGTGGAGAAGGATCTGGAATGGACAGGATTGCCGATCGCGGAACGCCACCCTACTGGTCGTTACCCACCGAGCCAGTTTTGGCGGAACTACACAGCTCGCGAAACGGCCTTAGCGCCTCCGAGGTTGCACGGCGATTGAAGGAAAGTGGCCCGAATTCGCTTGGCAAAGACCGGAGTCTCCCTGCGCTCCGGGCCCTCGCGCGGCAGTTTCGAAGTCCCCTCGTCCTGATCCTGGTCGCGGCAGCGGCGATCTCTGCTTTTGTCGGCGAAGGCCATGAGACGCTTATCATTTCGATCATCGTGCTGGCCAGCTGCCTGCTCGGCTTCTTCCAGGAATACGGGGCGTCACGGGCGACGGAAAAGCTCAAGCAGCGCCTGTCGCAGAAAGCCGTGGTCATCCGCGACGGCGCCGAGAGCACCATCCGCGTCGAAGATGTCGTGCCCGGCGATATCTTCCTTCTTTCCGCTGGCAGTCTTATCCCTGCGGACGGTATTATCCTGGAGGCGCGCGACCTCAATATCAGCGAGGCGGTGCTGACGGGAGAAGCTTTTCCGAACGTCAAGACACCAGGCATCGCGGAAGCCGGCGCGCCTCCTTCCCGGCGCAGCAACAGCGTTTTTGCCGGCACTTCAGTGCGTAGCGGCAAGGGTTGCGTTCTGACCGTCAAGACCGGCACCCATACGGAATTCGCCGCCATTGCGGCGAGCCTCGAACGCCAGGTTCCGGAGACGGAGTTTTCCCGGGGTATCCGCCGTTTCGGCCTGCTGATGACAGAGATCATGTTCGTCATGGTCATCCTGGTCTTCTTCGCCAACGCACTGCTCGGCCGACCGCTGATCGATTCCATCCTCTTTTCCCTTGCGCTCGCAGTCGGCCTCACGCCTGAGCTGCTGCCCGCCATCATCAGCGTGACACTTGCCCGCGGCGCCAGGGCAATGGCAGCCAATGGGGTCGTCGTCCGCAGGCTTGAGGCCATCGAAAATCTCGGCAGCATGGACATTCTCTGCACCGACAAGACGGGAACCTTGACGGAAGGCATCATCCATCTTGATGGCTGCGTGAGTGCGGACGGACAGCGCTCGGACGAAGTCTTCCTGCTGGCCCGCCTCAATGCCGCTCTGCAGAGCGGTATGAGCAATCCGCTGGACGAAGCCATTCTGGGCGCAGATTCAGTTGGCGCGCGCGAGCAGTCTTTCGTAAAGCGGGACGAAATCCCTTACGATTTCATGCGAAAGCGGTTGTCGGTAATCGTCTCGTCTCCGGAAGGAGAGACCGTGTTGATTTGCAAGGGCGCGGTCGACAATGTCTTGGAGATCTGCGGCTCCATCCGCGAGGCCGAAAAAGAGATACCCCTCGGCACGGACGAACGAGGTGCGGTCGAGGAGAAGTTCCAAAGCTGGAGCAAACAGGGCTTTCGCGTACTCGGCCTTGCAACGCGGCGCCTGGCGTCACCCGGCCCCTATGACCGCACGGACGAAACCGGCCTTTGCTTCGAAGGATTTCTGCTTTTCCTCGATCCGCCGAAGCAGAGCATCGAGCACTGCCTTTCCGAATTGGCGAAACGCGGCATCACGATCAAGGTCATTTCCGGCGACAACCGCTATATCGTCGCTCACCTCGCTGCCTCGATCGGGCTGCCGTCCGATCGGATTCTGACTGGGGCGGATTTATCGAGGCTATCCTCGCAAGCACTGGCTGCGAAGGCTGTGCATGCCGACCTCTTTGCGGAGATTGATCCCAATCAGAAGGAAAGCATTGTCAGGGCACTCAGGTCGCGCGGCCACGTCGTCGGCTATCTCGGCGACGGGATCAACGACGCCCCTGCCTTACATGAAGCCGATATCGGAATTTCCGTTGACAGCGCCGTAGACGTGGCGCGCGAAGCTGCCGACATCGTTCTTCTAAAGCGCGATCTCGGCGTGGTGGCACAGGGAGTGGACGATGGGCGAACCACCTTCGCCAACACGATGAAATATATCTCGATTACCACCAGCGCCAATTTCGGCAATATGATCAGTATGGCGCTGGCTTCGATCGCGCTCCCCTTCCTGCCGCTTCTCGCCCAGCAGGTCCTGCTCAACAATTTTCTCTCCGATATCCCGTCCTTTGCCATTGCCACCGATAATGTCGACGAGGAGGACAGACGCAAACCGCGTCACTGGGAGATCGGATCCGTGCGGCGGTTCATGCTTACCTTCGGGCTGGTCAGTTCGCTTTTCGACCTCCTGACTTTCGGCTTTCTGATCTTCCTGGCAGAAGCCGGCGAACAGCACTTCCAGACAGCATGGTTTGTTGAATCGCTGCTGACGGAATTACTGATCGTTTTCATCATCCGCACGCGCAAACGGTTCTGGCAGAGTTGGCCGTCGCGCCTGCTCGCCGCTTTGTCTGCCCTCATCACGTCGGTGACCTTTTTGCTACCCTTCCTGCCGGTTGCGAGCTGGTTCGGCTTTGTACCCTTGCCACTTACCACCTGCCTCGGGATCGTCGCCATCAGCGTCATGTATCTCCTGTCCTCGGAGCTGGCGAAGCATTGGTTCTTCCGACGCGAGGACCAACGACGGCACCCCTTCGGCCATAAACGCCGACAAAATCCGCGGCGTTTTGACAAGGATTGGCGTGCCACGCATGGAGCTTGATCCGCGTCAATGCCCGCAAGCTGCCGAAAGGTTCAAATGAGGGCGCTCGATGACGAGCTGACACCGGCTGCACCGAACCCCCGCGTGACGCTTCGATGTGGCCTCCTTCTTGAAAAGCAGGAGAAAAATCATGGCAGATGCAACCAAACTAACCGTCAAAACCGAAGATAAGCCGCACCAGCCGGCAGGAATCTGGTCCCCCTTCGAGGCGCTGCGCTCCGAGATCGACCGTCTCTTCGACGATTTCACGCCCTCGCCCTGGCATTCCTCTGCCCGGTCCATTTTCGCGCGTGGCCTTCCGTCGCTGAATGGCTGGGTCGTCGCCCCGGCCGTCGATGTGGTGGAGAAGGACGACGCATACGAAGTGACGGCCGAGGTGCCCGGGCTCGACGAGAAGAATATCGAAGTCAAGCTGTCCAACAGCCATCTGACAATCCGGGGCGAGAAACGGGAGGAAAAGGAGGACAAGCAGAAGGAATACCATGTGTCCGAGCGTCGCTATGGCTCCTTCCAGCGCACCTTCCAGGTTCCGGATGGGGTCGACGCCGCCAAGGTGGAGGCCACCTTCGAGAAGGGTGTCCTCAGGGTGAGACTGCCGAAGAGCGCAGAGGCCAAAAAGAACGAGCGAAAGGTGGAGATCAAAGCCGCTTGATGCCGCGGCGCGGCGAGCGGGCGCGCATCGACGAAGCGCGCCCGCTCTTTCTCCGATCGCCTTCTCCGTCATTTCTGCGTCAGGAGAACCCGCCACGATGGAGCGCTGCCTGCGCTAAAGCGAGATATCTGCTCGTCTTCGCTTCCCATAAACCGGGCACCACTCGGACGCAATCCAGCAGATGAGAATAGCTCATGCGCGCCCGCATCGTTCCGCGAAACGCTGTGTATAGGAGCCGCAATTTGAGCGGAATGCGGTCTTCCAGCTTCCGCTCCATCAAGTTGGCAAGCGTGTCTGCGATATCGGGGGCGCCGAGGAAGGCGCATTCCATACCAAGAAAGGCGATCTCATCGAATGGATCGATGAAACGAAGCCATCGGTCGAATTCGAGACAATCGAATATGGCGATTGGATTGCAGAAACAGACGTGCTCGGGTCGCAGATCCCCGTGGCCTTCGACATAGCGGCCTTGCTCGATGCGGTTCTTGATCATGTCGCGCGATCGATGCAGCGCGCGGTCAAGGTCGTTTAATAGGCTTCTGACCGCATGATGATCGACATCGAATTCTTCGTGCCTCAAAACCTCTCTGTTGATCTCGTTCTGGTACTCGAACATCCGGAAATGATCGAGTGGATCGAGGGCGGGCCGCTCCGCTCCGCGATAGAAGGCGGCCAGATAGCCAACCAAATCAGCCAGCTCATTGGTGGTCACCGCACTCGCCTTGATCAGATGATCGAACATGAGCTGTTCGGGCAAGCGACGCATTTCCAGCAGCCATTCCTCAACCGTTCCCTGCCCACCGATTGACAGTCGGCCGTCGGGCCGGGTGACCAATGGAACGACCCGAAGGTAGACATCCGGCGCAAGCCGCCGATTGAGGCGCAACTCCTCCCTGCAGTTGAATTCCCGTGCGGCGAGCGTCGAAAGATCAAGGAAAGCGCCGATCATCGGCTTCTTCAGTTTGTAGACTCGCTCTCCGCAAAGAAAGACCCAGGACATATGCGTCTCCAGCACCTTAACTGGGACGATCCCTTCCCCATAGGCTTCCGGTCTGCGCAGAAATCCGACCTTTTCATCTAAAGAAAGCACGTCATTCCCCTTCGCGACCGAACCTCAGGCATTCTAGGCGTTTGCCCGGCCGGCGCCTTGACGTCCCTCAAATCCCCCAAGCGAAGCTCTTTGACTTCGATCATCGCAATCTCTCCAGCGGGCATTATCCTGCTCACAAAGAGAAGGAGCATCCCATGAGTATGATGGCAAAGACCGATGCGGCTTTGGCCCGCTTGTTCCAACGCCTGGACAGCATGCCAAATCCCGTCGACGAGCGGCTATCGGCCGTCTTCCAGGAGTGGCTGGACCAGCGTCAGCAATTGATCGCTCCGCCGCCGCAGGCGCTGGTCTCGCCGGGATCATCCGCAGCCGAACAGGCCTTCATCTTTCGACAAGATCCCTCCGCTCCCCATGGCTATCTTCTCACCTCGGGCGCCAGATCGGCCGAAGCTCTCATCGGGGCGATCTCGACGGGAGACAGGCTGGAGGCTGCCAAGAACCGGCGCGGCGCCGTTCGGCTGCGAAGGCTGTTCGACCTCGTGGCAAGAACGGGAGAACCTATCTTGGCTCTCTTCGGCGCAAGGCCGCCGGCGGCCCAGCCGATTTACGTGGAGCTTCTTGTCGCTCCGCTTTCCGCCGACGGAAGAACTGTCGACTCCTTTCTGGCCTGCGCCAGCACGCGGCTGGTCGCCTCGACGGCTAAAGCCGCCGCGCGCCGGATGCCGCCGCATCTTCTTCTCTTCGCCTTCAAAAGCAGCAGGTACTTTGGCGAGCGCTTGGCGAATGAGCTCGGCCTGCCGCTGAGCCCGATCGAGGAACACATCTTTGAGGACGGGGAGGAAAAATGCCGACCGCTGGTGGACGTTCGCGGGCGAGACATCTGTGTGATCTCCGGCCTGGAGCGATCCGGTGGAGAGAGTGTGCACGACAGGCTCTGCAAGCTTCTCTTCTTCATCGCCACCTTGAAGACTAACGGCGCATCGCGCGTAACCGTCGTCGCGCCCTATCTCGCCTACATGCGCAAAGACCGTCAGACAAAGGAACAGGATCCGCTTACCGCTGCCTATATTGCGAGACTTTTCGAGACGGTCGGCACCGACTGCCTGATGACGATGGACACTCACAACCTGGCCGCCTTCCAGAACGCTTTCCGATGCCTGCATATGCACCTTACGGCATACGAAGCCTTCGCCCTGCATTTCGCAAAGCTGCCTGAACCAGCGGAAGTTACTGTCGTATCCCCGGATCTCGGAGGGGTAAAACGTGCCGATATGTTTCGAGAGGCGTTGGAAAAGCGGCTACATCGGCCGGTCGGAAAAGCGTTTCTGGAAAAGCAGCGCAGCCAGGGTGTGGTGAGCGGTGATCTGTTTGCCGGCGACGTGCAGGGACGAACAGCGATCATTCTTGACGATATCATCAGTTCCGGCACGACAATGGCGCGCGCGGCACGGGCCTGCGCCGAGCGCGGCGCTGCACACATCCATATTTGCGCCACGCACGGACTGTTTTCGGCGGATGCCGCGGCAAACCTGGCCAATCCGTCCATCGATGAAATCCTTGTCAGCGATACGATCGATATCGCTGAACCTCATCGCGGCGACAAGCGGCTCACAATCGTTCCAGTGGCTAAGGTTTTTGCCAGCGCGATTGCCCGGTCATGCGAGGAGACAGCGGCGCGATGACTTGGCCGCTGTCGTGCCAGCTTCATAAATCCGTCGTCGTTAAGACGACGACAGATGTCTCTCGATTTCGTCAACCGGCAGATTGACGAGGTCCTTATCGTATTCCGCCACGATCCGCTCCCTCACCGTCTCGGACATGAAGCGACGCAGGTCCGCAAGGGCCTTCGGGGGAGCGACGACGAAGAGTTTGTCAATCTGCTTGTCGACGCAGATCGCCTCGAGCTTCTCGGCTACCATCGAGGAAAACCGATCTTCTTCCTGTTCGTGGAAATCGGCTTGCCCGAGGCTGCTGCGATGGCTGCCGCTGGCGGTGCGGCCCGGCCTGTCCGTGCCTTGACTGCGGGTGGAAGCGTTATCCGGCGCCTCGATCACCTGCTCGACTTCGAGATCGAGATCGAAAGCGGTCCCGATATTGCGCAGAAGCAGGGCTTTCCGTGCGTCCGCGACGAGCACTCGCGCGTTATAAGCAATGATATTCTGGTTCATCATACTCATCCTCTTCGTTTATGGGATCCAGCATAATCGCTTCCGGAAAGAGCTGTTTGACGGACGTCAATCCCTGGGGGCATCAGACGAAAAGGAGACGCGCCCCGTTCCGACCATCAGGACGGCTGCAACTCCTTTTGAATCAGCACCAGGGCTCTGTCCTCGGGATAAGCCTTTGCGACGAATCCCTGCTCCCGTTCGAGCTCGATTGCTTCGTGATTTTCCCGGCTCTCAAGGGATTGTAAAATCTTGACGCCTTTGGCCTCTGCATATCGAGCGACGTGACGAAGCATTTCCCAGGCGACTCCCTTGTGCCTGTAGTCAGCATGGACGGCAATCGCCACTTCAGCCTCAGCCCCGGAAGGACTCCGTACCAGCATCGTGGAGGCAACGAGTATTTTTCCTCCCTGCGCGAAAGTGAGGAAATTCTCCGTGAGGCGATGATCTACGCGAGTCATCGATACCAGCCGCTCATGGCTCACTTCATGGATGCCGCCGAGGAAGCGGAACCGTAGATCTTGCGGCGTCAGGTGCCTGAAGAATTCCGCAAGCAACTGCTCGTCGTCGTCTCCAACCGGGCGTACATAGAGCGAGAGGCCGGTATGGGTGCGAAGGTAGATACCGGCGGCGCCGGTGTTGTCATTTGGGACGGGGCCCATCGCACCCGCCTGACGAATGCCGGTATTCGAGCCATCGACAGCTTCCATATCGATGATCACTTTCAGGGCATGACTGTGCAGCGCGTCATTGAACGTATCGTAAGCATTGAGGATATCATCGAGCTTAAAGCGGTGGGTGATCAAGCTGTTGGGATCAACCTTCCCCGATTGAACGGATCGCAACAGCATCGGCGTGGTAGCCGTATCGACAAGCCTGGTGGTGATCGCGATATTCTTAGACCAAAGCTTTTGGAGATGCAGATCTGCCTTTGTCCCGTGAACGCCAACATTGGCAATTATTCCGCCGGGTGCGACGATCTCCTCGCAAAGCTCGAACGTCGCGGGGATACCAACCGCCTCGATCGCTGTGTCGACCCCCTTGCCGTCGGTGAGAGCAAGAATCTGCTGCAACGCGTCGGCCATATCTGTGCGGACGACGTGCGTCGCTCCGAGACGCGAAGCTACCTCCAAACGATGGCCGTCCAAATCAGCCATAATGACCTGTGACGGCGAGTAGAACTGTGCCGTGAGAAGCGCCGCCAAGCCAACGGGCCCGGATCCGATGATCGCAACGGTCCCACCCGGCTGAACCTTGCCATTCAGCACGCCGCATTCAAACCCAGTCGGCAGAATGTCGCTCAGCATGACCAGAGCCTCTTCGTCTGCATTCGCAGGCATGTGATAAAGGCTTGTATCGGCGTGCGGGATGCGCACGTATTCGGCCTGCGTGCCGTCGATGGTATTTCCTAATATCCATCCACCAGTCGTGCAGTGCGAATACATGCCGCGTCGGCAATAGTCGCACTTGCCGCAGGAGGATATGCAGGAAATCAGCACACGGTCTGCCTTCTTGAATTGCGTCACGGCTGCGCCGACCTCTTCGACGACGCCCACGCCTTCGTGTCCGAGAACACGGCCCGGCTTGCAGCTCGCAACGTCGCCTTTGAGGATATGAAGATCGGTTCCACAGATCGTCGTCTTCGTGACCTTGACGATAGCGTCCGTCGCAGAAACGATCATGGGATGTGGCCGCTCTACAAGCGATTTCCTGCCAGGGCCTTCGAAGACGAGACCTTTCATCATCCTTCTCCTGTTTAATTGAACTTTGGCGGCATCCTGCGTCTATGACGCAGAGGAAGCTTTCCGGCTCGGACGCGCGCCTGCGCTTTCCAGCCAGCCTCTGCCCCTTCCTCGAACGTTTTCAAAATAGCAGTTCATGCATGGTCGACTTTGACCAATCGCAAAGACGAGCTCGGATATGAGACTATGATTTTTGAAAGCGAAGGATTCAGAACGGAAGCAAGGAGTTCTCGACGTGACCACTACCGAGGCGAGACGACGCTTCCTTGAGGAGAAGTATATTCTCGATTTCCAAATGCTCTTCAGGACGCGTGCTCGTCGCAACCAGATGCTCGCCGCCTGGGCCGCAAGCAAGCTTGGACGGTTCAGTGTCGATGCGTATCTGAAGGAAATCCAACTTGTCGATGAGGCGGTTTCTGGAGACGACGATGTCATCCAGAAAATATTGGCGGATCTGCGCAGCACCGGACAGCGGTTCGAGGAAGGCGACCTTCGATCGATGATGAACGAGATGATGTTCGATGCCGCCGAGGCACTCGAAGCTGATGGCAGAAGGTCGCCCGATTGCTGCAGGATGCGGCAAGATGGCGGGGATTGATTGTGTGCGATGTTCAAGGACAGGCTTCGGAACAATAAGCTCTGGGATCGTATCGTCGATGCCTCGGAGGCGGCGCGACTGATCACTGACGGGATGACCGTTGGCATGAGCGGCTTTACACGGGCCGGCGAGGCCAAGGCCGTCCCGTTGGCGCTGGCGGAAACGGCAAGGCGCGATCCGTTAAAGATCACACTGATGACGGGCGCGTCGCTCGGCCACAATCTCGATAGCACGCTCACCGAGGCCCACGTCATCGCGCGCCGCATGCCATTCCAATCCGATCTCATCTTACGCCAGGCGATCAATGCCGGCGAAGTGATGTTCATCGATCAGCATCTGTCGGAGACGGTGGAATTCCTGCGCAGCGGCCAGCTTGCACCGGTCGATGTGGCCGTCGTCGAGGCGACTGCGATTACTGAAGGCGGCGGCATCGTGCCGACAACCTCCGTCGGCAATTCGGCAAGTTTCGCCATTCTCGCACCGAAGGTGATCGTCGAGATAAACCTGTCGCAGCCGGAAATATTGGAAGGTCTCCATGATATCTATATCCCGGCTGCACGACCGAGCCGGGAGGCGATCCCCATTGTTGCGCCCGACAGCCGCATCGGCGTGCCCTTCATTCCGATTCCACCGGAAAAGATTGCTGCGATCGTCGTCACCCAGAGCAGCGACAGCGATGCAGCGGTGGAGGCACCGGACGCCGAAACCGACGCGATCGCTGGGCATCTCGCGGAATTCCTGCTGCATAAGGTGCGACGCGGCCGTCTGACGGAGAGATTGCTGCCGCTCCAGGCGGGCATTGGAACGATCGCCAATGCAGTGCTCCAGAGCTTCACCGAGGCACCGTTCCACGATCTCACCATGTATTCAGAGGTGCTGCAGGATTCGACCTTCGATCTCATGGATGCTGGTAAACTCGGGTTTGCATCAGGGTCGTCCATGACGCTGTCAACGCAGAAACACCGGCGCGTGCTTTCCGAGATCGAACATTACAAGCGGCGGCTTATCCTGCGCCCGCAGGAGATCAGCAATCATCCCGAAGTCATCCGCCGGCTCGGCATTATCGCCATCAATACGGCATTGGAATTCGACCTATACGGCAACGTCAACTCGACCCATGTCGGCGGCACACAGATGATGAACGGCATCGGCGGCTCCGGAGATTTCGCCCGCAATGCCCACATGTCGATCTTCGTGACGAAATCCCTTGCCAAGCAAGGAGCGATATCACGCGTGGTGCCGATGGTCAGTCATGTCGACCACACTGAGCACGACGTCGATATCCTGGTGACGGAAATCGGCCTTGCCGATCTGCGCGGCCTCGCCCCGCGAGAGCGGGCGGAGGTCATCATCGGAAACTGCGTTCATCCGACCTATCGCGAAGCGCTAGCGGACTATTACCGGCGGGCTCTGCTGCGCGGCGGCCACACCCCGCATCTCATCGAGGAGGCACTTGGCTGGCATGATAACCTTCGCCGAACAGGGACGATGCTGTCGCATCCGCCGCCGTTCCTCAAACCTCCCGGGTCCCCTGAAGCTGTTCCGCCCGCGAACTGGGCTTCGGCTAGCTCTTCTTGAAGATCTCTATAGAGCCTACCGCCGTCCCAACGCGTCCGGTGAACTCCCTAAGCAGTCGCGTTCGGTCTTTGATCCAAGGCAATGCGGACATGGTCCGGGATCGCGTAGGAATAGAAACGTCCGGGCACAGGCACCGCCAATGGCGCCTTTCGAAATCCTGCAGCCCTCATGGGGTAGAGCGCGATGGAATGGGATGCATCAAGAAGGATCGACCCGATCATCCTCGTTTTCGCAGAGACGGGAGTCCGCAAGATCGTTCGCACGGCCCGACAAGCAGCAGAGATCTTGATGCAGGACTGGCCTACTGATGACGGGGAGGAATTTTTCAGTGCGGTTAAAGCCTGTCTGGACGTCATTACCGGCGATACCGAACCGGATCGGCTCCGCCAGGCAATCATCCGAGCAGCTGCTGAAGCTGGCGTTGCCGCGATCACGGTCATTGATTGAGTTTGATATTCTACCGTTGAGGTCGCTCCAGGAGGAGCTGCCCGCCTTAAATCAAGCTTCTGCCAAGTGGTCCGATGAACTCGGTTTTCAAGCCTTGATGACGTGCCTTCCGCAGAAATTTCACGGTTGTCTGGCTGAAATAGCAAGCCGGCTCGGCTGAGACGTCCGTCATTGATGTCATCCAGTAGAGGCCCTGTCGTATCTTGATGCTGACACGCCAACGACCATCCTCTATCCGGCGAAGTTCGAAGTCTGCTGGTTGAAGCTAATCTGAACGGGCGTCGTGGGTTTGTCCGGCCCGAAACTCAGCACTCATCCACTTTTCTCCTCTCCGATCTCAGATATTGCTGTTTCCGGTATCGTGATGAGTCGACAGAAGCGCCAAGCCCCCAAGGAGCATGAGGACTGCGCCGCACACGACGTCGTTGTAGCTGAATGCCATCAGACCGCTAAAACTCATTACCCAGGGCGAAACGATCAGCCAGAAGCCCATAAGAACTTTCGAAGCCTCGTGCCATGCCTTGGGAAAGAGCAGCCCCAGATATGCGATGATGGCGATCAGCGCTCCAGCCACCCAATGCGCGATGACCGCGCCCCTTGCCAAGTTCGTGTAACCGAGGAGAATAGGAAGTGTCCATGGCGTCGATATCAGGTAAAGCCCGAGAACGAAAACCAGCCAATTTTGCCGGCGAAGATCATACATACTAAACCTCCGACATCGATCGGGAGCAGATTTATCAAATTCTCATGGATTTTATTTGCGCTGGATCAATCTGTTCCATCTTGAGGCAATTTTCTTGTCGCCTTTGCGGTCATGCCACTGAATGTAAATTTTTCAGCGGGTTTCTTGCGGCGCGTGCAGTCGTTCGGCCGCCTCACGTTTTGGAGGCAAAGGTGAAGGAATTCGCAGTTCCGACAAACGCCCGCTCTAGAAGACGTCCTCGCCGTTTCGGCAACGAATTCAGTGCGGAATTCCTGCGCGTCCTTCACAAAGGAATTTGCGCTGAGCGCATCTGCCCGGATGACGTCGTTGAAGCATTGCGCAAAGGGACAGAGAGTTCTTCACCCAAGCGCGGGCGCGCGGCGAAACGGCGGCGATTTGCCAGTCGTCATTGCTCATTCGCTCAAGACGGAAATCAATTCCGGAGGAAGACGGATCGGAGCTTGCCGCACCGGCCAATAACGCCTCTGCCGTCCGCGAAGTCGCCCATATCCGTCTCCCTTCTTGCAATCGGTGCGACCGCCTCATGGAAAAGCTCATCGCCATCCGACAACGTTTCAAGAAGATACCTTTCGACGGCTTTCGTCATTGATGCGGGCCAACATGTGCCAGTTCCAGCTCGACCGTGTCATCCGGATGCTCTTCAAGGATCTCGATCATCTTGTCATCCGTTGGATTGGAACCGGGATCCGGCTCGGTGAGCACGTCCTTAACGTCGAATTCCCTGCCCTTGAGGATCAGATAGCGCACCTTGTCAGGCGAAATGCTCGGCCGCCAATTCTCGCTCGTATCTTTGGTCATGCCGCCTCCTCACGTCACTTGATCTGCGGAACGTAGACTATCACCTTCCGGCGCGGCCTGCTTGCGCCAGATCAAGTTCCAAGCCCGCGGTCAATTCGTCATCGCGTCGCCCAGTTCAGAATTCTAGGCTGTTCAATGACCGCCAGGAGCTTCGCGGCGACCCTCCCGCATCGATCGCGTCCCAAACTTGATCAGCGTCAATGATACTCTCGCGCAGCTGTGGAAGGAAAAATGCGTAAGAATGCGGAAGCGGGAGAGACCGATGGAGCGCAAGCATGGCTTCAATCTTGGATACTTCTTCGTGGCGATGCTGCTGCTCGGGCTGTTCCAGCTCTGGTTCGCCTCCCGAGATCTGGTCGAGGTGTCCTACAGCGATCTGATGCGCATGGTTGCCGATGGCAAGGTGCAATCGGTCACGCTGACCGAGACGATGATCCGCGGGGTCTTCAAGCAGCCGCAAAACGGCAAGTTGGTGTTCGTCAGCAACCGCGTCGATCCTGCCGCCGCCGCGACTTTCGAGACGGCCGGCGTTGAGGTCACAGGAGGCACGGACAGCAATTGGCTGACGACGGTCCTTTCCTGGGTGTTGCCGACGCTGCTGTTCCTCGGCGTCTGGCTCTTCCTTTTCCGCGGCTTCGCGGAGCGGCAAGGCATGGGAGGGCTGATCAATATCGGCAAATCCCGGGCCAAGGTCTATCTTGAGCGCAAGACCGGCGTCACCTTCGAGGATGTCGCCGGTGCCGACGAAGCCAAGGCGGAATTGCAGGAAATCGTTTCCTTCCTGAAGGAGAAGGATAAGTATGGTCGTCTTGGCGCCCGCATCCCCAAGGGAATCCTGCTCGTCGGCCCGCCGGGCACAGGCAAGACACTGCTCGCCCGCGCCGTCGCCGGCGAGGCGAATGTTCCCTTCTTCTCGATCTCCGGTTCTGAATTCGTCGAAATGTTCGTGGGCGTGGGTGCCGCACGTGTCCGCGATCTGTTCGAGCAGGCGCGGCAGGCCGCGCCGTGTATTATCTTCATCGATGAGCTCGATGCGCTCGGCCGCGCCCGAAGCCCGCTCGCTGGTTATGGCGGCAGTGACGAAAAGGAACAGACGCTCAATCAGCTTCTTTCCGAACTCGACGGTTTCGATCCAAGGGTGGGAATCGTCTTGTTGGCTGCCACCAACCGGCCGGAGATCCTCGATGCGGCGCTGTTGCGTGCCGGCCGTTTCGACCGTCAGGTGGCCATCGACCGGCCCGACCGAAAAGGTCGCGCCGCTATTCTCTCTGTCCATACAAAGAAGGTGACGATGGCGCCCGACGTGAAGGTCGACGACATCGCAGGCCTGACGCCAGGCTTCACAGGCGCCGATCTTGCCAATCTCGTCAACGAGGCGGCAATCTTCGCGACGCGCCGCAACGGCAGTACCGTTACCATGGAGGATTTCACTCAGGCAGTGGAGCGTATTGTTGCCGGGTCCGAACGCCGCAGCCGACTGCTCAATCCGCAGGAACGCGAGCGGGTCGCCTATCACGAGATGGGACACGCGCTGGCGGCAGCTGCCCTGACCAGAACCGATCCGGTGCAGAAGGTTTCAATCATTCCGCGTTCCATCGGGGCTCTCGGCTATACCCTGCAGCGACCGACGGAGGATCGTTTTCTGATTACCCTCGGCGAACTGAAGGAGCGTATGATTGCCCTGTTGGCAGGCCGGGCCGCCGAGGCCGTGATCTTCGGCGAGGTTTCAACGGGAGCCGCTGACGACCTTGCCAAGGCCACCGACGTGGCGCGGGGATGTGTCACTCGCTTCGGCATGAGCTCCGTCGGTCAGGCGGTCCTGGAGCCGCAGCGTCTGCAATGGCTGGGCGACGGCCAGCCGGACCTGAGGCAGAAAGACTATTCCGAGGCAACCGCACGAGAAGTCGACATTGCCATCCGCGCCATGCTCGACGAAGCTTACGAGCAGGCCAAGGCGCTTCTGACGACCCGCATCGCCGATCTCCATGCCGGCGCCAAGCTGTTGTTGGAACGCGAAACAGTCACCCCGGCCGAGTTCGAACCGCTGCGGCGACTGGACAACCGAGATGTCGCCCGGGTGTCGGAAGACCTACCGTCTGCGGCGCAATAGGTTTTGACGATAGGCAACCGTCGGTCGGACCTCGCCGAACCAGACAAACAATCCGCCCGCCCTTATCCAGCGAGCCGAGCACGATCGACCTGCTCATTGGCTGGGAAACCGGTATCCTGGTTCTCAGGAGCCTTGCCGGCCTCATACTCCGTTTCGGCGATATCCGTCATCGTGATCGTTACGTTGAAATCAACCGATTCCGGCTGGCTTGCCGCGGCGCTCGTCGTTCAGGCCGCCACATATTTCTGTGCAGCGGCAATCGGAGGCCATATTCGGGCTCGTGTCGGCTGCGTCCTCATCGTCAAGCTGGATTGACTGTTTTCATGGAGCGGCGAGGCTGGTCCCCGCCACTCCCCGTGTCTTCAGTTCACCGCGATCCGGTTATCGACCATGGTTACACCCGGCACGGACCAGGCAGCGCGCTCGGCAGCGCGGCGCTCGCTCCAGGAATGAACATCGCCCTCCAAGGTGACATTGCCGCCGGCCACATCGGCGCGGATGCCGGAAGCTTCAATCTCGGCATTGCGGAGCAATGCGTTCTCGATGCGCTCTTGTATGTCAGCGACGCTCGCGGTCGGCCGGATCGTCACTAGATTGACAATGGCCACGACGCCGCCGAGCTTGCGGACGGCATTCTCCGCTGCAATCCTTTGGAAGTGCCACGGTACCTCACCGGTCAGCGTCACGCAGCCGCGCTGTACAGTTACGCCTATGGCGGCATCTGGAAGCGCCGTATCCCAGCTGATGATCTTCAACGCTCGAGCGGCAATTTCATCGTCGGCATGCTTCTTGCGCTCCGGATAGCGAATTTGAATTTCCTCCGCGATCGCACGCACGCCTTTGACACGTCGTGCGGCTGCTTCCGCGGCTCCCTTTTCGGCAAAGCTCGCGACGTGGCCTGACAAGGTGACGATGCCGTTTTCGACGGACACACCTATGTTGGCGGCATCAATGCTCGGCTCGAACTCGAGTTCATCCAGAACATTCTGCTGTATGGTCGTGTCGTTCATCTGCTCTCTCCATTCTTGAAGATGATCGAGGTTGAACCCCACCGGAGAGCGTGCATCCATCGGAACAGGCCTGCATTGCGCTTGATCAATGTGCCGCGCCCGCCGCGTCCATGTTGCGTCGCCGCTCTTCGGACGGAGCAGCCGGAGGAAGCCAACGTCAATCGAACAGTTCCCGGAGGCGAACAGCCAATTCACGGGCGGTGTAGGGTTTCTTAAGCCAGCTCCCGGCAAGGGCGAACTCCCGGCCGGCGATGACAGGCTCGGCATAGACCTTCCACGCTCCTTCCCTTCGGACCGTCTCGCGGATTTCCTCCGCTGGCCGGGGGAAGTGCGTCGCCAGCAGCTCGTGCACGACCTTTCCGAGAGCCTCTTCGCGCGACCAGCCGTAGAGGGCTTCGCAGCCGCCGGTCCACCGGCTGATCACGCCATCGAAACCATGGATGATGAGATTGCCCCATCAAGCAGGCGCGCGACGCGCTATGTCCGATCAAAGATGTGCGGAAGCCGCTCTGAGTTTCGCCTTAGCATCGGCGATGGCCCAGATTGATTAAGCGGCCTTTGAAATTCTATTTTGCGGGACTTCCTGCTCTCATTCATGGAAGAGACGGTGCCCACAACTCTCGCAGGTATTTGGCCAGGCGCAACACCTTTGAGATGTGGGGCGCTCCTCGTACGGAAAAAAGGACGGCCTCGTGGTTGTTAACCAATACCAGCCTTCCGGCACGTTGGCCCATCGATGTATCTATGGCGCCGCTATGCACCGAGAGAATCGATAGCGGTCGTGAGTGCCTCGATCGGATTTGAACCAGCGGTCCTATGAATGTAGCGATCAACGAGCAGAGCCAATATACTGAAAATTCCGGCTCTTCACCTTCAGCGTATTAATATGAAGGTCAGGCACGAACATGACGCCCTTGGCCGATCCCGGCATTTGCCGCACCAGCACAAGTCCTGCTGTTTAGACCCAACGCCCGTCCTTCGAATTCATCGCCTCGGCACAGGTGATGATGTTGCGCGCTGCGAGATCCTTGCGCAGGAAGGCGATCGGATGCCGCCGCAATGTCAGCCCGGTATGGCTGTAGTCCTCAATACGTTATGCCCGTCCGTCATCTGCCGAAGCGCGACCTCCGGCTCCTGCTGCTCGGCGATTGCAGCCATCTCCCGTTCGGCCGTGGCGGCAAATAGCGCCAAGGGTTCATCGCGCAGCGCCTTGATCGCCCAGAGCGCGTCGCGGCGTTCGAGCTTCAGCGACACCAGAAAGGCATCTGCCTTGGCAAGCTGCACGAGCGCCTCCGATGGCACGCCGGATCGTCGCCACATATCATCAACCGAGGCAAAGGCCGTGTTCATGCGTGCCGCGACGATGCGCGCGGCGTCAGCGACCGCCAATCCTTTCACCTGCCGGAAACCGAGCCGGACAGCATGGCGCCCAGATTTGCCGACCCGCTCCAGCGTGCAGTCCCACCGGGAGCGATTGATGCAGACCGGCCGCACCTCGACGCCATGGGCCATGGCATCGCCGACGATCTGCGCCGGCGCGCAAAAGCCCATCGGCTGCGAGTTCAGCAGCGCGGCACAGAAGACGCCAGGGTAATGGCATTTGATGTAGTTGGAGGCATAGGCGATCAGTGCGAACGAGGCCGCATGGCTCTCCGGAAAGCCATAGGAGCCAAAGCCTTCGAGCTGGGAAAGGTCTTTTCGGCAAATTCCGGCGTGTAGCACCATCCCAGACACCAGCTTGTCCTTGAAGCGTGAGACGCCACCGGTGAACTTGAAGGTCGCCATCGACTTGCGCAGCTGCTCGGCCTGATGAAGACCTGCCAAAAGCTCGGCCTGTCGTTCTGGCACTATCTCGGCGATCGGCTGGGGATCAGTGACGAAGATCATGCTGTTGCACCCCTCGCCTCCCTGGTTGCAGCTCGCACCTGAACGCTCTCGGCCCTTCGAGCACCCTGCTCGGCGTCAGACATGCTGATTGTGTCGGCATGGCCACCAAATCAGCCCCGCTTACCCGCAGCAGCGTGTCTGGGGCACCGTGGGAATCTCTGCAAAATACCCGCTAAGGGTTTTGGTTGAGGTGACGGAAATCAAGGGTTATTGTGGCGGCCAGATTGTTGAGATTTGCGTATATGTCGAACAACGCGCCACATCGTCATCATTACGTTCCGCGCATGGTGCAACGAAACTTCACCAATGAGAGTGGAGGCCTATACTTTTGGCGCCGAGGTATGAACATCGGCGAGGTTCGAATCACAAAGCCATCGAACCTCTTCGTTGAGGACCACCTATATACGATTGTCGACAAAAATGGTGCGCGCGACGCCCGCATTGCTTCGCAGGCTGATCCGATGCCTGACGAGATGCTGGTAGAGTTCAGAAACCGAGGATTGGTCATCTACGTAGCGCCCTCTGAGACATCGTTCATTCTCGGTGACGATATGAGCGGAGATGCATTGGTCAGTTCACGTGGCGGCACAACAGGCGCGCGTAGGGTGCAGTTCATGCCAATCGCGCCTGACGTTGCAGTCGGCTACTGCGATACTCGGGGCGTGCACACGGACCACTTAACGGCCATGGATGTTAGGCTTATGAACGAAGCTATGGCCAAGCAGTCGTACCTTATTGCTGGGCGATCGAAGGCGCAGATCGCTTCCTTGTCACGGATTCCTTATGATCCGCCTGAAATAATGAAGGGGTGGTTCAAGAGTAGACATGGCGCGGACCAATGATAATCCAAGTGAGGGCTGCGATGGTTTACATCTACTTTTGTTGATGCGCAGCAGATATCCGAACGGCCGCGATGTGGCGCAAAGCTTTCATTGCGCGCGGACCACAACTGGCTCGAACAAAATGCCTTGCCAGCGCCTTCGCCTTGAAGGGTATCGAACCCGCGACCGCCAGATTAAAATTCGTAAGCGACTGACAATTCGGGTAATTTCCGACTTAGTAAAATTTATGCACCGTGAGGCGAAAGCTGTATCAGAGGCGGCTTGTTGTTATATCGATCGAGAATAATTGCGATCGATCGAAGGCAGGCAAAGTAGCGTGCGGTGCAACGGGCTAAGGGTGAATAATCAGAGTATCACAAATCTAGTGGATCATTTGTCTTCGGCTAATGTTTCAGGTTCAACAACGACGTCCCCTAACATATCTGAGTAGTGTGCGTGAATGAGCTAGGAGGCGTACGATATACATTCCGCGGGTCCTTGTCGTCGGCGAACGGACCTTCACCGAAGAGGAACTGCTTCGGGAGGGAAGGGTGTTTGTCGTGCTGGCAGAACCCGGGGCCGGCAAGACGGAGTTATTAAGGACCCTGGCCGGCCTGCTTCAGACGGTTCGAATCAAGGCGAGCGTTTTTCGCAATCGGCAGCCGCCATCCAACCGCGCTCCCCTCGTCATCGACGCAATGGACGAGGTCGCCCGCATCGACCGGCTCGCCACCGACCAGATCATTGCTCAGGCCAGCAATGTGTCTCATGCCACAGTCGTCTTCGCAGGCCGTTCGAGCGAATGGGACCAGGGACGGACGGCTTATGTCGAGGAATGCTTCGGGATAAAGCCAACGGTCGTCTACCTGCAACCGTTCAGCCGCGCGGAGCAGCGGCAATTGTTCGCTTCAGAGTTTCCCAATGAAGATTTTGAAGCGTTCGGGGCGGAGGTAGAGAGGTTCGAGTTAGGGCCGCTCCTCGGCAACCCGCAATTTCTGAAGCTGCTGGGAGAGGCCTATCTGGAAAGCGGACGGGAATTCGTTTCGAAAGCAAATATCTTCGCAGATGCGGTCAGGCGGCTTGCTCATGAAACCAACCCCGATCTCGGTCGGCAAAAGCACAAACCGTCAACGGACAGGATTGTCGCCCAGTGCGAGGAAGTCTTCGCAAAGCTGATGCTTTCCGGCGCTGCCGGAATCGCGACGGTTGAGCAATTAAGCGATCGAGACTTTCCCTACCTTGACGATCTCCTGCGACCGGACGCCGATTTATCGTTCCTGCTGGATACAAGATTGTTTAAGCCGAGCGAAGACGTGGAAAAACACGAGCCCGTCCATCGCATTGTCGCCGAATATTGTGCGGCCGGGTATCTCGTGAAACGAATATCAGATCCGACCGACCGCCTATCGCTCGAGCGGGTGTTCGCCATCGTTGCTCCGAACAGGACAACCCGCGATGAGCTTCGAGGAATGCTCGGATGGATGGCCGCGCGCGGCAGCGAGATACTGCAGCTCGAAGCCGTCCGCCTTGATCCCTATGCGATCCTTGCGAATGGAGATCCGGGTCAGCTTACCGCGAAGGCGAAGAAGACCCTATTGGCAGCACTTGATGAGCTCGCGGACAAGGAGCCGTTGTTCCGGCGGAGCGATGCATGGCGACGGTTCAACGTGGGCCACTTTTTCACCGCTGATGTGCTTGATGATATTCGCGCGATCCTGCTGAAGCGGGGATCGCTGCGAAGTCTGGTGCTCGAGTTGCTCGAAGAGACCGAAGCGGTATCGAGCCTCGTACCCGAACTATCGCATCTTGTGAGAGATGCTGCTGCCGAGGCTTCCGCCCGTCAGCTGGCGATGCGTATCCTACTGAAATCCCCATCCTACGACGTGAAGGACGACGTCGCAGAGTTACTGTCGAACGAAACACAAATTACCCTCGAGCTAGCCTCACGGGCCATATCAATCCGTGGCGTCGCGGCAGTGGGGCGGGCCTCGGTAAGTACGCTTCTGTCCAAACTCGGCAGCCTCTACCCGAAGCCGGGGACACGCGATCGATCCGCAATGTCGCGCTCGTTCATTGATAAACTCATTCTATCCCTTGACCGGGAAGATATCCCTGACTTCCTTGATGAGGTTGCGTCCGACATCACATGCACATGCAAGGCGAAAAGCCACTATACCTGTAAGTGCCGTGACGGATCGAGCAAGGTTGTCGCAAAGCTCCTGGACCGGTTTTTCGATATGCCTCCCTTTGAACCCGAAGCCTCCCGCGTCTGGGCCTGGCTAGGGCCGTTGAACTTTCGCAACGGGATGGCGCCCGAAAGAAGCCTGGCTGTGAAGTATCTCGCTGAGCAGGAGGTTTTGCGCCGAGCCGTGCAACGGTTAGCCGTAACAAACGCGGCAGACGAAGATAGTGCGCATGATGCGGTCAGTCGCCTTTATTCGAGCCACAGCCATTCCGGCATCATCATGCGCGAGGGCGATCCCGCGGCCCTAAGTCAATACGCATTCGAAAATGGCCTCGTCGAGGTCTGGGCGGCGCTCAGGTCCGGCCACGATATCTATCGGAAGTCGACCGGACCGAACCCGATGCGGGCCCTGCAGCGGCAACAGAGCAGATATTCCCCGGAGTTTCTTCGCGCCTGGAGCTACAGGGAAAGGCGCCAGCGCGACTACATCCGGAAGGAGCGACAGGGCTTCAGGGTTCGTGGCCGGCGATATGCCCAACGGGAGGCCGCGGTCGAGGCCCACAACCAGGTTCACCTCAGAGACAACCTCGCACAGATCGAAGCCGGACGTCACTGGGGATGGCTGAACCAGTTTGCCAGAACATACCTCCTCGAACCCGAGAAACTCGCAGATATCACCAACGATCCGGAGACGCCGCTGCGAGCTCTGCGCAACTGTCTTCCTTTTCTGACCCCGCACATACCGACAGTCGGGGAGCTCGGTCGGCGACATGGCACGAGCATTGCCGAGGCGCTTCTCGCCACCTGTATCGTTCGGGTCCGCGAAGGCGGAAGCCTCGATACCGTCGATCCTCGCATCCTGGCAGCGGCCAAGACGGAAGCGACATCCTATCCATGTTTTGCCGAGGGCGAGGAGGTCGAGTTCGAGGCCAAACTTGATGCAGCGCTGTTCGTCGAGGATGGAACTGCGGAGAACTTTGTACGAAGCTTCTTTGAGCCGCAGCTTGCGACGACCGACGACGCTGTCGTTTCGAACATTCATTGGCTGGAGCACAAACCGGCCTTCCAACATCTGCAAACAACCTTGCCGATCGAATGGCTGGAGCGCTTTCCGTTCATGCCACTCGATGCCGCCCGTTCGCTGTTCAGCCTGGCTGCAAAATACGCAGATCGCGATGCGCTTCTCGCACTCATCGCCCGTCGTCTCGCCGACCCGGTTTCCGACACGGGTCAGAATTCCCCCGATGACAAGCGGGAGCGCGCCCGCAAGAAATTCTGGCAGGTCAACGCGTTCCTGTATCAGGCAGAGGGCGGCGAGGCCGCCTGGGATGAGATCAAAGCGGATCCTAAGACGATCTTCGCTTTGAAGCATCGCATAGGCCGCTACGATGTCAGCACCGATGACGATCGTCCGCCAGTCACCTCGGAGACGCTGTACCGTATTTTGGACGCCTATGTCGACGTCTGGCCAAAGGTGCCTCTTCCGAGCGGCTGGGGCTCGAACGATCCCGAGGACGAAACGGCCTATCGGTTCCTCACTGAGTGTGCCTACCAGCTTGCGAATGACGTTCCGGACAGGCGTTCTGCCGTGCTTGATCGGATGCTTGCCGATGGACGCTTTTCCGATTTCCGCGATGTGCTTCTGACGATGCGCGCGGAGGCGGGTCGCGAACTAGCGCTCCAGGATTTTCGGGCGCCCTCCCCGGCCGAGATCAACAATCTTCTCAACGAAAATGGTGTAGCCTCCGTCGAGGACATGCGTGCCCTAATGGTGCAAGAGCTTGCCGAGATCCAGAAATGGCTTCACGGCTCAGAAACCGATCCCCTCGACACCTTCTATCCCGGCGGCAAGCGCGTCGACGAGAACACAGCTCGAAATCGGATCGTCGACCGCCTGCAGGGTCGGATGACAGCACTGGGGCTTTCCGTCGTTATCGAGCGTCATATGGCCGGAGCCAATCGCTGCGATATCACCGCCTCTGCCTTGATAGAAGGCGTCGGTCGTCTGCTGGTCATCGAGGTGAAGGGCCAATGGAACAACGAGCTGTTCACTGCCGCTTCCGCGCAACTGGACGAACGATACGCAATCCATCCTGACGCTGCGCGCCAAGGCATTTACCTCGTTCTCTGGTATGGGAATGGCGAAAAGGTCGCAGGCTTGGTCGATCCGACGATTTCAACTGCGGCCGAGCTTAAAGCCAGCATCCTCTCGAAGATGTCGGAGGAACTGCAGCGGCGCATTGACGTCGTTGTTCTCGACCTTTCAAGGCCGGGCTCGACGAGATTGAAGCCGAAGAAGACGCGAGCCGCCACACCCGCAGGGACAAAAACAAAAGGCTGAACCATGGAGCCATTTCGCTGGCGGAACTGCTATGCCGACGTTCAAACATACCGGCATGCCAGAACCATTCAGACATATTTTGATGATGTCATCATTCCGGCTCTAGACACCCTTGACCGCAAAACAGAAGAGTTGGAGCAACGCGGCGGCGCCTGGGCCGCTTTTGCGAAACCGGACATGCAGGACGTCATCCGCGAGACGAAACTAGCTTTTTCACTCGCGATCCAATCGATCTGGGAACGCCAACTGAGAGGATACATCGCCGGTTGCGCCAGGGAGCTGTATCCGGCAGAGGATCTCCAAGTCAGGATCGAGCGGGCGGATTGGGAAGGATTGCAGAAGTATTTCGCAAAACTAAGAGGTATCGAGCTTCGCGACTTTCCCAACTTTATGATACTCGACATCCTTCAGCATTTGGGAAACGCCGCGCGCCACGGCGATGGTAAATCGGCAGGTAGGCTTGTTGAGCAATGTCCGGATTTTTGGGGCTACGTGCCGCAAGTGCAGTCAGAAGAGCCAGCTTCTACGATCTATTGCACAGTTGCAATGATGGATGTTCCTGTTCAACGCCTCGAAACTTTCGTAGGAGCGGTTGCGGGATTCTGGGGGGACACGTGCTACATCTACAATGAAAGCATTGAGCGGAAAGACCTTAGCCTAGAAGCGAGACTGGCTCGGGAGCGGCTTGAGCGGAAATGGATTCCGCAAACGCCCCGAATGGCGACGTGAATCACGCTAGGCGCAATCAAAGTTGCACCTGATCGGATCACCGGGTGGGGCTCGGGTCGAGCAGATCCGATTGACCCAAGCGTTTCGTCGAGATCGCTGAAGCGGAGCTTACGGCGCTTCATGAAGGAAACTTTGCTCGTTACCACATCCGGCCGTCGGAGTTTGCAGCCCGGCAAGCTATCTTGTCAAAGTAGACCGCTAAGATCAACGGGCCCTTCAAGTTAGCTTGCCCAAAAGTGGTTCAGAGCTGCGCAGAAAAAGTCAGTGAACGAAGTTGCTTACTACTTGAGACAACGCGCTGACGTTGTATTGTGACGCCCATGTTGGGGGTGAGGATGTCAAGTCGCAAATCGAAAGCTGGGTATCTTTCCGAATATACCCTCGATGATAAATATCTCCTTCGCCCGGATCGAAAATTGGGACGCGCCGGGATCGATGCTTCGCGAACAAGGGACTCCAGAGAAGTCCTTGTTAAAACCTGGCCGCGCACAAAGGGAGCCGATGACCAGGATTTAGAGGTCATCTGGCGAAGCGAAATTCGACAGCTCCAACGTCTCTCCGCGGTCCCCCGTGCCGACGAGCTGCTTGTGCCAATGGTCGGAAGCGGCAAGGACAAAGACGGATTCTATCTTGTCCTTGACCCTGGCCAGGGAACTCCGCTCGAGGTTTTGTTGAGCGCTAGCCGCAAGTCATCTCTCTTGGCCCAGGCCAGGCAGCCGAGATCCAGGCGACTGCTTTGGGCGAACCTTCTACGGCTCGTGCATGGGGTCGAACTGCTACATTCCCAAGGCAGCATTCACCGCAATATCGATCCTTGGTCTGTCGTCACCGCATTGGGCGAAGAACCAGACTTCCGCTTGACTGGTTTCGAGTGGTCGATGCGCATCGTCGCGATCGACACCAATGATGGGAAAAAGGTGAAAGCACCCCGCGAGGAGAAGACTTTTTCCTTCGCTCGTGATTGGCGTGACCTCGCCCATCTTGCCGCTATAATCCTAGATATTCCGCTTGCCCCGCTCAACGATCTCAAAATCGTCGCCTCGCGCGTCGCAGATCATGCTCCCGCCTCAGAGGTAAGATTGTTGCGGGCAATGCTCGGACTTGAACATGTCGAGAGGCTTGATGGTGAGTATATTAGTACCCGTCTCCAGTCGATTATCGACGATATCGCCGCCGAGGTGGCTGGGAAAGAAGCAGCACTTTGCCTCGCCGTAAGGCTGGGGACAGGAAGTGCCCTTTCCGAAGCGATCAGAAAAGCTTCACAAAACGAAATCGAAATTGTCGACGACCTGCAACAATTGCGGTTCATGCGTGACGATCTCGGCGAGCAGGTCCAGCTCATCGCCCTTCGCGAAGGAGGAACACCGAAATATGTCTTGCTCGGCCAACGTCTGACATACAGGCTGACCCCTTACCGCCGACCAAATTCGCCAGATGCCCCGACGTGGGAGTTCGCTTTCACGGAAAGAGTGGACTTCGATCCGCCCGCCAAACACCAAGTCATCGGGGAGACGTTGATCGCCTCAACGTCGCTAGATCTCGTCAAGACCGGAGACGCTGCACAATCGTTTCCGCGCAGACGCGGCAAGGTCCAGCACTGGGATGATTTCCTCGGTCGGACCGCAGCCCAGACTGCAAACAAGTCCGACATGGCCCGGATGCATCAGGCGTTCGCTCTGCTGCTGATATTGGAAATGGCTTACGCCGCCGCCGACATATTCCCTATCGAAGTCGTTTCGAAAGGAAGCGGAGACAGCATTGACCAGAAGGTAATGCATGTTGTCTCGCGTAATGACAGAGATCGAGCCGACCTTTCCGTGCACCTCGGCTTGGAGGCGCCTGCAATCCGGCTGCGAAAGCTGTTGAGTTCCGAAACGCCACGCGACGAGGGTGGCTGGATTTTCTCCGAACCGGGAACACTGGGTGACCGGTCGCCGACAACCACGGCGTGGCGTTTCCTGGATTTTGAGGAGCTGAACGATGTCGAATGCATGAAGTTCGAAGGTCAGTCCCTGCCACAGACGCGCTCTTTTGGCTTCCTCGTTCCGTCCGACATGTCGGGCAGGATCGCACAATTCAAGCGACGTCTAAAAGCACTGACGGCGCTGAAGAACCACGGCGAACTGCTGCGGATGTTCGTCGATCCACGTCTGAAAATAGAAGACAGTCAGGATCCCCTCGACGAAGCCGACGATGCATTTAAGAAACTTGACCAATCGAAGCAAAATGCCCTTCGGGAGATCCTGTCAACGATCCCCCTTTTTCTTCTTCAGGGACCGCCGGGGGTGGGCAAGACCTATCTCGTTGGCGACCTTGTAACGCGTCGAATACAGGAAGACCCGACAGCGCGCGTGCTTTTGTCTGCTCAAAGCAACTCAGCGATCGACCATCTGATGAAAGAGGTGCAAGCCGTCTTCAAAACGTCTGACGACGATAGCGAGCCCTTGATGGTGAGGGCGCGCGCCGCCGACGACGACGACGCCGCGGGCGATCTCGAAATCGACGTCCAGGCGGATAAGCTCCTTCAGGATTTATCTGCGAGTTCGATCATCGAAGAGGCCGCGCCCCGCCTTGCAGCAAGAGTCTATTCACTCGCGAGCGCAAAGACTGCATCCGCCTCAAACCTCTCTGCCGGGGATGTTGCCGGCCGGCGCATTGCGGCCGAGCTTCGCGCCTTTGAAGGCATGATCCTCCGGGCAGCCAACCTCGTTTTTGCAACCACGAATTCCGCTGCGGTGGAGCGCTTGATCGAGGAACAAGGTTTGTTCGATTGGACGATCGTGGAAGAGGCGGGCAAGGCTACGGGCGGCGAGTTGCTTTCCCCGCTCCTTCTGTCGCACAGACGCCTGATGATCGGGGACCACAAGCAATTGCCACCCTTCGATGTCGACAAAATGGCGAAACTCCTGTCGTCGACGACCGAGGTACAAGATGTGGTCAAGCTCGCGGAAGGCCTCGTGTCGCGATATCTAAAAGACCCTGGGCTCGACGAAACTTTCGACGAGGTTTCGAAGGCGGGTGACGATTTCGGCAGGACATGCGCGGAAGCCCTCTCCCTGCTGACCTTGTTTGAGACCTTTGTCGAGCGCGAGCTGTCGCGTCAGAAAAAGCGGGACATCGGCCCTCGCATTGCCCGCCGCCTTAACGAGCAGTACCGAATGCACCCGGCTTGTCTTCGTCAATATGCCCTATGCCCAGGAAGAAGGACCCGGCGGACGCGGGGGTGAACGGGCGCCGCCCTGGTCAAACCCCAACGAAGCCGCTGCGGTGGTGCAGGTCCTCAAGCACCTTCACGCTCCAGACGCCGAAAAGAAACCGTCGCTCGCCGTCCTGTCTCCTTACTGGCAGCAGGTCCGCCGTATCGAACGACTGATCGATCAGAACCGGACTGCCGCTTTGAAAAACCTGTCGAGCTTCGAACCTGCCGTCGGCGATGCTGGTTTCTGCGGGACAGTCGACTCATTCCAGGGTGGCGAAGCGGATGTGGTGGTTGTTTCGATGGTGCGAAACAACCACCATACGACGCCTGCCCGCGCGCTCGGCTTCCTGCGGGACAATCGGCGAATGAATGTCATCTTGAGCCGGGCCAAGTGGCGGATGATCATTGTCGGCAGTTTATCATTTTACAAACATGTCGTCTCGGCGGCAGATCATCTCCAGGATCAGGATATCGGCTTTCTGTCTGAATTCCTCTCCGCCTTTGAAGCCGAAAAGGCGGCCGGGCACGCAGCACAGGTCGAATGGGCCGCCTTGAAGGGGATGAAGTGATGACAACGGTGCAGGTAACTTTTCCGGTGCTAAGGGGCAGCAGACGCTTCATCATCGAGCGCGGTCGCCGATGGAGCGTTATCGAACATCTCCTGCTCGACGCAGTCTCCAGAGGTGCAGCTTCCGCTGCAGATCTCGCCGAGCGTTCAAGCCTTCCCCGACGCGTAGTCGTCGAGGCGTTCATCCGCTTGATGCGGGCAGGATGGGTGGAAATTGTCGCAACCTCCAAGGGCTCCCTGTTCCAGATCACGCCGACGGGCTCATCGCGGGTTCATCATGACCAGTTGCCGTCTGCAACTGTAACGGAACCACGGTGGAGGGCGTTTGCCGTCGAGCAAATAACCGGTAGCGTCTATCGGGGACGAGAGCTTGAGCTTCGGCACAAAAACCAACTGCCCACGCATACAGACGAAAGTCCTGTAGCTCATCTCGAAGCGTCATCGGCCCACGAATTTGAAGATATGGGGGATGTATTTACGGCGATCGAAGGCGAAGATGAACTGATCGTTGGCGTGGATCGTGGCTCGGAGAAACTGGCCGAGCGGTACGCCGTGGTCACGGTGCGGGATGGCATGGTGGAAGGACTTCCAGCCCGAGCGCCGACGCTCTTGCGTCATCAAATCCTCCATGCCGCTTTCAACGTCCTGGGTAAAAGCCCAACGGCGTCCGAGAAGACGGGACCGCAAATCGCGGTAAGTGATGCGCCGGACGATCCACCGACAACAGTCGCCGCCGCCTACGATCCTTCAGATATTATCATAGATGGGGAAGAGCACTGGCGGTCGTTCGAGCGGATCATCAGCGGCGCCTCCGAACGTATCATTATCCATTCTACCTTTATAAGCGACGAGCGCGCCGCTATTGTTCTGCCACTGCTGTTGCGCGCCGCCGAGCGAGGCGTCAAAGTCGACGTACTCTGGGGCCAAGACGACCTGGGATCTTCGACGCGCTCATCTCAGATCGCCGCCGCGAGGATGCAGGCATCCGTGGACTCCGCTGGAAGAACCGGCGCAATCGTCATCCACCCGTTTTCGACCAACTCACATGCCAAGGTTGTGTTCGCCGATTCCGCCAAGGGTTGGAACGCGTTGATCGGCTCGTGCAACTGGCTTGCTTCCGATTATACGAGCTTCGAAACATCGCTCAGACTCCGCGAACCGCTTCTCATCGGCCAGTTGATCCGAAAACTTGCCGGCCTCGCTCAGGGAAGACCGGGCGTGTGGAACGATCTCGCCGTTGAGCTTGCAATCCTTGGAAAAAGGGTGACGAGGACACCCAGCCCTAAAGGCCGTACGGTGCCGATGCGGCTACTATACGGATCCGATCACGCGAAACTTGTCCTTGAAGCACGCGACAGCGCGGTCAGGCGGATTTTTGCGCTCAGTCACCGCATTGGCATCACCGCAAAATCGATGACCTTGCTTCCGGCTCTTGCCGCCGTGCAGGCGCGGGATATAGAAGCCTCGTTCTTCTACGGTAGGACGACAGGACCGCTATCAGGAGAAGCAGGTGCTGACCTCGTCAGAACATTCGCGAAGGCGGGGCTGGAGGTCAAACCGGTCCACAAGCCGCGGATCCATGCCAAGGTCTTGGGATGGGATGATGATAGTTTGGCGGTTTCGAGCCTGAATTGGCTTTCTGCCGATCCTTCGGAAGCCGCGCCATACAGAGAGATCGGCGTCCTCGTCCACGCCCCAAAAATCGCCGATAATTTCATTCGACGGTTTGAAACAGCCGTTACCGCCTGATGTGTCTCTCAAACACCGAGAGAGCCGCGGAGAGGCCGCAGACCTCTTTACTGGCTACACGACACCCCATGCCCGAAACCTCCCCCTCCCGGTCATCTCCCTCAAGCCCAGATCCAAAACAATCCGCCGCGCCGCCTGCGGCGTCACATCGAGCGTCTTGGCCACCATCCCGGCCGACACGAGCGGTTTCGCCATGACCAGCTCGACCAGTTCCGGCAGTTTCGAAGACGTCCGGCGCCCGTCCAGCTTTCGGTCCATCATTATTTTCGCCAGTGTCAGCCGGTCATGCTCTTTCAAGCCGATCTCCGCGGCGGCCAAAAACCCTTGGGCGATGGCCAGCAGCCGAGTTTCGCGGTCGCGATGCCGGCGCCGATCGACGGGGATGGTTTTGAGGCCGAGATTGATCGCGGCGAGGTGAGCGCCGGTGGTGATGCCAGCTTCTCGCAGGATCGATGCAGCGAGCAGCCGGCCGAGCCACGGGGCGTGCTGAAGGACGGACAGCTCGTTCCAGGCATCGAGAGCCACGATGGCCTGCAGCATCGCCGGTAGGTCTTCGGTCTGCCGTAGCGCGCTGCGCCATTCGCCGAGGCGTTCGTCCTCGTCCCAGTCGAGATCATAAACCAGCGGATCTTTTTCCGGACGGCTAGCCGTCGCCCGGCCGCCGGGACGTGTTGCGTCCTCGATTGCGGCCGACGATCGAGTCAGCGTCGCATCGATGGCGGCAAAGTCGACGCCGGGGAGATCGTCCGCGTCATCACCATCGTCCCCCTCTCCTTCCGCACCGATCGAGGCCGCGGCCCGAATGACCCCGGTCGTCCCCACCTCGTCCGCGCCGACCGCCGCGACCTCCGACGTCTGGCGCAGCGCCCGCAAACCGTCGGCGGACAGAGCCCAGCCAGGCAGTTGGCCGGCGATCCGCCGGCGGGTGCGCAACACGTCGCGGGCGATGGTCAGTTCGTGGGTCGGGGTGCGGATGTCGCGGGTGGCGTCGTGGAGGACAAGGTCTTCAAGATGGACGAGTTCGCCGTCGATCCACAGCGAGGCGCAGGCGTCGGTGAACTGCGACCGTTCGAGGAAGCCCGCACCGACCGGCGAGCGAGCAATGCGCTCGTCGAGACGCGTCAGAGCGAGACCGGCGTCAAAAGCCGGTTGCATGAGGGCTGTCATGCTGATTTTCGCGAGATCGTAAGCCATTGAAATCACGGTAAATGATTTGCTAAAGGAAATCTATCACGGCCTTACGGTTCGCCACTGGATATGATGCCATAGGCCGCGCCTAGCCATCGATAAGTATCGCTTATCGGACGTGAAACGTACAGATGGATTGTACGCGCGGGTTTGCGGTGCTATCGTGCAGTTCGAGAGGCAAAATCGGATCGCACGATGCCCCAGACCACCTACAAGATCAGCGAAGCGCGGAAAAATTTCGCCGAGGTGCTCGAGCGCGCCAACCAGGGCGAAGAAATCATCATCATGCGGGGCAGTGAGATCTATGCCCGCATCGGCCCGGCCGATGGCGGCAAGCGCCCCTTCGGCTTGCTGCGCCAGCGCGGCCTGCCCGACGACCTGTTCGACGAGGTCGATGCTGAGCAGGCAGCAATCGACGCCGGCGACTGGAATAACGATGTCGGCGTCTGGCAGGGTGATCCATCCGACCGTGTGCCCAAGGCATGAAGGTTCTACTCGACAGCCACGCCGTCTACTGGTGGACGATCGGCAGTGAACGACTTTCGACGACGGCCCGATCGCTGATTGAGGACAAGGCCAACACCGTCCTCGTCAGCGCCGTCTCCTTCTACGAACTCGACAACAAGATGCGCCTGAAGAAGCTCGACTTGAAGCCGCAGGAACTACGCGCTGCCGTCGCGGCCAGTGGCTTGCAGACGCTTGCCGTCACCGATCTCCACGCCGAACTGGCGGCAAGTTTTGATTGGGATCACCGCGACCCCTGGGACCGCATTCTCGCCGCCCAGACGCGGCTGGAACATTGCTCATTCGCGTCGCTCGACATCGCCTTCGATGCGGTGCTGCACGAACGGATCTGGTAGGGAGATCGCCAGTGATGGTGATATTCGCCGATGTCGAGGAAGCCGCCGAACGCCTGGAGGAATTGATCGAATTGGCCCTTCGCCAGGACGAGTGTATGTGTGCCGAGACGGACGGCCGGTCGCGATGCTGACTTGGTTTTGGCGCAGCGATGCGCTCGTCTCAGGCGAGAACGCGCAGAACCTTTCTGAGGCAGAAGCCCCGATTGCGTGATCTCACGTCAATCCACGACGACAACCATGACGCCCGGGGACGTCCGCAGTGACGTCGCCTCCGTCGATCGCCGCGCCGAGGAGCTCGACACGATCGCCGCCGTGCTGCCGACCGAGCGCCGCGAAGAGCTCGCCGTACTGCTCACCGATCAGGATGTCGACACGCTCCGCCACCCGGTCAATGAAGGCATGGGCGTCAATACCCTGCGGACTTCCGACCTCGCCTATCTGCAGGCCCGGTCGATGGCCACCGCCGGCCAACCCCTGCCCTGGCCGGCGACCGAGGCGCCGCTTCTAAAATTCATCGCCCATCACCTCTAGAAGAACCGGATTTATCCTTGCCAATGTTCGACTGAAAAGAGGACACGAGCATGTCCCTTACCATCGGCTCACCAACGTCATTCCTGTGAAAGACGATGAGGTGCCGTTGCGCGAATATCCATAATTCGCAGACATGTCCGATACACGCAGCAAACGACGCGCGGGCAATTCATTTTGCGCCGGAACTTGCAAGTTTTAACAAAGGCTTAAGCTTCCGGGATACATCTCGCATTAGTATTTTTTCATGTTCAGTGCGACGGTGGTTTTTTGAAGTCAGCTCTTTCATTTTCATTAGGTCGATGCTTCCACACACTTCGCGATCTTAGAAGAGACCGAACCGGCAACGTTGCGATCATCGTTGCCCTCAGCCTGGTGCCGATGCTCGTCGCGGTCGGCGCGAGCTTTGACTATATTCGCAGCTATAATGTCCGGCAGAAAATGCAGAGTGACCTTGATGCCGCTCTGATCGCGGCCGTCAAGCAGATCAACAATACCGCGGATACCGACGCCCTCAAGGCAAAGGTCTCCGACTGGTTCCATGCGCAGGTGGACAACAGCTACACGCTTGGCGAAATCGACATCGATACGACCAATCACAACATCACGGCGACTGCAAGCGGCACCGTGCCGACGACGTTCATGAAGATTGCCAATATCGATACAGTACCCGTCAGCGTAGGAAGCGCCGTCAAGGGCCCGGCGACGTCCTATCTCAACGTCTATATTGTCATCGACACGTCTCCGTCGATGCTTCTGGCTGCAACGACCTCAGGTCAGTCGACGATGTATTCCGGCATTGGCTGTCAGTTCGCCTGCCACACGGGTGATGCGCACACCGTCGGCAAGAAAACATACGCCAACAACTATGAATACAGCACAGCGAAGAACATAAAACTGCGCGCCGATGTCGCCGGCGACGCCGTCAAGGACGTGCTCTCCCTCATCGATACGTCCGACAGCAATCATGAACGGATCAAGGTCGGATTGTATAGCCTCGGCGATACGCTGACGGAAGTTCTCGCCCCGACATTGAGCACGGACACGGCGCGCACCCGTCTCGCGGACAAAAGTTATGGCCTCACCAGCGCGACCTCCACGGCCGCCACCTATTTCGACGTCTCGCTGGCGACGCTCAAGCAGAAAGTCGGCACCGGGGGGGACGGGACCACTTCGGGGACGCCGCTCAAGCTGGTTTTGCTGTTGACGGATGGCGTCCAGTCAAAGCGCGAATGGGTGACCGACAGCGTGGTGTGGAAGAGCGGGAAGGCTATATCCGGAGCATACTGGAATAAGGTCGCGCCGCTCAATCCCGATTGGTGCGGCTATCTCAAGAATCAATCCAATACCATGGCAGTGCTCTACACCGAATACCTGCCGATCAGCTCGGACTGGGGTTACAATGCAACTGTCGGCTCGACCATGGCGAGCGCCAACTGGAAGAATACCTGGGGCGGCACCATGGACAGCGGCGTGTCGACCAGCATCACGAGGCGGGATTACATCCCCTATGCACTGGCTGACTGCGCGTCGTCCAAGAGCCTGTTCCTGTCAGCCTCGTCGTCCACCGAGATCACGGCAGGCCTGTCGACGCTCTTCACGCAATATCTCTCTTCCGTGCGGCTGACCCAATGAGGCGCGGAAACCGGTTCGCACCGCTGCGCCGCCTGATCGGCGACCGGAAGGGGGCTGCTGCGATCGAATTTGCGATCCTGGCCCTGCCGCTCTTCATCATCCTCTTCGGCATTATCGAAGTATCGCTGATGTTTTTCGTCAATTCCGCGCTTGATGCTTCGGTGCACAAGATCTCCCGAATGATCCGCACCGGCGAGGTGGCGTCCTCGAAGATTACACTGGCCGGTTTCAAGGCCAAGATATGCGACGACATGCTTCTGTCGTTCGACTGCTCCAGCGGTCTCGTCGTCAACGTGAACGTGCTTTCCGACATGTCGTCCGCAGCCCACACCGATCCGATCGACGACAGCGGTAATCTCACGGTCACCGAGACTTATGATATCGGCAACGGCAGCGACTACATCCTGGTTCAGGCGTTCATGCCATGGACGGCCGTCGTCAGTTTCTTCAACCTGTCGAGCGCCAAGCTTTCCGACGGCCGTTATCTCCTTGGATCTTCCGCTCTGTTCCGCAACGAGCCATTCTGACATGACGATGAAACGAAGCCTGTCCCTTTTCCGGTTCGCGCGGTCCGGCATCCGTTATTTTGTGCGCGACCGGTCGGCTGCTTCGGGCGTCGAATTCGCGCTCGTGCTGCCGATCCTGGTGATGCTGTTGTTCGGCACCGCCGATCTCGGCCATGCGCTGACGGTCAGCCGCAAGATAGACGAAATCGCCTCTTCCACAGGCGATATGATTGCCCAGCAGAGTTCCTGGACGAAGTCCGACGTCGCCAAGCTTCTTTCGGGCGCCAGCTTCATCCTGCAGCCCTATGACACCACCGAACTGACGATCACTGTCGCGGTCAACGATGTCAGCGCGAGCGGCAGCGCGACCGTCAACTGGTCCGCCGCCCTCAACACCTCGGCGGTGAACTCCGGCACGGCGAGCGCGGTCACAATCCCCTCCAATATCCAGGAAACTGGCGTGCAGATCGTGCTGACCCGGGTTCAATATACGTTGACGACACCGGTCTCCGCGTTTTTCTCAAACTTCACTGGACAGAACGGCTACAGCTTCGACCGATATTTCTTCAATCGTCCGCGCGTGAGTGACACGATCACTTACAAGTAAGCCGAAGAACGCCCGCCGGATCGCCAACCAATGCGGCATACGCTCGGACCGGTTGTCGCCGGGCCGACAATGGTGCATTGCTGCGGCCGATGAGAGCGTCAAGGATCATGAAATGACATCAGAAAGGGTTAGCGGCAACATTGGGCGGTTGCCGGTTACGGTGGCGATCGCTCTGGTGGCCGCACTCTGTTTGCATGGCCCTGTCGGTGCGGCAGCGGGAGATCGGCAGTGGTCGCAAGATCCGGGCAGCCACTGCAAATTCATCGCACCAGCCTCCTTGACCAGCGGCCCGACGTTCTGGATCGGCGCCTGCATCAACGGGAAGGCATCAGGCGAGGGGATGCTGCGCCGCCGGGACGGCGAGCGGGCCGGCCCCGCCTTTTTCGGCCGGATGAAGGAAGGGGTCCCAGAAATCGGCGTCGTCGATCTGGCTGACGGATTTAGGGCCGGCAGTTTCAGCGGCGACGACATCGGCGGGCAAGCGGAGTCCGATCCGCAGGACAGGATCAATGCCTTCCGTATCGCGGCCGAGGCGGCGCGGCAGGTCAGCGCCCAATATGTCGCCGAGAAGAACCCCGGATCCGCCCGCCACTACGAAGAGCTTGCCAAGACATTGGAGCTGCAGACCGATTGAAACGGTGTCCGCACGATGTTGCGCCTCTCAGCCGCCGAGCCTGACGATGCCGTATGGATTGAACTTGTATTCGTCCACTTCATAAGTGGAATTGAAGGAGAGGCTTGCCCGGCGCGCCTTCAGCGTCGATTCGAGCCCCTGCTCGGCGATCTCGTCGGCGGCTGCATCCATGATGGCGACAATCTGCCGTTCGCTGCCTTCTGTGTCAGGCACATAGACATCCGGCAGCCCGACAAGATGGAAGCCGACGCTTTCGAGATACCCCCGCGCAGAGAGCGGCCGCTTCGCAAAGGCCAGCCGGCCGATCCGCTGCTCGGTGAGCCTGTCGGCGGATTTCTGCGCCTCGGCTCCCTGCCGGATCAGTTCTCTCCATCGATCGAGCCCATGGGCGATCCCGGCGCTTTCACCCTTCACGGCAACCGCTCCCGCGCCGATCAACCGTTCGACGAGGCGGAGCGCCAGCATCGAAACCGTCACCGTTTCCGCCTGCTTCATGCTCGGCCCAAGGATGTAGAGCACCGATCGATGATCGGCGACGGCTTTCTCATCCGCCGGATCCCAGGCATCGGGTTCGACCCGATCCCAGCAGACGTCGAATGACCGGCTCATGCGATCATCAGGCTCGGCCTGCGAATAATCCTCGTCGATGCTGAAACCGGTGGCGAAGTCACGGATTGCCTGCGATGCCGCATCGGACAGGCGGCTCAGGTCGGGGTCCCGCCCGAGAAAACACAGGACATGCCGAGGCGTCACCGACGATGCCTCGGCCTGCATCGTTTGCTTGCCGGAATCCGAGCCGGCTTCCTTGGCAGATGCCGGCCTCCAGCCGATCAGGGCCCAAAATGTCCCTAACAGCGCGCGACGCATGAGATTCACGATCGATTCCTTTCCTCCGGTCGAATGTTTTGAGCTGCCTCAGCCTTGTAAACATCCGAAATCCGAAACGAAAGACGTCACCAGACGATGCCGCCGCGCGCCGATGTTCAGGCCCAGATATCGCCTGGGGTGAACCCTTCCGTGAAGGGATCGTCATTGTCGAGAACGAGGGTATTCAGGCCGGAGATCCAGCTGGTGCCGGTCAGCGTCGGGACAACGGCGGATTTGTCGCCGATCCGGGCCTCTTCGACCAGCCTGCCTGTATAGATATTGCCCAGAATGCCCTGGTGCCGGAAATCCTGGTTGAGCGGCAATTCGCTCTTCGCATGCAGAACCGCCATCTTCGCGCAGGTGCCGGTGCCGCAGGGGCAGCGATCGAGCGCTCCCGTCCAGGTAGCGGGATCGTCCCAGGACAGACCACCCGTCGCCATCGTCACCGTATTTTTCCAGTCGGCGTTCGGATCGTCCGTCGGTCCCGACAGCTGTGAGATCGTAATGCCGACGCCGGGGTAATGCGGATGGGCAACCGGCAACTGTTCGATGGCCGCCTGGCGGATCATCGCGGAAACGCGCGCGATCTCCCGCCCATGTGCGGGGATCAGCTCAAGGCCTTTGAACTGCCTGACATCGGCGATGACATAGAACATGCCGCCCCAGCCGACATCGACGGTGACCTTTCCGAGATGCGGCACATCGATGACTGCATCGAGATGGGCGGCAAATGCGGGGACGTTCTTGAAGGTCACGTTCTTGGCCTTGCCGTTGCTGCATTCCGCCGTGACGCGGATCAGGCCGGCGGGCGCCTCGAGCACCAGCTCGGTGACGGGCTCCTTCATCGGCAGCATGCCCATTTCCAAAAGCACCGTCACCACCGAGATGGTATTGCCGCCGGACATCATCGGATATTCGATTTGCTCGAGGATGATATAGCCGGCATCGGCTTCCGGGTGACAGGGCGGCACGATGATGTTGCAGCAATGGGCGTGATAGCCGCGCGGCTCGCGCAGCATCAACTTGCGCAGCTGATCGTCGTTGCTCTCCAGCCATTTCATCTTCTCATAGACGGAATTGCCGGGAATATGCGGAATGCCGCCCGTGATCACGCGCATCGGCGTGCCTGCGTGCGTATCGACCGCGTGGATCGTTCTTTTGAATCCCACTTGTTCTCCATCGTTGCGAAATTGCCGTCTTCGTCAGACAGCGGCCCGCAGCTCGGCCATCTCTTTGTAATATCGTATACGATATCTTTTATCCGAAGCCGCGAACCTGTTAATCACCAACGTCATGCTTGTTGACACTAATGTACATTATTCCTTTCGGCGTCTCGCGACTGTTGCTAAGGAACTCAATGGGCCGGAACACCGACCGGCCGAGAACCGGGCCGCGCCGGATGTCTTCAAAGCATCGGCGATCAAGGAAACACGAGAACGGAGATTTCAGATGTCTGATGAGGTCGTGCTCAATCTGGCGGAAGCCGAGGCCCTGGCAATACGGGCCTGCCTGGCAGCCGGCGCAACGGAAGCCACCGCCCGATCCCTCGTAGACGCTACCTTGTCCGCCGCACTCTACGGACCTGCGACACTCGGGTTTCCGCACATGGTGGATTACCTCAACAGCTTTCGCGAGGGCCGCATCAACGGCGGCGCTGAACCAAGCTGCACGCGTCCTTATCCCGCCTTCTTCGTCGCGGATGCCGATCGCGGCATCGCCCAGCTCGGTTTCGATCGCGTCTTCGACGAACTCGTCGCGGTCACGCGCAATTTCGGGGTCGCCGTGTTTACGCAGAAGAACAGCTATACCGCGGGAGAACTGGGCTACTATGTTCGCAGGCTTGCCGGCGAAGGAATCGTCGGCATCGCCGCGACCAACGCCAATGCCATGGTGGTCGCCAAAGCCGGCGGCCCAGCCGTTTACAGCACGAACCCGATGGCCTTCGGCTTTCCGCTGGGAGAAGGATCGCTGCCGCTCACCATCGACCAGGCTTCCAGCGCCACCGCCTATGTCAATATCATCGCCGCCGCAGCCGAGGGACGCGCCATCCCGGCCGGATGGGCCGTCGACGAAGCCGGTAACGACACCCAGGATGCGGCAAGAGCGCTTGGCGGAGCGCTGCTTCCTTTCGGCGGACGCAAGGGCGCCAATGTGGCGCTGATGGTGGAAATGCTGTCGGCCGGCCTCTCCGGCGGCCCGTGGTCATTGGACACGCCGTCGTTCAGAGAGGGAAGCGACAGCCCTGCCGTGGGATTGACCGTCGTGGCGATGATGCCGGGGTGCACCGACGATGGCCTTGTCGAGCGCGCGCGCCGCCAGGCCGACCGCCTTCAGCAACACGGCGTGTTCATGCCCGGCGTCAGCGGCATCGAATATCCAAGGCCGGCGACGGAAAGCCTGAAAGTGCCGCGCGCCGTCTTCGAGGCTGTCGTAAAGATCGCCGGCACCTGACTTTTCCCGCGATCGATGGGATGACGCTCAACGGGGCTTCTTTTCCGGAAGATGTTCGAGAAGCGATTGGCAGGCGCTCATGATGTGGGCGTAGAGCAGACCTGCCGCCTTTTCCTCATCGCGCGCTCGGCACGCTTCGAGGATCTGGCGATGTTCGCGATCCGCCGTCTGCTTGCCATGCGACAGGGTCAACTGCACCCGGAGATAGCGTTCCAGCCGGTCGTGGACGGAACGGATTGTGTTGACCAGGAAAGGTCGTTGCGCGTCCTCGTAAAGGCGGCTGTGGAATCGCCAATTCAATTCCGACCACCGGGCGACATCGGTTTCCCCTGCGAAGGCGTCGCAATAGCCAAGCGCCTTTTCAAAGGTCTCTTCCGTCATATGAGGGATCGAGAGTTTGATGGCGTTCGATTCCAAGATCGCGCGCACCTCGAAGATCTGGACAATCTCAGGCTCCGAAACGCTCGTGACGATCGCGCCCTTGTTGCGGTGGAACTCCACCAGACCTTCCGCCTCCAGCCGCTTGAGCGCTTCCCGCACGGGGATCTTGCTGACGTTGAACAGCCTGGCGACATCGTCCTGACGGATCGGCTCGCCTTCATCCAGCGATCCATCCGCAATGGAATCGCGGATGAACTTCAGGATGACATCCGAGGCTGTGGGGGCCTTCCCGAGATTTGTCACCTGAGCGGTGTTGAAAGGCATTCCCCAAGCTCCTTGTTTCCGGGACGAAGATCCTGCTTGGGATATCGTAGACGATCTCATTCCTCAAGATCGATCAGCTTTTTCACGCCGCGGCTTGCGCTCCCGTAATCTCTGGATCCAGCCGCCGGTTTTGCGTTCACCGAGAATTACCGTGCGAGCGGATGGGGCGGCCCTTTCGACCGCTATTTCTGCTGACCGAAAGCCCAGTCGTGGTAGTCGAATCCCGCCCTCGCGGCACAGCCGGTATCGAGGAGCAGCCCGACCTTGCGACCCATCGTGTCGAACAGGCGGGAGATCTCGTCGAAAGTCTGCATCACCAAAGGTGATGATGATAGGCCAGCTGGAGAACGTATTCATCCGCCAGACGCTTCGAGAATTCGGTCAAGTGCGAAGCATAGGCCGCTGCTTCGCCTGCCGGCATGATCAGGCGCTGGGACATGGGCGCGTCGAGAGGCGATCCGGGCGTCATCACGGCGACCTCGCCGTAGATCATTACCTTGCAGTCCATCGCATGGAGAAGGTCGGCATGCCGCGACAGCGGCCATTTCGTCATCGACGCGGCGTTCCGCCAATTCGCCGGAGTGCCACGCTTGAAGCCAGCGCCACTGCATGCCGCACATCTTCGGGCAGGAAATCGAGAGAATTCATGCGAACCCCTGTGGCGCGTCAATGCGTTGCGGCAGACGCCCTTGTCTTGGAAATGGTTGGACGGGGAGCGCCGGAGATCGATCTCAGATGCTGTTGAAAGAAACACTTCAGCTCCCTGAAGGTGTCGAAGCCCAACGCATTGGCGACGCGGACCACCGTGGAAGGGGACACCACGCATTCGCCCGCCACGGAACTTATCGTTCCGAAGGCGACGATATCGGGCCGTGTCAGCATCTTGCGCGCCACGCGCTCCTGCTGCTCGGGAAGTCGCAACCCGGCTGCCGTAATCATGCCCTTCAGTTCGGCGACGCTGTTCGGCTTCTGCAATGTCCGCTCGGCGCTCATGGTGTCGGCTCCTTGTTGAGGCGGGATGCGCCGGCTCGGCGGCGCATCCCGGCTTTCATGACAAAAGCACGGGCCGATTCTTCGAAACGGACTCGATGCTGGCGAGCGCGATCATCAACGCGTTGCGCGCATCCATGCCTGTCGGAGCATCCTTGAATTCGCCATTGCGCACGGCGTCGACGAACGCGGCGAGCTGGGCGGTGTACCCCTGGACGAAGTGATCGGTGTCCCGTCGCCACGTATCGTTCGAGACACCGTCCTTGTCGAAGAGGGTCATACTCGACCGCCGGACGTCGCCCATGGTGACCATACCTCCGGATCCGAACACCTCGCCGCGAATGTCATAACCGTAAAGTGCCGAGAAGTTCGCCTCCGCGACGGCGACCGAGCCGTTGTCGAAGCGGATGTTGACCACTGCGGTGTCGATGAAGCCCTTCTCCTTTGCATCCGGGCGGAGGAGCGCGTCGGCCATCGCGAAAACCTCGACCGGCTTGGCGCTGGCATTGAGCCAAAGCAGGGTGTCGAAGTCGTGAATGAGCGTCTCGTAGAAAATGGTCCACTGTGGGATGCGGTCGGGATCTGCGCCGAAGGGGCCTGGATCGCGCGTCAGGGAGCGGATGAGCTGCGGGGCGCCGATCTTGCCGGCGTCGATGGCGGCGCGACCCTCGGCAAAGGCTTGGTCCCAGCGCCGGTTGAACCCGACCTGGAGCGGCACGCCGGCCGAATGGGCCGCGGCAATCGCCCGGTCCGCATCTTCAAGGGTCAGGGCCATCGGCTTCTCGCAGAAGATCGCCTTGCCGGCTTCGGCAGCCTGCACCAGCACATTTGTATGGAACCGCGCGGGGGTGGCGATAACCACCGCATCGAGCCCCGGATGGGCAAGGAGTTCTGATACCTCAGCATATGCGGCGTCCACACCGAGCGTCTCTGCGAGCTTCGCTGCGGTGCCCGGCGCCGGATCTGCGATGGCGACAAGTTCCGCGTCCACCAGCCGGCGGGCGATGGATTGGCCATGGAAGGAGCCGATGCGGCCGGCGCCGATAAGGCCGACGTTGACGGACTTGATCTTGGGCATGGTTCGGGTCCTGTAGGATTGAAACGTCAGAGGGTGAATGCTGAGCGGAAGGCTTCGAGCGCGGCGTCGGAATCGCCGGCAGCCCAGGCTTCCAAGCCGACGGGACCGGCGTAGCCCATCGTCGTCAGCGCTTTGGCGACCCCTTTCCAGTTGACCTCGCCCGTGCCGGGTTCGCAGCGTCCCGGCACGTCGGCGACCTGGATCTCGCCAATCCATGGCAAGCACCTGCGGCACAGCTCGATCAGGTTCCCTTCGCCGATCTGGGCGTGATAGAGATCAAGGTTCAGGCGAAGACGGGGATGGTCGATGCTGGAAACGAGCGCCATCGTGTCCTCCGCGCGCCCGAACGGCACACCTGGGTGGTCGACCGGCAGGTTCAAATTCTCGAGAGTGAAGACGACATTCTCATCCTCCGCCAAGTCGACGATCCTGCGCAACGTGTCGCGCGCCTTCATCCACATCGCCCCCGTAACGACCTCTATCGGCTGAACAGGAAGGCCGCGGTCGCCAAGACCGGTGCCGTGAAGGTTCAGCCGCTGAACGCCGAGGCGCTTGCCGATCTCAGCAGTTTGGCGCGCCGTCCTCAGAAGTTCATCCGCGCCCTCGTCGTCGGTGAGCCGGCCAGTGAGATAGCCGTTCATGATGGTGAAAGTGGCGCCGGTCGCCTCCAGCTTGCGAATGTCATGTTCCGGCCAGTTCCAGAGACCGACGCCGAAACCCAGTTCCTTGAGCCGTGAGGCACGCCATTCGATGGGCCGATCGCGCCAGAGCATTTCGGCGCAAGCCGCCAATGGAAAGGGGGATGAGATGGAATTGCTCATTGCGGGTTCTTCCCTGATCATGGGTATGAGTGTCCGTGGTCCGGCACGCAGGTGCTGGACCGAATTCGCTTTTTTGACGAGAGCGTCAAATCGTTCCGCCAAGCTCCTCGGAGATCGACTGAAGTTCCTTTCCTCCTCCAACCGTCCCCTCCACAGGAACGGACAAAACGAATACTACCGGGTGCAAAACGCTTGCTACCGGGTGCAAAGCAGGTGCATCATATGCAGGAATAAGCTAAAAGCAAGCATTCATTTCACCGGAATCAGAAAATGGAATGTTTATTCTATTTTCTTCGGGAGGCGTAATGCGCAAGCGGGCAACGGCAAAACAGGTGGCGGAGGCCGCAGGAGTATCGAAGTGGACGGTCATCAGGGCCTTCACACCCGGCGCGTCCATCACCGAGGAGAGTAAGCGGAAGGTGCTGGAGATGGCAGCCGCGCTCAACTACACGCCGAACCTTTTGGCGCGCAGTCTCGCGACCAACTCGACGCGCCAGGTGGCGGTGTTCGTCGACGATTTTGCCAACCCGCAAAAACTCCCTTTCCTCGAAACCTTGACGGAGCAGCTACAGGCGGCTGGGCTGGTTGCGATGCTCATCAACATCAACAATCACTTCGACCATGTGAACGCGCTGCTCCATGCCGACCAGCGTCAGGTCGACGCCATCATTCTCTTCGGTACCGCGTTCCGCGATGAGACGCTGACCGACCTGCAGCTCGGCCATGGAATGCCTCCCATGTTCGTTCTGGCTCGAGACAGCCAGATCGACGGCGTCCCAGCCGTGGTATGCGACGCCGAACTGGCGCTTCGGGACATCGTCCGTCACCTTTATGAACGAGGCTATCGGCGACCCGGTTTCATGAGTGGGGCCGCCGCTCTCTCGACGGCGCTGAGGCGACGTCAGCATTACCTCGAGTTCTGGGCCCAGCACAGCATCCAAAACATCTCACTTCTTTCCGCAGACAGGTACAGTGCGGACGCGGGTGCGGCGTCCGTCCGGGCATATCTCGCGAGCACGCCGGCGAAAATGCGGGTGGATGTCCTGATGTGCGAAAACGACATTCTCGCACTGGGAGCAATGGACGAGATTCGCGGAAACTTCGGACTGAAGATTCCCGAGGACATCGCTATCGTCGGCTTCGACAATTACGAACTCGGCGGATCATACGGATACGGACTGACAACCTACGAACAACCCAGGGAAGAGATGGTGCGGGCTGTCGTCAGCATGATTAAGGGCGCCGTCGAACCGGAGACTGTGACGCTGCCGGGCCGGCTCGTCGTCCGAAGTTCGACATAGTCGTCCGGGGCGCTATGATACGGCCTGCGCGCCGGTGATCTCCACCAAAGAGCCGCACATGAATGCGGCCTCGTCAGAGGCGAGGAACGCGACGAGGGCCGCGACCTCTTCCGGACGGCCGATGCGGCCGTAGGGAACGAGCCTGTCGAGTTCGGCGATCGTCCGGCCGGAGCGCTTGACGCCGGCTTCGAGCATCGGCGTACGAATTTCGCCGGGGCACACGGCGTTGACGCGCACCTTGTCCGGCGCATAGTCGCGGGCGAGGTTCTGGGTGAAGGCGGCAACGGCCGCCTTCGTGGTGTTGTACGCGATATGGTTCGGCGCGGGGTAAAGCCCCCATTGCGAGGCCGTGTTGATGATCGCGCCGCCACCGGCGGCGATCATATGCGGCAGGGCCGCGCGGCAGAGATGGAACATCGAATCCAGATTGACCGCGAAACTCAGCTGCCAGTCTTCATCCGAGAGCGCCAGCAGATTGCCGCGCCGGTTGATGCCGGCATTGTTGACCAGCACATCCAGCCGCCCCTTGATCGCAAAGGCTTTTTCGATAAGTTCCACACATTCCGGCTTGCGGGAGATGTCGGTCGCAATGGCGGTCGCCGATCCGCCCGCCGCCTCGATGAGCGACGCGACTTCGCCTGCGGCCTGGGCGTTGGCATCGGTCACCACCACCAGCGCGCCTTCCTCGGCCAACCTCTTCGATATGGCGGAGCCGATGCCACCGCCGCCACCGGTCACGACCGCGACCTTGCCATGAAATCTCTTCATCCCGTTCTCCTATCTGATGTAGCTGCCGCCATTGACGTCGAATGTCGCGCCGTTGACCGATGCCTGCGACGGACGAAGCAGGAAGGCGACCAGCTCGGCGATCTCGCCCGGCTCGGCCATCGCGCCGATCGGAATATCGCCAACCGCCGCCTCCTTGCCGTGCCTTGCCACGAAATCCTCGGCCATATCGGTGCGCACCCATCCCGGCGCGACGGAGACGGCGACCACTCCGTCGCGACCGAAGCTCCTCGCGATCGACTTTGTGAGATTGGTGAGCGCCGCCTTCGTCGCCCCATAAGGCATGGCGTCGGCGGCGTACCCGCGCTGACCGGCGCGGCTGGCCATATTGACGATCCGCCCGCCGTCATGCTGCTTGAAATGCACGAGCGCCTCTTTGCAGAGATCGGCCGCGGCAAAGAAATTCACCTGAAACTCTTTCTGCCAGGCTGCCCGCCAATCGGCCGGATCGGCATCGATCGAAATCTCGTTGCGGACCCCGGCATTGTTGACGACGGCATGGATCCGCCCCGCCGCCGAAAGCGCATCGCCCCAAAGCGCGAAGGCGCCGTCCGGACGGGAGAGGTCGGCCTGAACGATCAGGCCGTTTCCGCCAAGCTTGCAGAGCAGGGCTTCCGCACGTTGCCTGTCGCGGCCGTAATGGATGACCGGTCGCGCGCCTTCGGCCGAAAGGCGCTCGACGATGGCTGCGCCGATTCCGCCGGATGCCCCGGTGACGAGGACAGTCTGGCCGGCCAGAGGTTGAAGGTAAGACATTGCGGGCTCCTATCCGAGCAGGCCGACCTGCGGCCCCCATGTATCAGAGAGCGCAAAGCCCGCGGCGAAGGGATCGTCGTCGGACATACGCAGCTGCTCGCGGCCATAGACATAGGCGCGGCCGGTTATTCTCGGCAACACGGCGCGGCGGCCGCCCACCTCGGTTTCGCCGATCGCCTCCGCCAGAAACTCGCCGCCGATGATCGACCGGGACGTTCTCAAGTCTCCGACCGAGACTTCGCCACGGGCATAGAGCGTCGCCAGATTGGCCGAGCTGCCGGTTCCGCAGGGCGAGCGGTCGACGCGGCCGGGCTGCAGCGTCGTGCAGGTCCTGACCGCCCCGTCAGCCTCGTGCCCGCGGAACATCACATAGGCGATCTCGTTGACGCCGGTTAAAACGGGATGGGCGACAGAGACCTGCCCGGCAAGGAGCGACTTGAGCTCGATGCCGGCCTCTGCCAGCAGCCGGGCATTGGCCGGAGCGATATCGAGGCCGAGCTGGTCGACATCAACAAGCGCGTAATAGACGCCGCCGAAGGCGACATCGACCTTGATGCGGCCCCATTTCGGCGTCTCCACCTCACTGTCGAGCGCCTCGGCAAAACTCGGCACATTGTCGAGGCTGACCGAAAGGCAGCGGCCGTCGCGGCAGGTGGCGCGCGCGACGATCAGGCCGGCGGGCGTGTCCAGCCGCACCCCCGTCTCCGGCTCCGACATCGGCACCCGGCCGCTTTCGAGCAGTGCGGTGACGACGCAGATGCAGTTGCTGCCGGACATCGGGTGGGCGCGGTCGGCCTGCAACACGATGAAGCCGGCATCGGCGTCGGCGCGGGTCGGCTCGACCAGCAGGTTCACCGACATGGCAACGTTGGCGCGCGGCTCGAAGGTGACAAAGCGGCGCAGGCTGTCGTCCACCGTGTTGATGTGGTTCATCTTGTCGAGCATGGTCGCGCCCGGTATTTCGGGCGCGCCTGCGACGATAACCTTGCCGATCTCGCCCTGGCAGTGGACCTGCAGCAGGTCGAGGCTGCGGTTCCAGTTCATTCGGCCGCCTCCGGCTTGATGTACCAGCCCCAGGGATCCTCGCCGACGAAGCGGGTGATCTGCTTGGTCTCGAGATAGTTGTCGAGGCCCCAGCGGCCAAGTTCGCGGCCGATGCCGGATTCCTTGTAGCCGCCCCAGGGCGCCTCGGTGAAGGTCGGCTGCGAGCAATTGATCCAGACGATGCCGGCGCGGAAGGCGGCGGCAACGCGCTCGGCCCTGATGTCGTCCTTCGACATGACAGCGGCGGCGAGGCCGAAACGGGAATCATTGGCGAGCTCGATCGCCTCTTCCTCGGTCCTGAACGGCCGGATGCAGACGACAGGCCCGAAGATCTCCTCCACCCAGGCGGCGCTGTCGAGCGGAACATCGGTCAGAACGGTCGGCTGGAGATAATAGCCCTTGTCGAATCCTTCCGGGCGGGCTCCACCGCAGGCGACCGTCGCACCGGCCTGCCGCGCCGCTTCGATCGCGGCAACAACCTGCTCGTGCTGGCGCTTGGAAACCAGCGGCCCAAGGAGAACGCCCTCGTCGAGACCGTTGCCGATCTTGATCTTCTTCGTCTCCTCGATCAGTCGTGCGAGCAGCCGCTCGTAGATGGTGTCCTGCACGAGGACCCGCGACGTTGCCGAGCAGACCTGACCCTGGTTCCAGAAAATGCCGAACATGATCCATTCGACAGCCTTGTCGATATCGGCGTCCTCGAAGACGACGAAGGGCGACTTGCCGCCGAGTTCGAGGCTGACCCGCTTGATGTCGCGGGCGGCCGCCGCCATGATCTTCGAGCCGACCGGCCCCGAGCCGGTAAAGGCGAGCTTGTCGACCTGCTTGTGATCGATGATCGCCTGGCCGGCGACCGACCCGGCGCCGGTCAAGATATTGAGCACGCCGGGCGGCAGCCCAGCTTTGTCGGCAACCACCGCCAGTTCAAGCGCCGTCAGCGATGTCAGCTCGGCGGGCTTCAGCACCACCGTGCAGCCGGCGGCCAGTGCCGGGGCGACTTTCCATGCCGCCATCAGCAGCGGATAGTTCCAGGGGATAATCGCGCCGGCGACACCGAGCGGCTCGCGTACCGCCTTGGAGGTAAAGCGCTGATCGGGAAGCGCGATCGTCTCCTCGGGATTGTTGTCGAGCTGTTCGGCGAGACCCGCGTAGAAATCGAAGCAGCCGGCGGCGTCGGCTACGTCCCAATCGGCCTCGGGGAACGGCTTGCCGTTGTCGAGGACCTCGAGGCGGGCGATCTCGGCCTGGCGGGCGCGGATGCCATCTGCGATGGCCCGGAGATATCGGGCGCGCTGGGCGCCCGTCAACTTCGGCCAGCCGTCCTTGTCGAAGGCCCGGCGCGCTGCCTTGACGGCAAGGTCGACATCCTCGGCCGTTGCGGCGCCGATCGTCTGGATCACCTCTTCCGTTGCCGGGTTCGTCACCGTGCAGACGCCGCCCTTGACCGGCTTCACCCACTGTCCATCAATGTAGAGTTCGCTTCGCATGTTCACTCCCTTTTGCCTTGCGTCGGCGCCGCGCTCAGAAGCGGTCGACGCGATAGGGTTTCATGTCCACGGGCGGTTCAACGCCCGTAACGAGATCGGCCATCAACCGGCCGGTCGTGGCGGCATAGGTCAGGCCGAGATGCCCATGGCCGGTCGCGTACCAAACGTTGCGGTGCTTGGCGGACAGTCCCATGACCGGCACGGTATCGGGCAGTGCCGGGCGATGCCCCATCCACTCCGTCACCCCTTCGGCCTTCAGCTCCGGCAATGCTTCCTGTGCCCGCTTCACCAGGATCTTTGCGCGCCGGTAATCCGGCGGGGCGTCGAGGCCGGCCATTTCGACCGTGCCGCCGACGCGGATGCCGCCCGCCGTCGGCGTCACCATGAAGGCGCGCGCCGGCCAGATGATCGAATGGCGCATCGAAATGCCGGGCTCCATGATCTGCGTGTGGTAGCCGCGCTCGGTTTCGAGCGGGATATGTTCACGCAGCAGCGCGGAAAGTCGGGCGGTGAAGGCACCGGCCGCGAGCACCACCTTCTCCGCCGCAAGGGTGCGCCCGTCCGCCAGACGCAGAGCCGAGACGCCGGCCTCGCTTTGCTCGAAGCCTGCGACGTCGGCCTCGACGATCCGGCCGCCGAGCGCCTGGAATTTTTCGATGAGGGCGGCGACGAGTTTGTACGGATCGGTGATCGACCGATTGTCGGGAAAGAGTACCGCCTTGCCAATCCTAGCGGTCAAGGCCGGCTCGAGATCCCGGATGGCGTTGCCGCCGAGGATTTCGTGCCGGAAGCCGAAACGCTCCAGAATATCGATATGTTCGCGATCCGCCCTGAATTCGGCGTCGTCAGTATAGAGGCTGAGGCAGCCCTCGGCCGTCAGCATATGCGCAAGACCGGTCTCCTTGAGCAGCACGTCAAGGTCTTCATAGACGCGGCCGCAGAGCACGGCGCCGGCCGCTTCCAGCTCCCTCAATTTTGAGGGGCGGCTGGCGGCGAGGAACCTCAGGAACCACGGCACCAGTTTCGGCAGATAGGCGGGCCGGATGCGCACCGGCCCCTCCGGGTCGAGCAGCCATTTCGGCATCTGCGCCCAGATGCCGGGACGCGAAGCCGGCATGAATTCGGTGACGGCGATGCTCGCCATATTGCCGTAGGAGGCGCCCATGCCGGGGGCAGCCCTGTCGATCAGGGTGACGTCGTTTCCCCGGCGCTGGAGTTCATAGGCGATGGTGGCGCCGATAATGCCAGCGCCGACGATCACGATGGATGACACGGCGAACCTCGTAAATTCAGAGATCCCGGGGCGGTTCGGCCGCCCCGGCCTGTTCCTGCTACCAGTTGAGGATCGGCTCCATCGCCGCCCTGAACTCGGCCTTTTCCTCCGAGGTCAGCTCGCCGAGCGGCGCGCGGCACGTCCCCACGGACAAGCCCTGCAGCTCGCAGCCATATTTGATCTTCTGCACGAACTTGCCGCTCTCCAGGATGTTCATCGCCCGATAGAGGGTCTTCATCATCTCGCGGGCTTTGCTGAGATCTCCCGCCTTGTAGGTTCGGTCGAGATCGCAGCACGCCTTGGCCATGCAGTTGGACGGACCGCAGATCCAGCTTTCCGCGCCCCAGAACATGAAATCGAGCGCGATATCGTCCGAGCCGCTGACGAGCTGGAGCTTGCCCTCATAGCGGCTGGCGATGTCGATGGCGCGCTGCAAAACGCCCGAGCTTTCTTTGATGCCGATCACCCGCGGATTATCGGCAAAATGATCCATCAGCTCGAAGCTGATGTCCGAACCATCCTTGGCCGGATAGGAATAGAGCACGAGGTTCACATCGACGGCACCGAGCACGGCTTCGTAGTGCTTGATGAGCTCCGCCTGCGTCGGACGGGTATAGAATGGCGGCGCCAGCAGGACCGTGTCATAGCCGATGTCGCGTGTCATCGCCGTCTGCTCGACCACCTCGCGGGTCGCCGGCGCATTGGTGCCGGCGATCAGAATTTCGCCCGGCCTGGCAAACTCCTTGACGAACTGCAGCACGTCACGGCGCTCTTCCCTGGATTGGCTGAAATATTCACCTGTGGACCCATTCGGAACCCAGCCGGTGACGCCTGCCTCACGCAGATGTGTCAGAAGCTTTTCGAACGCCTTGAAGTCAATCTTGTTGCTCGCGTCGAAGGGTGTGATGAGGGCGGGCATGACGCCGGAAAGTTTCATGGGATTCTCCTGTCCTGGGAATGACGTTTTCAGATTGCGAGCTTCTTGAGGATGCGTCCCTCGATGAGGGAAACCGCCCGCGTCAGTGGGAAGGCAATGGCGAAGTAGATCAGCGCGACGACCGTCAGCACTTCGACCGGGCGGGCCGTGTTGTTCGAGATGTTCTGGCCGACGAACATCAGGTCCGCCATGCCGACGGCGGAAACGAGCGCGCTCTCCTTGAAGAGGCTGACGCAGTTCGACAGCAGCGTCGGGATGGCCCGCAGCACCGCCTGCGGCAGCACGACGTTGACGACCTGGGCGCTGCGCGGCAGGCCGAGTGCGACGCAGGCATCCAACTGCTCGCGGCCGATGGATTTGAGGCTGGCGCGGAAGGTCTCGCTGGTGATTGCGCCCATATAAAGTGTCAGCGCGATGACGCCGGAGGCCAGGTTCGAAAGCTCGACGCCGAGGATGAGCGGCAGGCAGAAGAATATCCAGAAAAGCTGGATCAGGACCGGCGTACCGCGGAAGAATTCGACATAGGCGCCGGAGACCGCTCGAAGCGCCAGATTGCCGGATGCGCGGGCAAGGCCGACGAGGAAGCCGAGAGAGCATCCAAGCACGATGCAGATGACCGTCAGTTTGATCGTCATCCAGAGACCGAGCAGCAGTGCGTGCTCGAAGCGCGGCAGGATCGAGAAGTCGAGCGTCATCATGCTGGCCTCCTAGCTGACGAGGATCTGGCGGCGGCGTTCGAGCAGGCCGACGATCTGGGTTATCGGGAAGGACACGGCGAAATAGATGAGTGCCACGACCGTGAAGGTCTCGATCGGGCGATAGGTCTCCGTCGCCAGAGTCTTGCCCTGGTACATCAGGTCCTGGATCGCCACGATCGCGACCAGCGCGCTCTGCTGGAAAATGACGATGCCGTTGGTCAAAAGCACCGGGATCGAGGCACGGAACGCCGTCGGGAAGACGATGTAGAGCACCCGCTGCAGCGGATTGAGACCGAGCGCGATGCCGGCATCGAGCTGCTCGCGCGGCACCGCCTGGATGGATGCCCGGTAGGCCTCGGCATTGAACGCCATCAGATTGAGCCCGAGGGCCATGATGCCCATCGTCATCGGGTCGAGGAAGACGTCGAACAGCATCGGCACGCAGTAGAATATCCAGACGATCTGGACGATCGCCGGCGTGCAGCGGAAGAATTCGACGAACAGCATGAACGGCAGCCGCACGATCTTGATCGGGCTCATGATCAGCAGCGCCAGTCCGAAGCCCAGGACGATGCCGAGGGCGTTCGCAGCCGCTGTCAGCTGCAGCGAAACCCACAGCCCCTGCAGCAGCGGAGCGATGGAGACGGCGTTGAAATCGAACGTGTAGTTCATCTGTGCCTCCTACTGTTTGATGTGGAAGACGCGGTCGATGAATTCCTTGGTGCGTTCCTCGCGCGGAGCGCCGAGCACCTGCTCGGGCGGGCCGTCCTCGACGACCACGCCGCCGGCGCAGAAGATGACGCGCGAGGCGATGTTCTTGGCGAACCACATGTCGTGGGTGACGATCATCATCGGCATGTCCTGGGCGGCGAGCTGCAGGATCACCTGCTCCACCTCGCTCACGAGTTCCGGATCGAGCGCCGAGGTAACCTCGTCGAACAGCATCAGCTTCGGATCGAGCATCAATGCGCGGGCGACGGCGACGCGCTGCTTCTGGCCGCCGGAAAGCTGTGCCGGATAGGCATTGGCCTTGGCGCCGAGCCCGAAGCGCTCGAGCAGAGCCTGGGCGCGAGCGGTCGCCTTCGACTTGCTTTCTCCGCGCACTTTGCAGGGTGCGAGGATCAGGTTCTGAATGACGCTCAGATGTGGAAACAGCGTGTAGTGCTGAAAGACCATGCCGATCGAGCGGCGGACATTGGTGTCGATCTGGGTCTTCCTGGCACCGCCATCGGAAGAAATATAGGCCTTGCCGTCGAATCTGACCGAGCCGCTGTCGATCTGCTCCAGGCCCATCATCACCCTGAGTAGCGTGCTCTTGCCGCCGCCGCTCGGACCGATGACGACGACGCGTTCGCCGCGCGTCATTTCAATGTCGATGCCTTTCAGCACCTGGATTGCTCCGTTGCCATAGCTTTTGTGGAGCGCCTGCATTTTCACGAGGGGAAGGCTGAAGGACGTGGTCATGGCCAATCTCCGATGATCGAAGCTGGAAGGGCCGGCGCGATCCCCGCACCGGCCCGGCGAGGTTACTTTGCGCCCTTGAGCACGTCGTCGACCGCCTTGCGGATCAGCTCATCGACGTGACCGGTGGCGACCTTCTCTTCGAGGAAAATATCGACCACTTCGACATCGGCGGCCGAAAGCTGATGTGGCAGACCGAAAGCGACACCCTGCTTGGCAAGAGCCGGCGTCGGGTTGAGCGCAACCGCCCAATCCGGGTTCGACTGGGTGAAGAGCTGATTGGTATCGGAGGCGTCGACCAGGATGTCGGCGCGCTTCGAGGTGACCGCCAGCCGGGTCTCGTCATTGCCGGGAAGGCGCATGATCGTGGCGTTCTTCACCGCAGCGGAAATGGCTTTGTCCTGCGCCGTGCCGGACATGACGGCGAGCGTCACGCCTGATTTGTCAATATCGGCCACCGAAGCGGCACCGGTGGTAATCTTCGGATTGTTTTTATTGTAGGCGAGCGAGATCTGGTACTCCATCGCCGGGATCGAGAACTGCACGGCCATGGCGCGAGTTGGTGTCCGGTTGAGCGCCAGCGACAGATCCCATTTGCCCGCCTGCAGACCGGCAACGATATTGTCCCAGGTGGTATCGACGAATTCAGGCTTCACCTTGAGGACGTCGGCAAATTCCTTGCAGAGATCGGCGAAGAAGCCGGTGTACTCGCCCGTCGCCGGATCGCGCATGACATAAGGCGGCGCAACGGCCGCGCCGCAGCGCAACGTGCCTGTCTTCTGCACGCCCTGCCAATATCCGTCAGTGGTCTGGGCGTGTGCGGCGGTTGCGGAAAGACCTGCCATCAGGGCGAGCACGGGCAGCGCCCGCAAGGCGGACGTTATCAAAGAAAGCATTGGGCATTCCTCTTTTGCTGTGCGCGAAAGCGCGCGGTTCCACTCGTCGGCTCCGGCCGTTTCTATTGTTTTCTTGTCGGCTGCGTGTCGACTGGATAGAGCATGTCAACAGCGTGTCGACAAAGTCAAGCGGAAAAATTACATTGCCGACACGCTGTTTTTCTGGCCCAATGGGATCCGCGCCTGGAGAAAGGGACTTAAGTGTCTGATGAATCGGAAGTGAAACGCATCCGCGGGACCGGCTGGAAGAGCGTTTACGAAACGCTCCGCAACGAGATTTTGTCGCTTGCTTTGCCGCCCGGTCAGCTTCTCGACGAGATGACGCTTGCCGAACGCTTCGACATGTCGCGCTCGCCAGTGCGTGAAGCGCTGATCCGGCTCGGCGCCGACGAGTTGGTAGTGACGCTTTCCAACCGCAGCACGATCGTCGCGCCGATCGAAGTCGCGACCTTTCCCAAATATGTCGAGGCGCTCGACATCGCGCAGCGAATGAATACGCGGCTTGCCGCAGCGCTCCGGACCGAGGCCGACCTCAAGACCATCGCCAAGCGGCTGAAGATCTTCGAAGCGGCGGTTAAAACCGGCAATCATCTCGCCATGTCGGAGGCCAACAAGGAATTCCACATGGCGATCGCCCATGCCGGAAAAAATCAGTACCTCGCCTCCTTCTACGAGAAATTGCTGTCGCAGGGACAGCGCATGCTCCACCTGCATTTCGAATATCTGGAGCGGACCCATGAGGGCTATCTGCTGACCGACGAGCACACGCTGATGCTCGATGCCATCAGGGACAAGAACGTCGAGCTCGCCGATGAGCTCGCCCATGCCCATACGCGCCAATTCCAAGACAATTTCATCAACTTCATGCGCGAGAACTACACGACGGATGTCGCGTTGGGGCCGTTGCGGGCTGCGGAGTAACAGCGATGATCGATAGCATTGGATTCGTCGGCACCGGCGCCATCACCGAAGCCATGGTTCGCGGGCTTCTGGCCGCACCGGCTTACGCCTCCGAGGTCCACGCTTCACCGCGGAGCGCGCACATTGCCGCCACGCTGGCAGAAGAGTTCGCCTCGGTCAGGATTGCCGGGGACAACCAGACTGTCGTCGATCGCAGCGACATGGTGTTCCTGGCGATAAGGCCGCAGATCGCCGAGGAAGTCGTGCGGGCGCTGTCGTTCAGGACCGGCCAGACGGTCGTCAGCCTCGTCGCGGCGACGGAGCGGCAAGCCCTACTCGATTGGATCGGCGCCGATATCGATCTCGTCCAGGCCATCCCCCTGCCCTTCGTCGCACAGCGGCAAGGCGTTACCGCCATCTATCCTGCCAATGCCGCCATCGCGGCGCTGTTTGACACGCTCGGAACAGCCGTGCAATGTCAGTCGCGGAAGGAGTACGATCTCCTCGCGGCCGCAAGCGCTGTCATGTCGACCTATTTCGGCGTCATGGAGTCGATCACCGGCTGGCTGGAAAAAAGCGGCCTCGAAAGGGCAAAGGGCCAAGCCTACATCGCCCCACTGTTTGCAAGCCTGGCGCAGAAAGCCAACAACCCCGGCAACGAGCCGTTCAGCGCGCTGAGCCGCGAATTCGCCACCAAAGGCGGCCTGAACGAGCAGGTTCTTTCGGACTTCGACAAGCAGGGCGGTCTTGCCGCACTCACCGCCGCCCTCGACGGCGTACTTGCCCGCATCGAGGGCCGCAGGAGCTGAGGCGCATGGCATCGGCATGGATGCGAACAGGTCTCGGCGCCGCCCTTGCAGCCGTCGCGGCCCTTCTCGGCGGAAGCGTCCTGGCGCATGCCGAGGCGGCAAGACCACCGGCCGTTTCCACCGTCATTCTCTCCCTCTCACCACGGACCATTCGTTGGGCCACCATCTACAAGGTTCCCGACCCCGCCGATCACGATCCCTATTACCATCTTGAAGTGATCGAGAAGGAGCGGCATACGCCACCCTGGCAATTCAAGCGGCTTGCCGCCCATCTCGTCGTGACGGCGGCGGCTTTGGACAGGAGCCGCCTGAGACGGAAAGCAAAGACCTATTTTTACAAGGACATCGAGTTCCGGATCGCCGACAAGGCCTGGCGTCAACAATCTCCGGCGCAAAGAGAGGCCATGGTTTGCCGCACGGCAATTCTCGAATGCATCGGCAGATCCGATTCAGAATAGATGTGACCTGCTAAATTAAAGAGTTAGAGCATGATGTCGTCCGAAAACCGCTCACACTTTTCGGCATCATGCTCTAGAACGTCGGCGGCGTGCAGGCGCTGATGACTTCGCAGGGCACCGGCCCGACGCAGCGGAACCGATGCGGCCGCCGGCTTTCGAAATAATAGGCATCCCCCGGCCCGAGGATACGCCGCTCGTCGTCGACGGTCACCTCAAGCCTTCCCGAGAGGACGATCCCGCCCTCCTCCCCCTCGTGAACAAGCGGAATCTTACCGGTGTCGGCGCCAGGCTGGTAACATTCCTTGAGCATTTGCAGGCTGCGCCCGAACAGGTTTTCTCCAACCTGCCTGTAGGAGATGGCGCCCTTGCCGATCTCCACCAGTTCTTCGGCCGCATAGAAAGCCTTCTTCGGACGCTCGGGCTCAAAGGCGAAGAACTCCGCCAGACCGATCGGGATACCGTCCAGAATCCGCTTCAAGGCCCCGACCGAAGGGTTGGAGGCGTTCGATTCGATCAGCGAAATCGTTGAATTGGGCACGCCGGTGCGCTTGGCCAGTTCACGCTGGGAAAGCTTATGAGCGATGCGCAGATGACGCAGGCGGCTGCCGATGTCGACTGACATGATGCGGTCCGTTTATGTTGTCCAGAATATCGAAAAACATATCCGCTCGTCTGTTCAGTTTCAATGACTTGTACCGCAGAAGAAAAGGACTTGTTTGACTGGGAGAAATTGCCATTCTCACCGCCAACCATAGGAGGCCAGCATGGACCAGATCAGCAAACCGAACGCGCCCATACTCGACAATTTCTGGATGCCGTTCACCGCGAACCGGCAGTTCAAGGCTACGCCGCGCCTCCTGGCCGCAGCGGAGGGCATGTATTACACCGACGTCGACGGGAACCAGGTACTGGACGGCACTGCCGGCCTCTGGTGCTGCAATGCCGGCCATGGCCGCAAGAAGATCGCCCAGGCAGTCGAACGGCAGCTTTCTACCATGGACTATGCTCCGACCTTCCAGATGGGCCATCCGATCGCCTTCGACTTCGCCGCCAAGCTGGCCGCGAACGCGCCGGGCGGCCCGGACGGCAAGCTCGACCGGGTATTTTTCACGGGCTCAGGTTCGGAATCGGTCGATACGGCGCTGAAAATCGCCATCGCCTATCAGCGTGCCATCGGCCAGGGCACCCGCACGCGCATCATCGGGCGCGAGAAGGGTTATCACGGCGTCGGCTTCGGCGGCATTTCCGTCGGCGGCCTCGTCAACAACCGGCGGGTCTTTCCGCAGATACCGGCCGACCATATGCGCCATACGCTCGACGTCGAGCGCAATGCCTTTTCGAAGGGCCTTCCCGCCCACGGCGTGGAACTGGCCGACGATCTGGAGCGCCTGGTGCAGTTGCACGGCGCCGAAACCATTGCCGCCGTCATCGTCGAACCGATGTCGGGATCGGCGGGCGTCGTCCTGCCGCCGAAAGGCTATCTGGAAAAGCTGCGTGCAACCGCCGACAAGCACGGCATCCTGCTGATCTTCGACGAGGTCATCACCGGCTTCGGCCGTCTCGGTACGCCTTTCGCGGTCGATTATTTCGGCGTCGTGCCGGATCTCGTCACCACGGCAAAGGGGCTGACCAACGGCGCGATCCCGATGGGCGCGGTCTTTGCCAGCCGCAAGGTCTATGACGGCCTGATGGTCGGCCCGGAAAATGCGATCGAACTCTTCCACGGCTATACCTATTCCGGTCACCCGGTCGCCTGCGCCGCCGGGCTTGCAACCCTCGAAATCTACGAGGAAGAAGGACTGCTGACGCGCGCGGCCGATCTGGCCGAGCACTGGCAGGAAGCCCTGCAGTCGCTGAAAGGCCTCCCCAATGTCGTCGACATCCGTAATCTCGGCCTGGTCGGCGCGGTCGAATTGGCGCCTCGCAACGGCGCGCCGGGAACCCGGGCCTACGACGTCTTCGTCGACTGCTTCAACAAGGGCCTGCTGATCCGCGTGACCGGCGACATCATCGCGCTCTCGCCGCCGCTCATCATCGAGAAGAGCCAGATCGACACGATCGTCTCGACGATCGGCGATGCACTGAAGCGCGTGGTATAGACCTGCATCCGGTGTCCCTCGTCGGCGATTTGAATCGCCGACGGAACCGCCCGGCTGCAAGTATGGCGATCAGCGCTTGAGGGCCTGTGACGGCAGTTGACCGAAACGCTTCCGGTATTCTGCTGAAAATCGCCCGAGATGGGTAAATCCCCATCGGAGCGCGATGTCGGCGACGGCCTGTCGCGTGCCGGATTCGAGCAGATCGCGATGGGCGGCAAGCATCCGGATTTCATGCAGGTAGGCCATCGGCGTGGTATCTCTGAACTGCCGGAAACCCTGTTGCAAAGTGCGGACGCTGACCTTGGCTGCGGTCGCGATGTCGTTGAGCGAGATCGGCTCGGCGATATATTCCTGCATGAATTCGATCGCCCATTTCACATGGCGAGGAGCCGGGGCCGGAGCGGGAAGCGCAAGCGCCTCCGAATAGCGATGGGGACAGGTCTCCAGAAGCAGATAGATCGTCGCGTCGCAGAGCGCGTTCAGAGCCAGCGGCGACTGCAGCAGCGGCCCGTCGCCGCTGAGTCCATAATGGAGGTTCGCGGCGAGTTGCTGCAACACGAGCCCTGGACCGGTCGTCAGATCGATAGAGGGACGAAAATCCGTGTCGCCAATAATCGTTCGCTCGAACATCTGTGTCAGGTGCCTGTTGATCCTCGCTTGATCGATGAACAGGCCGAGATGACGGCGCGGGCCGAGCAGGCGGGCACCCGAGACGCGGCCCGCCCCGAGAATGGCGCCGCGGCCGGGAACGGAATGGATATGCTCCTTGCCCGCATCGAAGAGGGCGTCCCCCTCCATCGGCAGGAATATGATGACCTTGCCACTGGGCGCCTCCCGCCGGATCGAGATTGTGCCTTCGTAGGCGCAGTCGGCAATGGCCAGCTCTTCCGTCGCGACAAAATTGCAGCGATAGGCGATGGGTGCGTCGGCTTTCGCCTCAGCCTTGATCGGAGAGTTCGGCGTCGACAATATTTCCGAGAGTGCGTCCGGATCCGTGCCGCTGAACGCCGTCTCCCAAAACGGCGGGCTCTGCCTCGCCGGATCGTGGAGGGAGCTGCCATTGGCGGACATAAGGGAAAGACCGGACATTCATGACCTCGAAGACAAAGCCCATCGATAATAAGCGATGGCCGCAATCATTTCTTTGCATTTTGCGCCGTTTGACGGGTTTCAGCCATATCGATTGATGGCGAGATCCCGCGCGTCGATCTCAGGCGTGCGACCGCCGACCAGATCGCTGATCAGCCGCGCCGAACCGGTGCTCATCGTCCAGCCGAGCGTGCCGTGGCCGGTGTTGAGAAAGAGACCGCTGATCTTCGTCGGGCCGATGACCGGCGTGCCATCCGGCGTCATCGGGCGCAGGCCGGACCAGAAGGACGCCTTGGAAACATCGCCGCCGGGGAACAGATCGGTGACCGAATGTTCCAGCGTGCTGCGGCGGGCGAACCCGAGATCGTTGGTATAGCCCGAGATTTCAGCCATGCCGCCGACGCGGATGCGGTCCCCGAGCCGGGTGATTGCGATCTTGAAGGTTTCATCCATGACGGTCGATTCCGGAGCGCGCGTCGCGTCGGTGATCGGGATGGTGAGCGAATAGCCCTTCACCGGATAGACCGGCAATTTGATGCCGAAGGGCTTGAGCAGCAGCGGCGAATAGCTGCCGAGCGCAACCACCACCGCATCCGCACTCATCCGTTCGCGATCGGTGATGACGCCGCGTACGCGGCCGGCCTCGACATCCAGCGCCTTGATCGTCGTGTCATAGGCAAAGCGGACGCCGAGTGCCTCGGCTTTGGCGGCCAGCGCATTGGTGAATTTGAAGCAGTCGCCGGTTTCGTCCTTCGGCGTCAGCAGGCCGCCGACGATCTTGTCGCGCACGTGCTTCAATGCCGGCTCAAAGCGGATGCAGCCGTCCCGGTTCAGCACCTCATAGGGAATGCCGTCCGCCGCCAGCGCCTTGACGTCCTTGGCCGAGGCCTCGAGCTGCTGCTGCGTGCGGAAGAGCTGCAGCGTTCCCTGCATGCGTTCGTCATAGGCGATGCCGGTCTCGGCGCGAAGTTCGGCCAACGCGATGCGGCTGTAATCGGCAAGGCGCAGCATGCGGCTCTTATTGATCGCGTAGCGCTCGGAGGTGCAGTTCGACAGCATCCTCGCCATCCAGGAGAGCATGGCCATGTCGAGCTTCGGGCGCAGGATGAGGGGCGCATGTTTCATGAACAGCCACTTCATCGCTTTCGCCGGAATGCCGGGCGCTGCCCATGGCGAGCAATAACCGAAGGAAACTTCGCCGGCATTGGCAAAGCTCGTTTCCAGCGCCGGGCCTGTCTGCCGATCGACGACCGTGACCTCATGGCCTGATTTGGCTAGCTGATAAGCGGATGTGACGCCGACGATACCGGCACCCAGAACAATGACTTTCATGATCTTCCCAAATGATGGAGCCGCCGGGCTCTCAGCGATATTGCCTGTCGTAACGATCGCCCAGAGCGGTTAGGATTTCGTAAGATATGGTGCCGGCATCGCCGGCGATGTCCTCGAGCGTCTGGTTCGGGCCAAGCACTTCGACCAGACTGCCCAGCGTCAGCGTGCCTTCGGGCAGTGCCGACACGTCGACGGTCACGCTGTCCATCGAGACCCGGCCGACGATCGGCAGGCGGATGCCGTTGACATAGACGGCGCCGCGGTCGCTGAGCGTCCGGGGCAGACCGTCGGCATAGCCGGCGGCGATGGTGGCGAGACGCATCTCCCGCTGGGTGACATGCGCGCCGCCATAGCCGACCTTGGTGCCTGCCGGCACGGTGCGGGTCTGCACCACGGCGACATCGAGGCTGACGACCGGCTCCATCGGGTTCGCCTCACCATTGTTGGGCGCGCCGCCGTAAAGCGCGATGCCGGGGCGGGCGAGCACACCATGATAGGCATCACCGAGGAAGACTCCGCCGGAATTGGCGAAGGACATGTCGAGGCCGGGAAATTCGTCGGCAATGCGGGACATCTCGGCCAACTGTTCGCCGTTCTGGTCGCTCTCCATATCGTCGGCCGAAGCGAGATGGCTCATGATGAACAGGATTTCGACATTGCTGCCGTCGCCAAGCGCTGCCGCCAGTTCGGCTCGTTCTTCCCGGGGAAAGCCGAGCCGCGACATGCCGGTGTCGAATTGCAGCACGGCAGGCAGGCATCGCTTCAGCATCCGCGCTGTCGCCGACCATTGCCGCCACTGGGCCAGCGAGTTGAGAACCGGCACGATGCCCCTCTCGGCGCAGGCGATCTCGTTGCCCGGCTGCAAGCCGTTCAGCACAAAAATCTGGGCGTCATGCGCAAGGGTCGGCCGCAGCCTGACCGCCTCGACGAACTGGGCGACGAAGAAATGCCGGCAGCCTTCGCCGTAGAGCGTTGCCGCGACCCGCTCGGCGCCGAGGCCGTAGGCGTCGGCCTTGACGACGGCTCCGGCGCGGACCGGCGCCAGCATCGATACGAGCTTGCGGTAGTTGCGGCCGAGCGCGGCAAGATCGATCGTCAGATAGCCCGTGGCTCCCTTTGCGGTCGTGGTGCGTGTGCGGGAAACCAAAATATCGCTATCCATGTCCATCCCTCCCGATCTCAGGAAAGTTTATGAAACAATGCGCGAAATTGCCTAGCATTCAGCAGCTGCTTATCGCATTATTTGCTTATTATCCGCATAATCGGCGAACTTTTGGTATAATCTATCATGACCGCTCTCGACTCGATCGATCGCAATATCCTGAGACTGCTGCGCCTCGACGCGCGCATGAGCAATGCCAAGCTCGCCGCCGAGATCGGCCTGTCGCCGTCCGCCTGCCTCAGGCGCATAAAGATCATGGAAAAGTCAAGGGTGATCCGCGGCTATACGGCGCTGGTGGACCCCGGCAATGCGGACGAGATGATCGCCGTGATCATCAACATCACGCTCGAGCGACAGACGGAGGACCATCTCGATCGCTTCGAGGCGGCGGTCCGCCGGCATCCCGAGATCCGGGAATGTTTTCTGATGACGGGCGGTTCCGACTATCTCCTGCGCGTGGAGGTCGCCAGTCCGGGCGAATTCGAGCGCATCCACAAGGAAATACTGTCGACCCTACCGGGCGTCCTCCGGATTCATTCCAGCTTCTCGATCCGCAATGTTCTGGCGACGCGCACCAGAGGCAGGCATTAAAACGCGATCACCAAACACGGCGTCGGTTTTGCCGCCATTCGAAATCCGGGTGGTCTGACTGCCTGCCAATGAAAGCCGAATTCCGGCTCGAAAACGATCCCTCTCTCCGTCTTGCGCGAAGGTTCGAGGCGGGGAGTTTTTGATTGCGCGACCGAGCACCATCAGCGGGCCTATATCAATTCTCAACGCCGCAGCCTTGCGGATCGCTCGTCAGCGGCGGATTGTTGGGCTGCGGTGCCGGCTAGAGCCTGAATCTCTACGGAACAATCGGCAGCGTTCAGCGGTTTGGTAGCTTAAACGGGGAGGCTATCATGCGTGCTGTTCTGATCGCTGCTATATTCTCGCTGTCCTGCCTGCCTCACACAGCAAAGGCGTCGGAGTCGGGATTCTTGCGATCCCTGGCGGGCGATTGGCGCGGGACCGGTATGGTTCTCACCAAGATCGGCGGCACGAACTTCAATGTTTCCTGCACGCTCAAATCAGACGCGAGTGAATCCGCAGTCTCGATGAACGGGAAATGCCGCGGCCTTGCGGTTTTCACAAGAGCGTTCTCGGCCAACGTCAAGGCATTGGGACAACGATACACCGGCAACTACATCGGGCCATCGGGACAGCCTTCCAAACTGGTCGGCAGCAGGCAGGGCGACGCACTCAATCTTCGAGTGACCTGGGCTCGCGTGGTCAATGGCGACCGAAACGCGACGTTGATGATCGAGAAAGTCGGACAGGACAGGCTTCGGCTTCAAACGGTCGATCAGGACCCGACGTCGGGCAAATCCGTGGTGACGAGCCGCATCGATTTGCAACGCCCCCCTGCAGCGGGAAGATAGGAATGTCCAGCCGGAGTGTCGCCGGGCGCATGGGCATCCTGGCTGGTTTCAAACCGGCCATGCTTCCGGCATATCTGCTCGAAGGCACTATGTCCCTATCGGGACTTCGACTTCCGTCTTCGCTGCGGGTTCCCCGGTTAAGAAGACAACTTCGAAGACGAGCCCTTCGGACCTGTAATCCGATCTGGATTGCGCCTGCGCCTTGGAGGAAAAGGCCCGCTCTATGAGGACGGAGCCGAAGCCTCTTTTTGTCGGCGTCAAAACCGGCGGCCCGCCGGCTTCCGTCCATACAAGGAGGACGCGGCCGTCATCGTGCTTCCATTCGATGGCGACGGTTCCCTGCTCGCTTCCAAGGCTTCCGTACTTCGTTGCATTGGTCGCCAACTCGTGGAGCACGAGGGAAAGCGGCAGGGCGATATCGGCCGGAAGAATCACGTCGGGGCCATCGAGACGAATGCGTTCCTGCGAGGCGATGTGCGCCCGCAAGGCGGCGGAGATGATTTCCCGGATGGGGGCGGCCGACCCCTCCCGTGACAGGATGAGATCATATGTGCCGGCAAGTGCGGCGAGCCTTTCGGCAAAGGCGTTGTAGCTTTCCGGATTGGAGCGCGAAAAGGTCTGCCGGGCGATCGCCTGAACGAGAGCGAAGCCATTCTTGACCCGGTGCGCCATCTCGCGGACGAGCAGGGTTCGCTCCTCCTCCGCCTGTTCGTTCCGGCGTCTCCGCTCATCGAGTTCGTCGAGCAGCCGGTCGAAGGTCGCGCCGACGATGTCCAGTTCGTCCGGCCCCGTCATGCCGGTGCGCGCCGTCGTCTGGCCATTGCGCCACTTCTCCATCACCTCCGCGATCCTGGAGATCGGCGCGAGAATGAAGCGGTTGCCGATGAAGATCGCGGCCAGAAAGGCGAAAAGTGCCCCGCCGATGATGGCGAGCGTATTCATCAGCGTCGCCCGGTTGATCGGCGCGAAAGCTTCCGGTTTCGAGAAGCCGGCGCTGACATAGAGGGGGCTGGACGGCAGCGCTATCGGGCGATAGCCGAGGATGCGCACGGTTCCGTCCTGGCTCGTCACCTCGATCACATCGGGCTGTTCAGCGTGGATCAGGTGCTGGTATTCGTCGGGTATGACCGTGCCGACGAACTGTTCCGGAAGGGGAACGCGCGCGACGATGGTTCCCTTGCCGTCGGCGATCGTCACCGCGTTACCGGGAGCGACGCCGCGCTCGGTGATGCGGTTTTGCAGCCAGTCCAGCCTGATACCGCTGACGATGAGGGCCTTGACGCTCTCGCCTTCCATCAAAGGCATTGCGAGCGGCAGGACGGGGCGGTCGGAAAGGCGGCTCTGCGTATAGGTGCCGACGGAAAAGTCTTTGGTCTCGAGCGTCTGCTTGAAGTAATCGCGATCGGAGAACACCACGCCGTCCGGAAAAGCCATGCTCCCGCAGACCGGCCGCCCGTCGAGCCCGACGACGAAGATGGTCCGGATGTTCGGAATGCTTTCGGCAACCGATTTGAGAGCCTCGTTGCACGCCTGGATGTCGAGATGCCGGACGGAAGGCATGGCGGACACCGACACCAGAAGGGCATGCAGGCCCTCCACGATCCGTTCGACTTCCGACGACGCCTGCCTTGCAGCCTGTGCTGCGGACGCGCGCACCTCTTCGTTGCGCTGATGGCGGAGCGCGACTTCGTTGTATGCGAGCATCGCGACCACGGGCGCCAGCGCCGCGACCGCAACTGCAACCAGCTTGAGTCTCATCCTGTTCCCTCTCGGACGAGGGTTCGTAGCATGATCGGGACGATCTGGCCCAGATCACGCAGGGAATCTTGTTTACAAAATATCAACATACGAATCAGGACATCCGGGCGTGCGCCTTGCCGAGCCTCCGATCGCGGCTACATAATCCAAGGATGAATGATGCCAAAAGCACGTCCTCCGAAGGTTCTGCCGCCGGGTCCTTCTCGTTGCGGCCACTGAATGGTGCGATGGCCGATGAGGTCGAACGTCTTTTATCGGGCAGAACCCGCGATATCCGCCTGACGGGAGATCTGCGCCGCCGATATGACGAAAAGTCATGGCGGCAGACCGCGAAGGTCATCCGGTCCTGGATGATATGGGTGGCATTCGTCGATATCCTGACGCTGGCGCTGAACGCTATTCTGCTTCCCCCACAGGTCGTGCTGTCGATGGTCGCTCCCGCCTGCCTTTTGCCGCCGGCGGCGATTTTAACAGCGCTCGTCTGGAGCAAGCCGCGCGCGGCGGTGGTACAGCGCGCATCGCTGCTTGTGGGAATGTGCCTTATTCTTCTATCGGTGGCACTTGTCGGCGTCTTTGCCGGCGGTGAATTTTACGAGCGGCATTTGAGCATCATGCTGTTCGTCGCGACGAGCGCAATCACGATCTTCAGCGTGCCGCTGGCGTGGACGGTTGCCATCGCCTGTTATGCCCTTTGTCTCTATTTCATCCTTCAATGGCACAACCCGATCCTGGACGCCGGCAGCGTCGCCGCCGCGACCCTGTTCTTTTCCTGCGGGATCATCGCCACCGTGGTTGCCCGGCGCACGATGAACATCCTGGCGCAGAAGACATTTCTGCTAGACTGCAGGGACCAGCGCCGGGTTGCAGAACTGGCCGATGCAAACGCCCGACTGGAGCGGCTGGCCAGAACCGATCCGCTGACGGGGATCGCCAACCGCCGCTGGATGATGGAAACGCTCGAGGGCCTGTGGCGCAACGACGGTGAAGCCGGCGTCGTCGCAGCCATGCTCATGTGCGATATCGATCACTTCAAGGCGCTGAACGATAAGCTCGGCCATGGCGAGGGCGACCGCTGCCTCGTCAAGGTTGCCGGCATCATCCAGAGCTGCGTGCGCGCCGATCGCGACCTGGTCTCGCGCCATGGCGGCGAGGAATTCCTGATCGTGCTTCCGGATGTCGACGAAGACGAAGCCATCGCGGTGGCCACGCGAATACGCGAGAGCGTGGAAGCCGCTGCCCTTCCGAATCCGTCCTCCGGTGTTGGCCCCTCGGTCACGTTGAGCGTCGGAGTCGCCTTGAAATCGGCGCTCGACACCGACATTTCGCTGGCCGCTCTCCAGCACGAGGCCGACATGGCTCTCTACCGCGCCAAGGAAGCCGGCCGGAACCAGGTCTGCGTCTTTCGCCGGCCGCACCAGGCTGCACCTTCCGCCACCGAGCAGATCGCCGCCCGACGCTAGAACAGGGTGTGGCCCGAATTCCGACCTGCCACCCGGCTGATCGACATTCATCGGATGACCAGGATCGCAACCATGGCAGCCGCCGAGACGAGGCTGGCAGCGTTGAGCCCGAAGATCAGATATCCCACTGCCTTTTGCCGATGACCGGGTTCCACATTTCCGAAGACGGCCGTCAGCCCGCCCGCGATCCAGCTCGCCAGCGTCAGAGCGCCGAGAAGAAGAGCCCACTGCGTTGCTGTATCCATATCCTGCTCCCATGCGGGTGCACGCCCGGCCAGGAATGCCTGCGCGGGTTAAGCGGTAACAGGCCGGGTCCGCTTTTGTTTCCGTGCGTGTCGCACTTTCACGTGAGCAACCCTCGATTTGCAGGCTCCGACACCCCCCAGAGCTATCAAGACTTGACGGCAACCGTATGTCTACATAATGTCTTCTAAAGAAATTATGAGGCAAGCTGAGATATGAATGCCGAAGTCGCCATTCCGGACCGCAAGTCCAGCCTCGAACTCGCACTGCGCAGGCGTATCCTGACGATGCAGCTGCCTCCGGGTGCGGTGCTTGATGAAGTGGCCTTGAGCGAGGAATTCGGGCTTTCACGTCCGCCGGTGCGCGAGCTGATGCGGCAGATGGCTGGCGAGGGCTATATCGAGCTTGAGGCGAACCGCGCCGCCCGTGTCAGCTCCATGAGCTACAACTCGCTGCGCGACTTTTTCCTGCTCGCGCCGATGATCTACATTACCGCCAACAAGCTCGCGGCCGAGAACCGGACGACTGCGGAACTGGAGGTTCTCAGAGAGATCCAGCGCGCCTTCCGGAAGGCGGTCGATGATTGCGATGTCGAGGGCCGGGTATTCTACAATGATCAGTTCCACCGCCAGATCGGCGAGATGGCTCACAATGTCTACGTCGTTCCGAGCCTGCGCCGCCTGCAGATCGACCACGCAAGGATCGGCAAGATCTTCTACCAGCACCCGAACACGCCGCGCATGCAGGAAGAACTGGAGTTGGCGTCGGCTCAGCACGACGAGATGATCGAGGTCATCGAGCGGCGTGACGCCGAGGCCTCCGGCGAGCTAGCGCGGCTCCATATCGAACTCTCCAGGCGGAACATGGCGATGTACGCCGCCCCTGAGGGACTGCAGGCGCCGACCCTCTAGGTCAGGCAATCAGACACGCAGCTCAAGACAATCCAGATCGACCTTCGGCCTAACGCAACGGGATTTCCATCAATGACCGCCTTTCCCTTTCCAGGACTCAATCTCGCAATCACCACCCCGTTCGACGATGCCGGCCGCATCGATTACGGACGGCTCGAAGTCAATGTCGAACACTATCTCGCCGCAGGCATCGACAGCTTCCTGTTCAGCTCGGGAACCGGCATGCATGTCTATCTCTCCAAACAAGAATCCGAGGAACTGGTCCGTCGCGGCGCGAAGATCGTCAATGGCCGCGCCAAGGTGATCGCCCAGGCCTCGGCGCTGCTGGTGGAAGATGTCGTCGAGCGGACCGCCCGCGCCCGCGACGCCGGCGCCGAAGGCGTCATGGTGCTTCCGCCCTTCTTCGAAGGGCCGACCGAGGACCAGGGCATTCTCGATTTCTACGCCGAGGTCGCCAAGGCTGGCCTTCCGGTCATCGGCTATAACGTGCCCCAGGCGGTCGGCGTCGCCATCACGCCGGAGCTCTTGGATAAGCTGAACGACATTCCAGGCTTTTCAGCCGTCAAGGACAGCAGCGGGGATCTGGGAAAACAGGCAGCCCTCATACGTACCGGCCGCTTCGTCATGAACGGCGCCGACCCACTCGTCCCCTATGCGCTCTATGCCGGATGCGACGGCCTGATCTGGGGCGGCGCGAACTTCGCGCCGAAAACCTGCGTTGCGCTCGTTGCGGCGGCCGCTCAGCGCAAATGGGACGAGGTCCGCGCGCTCTGGAAAATCCTGGAGCCGGCCATGGGCCTGATCTGGGAGGGCGATTACGTGCAGTCCGTCTACGCAGCCGCCGAGCTGATCGGCTATGGCGCGGGCGCCCCGAGAAAGCCGCTGCGCGCCCTTGCCCCGGAAAAGCTTCCCGCTCTCCGGCACTCCCTCGAAACGCTCATGGAGCGGGAAGCGATCTGACGTGAGAGAGGCCGCAAAGAACGTCTTCGTCGCATCGAGGCTTCCCAAACGGGCGGGCGTGTCGGGATGGGTGGCGACGCTTGCGCCGCGCGCGCCGCGCCCGGCACTTTCCGAAGCGGTCAGCGTCGATGTCGCGATCATCGGCGGCGGCTTTGCCGGCCTGTCGGCGGCCCACCGCCTTTCGCGTCTCGACCCGACCGTCCGGGTCGCTGTTCTCGAAGCGGGCATTATCAGTGAAGGTCCGGCCGGCGCCAATTCCGGCTTCATCATCGACCTGCCCCACGAGGTTTCCTCCGACGATTTCAGCGGCGAGTCGGAAGGCAAGTTCCGCGACTCCGTGCTCCTGCAGCGTTCGGCCATTGCGCTCGCGACCGAACTCGCTGCCGAAAACGGCTGGGGGAAGGAACTGTTCGACCCATGCGGCCGCTACAGCATCGCGATGAGCACGGAAGGCGACAAGCATCTCGAAGCCTATTCGCTGCAGCTTGGGAAAATGGGGGAAGCGCATCGCCTGCTCAAGGGGCAAGAGATCGAGGCAGTGACCGGATCGGGGGCCTTCACCTCCGCTCTGTTCTCGCCGGGCACCATCATCATCCAGCCGGCCGCCTATGTCAGAGGGGTGGCCGACTGTCTGAAGGAACCGGTGCGGCTGTTCGAGCGGACGCCGGCCCTGTCCTTCGAGCGCTCCGGCGATAGCTGGCTGGTGAAGACGCCGAAGGGATCGGTGCTGGCGGGCAAGATCATCCTCGCCAATAACGGCCATGTGGAAAGCTTCGGTTTCTTTCGCGGGCGTCTTCTGCATGTCTTTACCTATGCCTCCCTGACGGAGGAGTTCGATCCGGCAAGGCTCGGCGGCGAAAGGAAGTGGGCGGCGACCCCGGCGCTGCCGATGGGAACGACGGTGCGGCGCATCAACACCGGCGGCGGCGACCGGATCCTGGTGCGATCGCGCTACAGCTACAATCCGGGCATCGAGATCAGCGATGCCGCCATTCGCAGCGCCGGCCGTCTGCATGACAGCAAATTCGCCCGTCGTTTTCCTGGTCTCGCCGGTGTCGACATGCAGTATCGCTGGGGAGGCGCGATGGCGCTGACGCGCAACCATGTGCCGGCCTTCGGAGAAATCGAACGCGGCGTTTTCGCCGCCTGCGGCTGCAACGGCCTCGGCGCATCGAACTCCACCGCCGCCGGCATGGCCGCGGCCGAACGCGTGCTCGGGCACGATTCCGAACTCGGCCGTGTCTACAGCCGCCTGGCGGCACCGGTTTTACTGCCGCCACAGCCGCTGACGACAATCGGCGCGAAGATCCATCTCGCCTATCGCGAATGGCAGGCCGGGACGGAGTGAGGCGGAGCCGAGCCCTACGCTAAAACGTAAGCTGCACCTTACAGGCGGCCGTGCGATCGCCGGCAAGCGCGAAGGCTGCGGTGGCCTCTTCCAGCGGCAGGCTGTGGCTGATGATCGGCCGCACATCGATCTTGCGGGTTGAGATCAGCCCGACAGCGGTGGCGAACTCCTCGTGGAAGCGCTGCGTGCCGTGGATATGCAACTCCTTGCCGACGATGGCGTTGAGCGGGATCGGGATCTCTCCCGTGACCCCGACCTGCACGATCGTGCCGCGTGGCCGGATGGCCGCGATCGCACTGCGGATGGCCGGAGCGGCGGCCGAGCATTCGAAGACGAGGTCGAAATAGCCCTTGCCCTTCTCGAATTCGGCAAGTGCTGCCGCATCCCGGGAAACATTGATCGCGCGGCTGGCGCCCATCGCCTTCGCCCTCTCCAGCGCCGCGTCCGCAAGATCGGTCACCACGATCTCGGCGGCACCGTGATAGCGAGCGGCGGCAACCATCAGCGCGCCGATCGGGCCGGCACCAGTGATGAGGACGCGTTTGCCCATGATATCGCCGGCGCGTGATGCAGCGTGCAGGCAGACGGACAAGGGCTCGCTGCACGCGGCTTCCGCGGCCGTCGTCGCGGCACCCACTTCGAAGCATTGTTTGGCCGGCACGACCAGCCATTCCCGGAACATGCCCTGCTCATGCGGCAGGCGCATGGCGCTGCCCATGAAGCGCATCTCAAGGCAGTGGATCGGCAAGCCCTTCTCACAATATTCGCAATGTCTGCAGGGCTGGCTGGGATTGACCGCCACCAGCACGCCGGCTTTAAGGTCGACGCCCTCGCCCGCCTGGCTTACCGTTCCCGAGGCCTCGTGGCCTGGGATGATCGGCTCACGCACCCTGACCGGCCCAAAACCACCGTCCTGGTAATAATGCAGGTCGGAGCCGCAGATGCCTGCGGCTGCCATTTTGAGCAGCACCTCGCCTGGACCGGGGGCCGAAACGGTGTCGGTCTCGATCCTGAGATCGCCCTTCTGGTAAAGCCGTGCCAGACGTGTCTGCATCATATGCTCCTATCGCAGCAGCCCGAGCTGCTGCGGCAGCCAGAGCGACACGGCGGGGATGAAGGTAATCATAATCAGCGCCAGGAAGAGCGGCACCAGCCAGGGCAGGATCGCCATGGTGGTGCGTTCGACCGACAGTTTCGCGACCCTGGACAGCACGAAAAGCACCATGCCGAGCGGTGGATGCAACAGCCCGATCATCAGGTTCAGGGTCATGATCAGGCCGAACTGAACCGGATCGATGCCGAATTTGGCGACGATCGGCAGCAGGATCGGCACGAGGATGGTGATCGCTGCGATCGTATCCAGGAAGCAGCCGACGAAGAGCATCAGCAAGTTCACGAGGATCAGGAATACCCATTTATTGTCGGTGATCGACAGGATCGCATCCGACAGCAGCTGGGCGGCCTGGCTGACCGTCAGCAGCCATGCGAAGACCGACGCGGCGGTGACGATGAAGAGAACCGATGCCGTCGTCTCGATCGTATCGAAGCTTGCCTTGGCGAGCGTCGAAAACGTCATGGTGCGGTAGCGTACCAGGCCGAGGAACAGCGACCAGAGCACGGCGGCAACCGCGGCCTCCGTCGGCGTGAACCAGCCCATCGTCATGCCGCCGATCAGGATGACCGGAGTCATCAGCGCCATGACGGCGGAAAAGCCGAAATACCAGTCGAGCGCCAGAAGCAAGAGAAGGGCGATGCCGGCCGCGGCATTCATCGATAGGCCGGCCCGCATCATCAGATAGATCGCCACAGGCACCATCAGGACAACGACGATTTCCATGCCAGCCGACAGCAGCTGCCTGATATCGAAGGGCGCGTCGGAGCCCCAGCGCTTCTTGTAGGCGAAGGCGGCAACGGTGATCATCATCAACAGCGTCATGACGACGCCGGGCAGGATACCGGCCATGAAAAGCGCGCCGATCGAGACGTTCGCCATCATGCCATAGATGACGAAGGGCAGCGACGGCGGGAAGATCGGCCCGAGCGTGGCAGAGGCCGCCGTCACGCCGACGGCAGCCTCGACGGGATAGCCGTGATCCTTCATCGCCTTGATCTCGATCGTGCCGATGCCGGCCGCATCGGCAAGTGCGGTGCCGGACATGCCGGAGAAGATGACGGAGCCAATGATATTGACCTGCGCCAGCCCGCCCTTCATCCAGCCGACGAGGGCGACCGCGAAGGAATAGATGCGGCCAGTCACACCCGCCGAGTTCATCAGATTGCCCGCCAGGATGAAGAAGGGAACGGCGAGCAGCGGGAAGCTTTCGACGCCGGCGATCATGCGCTGGGCGACGATAATGTCGGGCGCCACGCCGTAAAGGACGATATACAGCACGGATGCGACGGCCATCGAAATGGCGACCGGCACGCCGATCAGCATCAGCACCAGAAATGAACCAAGCAGCAGCAGCATCGAATCAACCCTCGACAGTCTGGAATTCTTCGGGGCGCTCCAGAACGGAGTAGCCGCGGCGCATATTGGCGATGAAGACGATGACCGCGCGGATCAGCATCAGCACGAAGGCGACGAGCACGGAGTAGAAGACGATGTTGCGCGGCAGCTCGACGGTAACCATCTGCTCGTCGGCGACGATATCGACATAGCGCCACATCAGGTGGCAGCCATAGGCGAAGAAGCCGATGCGGACGATGTCGACGAAAGTGGCGAGCACGCGCGCCAGCCCTGCCGGCATATAGTGATAGAACACGTCCACCTGGATATGCCGCGAGGTGCGCACGCACATGACGGCGCCTAAGAAGACGACCCCGATCAGGCAGTTGATCGCGATCTCCTCGGTCCATGCATAGCTGTCGTTCAGCACATAGCGCGTGAAGAACTGGAGGAAGACGCAGCCCGCCATCAGCCAGAAGACGATCAGCGTGATCCAGTCTTCAATGGCGTAGTCCGACATGTTCGCTGTCGGCGCGTGGCCCTCGAACTCGTGACCGATCTCCTCGGCCGTGATTGGCGTATGAATTTCTTGCGACATGATCGGCCTTGTTCCGGTTGCGGAGGATGGGGCGCGGCGTGTAGGCGCGACCTTCGGTTTGTCGATAAGCCTTGTTCCTTGCTGGAGGCGTGGCCCCTCATCCGCCTGCCGGCACCGACCGGGGTCGAGCCACGGGTCTCGACCCGTCCTTCGGACCCCGTAAACGGGGCGAAGGGGGTATGCGGCAACGTCTCCGTCCCTCGCCAACGTCTCGCAGAGCACGTCCCCTCTCCCCGTCAAAACTGGGAGAGGGTTAGGGTGAGGGGCGGCCGCAGGCGCGAACGGACCAGACCCTTACTGGATCGCGCGGATGGCTTCCCAATCGGCCTTCTCGTAGCCGAAGTCCTCGAACTTCACCTTTTCCATCACGTTCTTTTCGAAGTCTGATTTGTCGACCTCGGCAACGTTGAGACCCTTTTCCTTGAAGGTCGCGACGAGGCTGTTTTCCTTGCCGGCAATCGTCTTGGTCGTACGCTCGGCGGCCTCCTGCATCACCTCGCCGAAGATCTTCTTGTCCTCGTCGGAAAGCTTCGCCCACAGCTGTTTCGAGATCACGGTGTTGAGGTGATCGACGATATGGCCGGTCAGGATGATGTTCTTCTGGACTTCGTAGAACTTCTTCGCCTCGATCGTCGTCAGCGGATTTTCCTGCGCTTCGACCGTGCCGTTCTGCAGAGCGAGATAGACTTCGGCAAAGGCGATCGGCGTCGTGTTGGCGCCGCAGGCGCGCGGCATGGCGAGATAGGCCGGAACGTCGGGCACGCGGATCTTCAGGCCCTGCATGTCGGCGCATTTGGCAATCGGCTTGTTCGATGTCGTATGACGCGTGCCGTAATAGCTGACGGCAGCGATGTGATTGCCGGTCTTGTCTTCATAGCCTTTGGCGAGGCGCTTGAAGACATCGCTCTTGGTGTAGGCGATCAGGTGATCGGGGCCGCGGAAAATATAGGGGAAGTAAGTCACGCCGATCGGCTTGTAGTCGCGTGCGGCAAAGCTCGATCCCGAGATGATGATGTCGACCGTGCCGAGCTTGAGACCCTGATTGATGTCGGCTTCCTTGCCGAGCTGCGAGGCCGGATAGACCTCGATCTTGTAACGCCCGTCGGTGCGCTTGGCGATCTCTTCTGCAGCCCAAACGGAATCCGTGTGGAAGGGCTCGGAGGTTTCATAGACATGCGCCCATTTCAGTACCGTTTGGGCATGTGCGACCGCCGTCGTCGCCATGATCGCGGCTGCGGTGCAAAGTATCGTTGCTAGTCTGCTCTTCATCGCTCTCTCCTCCCGAGCTTGGGTTAAATCTTGTCGGTTCCTTTCGCGGGCGCCTTCTTGCGGCCACGCGCCTCCTCTCCCGAAAACTCCTCCCCGAAGCTCTCGGAAAACCTCTTCTGCGATAAGGTGAGATGGGCGCGCATGGCCGCCTTGGCGCCTGCCCCATCGCCGGCGGCGATCGCATCGCGAATGACCCGATGTTCGTCGACGGCGCTGCGCCATGTTCCCGGCCCCTCGAAGTGGCTGGCGAGCTTGGCAAAATAAGGGGTCATGCGCATGTCGAACATCTCGCCGGTCACACGGATCAGTGTCGCATTGCCGACGATGGCGGCAATGCCGGTGTGAAAGGCGCGATCGGCGGCAAGCACCGTGCTCGCATCGTTGACGCCGCCGCTCATGCGCGTCAGCGCTTCATCGAGCAGTGCGATGCCTTCCGGCCCGGCGCAGCCTGCCGCTTCTTCGGCAATGGCGCACTCGATGATGGCGCGCGCCTGCAGCAGCTCGAAGGGCCCTTCCACCGGCTCGCGCTCGTTTCCCGTCGCAGTCGCGGCATGCTGGCGCACCACGTAGATGCCGGATCCCATGCGGATATTGACGAGGCCCTCGACCTCCAGGACGATCAGCGCCTCGCGCACTGTTGGGCGCGACACCGACAGTTGCTCGGCCAGGTCGCGCTCGGCCGGCAGCCGCTGGCCGACGGCAAGTTCGCCGCGTGATATCATCAAACGAATCTGGTCCGCCACCTGCCGATAGAGGCGGCGCGATTCCACAGGTGAAAACATTTTGGCCTCCCCGGCGGTGCCTCCTCAAGCGCGCATCTGGTCAACTGGCCTGACCAATTGAGACATAGGTATCACCGTAGGGGTTGCGCGTCAATCCGCCGCATAAACGCAAAACACGAGCGTCCACAGACTGAGAAGAGTTCTGGGGTTCGGCCATTGCAGCGGCGTCTAATGCATGTCGCCGGAAAGTGTGCAGCGGTTCCCGGATAACGAGATGCATAAAAACAAAAAGCTAAGCGCGCCGCATGAATCAAGTTAACCGCGACGCGCTTTTCGTATCGACGACAGGCTTCAATGCGCGGCGATCGGTGCGCGAGATGATTGATAGCGGATACCGGGAAGGTCGGGCCCGGATATGCCCGGAAGATTGTAGGCGTCGGCCGCGAAGCTTTCGAGGGCTATGCGATTGCGAACGATCACCCGGCCGCGGCTGGAATGAATGAGGCGCTCGCCTTCCAGGATATGTAAGGCATCGGTGACGCTCGATCGTCTCACGCCGAGCATGATCGCCAGATATTCGTGGGTGATCGCGATCTCTTCGCCGTCCAGGCGATCGTGGCACATCAGAATCCACTTCGCCAATCGCACGTCGATCTTGTGAACGGCATTGGAGAGCGCAGTGTGGGCGACCTGCGTGAAGAAGATATGGACGAAGTGCGAAAGCAGCGACAGGACTGCGGGTTGCTCGCGCAGGAACCCCGCCAAGGCAGCGGCTTCGACACGGCGTCCATGACCGGCGACCTGCATCGTCACCTGGAACGGCGATCGTTTCCCCTCCATGAGCAGGGTCGGCGGCGACACCCCGTCCCTGCCGACCAGGCCGACCTCCGCCCTTCTGCCCTCCGGACTCGTCGCCACCATCGAGGCGATACCGCTTTCCAGAAAGTAATAGTGACTGACCAGCATGCCGGTATGGACGAGATCGAGATCGCGCGGGAGGATGAGCGGTTCGAGAACCGTCTCCAGAGCCAGAAGCTCCGGAGCCGACAGATGCGCTAGGATGAGATTCTGGGTGTGGAGACGTCGCATGGCCCTGCCCTTTGGTTTGGCAAGAGCACACCGTCTCCCAGCCGCCAGCGCCGTGAAGTCTGCCAACGATGATGGGAATTATGGACCCCGGGCCGCCTGATTGCAAGGCGTATGACCCGGCCTCGCGTCGACGGCCGGACCGTGTCCGTCCGGCTTCTGGTCAACGAACTGGTGACGAATGCCTTCAAGCACGGCTATTCCGATATCGGCGGCGCTGTCTCCGTCATCGCGCGCAACGACTGCGGTGACATCCCCTCGCGTATCGGACAGTGGCAGGGGCCTGCCGCCGGAATTTTCATCAGACGAGAACGCCGGAAAAAGCCTGGGGATGAAGGTGGTGCGCGCGCTTGTGCAGCAGCTGGAGGGCGGAGCTTCAGATCGAAAGTCGTCGACCGGGCAGGGGTTTTGTCATCGATTGCCGAGAGATGCATAAGTACCCGCCTGACACATTGCTCTGTTGCAATTTACTCTTAATGCTATGATTTTTAAAGAATAATCTTATTCTTCCCTCTCCACCGGTATTGTCAAAACCGCACAGAACCGCCCATCAATATGGCTATGCCGGCTGTTTTGACGCATAAGCTGTTCAATACCGCGATCATGAAGGCTGCTGGTATGAGCACGGGCTCCTCCCCGCAGGAGACCGTCCATGGCCGCAGCGGATCAGCGCAACAATCACAATCTGCTGTTGAAGGCCTTGCCTGCCGATGCCTTTGACATGCTGCTCGCCGCTGCGCAGGCAATCCAGCTGCCGGTGAAACATGTGCTGGTCGAGGCCGATCAGCCGATCGACCATGTGTGCTTCATCGAGGACGGTCTCGCATCGATGGTCGCTTCGAATGCCGAAGACGAAGCGGTCGAGGTCGGGCATATCGGCTACGAGGGCATGGCGGGGGCGCATATCCTCCTGAAGACAGATACGACGCCCAACCGGACCTTCATGCAGGTCGCCGGAACCGGGCTGCAGGTCTCTGTCGAGGACTTCGAACAGGTGCTGAAAGCCTTTCCCGAAATCAACGCCCTGTTCCTCAACTATGTGCATTGCTGCGACATCCAGCTGGCCCAGTCGGCCCTCGCCAACGGCCGCTACAACATGCATGAGCGGCTCGCCCGCTGGCTGCTGATGTGTCATGATCGGCTGACCGGAAGCGACCTGCCGCTCACCCATGAATTTCTGGCGCTCATGCTCGGCGTTCGGCGCTCCGGCGTAACCAACGAGTTGCATGTCATCGAAGGCCTGCGAGCCATCAAGTCGACCCGTGCCAATGTCAGGATTCTCGACCGGGAACGGCTGGAGGAGATTGCCGCCGGAAGCTATGGTGTGCCGGAACGCGAATATGAACGTCTGATCGGCCTACCGATCCGCCGGCCGGCCAAATCCGGATGATGTGAAATTAACCGGCCTGCGAACATCCGCATCCCAAACAATGAAATAGCGCAAGTCGTCTCAAGACCGCGTGGCGTATTGCTCTAATCCGAGCGCCGGACCGTCTCCACAAAGTGCACGATCAGAAGGACGCCTCCCAGTTCATCGCAGATATGGATCCGTCGCGCCGAGATGTCTTTTCCTGCAAGCACCGCCTGGCTCATCAGCGCCCTTGCATCCTGCACGGCTTCTCGTCTGGCATCGGCGAGCGTCGCCAGTTCCGAACCTTCCAAATCGACTACCACCGGGGCGTCCGACACGACGTTGAAATAAAACCTCGGGATGCGCTGCCTCACCGTCGCAGAATCAATGCCATAACGCGTGGCGCGCTTCCTCAGAAAAGAGCCCGCCTGTTACTCGGACAGCAACACTATCAGCGTCCTTCCCATCCGGGAAACCGATCAATGGCAATAACCGTTTCGGCTCGCAGACGCACCATCGTCGCCCGCAGTTGGAAGGGTTCCCGGATAATATCTTCCCAACAGTCGTCATCGGCTCCGGCGATCGATGTCATCGAAGCGCGGATAGTATGAAGCAGACGAAGGAGGATCGGGCGCGGATCGGGGGCGCCGTCGCAGAGTTCCTGAAGTTCATCGACGATCTGTCTGAGAGCGATCTGCCGTTCCGGAAAGCTCAGACCGGAGGAACAGACCGAGAGGGAGGCTCGGAGAATTCTATCCATCCTGACGCTCTGACTGGCCCGCTTTCGCGGCTGGGCGCGAGACCGTTGGCCCATCCACGTGCATGTGGCGCATCAGGCCAGCGAGTTTATGCGGATTGCGAATGCCGCATTCGAACCAGGAGACAAGTTCCCGCGCAACATGTTGCGCTGCCGGACTGCCGATCCCGCATGATTTTTCCCGGCACCACTGCCTCAGCACTGCACTCAACATGGTTATGTCTTCAGGCTGCAGCGCCGGCTTCGTAATTCCCGAATGCTGGGTCATCCGCATTCCTCCCCAGTATGTAAGGAGATCCTAATCTTCGGATTTTCGATTTCAACTACGAGTACGGAAGCGTACCAATGCCGGCTTCCGTTCGATCCTTCCGCCGAGATGGTGGAACCGACGCGGCCGGATCAGGGCCGGCGAACCGCTTAACGCGCCAGATGCCTGCCGATCAGACGCCGGTATTCCTCCTCGGCAGACCGGATCCGTGCGCCTCTTCGATCAGTCCCCGCCGGTTGAGAATGGCGATCTGCCGCCGGTTCGCCGATTGGAAACCGCCGAGCACAACGGCGTCGCCGGTCATGCCCTCGCGACCGACGATCCCCACTTCAATGTCGCGGCCGCCCGGAAATCTTGCCACGATCGAGGCAAGACCTGCCTCAAGCAGGTAAACGTCGCTAACCGGGGTATTCTCCGTTTCCAGGACCAAAGGACGTCCAAAGCGACAGGCTCCAGGTGAAGCAACAGAAGCTCGCGCTCTTGCGGCCCCATCGCGCATAAGAGTTCACTCCGGAAATTCAATTGCTCGTCGTCCATGTCAGTCCGCGCATCGATGATAATGCAATCCTCGTTGTGGGCGAACCTAACCATCTAGAATCATTGAGCCTACAGAGGTACTTGGCGGCTTCTGCCCGCCAAGAATTTCCGTAGACGCCGGCAAACTCAGTTGATGAGCTTTGCGAACAGGCAGATCGGAGCCTGCCCGCAACTCATATGCCGGCATACCATTCGTAGCCGCGATCTTCCCAGAAGCCGCCATTGCCGCCATAAAGCCGACCGAGATCGGCCACCGCCTCAATGCGCGTCAGATATTTCGCCTGCTTGTAGCCGAGCTGCCGCTCGACCCTGAGCCTCAGCGGCGCTCCATGCGCCACTTCCAGGTCGCGGCCATTCATCGAATAGGCAAGGATCGTCTGCGGATGAAGCGCATCGACCAGATCGATGCTCTCATAATACCAGCCGCTGCCATCCAGCGTCTTTTCGTATTCGTCGGCGCAATGAAACACGATATAGCGCGCCTCGGGCTTCAGCCCGACCGATTGCAGCAAGGCGCCGAGCGGCAGGCCGATCCATTTGCCGATAGCGCTCCAGCCTTCGACGCAGTCGTGGCGGGTGATCTGGGTACGCGACGGCATCGCCTTCAGTTGCGCCAGCGAGAACTGCGACGGCTTTTCGACGAGACCGCCGACATCCAGTCTCCAGGTCGAGAACTGCCGGCTCATCCAGTCGAGATATTGCGGGTTATCGGGCATGCTGGTGCCGTTGGAGCGAAAGACCGGGGAGAGGTCCGTCTCGCTGAATTCGCGGGCCAGCGCGTTGTCGCCAAGCAGCAAGCGCTGCGTCTTCACGCTGAAGCCTTCGGCGATCTTCAACACCGACTTCGTCCGCTCGCTCTCGACCACTGCGTCGCAGCCGCTCAATCCCAATGCGGAGGCGGTGAGGGTCGAGCCGATCAGGAAGCGGCGGCGGGTGATCAGGCGGCTCATCATTCGTCTCCCTGTTCGATAGCGTAATAGCCGGTGATCATCGAGCGCAGATTGTTGAAGACACCCGACAGGATCACCATGGCGACATGCACCACAACGAAGGCGACGAGCGAGAAGGCGGTGAGGAAATGCAGGGTGCGGGCCGATTGCCGGCCGCCGAAGACATCGAGCAGCCAGGGCGCCACCGCGTTGAAGCCCGGCGACATGGTGAGACCCGTCGCAACCATCAGCGGCAACAGCAAAAAGATCACCGCAAGATAGGTCAGCTTCTGCAAAGTGTTGTAGTGGCGTGCCTCGGCTCCTTTCGGAAAACGCAGCCGGGCATGGCTGGCGACCTCATGCCCGAGATGGGCGAGCGTCAGTTCCTTGCCTTCAGGGGCGAGATCCCGGCGGAAATGCCGGCTGATCAGCCCATAGAGAAGATAGACGGAGCCGTTGAGAACGAAGAGCCAGGCGAAGAAGAAATGCCAGCGCCGGCCAGCCGATAGATCCTGGTAGCTTGGAAGCGTGAGCCAGCTTGGAAAACCTCTTGCTGTCGCCTCGCCATCGACATCCGAAAGACCGAGCACGCCTGTCGTATCGAAGGTGAGCGAACCGACATGCGTCAGCCCCTTCGCCTGGTCGCCGCCCTCGACGGCTTCCATGGCGATGAAGGACGGGTCGTTGTCGGCACCGTACTGGCCCCAATAGAGCGCCGGATGCGCATTGAATATCTGCAGACCGCTGAACAGCAGCACGGTGAGGCAGAACACATTCACCCAATGCGACAGGCGCACGGCAAGGCTGTGGCGGTAGATAAGCGTGCGGCCGGTTTTCGTGCCGGCATCGATCGTCGCCATGATGGTTCTCCGAAAGTCAGACGTTTCGAAAAGAGGGGACGCGGCCGCAGCAATCAAAAGTGCTACAGCGTCCTTTGCGCGTCTAAAAAGACGCGCGGCGCTGTAGAAAAGTTTCAGCGGCCGCGCAGACGCGAACGCTACTTCATCGCGTCGCAGGCCTTCATCATATCGGTCTTTTTCATCGCATCCTTTTCCATGCCGGCCTTGTGCATGCAGTCCGTCTTGGTGCCCGACATCTTCATGGCATCCTTCGACATGGCGCTGCTCTGCATCGTGTCCTTCTTCATCGTGTCCTTTTTCATCGTATCGGACTTCATGGCGTCTTCAGCCGAAGCGGCGCCGGCGAGCGAAAGACCGACGATGAAGGTGCAGGCTGCAAGGCTGGAAAAAAGCTTGGTCATGGAACTCTCCCGAAATGGATTTTCGTGTCCGCCGGCGGCCTGCCGATGGCTCACATTTGGCTATTCGGGGGAGCGTCGGGATGCGTTACAGTCTCACGCGCTTGTGATAGAGCTGTGATACCAACATTGTTTTCATCTTCCCTGTAACCGATCGGCAGCTTCCATCGAATGAAGTCTCTGACAGCATGACAACCGCCCATTCGGAAGAAGCCCTGAAAGCATTAATGCTTCTGTCCCTTGACGGGGACGAGGCGGCCTATCGGCGTTTGCTGGCGGCTTTGCGCCTGCTGCTTGTCGGTTATTACAGCCGCAGAATGGCGGCGGCGGCGAAAGCGGATATGGAAGACCTGGTTCAGGAGACATTGCTGGCGCTGCATTCGCGCCGATCCACCTATGACCGGGAAAGGCCATTCACGGCCTGGTTCTTTTCGATCGCCCGCTACAAGCTGATCGACCATCATCGCGGCCGCGGCGGACGCAGGCTCGCCGAGACCGAGCTTGGCGAGGAGATCGAAAGCGACTTCAGCGAGGATGCGCTGACGGCCAGCATGGATGTCGAGCGGTTGCTCCACGGGCTGTCACCGAGACAACGTGAGCTGATCCGGCAGGTGAAATTGGAGGGCCAGTCGGTCGCCGACACCGCAAGCCGCACGGGCCAGTCCGAATCGGCGGTGAAGGTCGGCATCCACCGGGCGCTGAAGGCGCTGGCAGAGAGAATGCGAGGCACATCGTGACAAAAACGGACGACCTCATCGAACGCCTGGCAGGTGACTTGAAGCCGGTGCCGAGCGATGCGCTGCGCCGCCGCTTCGCGCTCGGCATCGTGCCGGCGCTCGGGCTCTCCCTGCTGCTGATGCTGACCATTCTCGGTCCGCGGGTCGATATATCAGACGTGCTGATGCTGCCGGTCTTCTGGATCAAATCGGCCTATAATGCGCTGATTGCAGTCGTGGCGCTCCTCGCCGTCTATCGGCTTTCCCGCCCTGACGGTTCCGAGGGCCGTTTTTTCGATTTGCTTGCCTTAATCTTCGCCGCCATGGCGGCAGTCGCTGCCATCCAGCTGATGATGGCTCCAACCGAGGCTTATCCGGTGCTGATCCTCGGCTCTTCGGCGCTCCATTGCCCGCTGCTGATCCTCGGCTTTGCCCTACCCGTCTATGCCGGCGCCGTCTGGGCGCTGCGCCAGGCGGCGCCAACCGATCTGCGGCTGACGGGCTTCGTCGCCGGCATTGCCGCGGGGGCCGCGGGCGCCTGGGTCTATTCGTGGTTCTGCACCGAGAACGGCATGCCCTTCGTGTTGATCTGGTATTCGCTGGGCATCCTGCTCACCGGCGCGCTCGGCGCCGTCACCGGCCCTCGCCTCCTCCGCTGGTAGATCCTTCGGTGCCGCCGGGCCTGAAAAGCCCTGCATAGACCGGGTCCTCTTGCGTCGATCAGGGGCATTGTTGTCGCGCGTTAGCGCGTCATTGCGCCGCCAGCGGCCAACAGATCGTCCGGCGTACCGACATCACGCTTCATCTTTGCATGGCGCGCCGCTGAGCGACCAGCCGGATCGGCATGTCGCTGTCGGAGCCCCGGCTGCCGTTCTCCACGCCCGCCGTGCTTCTGTCGCCGTCCAACTGAAATTGATTGACGAGATGCCGCAGGCGGCCCGCCTCGGAGGACAGAGAGGCGGCGGCGGCCGTCGACTGCTCGACCATTGCCGCATTTTGCTGGGTCGCCTGGTCCATATGATTGACGGCGGTGTTGATCTCGGCAAGTCCGGTCGATTGCTCGCGCGCCGAGGTGGCAATCGCATCCATGAGCTGGTTGATCTGTATGACGTGCTCACCAATCGCTTTCAGCGACGTACCGGTTTCGAGAACCAGTTTGACGCCATTTTTGACGTCCGTCGAGGACTTCTGAATGAAGCCTTTGATCTCCTTGGCTGCTTGAGCAGCGCGTTGAGCTAGCTCACGGACTTCTTGTGCGACCACGGCAAAACCTTTGCCGGCCTCACCCGCACGGGCAGCTTCAACGCCGGCGTTCAGCGCCAGGAGGTTGGTCTGGAAGGCAATCTCATCGATCGCACCAATAATGTTCGATATCTGCTCCGAACTATCCTCGATGCGTCGCATGGCCTGTTCCGCCTCTGCTACGACAGTTGCCGACCGCTGAGCGCTGATATCGGCCTCCAGGGCCACATTGCGTGCCTCGTCGGTGCGTTTGGACGCCATCGTCACATTCGAGGTGATTTCGTCCAGGGCTGCGGCCGTCTCCTCGAGAGAGGCGGCTTGCTGTTCGGTACGTTTGGAAAGGTCCTGCGCAGCGGATGCGATCTCGCCGCTACCGCTATCTATGCTGTGTACCGTCTGGAGCACCGCCCCGATCGTCGTGCCCAATTGCCGGAGCGACGCGTTGAAGTCTTCGCGCAAGGTCTCGTATTCGGCGGCAAATTGATCCGAAAGCTGGAAAGATATGTCGCCTGCCGCAAGCCGTCGAAGGCCTCCACCCAAGGTCGTGGTTGCGAAGCGCAATTGTTCGGCCTCGCGTTCGGCGCGCTGCTGGGCTGCCGCGCGCACTGCCTCACTTTCGCTGCGGGAGAGAGCAGCTTCCTTTTCAAGCCTGACGACATTGAGAGCATTCTGGCGGAAGACTTCGACAGCACCGGCCATTTCCCCAACTTCATCGGCGCGGCCGGCACCGGGTATGGCGCTATCAAGGTCACCGTCCGACAAACGTCTCATGGCCGATGCGATGCTTCGGATCGGATTGGCGATGCCGAAAACTGCGAAGGCGATGCCAGCCATGGCGATGAGCACGGCCAGCGCCGCGATTGCGGCCGCCAACATGAAAGCGGACGTCGCGGAACCGTCGCTCGCGGCAACGAAGCCTTCGGCCTGACTGAGAATGAAAGCAACCAGATCGCTGACGCCCTTATCCACCAGCACGGATTGCGGTTCCATATTCTCCTTGAAGAAGCGAGCCGCGTCGGATGCCTTGTCACTATTTTGCAGCGCAATCATCTGCTCTGCCAGCCCGCTATACTTGTCCAGTTCAGGCTTGATCTGATTGATCAGTTCGCGCCCGCGCTCGGTGCGGACACCCTTTTCGTATTCCGCAACAACTTTCTCAACCGCGGCCCGAGCGGTATCGATTGTCTGTTGTCCGGCCTTCAGTTCCTCCGCCGTATCTTCCAGGAGATACTGAGCGTAGACCAGTTTCAGATCGAGGAAGTTATCCTTAATCTCCCGCGCGGTCACAAGCCGGTGCATCCAGAAGGTCCCGATCTGCTCGGTATTGGCACGAAGCGTAGAAATCGTGCTCAGTGAGATATAGGACAGACAAACCATGAAAAGGCTGATGATCGACAGCTTCACGATCAGGGCTTGCTTGATGCTCGGGCGCTTCATGCGGGTCTCCTCGAAGAGCTGGGACGACCGGCTTGCCGGTTGATGCAAAATCTCGCACCAGATTCAATAATTTAGTATTAACTAAACAATGGACCTTGTTCTGTTTGCGGAAATCTTTTGCGCGGACAGTTACTTCCGCGTTCAATTCACGACGTCACGACCTCAAGTTACTGGAATCCCGAAGAAAAACAGCCATCGCGAGCAAAAAATGGCCCACGCTGAATCCTCTCGATACGATCGGGTGCTTGCGACGCGGTGTTGCGCAGAGATAATGGACCCATGCAGAAATCGGACAATCACCCTGCCGGAATTGAAATCGCGCTCTGGCAATATTCCAGCAACGAACGCCACTGGAATTGCTGGATGGAGTCGCTTTCACAGGAGGAACGGGATCGGGCGGCGACCTACCGGTTCGAAGGCGATCGCGCCTCGTTCATGGCCGGCCGCTACCTCCTGCGACGGCTGTTGAGCTTGTCTACCGGGACAGCGCCGGGCGAGCTGGTCTTGTCTGCGGACAAGGACGGCAAGCTGAGGCTCGATGGTCGTGATGCGCCGCAATTCAGCCTCGCCAATGCTGACGGGCTGGTGACGGTCGCTGTCGCTTCAGGATGTGATCACGTCGGAATAGACTGCGAACGCATCGACGTCGAGATCGAAGAGGCGGCAGTGGCGAGCTATTGCAGCGGGGACGAACGACGCTGGCTCGCGGAATTGTCTGCCCGCGAACGTGCGCAAGCGGCTGTCGCGCTCTGGACGCTCAAGGAGAGCCATCTGAAGGCGCTGGGCGTCGGGCTGCGCGAGGATCCTCGCAATATCGCTTTTGCCTGGAAGGATGGCGTCCCCGTCATGGTCGGCGGCGATCGCGATCGGCGATGGCACCACCGTCTCATCGAAAGCGGCAGCCGGCACGTCGTCGCGCTGGCTGCCTGCTGCCAATCCGGGCTCCCCGGCATTTCGACACGGATATTTCAGGACGACAGCATGCCGTCCGAATAGCCGGCTATGAGCTGGTGCGGCATTGCGGACGCCGTCTCCGTTGCCCAGGCCAATTGCGCATTGTCCGGTTCCGCGTCGAAATGCTGCCGGCCGAGCAGCGTATTGACGATCGTCGCGCTGCGCCAAGCCATCAGGCTGAGCTGAGAGTCGGCGATACCATGCGAGTTTCGACCTGCATTCTGCGCCAGCAGCCGGTTTGCCCGCGGGCCTGTCCATTGCATCGTGTAATCGTCGTTGAGCATGGGATAGCCGTTTCTGTCGAGCGTTATCCGTTCACCCAGCGACGCGAGCGCATCCGGCAATCGGAACCGGTAGCCGGTTGCCAGCACCACCGCATCCGCATGCATCACCTCGATCCCGCCGTCGAATTGATTTCTGACAATGAGCCGATAGGCATTACCGTTCCGTTCCATCTGGATCACGTCGCGGCTCGGCGACAAAGATGCGTTCAGAGTGCTCGGCTCGAGATAACGCAGCGCGTAAAGGCGGCGGTAGATCGAATGAATCGTCGAAATCGACAAGCCGTCACTGGTCAGGATCGAGTTCTTCAAGGCTGCCTGCTTCTGCTCGCCGCCGAGCTTCAGATAGGCCTGCACATACTCAGGCGAAAAGACCTGGTTTGAAAACGGCGTGTCGTTGATCGGCTCGAAATTGTGTCGTCGGCTGATCCATGTAAGCTCTTTCATCGAACTCGGGTCCGCAAGCAAGGCTTCGACGACCTCGCCGCCGCTCTGGCCGCCGCCAACGACGACGATGCGGCCAGCACGAAGATCGGTGATACGCGATTTCGCCTCGCTGTTATGGAAGCAATCGGCACCAAGGAAGGGTTTTGCCCAGTCGGGCACGAAGGGCGAAGATCCCGTGCCGATCACCAGGTTCTTCGCTTCCTCCTGGCCGTTGTCGAAACGCAGGACGAAACGGTCGTCGCGGTGCTCGACATCGCGAATGTCAGTTCCAAAACGCAAACCCTCCACGCCCTTGGCGACCCAGGCGAGATAACGTGCGAATTCCTGCCGCGGAACGGCGTCATAATTGGCGTTGAGGAAGGCATAGAGCCTCTTATGCGCAACCAGATAGGAAACGAACGACCAGCGGCTGGTGGGCAGGACCGGCGTGACGAGGTCCTTCAGGAAGGACGATTGCAACTCGACGCCGGGCATCATCATGCCGGGATGCCAGTCGAATGCGTCCCGCCGCTCGAAGAAGCGGCTGCGGACCTCGGGCACCGATTCCAGCAGGCAGGCAAGGCTCAGATTGGAGGGTCCGATGCCGATGCCGGCAAGATCGAGCGGCTCGTTGACGGCATCCCTGCGGGTAAAAGCGACGGTCATGCGAAATCCTTCTCTGTTTCCTGGAGACGCAGGGCAAGCCTTGAATGGAAGGCGGGAGACCCGATCATGTGCAGATGGTTGGTGCCGGTGATGATTTCGGCCGCATGCGCCCGCGGCGACAGGCGGCGCCAGTCAATCAGGTTAAGGCCCCGATTGAGGCTGTCGTCGGCTGCCCAGGGATAGATCGGCACATCGTGAGGGACGAGCCGATGCTTGCGGAAGATCAGGGCATTGTCGATCAGCACCCAGAACGTATGCTCGCGGCTGCTGATATCCGGCCCGTCGGTCGGAAGCGGGTCCTTTTCGTCGCCGACGAAGCGTAGGAACTGATCGTAGGTATCGGCATCCATCGTCGACAGCAGCCGGTCCCATTCGGGACGCATCTCCGTCTTTTGCAGCCATGCATCGACATCACGGTGAAGCATGTCGCGCTCGCCCGGCCGGAACCTCGGCTTGGCGCCGATCGCGAATTCAGAGCCGAGGTCGCAAACATCGACCATCGCCATCATCCTGACGTCGACCTCGTTGCCGAGCGTCCGGGCCGCCTCGTAGGCCAGAAGCCCGCCCCAGGACCAGCCGAGGAAGGTGCAAGGCGCGCCTTTGCTGTGGGTCCTGATATGATCGACATAGCTCTCGATGATCTCTTCGATCGGCGCGCCGACTTCCTTCTTTTCGGACAGCGAATGGCAAATGAAGCCGGTCGCCGGCTGGTCGGCGCCGAGATAATCGACCAGCTTCACATATTCGCGGTGCTGACGAGAAGCCCCGGGAAGCAATAGAGCCGCGGCTTGGCGCCGGAAGCGCGCAGCACGATCACCTGCGACAGATCCCGTTCGGTCCCCTGCTCCATCACGCCGGCAAAGGCGCGGATGGTCGGATTATTGAAGATATCGGCGACGGTGAGCGGCGTTTTCGGCCGGCGCTGCCTGAGCTGCGAAAGAATGCGGATCGCGCCCAGCGAATTGCCGCCGATCGTGAAGAAATTATCCTCGACACTGATCGCTTCCAGCTTCAGAACCTGGCGCCAGACATCCAGTACCTCCTCTTCGAGTGTGGTCGCCGGCTCGACGATTTCGCGCCGGACCGGCTGGGGTGCGGGCAGCGCGAAGCGGTCGAGTTTGCTGTTCGGATTGGTCGGCATCTTTTCCAGTTCGACCACCGCCGCCGGCACCATGTAGGAAGGCAGGCTGCGTTCGAGGCCGGCGCGGACGGTCTCGACGTTCAACGTCTCGTCCTTCTTCGGAACGACATAGGCGACCAGCGCCTTCTCGCCGGCATCGTCATCGCGCAGCACGACCAGCGCTTCACCGACGCCGGGCTGCTGGAGGAGGGCCGCTTCGATCTCGCCGAGCTCGATGCGGTATCCCCGCAGTTTCACCTGATGGTCGACGCGGCCGACGAATTCGACGGTTCCGTCCTCACGCCAACGCGTCAGGTCGCCGGAGCGATAGAGCCGGCCGCCCTCCTTGGAGAATGGGTCGGGAATGAAGCGATCGGCCGTCGTATCCGGCTTGCCGAGATAGCCGCGCGCAATGCCCTCGCCGCCGATGTAGAGTTCGCCGGTGACGCCGATCGGGCAAAGATTGAGATCGGGATCGAGCACATAGACGCGCCGCAGCCCGACGGCGCGGCCGAGCGGCGCATAGACGCCCTGGAACTTCGTACCGGCCCTCACCTTCCAGACCATCGGCGTCATGATGGTTTCTGTGGGACCGTAACCGTTGATCAGCCATTCCGCCTTCAGTGCCCGCGACAGAAGATCGAAGGTCGGTTGTGCAAGCCCCTCGCCGCCGAACGAGTAAAGCCGCATCGGCGGCGCCCCGTCGGTGATGTCAGCCCACTCCGCCAGCTGCTGCAGATAGGTTGTGGGAATGCTGGCATTGTTGGCGCCATGCTTGCGCATCGCCGTCAATGTCTCTTCCGGCGTCCAGAGCGGCTGATCGGGAAGGATGATGCTGCCGCCCTCCATCAACGGGTTCATCCACCGCTCATGGCCGCCATCCGAGCTGAAGGGCAGGAACGGCAGCTCACGAGATTCCGAGCTCATGCCGTAGACTCGCGAGGTGTTTTGCAGATGGTGCGTCAGCGGCCCGTGTTCGACGGCGACGCCCTTTGGCAATCCGGTCGAGCCCGACGTGTACATGACATAGGCGAGCTGATCCCTGTGCGTGGGACTATAGAGCGGCGTATCCGGCTCGCCGTCGAGGTCGATCTTGTCGAGTTCGAGAATAATGGCGTCGAGTTCTTCCGGCAGCCGATGGCGCAGCCAGCTATGGGTCAGGACGATCTTGACGCCCCCGTCGCGCAGGATGTGGTGGTTGCGTACCGGCGGGTGGTCGGGCTCGACGGGAATATAGGCGCCGCCGGCCTTCAGCGTTGCGAGAATGCCGACGATCGCCTCCGGCGAGCGCTTGATGAAGATGGCGACCGTCACCTCGGCGCGAACGCCGAGCTGCCGCAGCCGATGCCCGAGGCGGTTGGTGTTTGCTTCCAGCCAGCCATGGCTCCATTCCTCGTCACCGTAGACGATCGCGGTCTTCTCAGGCGTGCGGCGCGAATGGGCTGCGATCAGCTCATGCACCGGCCTGTCGTCGTTGACGGCATCATCCTCGTAAGGCGCCGACAGCCAGTCCAGCTCTTCGGTCCCCACCAGTTCGATATCCTTGATCCTCACATTCGGCTGGGCGACCATTTGTTCGAGTAGGAGGCCGAAATGCCTGGCGATGCGGGCAACCAGGGCGCCGTCATAAAGATCCTGCGCGTAGTCGATCAGCGCGGATGCGCCGCCCGAATGCGCCTCGACCACCAGGGAAAGCTCGCTGTCGGCGCGGGCGCCCGGCGGCTCCAGATTTGTGGCGTGGCTGGGCACCGCATAGCGTCCGCGGAATTCGAACAGCGCCTTGACCACGGCTTCCTGGGCGGCGGCTTCGTCGACGACCAGTTCCTGGGTGATGCGTTCCAGCGGCAGGAGCCGGCGTTGCCCCTCTTCGCTCGCCGACGAGATCGCCGCTATGATATCGTCGAGAGAATGTCTCGAGGTCAGCGACAGGATGAGCGGGAGCACCTGCTCGGCACGGCCGCGGCTGGCAAAATGCTCCTTATGTGGCCGCGCAACGAGAAGGCCGGTCAGCAAAGCGTAGTTGCCGCTGTAGCGGGCCAGCAGGGCGCAGAAGGCGGCGTGAAGCACGCGCTCGACCGGAACGCCCTTCCCCGCCGCATCCCGTTCGAGTTTGCTCCAGAGGTCGGCCTCGATCGAAAATCGGTGCTGCGCGCGCGCCACGCCTGCCAGCCCGCCGCTGTTGAAGCGGGTGGGAAAAGTCGAGGCCGCATAGTCGAGACCGATGGTGTCGCGCCAATAGGCAAGCGCTTCCCGCGCTTCGTCCGTCTCCAGCCAATCGGCCTCCCGCGTCCCGGCCGAGATTTCCAGCGGATGCATGTCGCCAATGGGCTCGCCATCGAGAATTCGCGCCAGCGACCTGGCAAGAACGGATTTTTCGTGGTCGTCGCAGACAATCGGATGCAGCACGATCGTCAGCAGCGACTGCCCCTGGGCAAGCCGGATGATCTGGATGCGTGCACCGGGCTCCTCTAGCAGATCGAAGCGCTTGTCGCGGAAGGCTTTCCTTGCCGCCGACGCATCCGGCTCGGAAAGGGCCGCACCGTCTCTGCCGAGGATCTCGATCGGCACCGCGCTCGATGCGCCGCGATATTGCTCGATCCGGCCGCCCGCCAGCCGGCGGAAGCGGCTAGCAAGCGACGCATTTTGCGCCATGAGCGCCCGGCAGGCGCCGACAATCATCTCGAGGTCGGTTGGCGGGCTCAATCGCAGCCCGATGATCTGGTCGGGAAAGACGGTGTAATTGCCGATCTGCTCCAGTGACCAGATGCGCTTCTGCGCGATCGTCAGCGGAAAGCTCTCGAAGACCGCATCCATTGCAGCATCGGTCGGGGAAGCATCGGCGAAATTTGTGATTTGCTTGTTCATCTTGGGGATCCGGACGTTATTCAGAGACGCGCATCGCCTGATATTGCCGAGCGCAGCGAGAGGGGACGCGGGTCCGTCCAGACGTCGCGGATATGGGCCAGGCATTTCTGACGTGAACCGGCAAAGCCGGCCGGCTCCCAGCCCGTGGGAATCCGCTTGTCCTGCGGCCAGACCGAGTAGTGGTGCTCGGTGTCGATGACGGCGATCCAGAGATCGTCGCGAGGCTCAAAACTGTCCATCGAAAGCTCCTGCGGTGATTGATGTCATGCGCAAATGACGAATCCCGATGGCTGCGGTTTAGAAAATTGCTGAGAATTTTTTTCTTCGTTCACCCCTAAATTCGCCCAGAGATGGATCGTCATTCTACCAAATCGGCAGAAGAGCTGGCTTCATGCTCGCCACATCAAAAGCCCGGTCGATCAAGGAGAACATCATGGATTTCGACGCCGCCAAACAAAGGCGCGTTCTGCAGTCGCGCAGCTACATCAGCCTCGCACCCAATCTTATCCATCTGAAGACCGCGCACGGTCACCACGAGGCCGCATTCGAGGTCGAGGCCGACACCGCGACGCTCACCTTCTACCACGGCGATCCCGTGCGATCGGCCGAGCTTCTGATGGCGGCCGCCGAAGCCGTGACGGCGGAAGATCGCTCGATCAGATCAGTCGTCTTCGACGGGCATCAGGCGAGCCTCCCGCCGCATATTTCCGGCGCCGGCGGCACGCTGGATTCGGAGATCCTCTGGCAATGGCCGTCGCTCTGGCTGCCGCAGCTCAGCTACCCGCTGCCGCCGGTGCAGGAAATGACCGCCGGCCGTTATCATCCGCGCCGGCCGGCAAAGCCGAAGGGCACGGTCTACCGGCGATTCATTCCCTGGCTGGAACGCGACATCAGCTTCCGGGTGGCCGATCCCGAGACCGATCTTGCCGCCTTCCATCGCTGGATGAACGACGAGCAGGTCAATATGATCTGGGAGGATGCGGGCTCGCTCGACAGGCACCGGGAGATCCTGGAGGAGCGGATCGCCGATCCGCATGTCCTGCCGCTGATCGGCAGTTTCGCGGACATCCCCTTCGGTTATTTCGAGGTCTACTGGGCCAAGGAAAACCGGCTCGGCCCCTTCTACGATGCCGACGACTATGACCGCGGCTGGCATGTCGCGATCGGCGAACCCGATTATCGCGGCAAGAAATGGATCAGCGCCTGGCTTCCCTCGCTGATGCATTTCATCTTCCTAGACGATCCGCGCACGAAGCGCATCGTCGGCGAGCCGCGCGCCAGTCACGAGCAGCAGATCCGCAACCTCGATCGCTCGGGTTTCGCCAAGGTCAAGCATTTCAATTTTCCGCACAAGCGGGCGCTGCTCGTCATGCTGACCCGCGAGCGTTTTTTCGGCGACCATCTCTGGGTGCCCGCATCATGAACGATATGAGCGAGATGAGCGGCAGTCTTCGCAAACGGCGCCTCGCCCCGGAAGATCTTGCCAATCCTCAACTTCTCAGGCTGCTGCTGCGGCTAGGACTGCCGGCCATGTTCGGCCTGTCGATCAATGCCGCGCATCACACGATCAACATGGTCTTCGTGGGCATGATCGGCGAAGACCAGATCGCCGCGATCATGATCGTCCTGCCGATCCTGATGCTGATCGCCGCCTTCGGCGAAGGCATCGGCGTCGGCGTCGCAACCGAGGTCGGGCGGATGCTCGGCGCCGGCAACCGCTCGCGGGCCGGCGCCATTGCGTCGATCAGCCTTGCTGCCGGCGTCGCCTTCGGCGCGGCAAGTGCGCTCACACTCGTCGCCTTTCCGGATCTGCCGCTGTTCGGCGCCACGCCCGCGATCGAGCCGCTTGCGCAACATTACCTGATGATCATCGCGATCTCGGTCCCGCTGACGATGGCGCAGATCATTCTCGATTTCCTGGCGATCGCCGAGGGTAACGCCCGCTTCAGCATGTGGACGCTGGTCGCCTGCTTTGCCTTGAACATGATCCTCGACCCGATCATGATTTTCGGATTCGGCCTCGGCCTAGAAGGCGTTGCCATCGCCACCATCCTGTCCCAGCTCGTCGCGCTTTCCATCTATGGCGCCTACCACATCAGGCGGCTTGGGGCGGTCCGGCTGAGCCTCGACTGGCGGTTGGCGGACATCCGCACTCTCAGGCCCGTCCTTGCAGTCGGGGCGCCGACGACGCTGACCAGCCTTACGACGGCAGGCGCGATTGCGATCATGGTGTCGCTCGCCGCCACCTATCACGGAGAAGCCGGCATTGCCGGCATCGGGATTGCCTTGCGGCTGCTTGCGGTCGGAACACTTCCCGTTATCGGCATCTCGCTTGGGGCCCAGTCCATCCTAAGCTTTGCCTGGGGTCGAGGCGATATGGCCAGGGTGCTGTCGGCAACCCGCATCCTGACAGCGGTCACGAGTGCGGTGAGTGGCACCTGTGGGCTGACCGCGCTTGCCTTCTCCAAAGAGCTTGCCTCCTTCTTCACCAACGATGCGACAGCGATCGGGATAGCCGGGCAGGCGATCGTCGCAACCCATCTTCCGCTTCTGCTGTTCGGCCTGCGGCAAACGGTGCTGATCCTTTTCCAGGCGCAGGGCAGACCCAAGGCGGCGGTTGCCATCGGCCTGGCGCAGAACGGCTATCTGCTTTTTCCGCTGCTTGCGTTCCTGCCGCCCTTCTTCGGCTTTTCAGGCCTGCTGGCCGCGATGTTCCTGGCCTCGGCCCTGACCGGCCTGCTGTCCGCGGTCTGCCTGGTGAGATCGCTCAGCGCACTCCGGCAGCGCTCCACCAGCCGTCTGACCTCCATCCGTCCCTATCCAGCTTTTGTCCATGAGAGGATGACCATGAACCAATCGATCAATCCGCACGACCTTGGCGCCCATGCAGTCGCCGACGATCTCTTCACGCCCGTCGATCCGGCGGCATTCAACGCCGTGTCGCCGCCGATCTTCCAGACCTCGCTTTTCACCTATGACAGTTACGAGGCGATGGAGGATGTTTTCGCCGGCCGCACCCGCAACTACATCTATTCGCGCGGCGACAATCCGACCGTCCGCGAATTCGAACTCCTGGTCGCCCGCCTCGAGGGCGCCGAGGATGGGCGCGCCTTTTCGAGCGGAACGGCCGCCATCACCTCGACAATTCTGAGCCTGGTGCAGGCCTGCGACCGGGTCGTCGCCGTCCGCCACCTCTATAATGATGTCTACCGTCTTCTGGTTAAACTGCTCGACCGGCTCGGCGTCGCCGTCGATTTCGTCGATCCCGCCGACCACGACGAGGTCCGCAAGGCGCTCTCCGGCGCCAAGCTGCTCTATCTCGAAAACCCGACATCCTTCGTCTTCGAGCTGCAGGATATTGCGGCGCTGTCGGCCATGGCGAAGGAGGCGGGCGTTACCACCATCATCGACAATTCCTGGGCAACGCCGCTGTTTCAGAAGCCGATCCAGCACGGCGTCGATATCGTCATCCACGCCGCCTCGAAATATCTCGGCGGCCACAGCGATACGGTCGCCGGCGTCGTCGTCGGCTCGAAGGAGGCGATCGCGCGGATCAACGCGACCTCCTATCCCTATGTCGGCGCCAAGCTCTCGCCGTTCGAGGCCTGGCTGCTGCTGCGCGGCATGCGGACCCTGCGTGTCCGGCTGAAGGAACATGAGCGCAGCGGGCTTCTGCTGGCCGATCGGCTGAAACAGCATTCGGCGATCGCGCGCGTCCGTCACCCGGCCTTTCAGGATCATCCCGGTCGGGCGACGCTGTCGGGTTATGCCGGGCTGTTCGCCTTCGACCTCAATCCCGATATCGACGTCGCCCGTTTTGTGAATAGTCTCCGCGACATCCGCCTCGGCGTTAGCTGGGGGGGACCCGAAACACTGGTGGTCCCCGCCAAGGTGGCGCTGCAGATCCCCGACCGGATGACTTCCTTCATCCGGTTCGGCGTGAGCGAGCAGACGGTTCGTTTCGCCGTTGGCCTGGAAGAGCCGGAACTGCTGTGGAACGATTTGCAGCAGGCGCTGCACGCTGCGAGACGTTAACAACTTGCCGGTGCGCATAATCGGGGCGCAGGAGGGGTTCGGCCATCGCGAGATGGCAATGCTCCTCCGCCGCCTTGATCATGAAGTTGACGAGGGTCCTTGAGACGCCGAGTTCGGCGGCAATATCCTTCTGCGGCACGCCGTTGAGGCGGTGCCGTATGAAGGCATCGTTGGTGCGCTTCGGCAAGGCCTCGAGCGAGGCAAGCACATCGCGCAGCGTCTCGGCGGCGACAAGCTGGTCGAGCACAGTTGGGATGGGAGCCGTGATCTCCTGAACCTGATCTATCGACCTATAGTTGTTCATCTGCTGACGGCGGCGGCGGCTTTCGTCGAGTGCGAGATTATAAACCATCCGAAAGGCGTAACCGATCGGGCAACGAATACCATCGGTTTTGACCCCGTAAGCTTTAATAACACCATCCTGAAAGATATCCTCAGAATATGACCTTGATTTAACAACGCTTTCAATCGTCTTAAGGAGCTTATCCTTGTTTTCGATCATAGCGTTGACAACGGCATTTCCATTCACATCGCGATGCAATGCTTGCATTGTCCCGTACCCTTTTTACAAATGGAAAACAGGCTTTGTCGTTACTGGTCGACGTAGTCGTGGCGCTCTTTTTTGCAGGAAAGTACACGATTTGATTGCAGTGTTTATTTTAAGGTGATAACAGGAGTCAAGTTTAAATCGACGGAGTGAAAGCGAGAAAAATGGGAAGGACAGTTGAGATCCTGACGGGCAAGGCGGAGCTCTGCCGATCGATCATGAGGGCTTTGCCCGACTGGTTTTCGGAACCCGAAGTCATCGAAGCGAGCGCCCAGGCGATCGAGGAGCTGCCGGTCTTCGGCTATATCGAAGCGGATGTCGTCACCGCGCTGATCGCCCTGAAGCCGCACCTGCCTGATGCCGTCGAAATCGCACTGATCGCGACACGCCCCGAACATCACGGCCGCGGCGCCGGACGTCATCTCATCGACGAAGCCGAACGTTTCAGCCATGAAGCGGGTGCCCGGTTGCTGACGGTCAAGACGCTCGCCCCGCGCGACCGCGAGGAACCGCAATTCGAGGCGACGCGGCGCTTCTACGACCGCAACGGCTTTATCAGGGCGGAGGTCTTTGCAAAGCTATGGCACGAGGACCCGTGCCTGTTCATGGTCAAGCCGCTTGCCGGCGTCCAGGCAGGTGAGACGACGCTTTGAGACGACGAGACTTTCTGCTTGGTGCGCTGGCAATGACCGGCGCACCCGCAACCGTGCGTGCCGGAGGCGGCGGCGTCGTTTCGCTCGACTACGGGCTGGCATCGACAATGCTTGCGCTCGGCGAGGCGCCGCGTGCCGTCGTTTCCTTGAGAAACTGGGGGGAATGGGTGGTCACGCCGACGATGCCGGCCGGCGTCGTCGATCTCGGCACCACGTCGGAGATCAATCTCGAAGTCCTCACCAGCATCCGGCCGTCGCTCATTCTGAGCACCCCTTTCCTTGCGGCACTGGACGATAAACTGTCGCGGATCGCGCCGGTGGAGAGGTTCACCATTTATGCCGAGCACAACGAGGCACTCGACTGTTCCTACGCCGAAACGCTACGGCTCGGCACGATGATCGGACGGGCACAGGAAGCAAAGGCATTTCTATCCCATGCCGATGCCACCTTCGATCGGTTACGCGACCAGACGAAAAACCTGTCTGCGCCCCCCGTTGCCGTCATCAATTTCATCGACAACAGGCATGCGCGCATCTACGGCGGCCCCGGGCTTTTCAGTGGCGCCATGAAGCGCATCGGCCTTGAGAATGCCTGGAAAGGCGAGGCCCGTTACTGGGGATTTCAAACGATCGGCCTGGAACAGCTCGCCGAACTCGACCGGGAAGCGCATCTCATGATCGTTTCGCCGCTGCTTCCACCCGACGCCCTGATGCAGCTTTCCGACAGCCCGCTCTGGACCAGCCTTCCCTTCGTCAGGCGGCAGCGGATCTCGGTCATTCCAGGCGTTCTGATGTTCGGAATGGTGCAAGAGGCGCTGCGGTTTTCGACCCTGGTCGTCGATACGCTGGAGATCTCAGCCAGATGAAGGCCAGATTTTCTCCCTTCGGGGCGCCCGCACTTGCGGGCCTCCTGCTCTTTTCCGGGTTGGCCCTTGCCGTGCTGGAGGTTTGGACGGCGCTGCCTCATCTCAAGGCGGCGACCGACGGCTATGATGCCGAGCGTCTTCTTCTCCTCTATTCGACACTGCCGCGCATGGCGACAGCCCTGATCGCCGGCGCAGCACTCGCACTCTCCGGCGCGATCCTGCAACAGGTGCTGCGCAATCCGCTGGCCTCGCCGACGACGCTCGGTATTTCCACCGGCGCCAATCTGGCGTTGGTGTCCGTCATGCTCGCAGTTCCCTCACTGGCGGGATGGGGCCGGGACGCGGTCGCGCTTGCCGGAAGTGCCGCAGCCGCCTTCGCCATCTTTTCGATCAGCGCCCGGCATGGCTTCTCGCCCTTTTCCCTCATCCTGTCCGGTATGATCGTCGGCCTCTGGTGCGGGGCGGCGGCGGCCATCCTGGTGCTGATGAACGATCAGTATCTTTCCGGGATCTTCATCTGGGGCGCCGGATCGCTGTCGCAGCAAAGCTGGGTGATTCCGACATCGTTGCTGCCGAAGGTGGCGCTGCTCACCGCGCTTGCCCTTCTGGCCACAAGACCGTTGACGCTGAGCCAGATCGGCGATGCCGGCGCAACGAGCCTCGGTCTGCCGATCAAATGGGCCCGCGGTTTCATGCTGGCGATTGCCATTGCGCTCAGCGCCCTCGTCACCAGCGCCGTTGGCGTCATCGGCTTCATCGGGCTGGTCGCTCCGCAGATCGTGCGGCTTGCCGGCGCCAGGCGCATCCTCAGCCAGCTGATCTGGTCTCCCATTACAGGCGCCGGCCTTCTGCTCCTGACGGATCAGGCGATCAAGCTTGTTGCTCCAGGCGACTTCGTGCCGACGGGGGCGGTGACGGCATTGCTTGGCGGCCCGATCCTGATCGCTCTTCTCCCACGCCTTGCCACAGCCTCACGCGCGCTGCCCGGCGTGGCGTCACCACAACATGCAATCAACAACCAAACGGCATCCTTCGCTGCTCTGCTCGTCCTGGTCATCGCATTGGCGACTGCCGCGATCTTCTTCGGCCGCGCACCCGACGGCGCCTGGACATGGCTGCCAACCGCCGCGTGGGACGGAATCCTTCCCCTTCGGCTGCCGCGGGTCGCCGCCGCGTTCGGCGCCGGAACCGTGCTCGGCGTGACGGGCCTCATTCTGCAGCGGCTGACCGGAAACGAAATGGCAAGCCCCGAGGTGCTCGGCGTATCGGCGGGGGCGACGCTCGGCGTTGCGGCGGCCATGTTCGCCTTTGCGGCACCTGGCCTAACGATCCAGCTAGCCTTTGCCGGCGGCGGCGCCCTTGTTGTGCTGACCCTGATCTTCCTCCTGAGTGCGCATTCCGGCTTCGGCCCGAACCGTGTGCTGCTGGCGGGAATCGCCCTCGGCGCGATACTCGATGCCGGGATCGGCGTCCTTGCCGCAAGCGGCGATCCGCGCGGCCTGGCGCTCATCCGCTGGATGGCGGGCTCGACCTATTTCGTCGACAATGCGGTGGCGTCAAGCGCCCTTCTCATTGCGCTCGGCTGCCTGGCCGTAGCCTTTCTCACCAGCCGCTGGCTCGCCCTGCTGCAGCTTGGAACCGAGACGGCAAGCGAACTCGGCCTCAGGATCGTTCCCGCACGTGCGGTGCTATTCGGTCTCTCGGGGATCATGACTGCGGCGGCGACGCTCGTCGTCGGCCCATTGAGTTTCGTCGGCCTGATGGCGCCGCACCTTGCCCACGGGCTCGGCCTTCGCCGGCCCGCCGCCCAGCTCCTGGCCGCCGCCCTCATTGGGGCGGCCCTTCTCGTCCTCGCCGACTGGACGGGGCGCATGATCGCTTTTCCCTATCAGATCCCCGCCGGATTGATCTCGGCCCTTGTGGGAGCCCCGATGCTGCTGATCGTTCTGCGCCGGCGGTCGTGAGAAACTGACCGCCGTCCGCAGCACCAGCCTGCACCGATAAGGCTCCAGCAGGATGGCCTGACGGTATTAGCTCGCCAATGCCTCGGCATCGGCGCCTGCGGGAATGCGCAATGGAGAGGAAGGATCGGTCGCAGCGCGCCATACCGCCTCGGCAACGTCGCCGGGTTGTGTCAGGGCCGATTCAGACTGCTTCTCCCACGACGCGAATACGCCGGCAACGACCGATGAATAGGCTTCGGGGAAACCGCCCTGTTTCTGAAGCCGCGAGCGCGCCGTATCGCCGAACCGCGTCTGCGGCGCGCGTCCGGGAAGGACGATCCTCACACGCACGTTGAAGGCCTCAAGCTCGAGCGCGGCGGACTCGGTAAAAGCGTTCACCGCGGCTTTGCTGGCCGTATAGACCGAGAGGAGCGGAAGCGGCTTAAGGGTTACGCTTGAGGTGACGTTGACGATGACCCCTTCCTGCCGCTCCCGCATCTGCGGCAAAACCGCCTGCGTCATCGCAATGGTTCCGAGCGTATTCGTCTCGAAAAGATCGCGGGCAGTCTCCATCGACGTCCCTTCAACCGCGTTGAGCCAGCCGATGCCGGCGTTGTTTACCAGCACGCCCACAGGACCGGCGGCGTCAAGCGCAGCATGTATGCTTTCAGGGCTCGTAACATCCAGCGCGAGGATCTTGAGATTTTGCGACGGCGGCAGAAGGTCTTGGTGCGGCGTTCGCATGGTGGCAACCACTTTCCAGCCCTGCGCGAGAAAGAAGCTGGCAATTTCCAGCCCGAAACCTGATGAGCAGCCGGTGATGAGAACGGTCTTCATATGTGTCTCCTGTCTATGCTGACGGCCGTAGATGTAGACGGCGGTATCGATACTGTATATCATGCATCGTCCATATTACATTATCCGGAGTATCGATGAGCGACCCTTTGGCGGACATCGTCACGCTGCTGCAGCCAGCTGCGCGGTATTCAAAGGTGGTCAGCGGCGCAGGGATGTGGCGCGTGGATCGCCAGGAGACTGGCCAGCCATTCTACTGCGTGGTCCTGGAGGGTGCCTCACAGCTCAGCGCAGAGGACGATCGGATTATTCTGCGGGAAGGCGACTTCGTACTGATCCCGGCGGCTCATTGCTTCACGATGTCGAGTCTGGGCGCTGAGTTGTCGCCCGGGATCGATCCCCTTACCGTGACAATGCTCCCGGACGAAACCCGCCACGGTGACCCCCAGGGTGCAGCGAATGCACGATTGCTCGTCGGCCATTTCTCTTTCGGCTCGCCTGATGCGGCGTTGCTGATCTCCCTGCTGCCGCAAATCATCCATATCAGCGGCGATAACAGGCTGTCGGCGATCGTTCATCTCGTTACCGACGAAGCCCGTGCTGAGCGGCCGGGAAAGAACATGATCCTTGCCCGGCTGTTGGAAGTCCTGCTTGTCGAGGCGTTGCGGTCGGATGTCGGGGAGGAGACGCCTCGCGGAATTCTGCGAGGCCTCAAGGATGCACGTCTGGCCCTGGCCATCCGTCGACTGCATGAAGACCCAGCCAGGGAATGGACGGTGGAACAGCTTGCCGATGAGGCGGCCCTGTCGCGGTCGGCGTTTTTCACTCGCTTTCGGCACGCTATGGGCCTGGCGCCAATGGAATATCTCATATCGTGGCGCATGGCGCTCGCCAAAAATCTGCTGAGGCAGGACCAGATCGGAATTCAGGAGATAGCGCTGCGCATCGGCTATGGCTCCGCAAGTGCGTTCAGCACGGCCTTTACCCGCTTCGTCGGATTGCCGCCCTCGAGATATGCCGAGCAGGCACGGACCCTCGCGAACGCCGCCGTATAGCTCGGTTGACCGCCGATTGTTTGTCGATTTTTGCAGTGCTCCGGCCGCTCAAAATCGCTGCTTGACTCTTTTGAGAGCCTGATCACCCACCAGGCCGTCAAGGTCGACGGCCTGGTGGGCGACAAGATGATCGACAATCGAAGGCGCGCCGAGACGCCCTATTCGGCTCTGCAGCCCTACCTTACCACCGATACTTAAGCGTCCCCGTCATGTTGCGGCCCTGGCCAAGATAGCAGAAGCCCTCGTTGCAGACGGTGTCCCGTTCGTCGGCGATGTTGCGGATATTGAAGGCCGCCGTCAGGCCTTCGTATTTCTTGTCGACCGCGCCGAAATCATATGAGGTGGATGCGTCGATGTAGAAGCTCGAGGGGTTCTTCGACGTATTGGCTGTATCCGTCCAGTTCTCGCTGACATAACGAACGCCCGCGCCGACAGACAGGCCATGGAACGGGTTGGTTTCCTGGAACGTATAATTGGCCCAGAGGCTCGCGACGTGCGAGGGTGTCAAGGCTGGCGTATTGCCCTCGTTTTCACCGCCTCCCGTCACTTCTGACTGGTTATAAGTGTAGGCCGCAATAAGGTCCCAGCCATCGGCTACCGCCGCGCGGGCTTCGAGTTCGATGCCCTTCCCGGTCACTTCACCGATCGATCCATAGGCAAACAACAGCGGATCGACCAGCACCGGCTTGTTCTTTTCGACGATGTGATAGGCAACGGCCGACAGGAGGATGTCGGAGCCCGGCGGCTGATATTTCACGCCGAGCTCGTACTGTTCACCCTCTGTCGGCGCCAGGATCTTGCCTGAGGTCGAACGGTTGGTCACCGGATCGAACGATGTGGCGTAGGAGACGAAGGGAGCAATGCCGTTATCGAAGAGGTAGAGGGCACCGGCTTGCCAGGAGAAGGCGTTCTTGTCGACCTCCTCCGAGCTGACCGCGGGCAAGGTCGCATCGCGCGTCTGGTTCACCCAGGTCTGCCGGCCGCCGAGGTTGAAGCGCCAATTCCCGACCTCGATCTGATCCATGGCGTAAATGCCGAGCTGCCGCAGGTCGGCATCGGAAGCCAAGATGCTATAGTCCGGCGTGGCGCCCGAGACACCGTAGGTCGGATTGGTGATATCGAAGTCGAACGCCGGATCAGCAGCACCGGCCCCGTAGCCAAAGCTCGACTGGAGATTGGTGTAGTCGAGCCCGAACAGCATCGTATGAGCCAACGGGCCCGTGTCGAACTTCGCTTCAAGCTGGTTGTCGACCTGGAAAACGTTCATTTCGTCGCGGATCGCATTCGTGCCGCGATGCGCGACAGTCCCGGTCCAGCTGGTCACGCCGAGATAGCGGGCCTCCAGGTCGAGATGCGAATAACGCAGGTTCTGCCGGAAGGTCAGGCCATTGTCGAATTCGTGTTCGAACTGATAGCCGATCTGCTGCTGCTTGACCTTCTGGTAGTCGTAGTCGGGATCGCTCGCCCTGAGCTCGTGGATCTTGCCGTCCAAGGTCGTGATCGCACCGACGTTGGAGTCGGTCTCGTCCGATTGCGCCAGGCCGTACACCGTGAAAGTCGTGCCCTCGTCAGGCTTCCAGGTAAACGACGGCGCCAGGAAATAGCGGTCGTCGACAATGTCGAAATTGGTATCGCCACGACGAGCGAGGCCGACGATGCGATAGAGGAAATCGTCGTTGCCTTCGCTGATCGGCCCGCCGAAATCGAACATCCCCTGCACCCGATCCTTGGTGCCGTAGGTAATGCCAACCTCGCGGATCGGCTCCTCGGTCGGGAGCTTCGATATCTTGTTGACGAGGCCGCCCGGCGATCCCGCACCGTAGAGAACGGAAACCGGTCCCTTGATCACCTCGACGCGCTGGAGCTGATAGGGATCGGTGCGGAACATGCCATAATTGATATAGGGCTGGCGCAGGCTGTCACGAAAGTCCCCGACTGTCGTGATGTTGAAGCCGCGAATGTAGATCTGATCGAAGCGCGGGTCGAAGCCGTTCGGCCCGGTCGTCACGCCGGCCGTATAGCGCACAGCCTCGATGATGCTTTGGGCGCCGCGCTGCTCGATTTCCTTCTCGGTGGTGACCGAGATGGAACGCGGCGTCTCGACGAGCGGCGTGCTGATCTTGGTCGCGCCCGAGCTGTTCTTGGCCGTAACCGACGTCCGGTCCGTCTTGCTATCAGAGGCTGCACCTTGAATGACGATCGGCTCCAGTGCCGTCGCGGTGTCACCTGTCGCCGCGCTCTGGGCGGCAGCCGGCGAGGCTGCAATACTGATCGCAACCAAAGCTGTCGTGGCAAACAGGCTATTTCTGTAAACTTGCGATACAATATTAGAAACGTTCAAAAAAACACGCGCCATTCTTGGTCCCTACCTCACGGATGCGGGCGGAACCTATGGAGCGGGGGGCCTCTTGTCAACATAAGATGATTATTTTCGTCACCTTTTAATCGACGAAATTACGGCTTTCGCCATTCCCGAAGAGGTTGTGCAGATCACTGGGCGCAGACCGCACCCTGGCTTGTGTTTCAACCGCCCAATCGAGACATCGAAGCGGAAGTTACTTTCCCGGGACAATGTTTTCAGAAGCCTCGCCCGCTGCAACGCCGGCATCCGTCTCACCTCGATCAGCCTGACCAATTGACAGATATCCTACAAGTATATATGTGGTGCGCATCTTATCGACGAAGCGAGAAAGCGACCCGGCATGACATTGAAATCGATGAAGCCGCTGACGCGCGCACCGCTGCTGCATGTCTCGGTGCAGGAAAGTCTGCGCGCCTATATCGACGACAATGGGCTGGCGCCCGGAACCCTGCTTCCGGCGGAAGGCGAGCTTGCCACCCAGCTCGGCGTCAGCCGCAATTCGCTGAGGGAGGGCATCAAGGCGCTGGAATCGCTCGGCGTGCTGGAGACACGGCGCGGCGTCGGCATTTTCGTGAAGGCGTTTTCCTTCGAGCCGCTTCTCGACAACCTCGCCTACGGCCTCGGCGGCGCCCTGCGGCAGATCGAGGAGGTGCTCGAAATCCGGCGCACGCTGGAGGTGGGACTGATCGGCAAGACGATCGATGTGATCGGCGAGGAGGACATCGGCGAACTGCGCGCCACCGTCGATCGAATGCGCGCCCATGCCGAGCGCGGCGAAACCTTTGCGGCAGACGACCAGCTGTTCCACCGGCTGCTGTTTCGCTGCCAGGACAACGAGACGCTCGTACGGCTGATCGATGTCTTCTGGCTCGCCTTCTACAAGGCGTCGGATTTCGTCAACCTCGAAAATACCGATCCGATGGTGACGTGGCGCGATCACGCCGCGATCGTCGATGCGATCGAGGCAAAGGATCTGGAGGAGGCGCGCCGGCGCCTGGATCGCCATTACGAGGGAATTGCCCGGGTGATCGCCAATAACAAGACAAGTGCAAACATGGGAGGAACGCATGAAAAGACTGTCTAGATTATCCGCTGTCGCGCTTGGCGCCCTGCTGTCGACAACAGCCATTCCGGCTCTTGTCGTTTCGGGCGCCGCGATTCAGGCTGAGGCCGCCACCCTGTCCGGCGGCTTCGATGTCGGTCCGGGAGGCTTCCAGGGCAACTTCAATCCGCTGGCGGCGACCGCCGGCTTCACCTGGCTCAGCATCTATTACGAACCGCTGATCACCTATGACGAGAAGTTGCAGAAAGTCGTCGGCGCGCTGGCGAACGCCTACGAGGTCAGCCCAGACCAGCTGACCTACACGTTCAAGCTCGCCGACGCCAAATGGCATGATGGCAAGCCCTTTACCGCCAAGGATGCGAAATTCACCCTGGGCCTTGCGACGGATGCGAAAACCGGCTCGGTGCTCGCGGCCCGGCTGAAGGGCATATCGTCCGTCGAGACGCCGGACGATCACACCGTCGTCATCAAGCTTAGCGCACCCAGCAGCAGTTTTCTCGACACGATGACCAAGGTGATGATGCTGCCCGAGCATGCGCTCGCCGCCATACCGGCCGACCAGTTGGCAAAGAACACCTGGTGGTCCACCGCGCCGATCGGCACCGGTCCCTTCAAATTCACCAAATACGTCTCGGATCAGTATGTCGAGCTTGCCGCAAACACCGATTATCGCGGTGGCAAACCGGCACTGGAGCGCGTCATCAATCGCTATTTCGCCAACCCGGCCGCAGCGATCGCGGCGCTGAGATCCGGCGAAATCCAGTTCACCTATGTCGATTCCAACGACGTGCCGACCTTCAAGGACAACAAGGACTTCAAGGTCATCGAAGGCAACTCTTTCGTGGTCAACTATCTGGGCTTCAACCACGATTCCCCGATCTGGAAGGATCTGCGCATCCGCCAGGCGGTGATGTATGCGATCAATCGCGATGCCATCATCCAGAGCCTCTATGGCGGCGCGGCCAAACCGGCCAACTGCGCTTATGTCGCCGAACAGCTGATACCCCAAGGCATCGACAGCTACGCCTACGATCCCGAGAAGGCCAAGCAACTGCTTAAGGAAGCCGGCTGGGATCAGATCAACGGCGGCAAGCCGATCACGCTTCTGACCTATTACACCACGCCGCTTGCCACCAACGTCCTTGCCGCAGTCCAGGCGATGCTTGCCCAGGTCGGTATCAACATCGTGCCGCGCGCCGTCGATGCGCCGACCTATAATAGCATCGTGCTCAATGCGACGCCGGATATTGCCCAGTTCCAAATGGTTTACGCCGGGCTGCAGAACGGGCCTGATGCCGGAAGCATCAATGTCGGCCTCAACGAGAAACAAATCCCTCCGGCAGGACCGAATGTCGCCAGAGTGCGTATGCCCGATCTCACCAAGGCGCTGGATAGCGCGCTTGCCGAGCCCGACAGCGCCAAGCGAGATGCGGCCTACCAGGACGTCTGCAGGGTGATGAACACCAACCTGCCCTGGGCGACGCTCTGGGTGGCAAACCGTTACGGCATCGTCTCGACCAAGGCGAAGGATTTTGTCTGGACGCCGGCGCCGGGCGGCGGCCCCTACCAGGCCGACCCGCAGAAATGGTCGATGGCCGAATAACGGTTTCCGCAAAGGCTCAAGGGTGGCTTCGGCCGCACTGACAGGACGGCCCAACAAGACGGCCCGACAGACGGATTGACGATGCTCCGATACAGTCTTAGACGCCTGATCATAGGAACAGGCATGCTCGTCGCCCTGAGCATGCTGATCTTCCTGCTGCTGCGCCTGACACCCGGCGATCCGATCGATGCCTATATCGATCCGAACCTGCCGATGTCGCCGTCGGATCTTGCCGATCTGCGCCGACGCCTCGGGCTCGACCAGCCCTTGCCCGTCCAGTATCTGGGCTGGCTGCAGCAGGCACTGGCGGGCAATCTCGGTTATTCGATCAAGCGTCTCGACGAGCCAGTTCTTGGTCTGGTACTGTCGCGGATCGGGCCGACGGTGCTGTTGATGGGCACCGCACTTGCCTTCGCCATCATAGCCGGCATCGCCTGCGGGGTGATCGGCGCCGTCCGCCGCAATTCGCTTGCCGATCTCTCCTTGTCGGTGACAGCGCTTGCCGGCATTTCGAGCCCTGCATTCCTCAGCGCGCTGATCGGCCTCTATATCTTCTCCGTCCGCCTGCACTGGATGCCGTCGGGCGGCATGCTGACGCCGGGCGAAGAATTCTCGCTCGGTGATCTCCTTCAGCATCTGATCCTGCCGGCCGCTCTTCTGTCCGTTGCTCAAGGCGCATTGATCATGCGCTACATGCGCGCGTCGCTGCTCGAAGTCCTGAACCAGGATTACGTGCGCACGGCCCGCGCCAAGGGCGTTCGCGAGTTCTGGGTCATCAGCAAGCACGCGTTGCGCAATGCGCTTCTTCCCATCGTCACCCTGATCGGCTCCACCATCGGGCTTGCGATCGGCGGCGCCATCTTCATCGAGAGCGTTTTCAATTGGCCCGGCATGGGTCTTTTGCTCGTCGATGCCGTACAGACGCGCGACTACCCCGTCATCATGGGCGCGACGCTGATCATCGGCGCCTGCGTTATCACAGTCAACCTTCTGACCGACATCACCTATGCGGTCGTCGACCCGCGCATCAAGGTGGGCTGATCATGCTGGCACGCGCCCCCCAACGCCGCAGCCCGGGGCCGCTTGCCCGCGCCTCCAGCCGTTTCCTGCTCAACCGCGCAGCGGTTGCCGGCATCTGCATGGCCGTTCCGATGCTGCTGTTGATCCTCTCCTATCCGCTCTGGTGGGCTTTCCAGCCGAATGACATCGATCTTCTGGCGATGAATAGCGGCCCGACGGCCACCCACTGGTTCGGAACCGACGGCGTCGGCCGCGATGTCTTCGCGCGTGTGCTCGAAGGCGGCCGGATCTCGCTGCTGGTCGCCATCGCATCGACCGCGCTTTCGGCGGTCATCGGTTTTCTGTTTGGAGCGATCTCGGCACTTGCGGGCCGGTGGGCGGACGCCGTCTCGATGCGCTTCATCGATCTGGTGATGACCCTGCCGCCCGTCATCTTCCTGCTCGTGCTCGCTTCGATCGCCGGCACGGGAATCTGGCCGACGGTGCTGGTCATCTCACTGCTCTCCTGGCCGCTGCTGGCCCGGATGATCCGCTCCCGGCTGCTGGAATTGCGCGAGCGCGACTTCGTCCTGGCCGCTCGCGGCATGGGCGCCGGCATCGGACATCTGCTCTTCCGCCACGGCCTGCCGAACTCGATCGATATCCTCGTGGTCTACGCGACGCTGCAAATCGCCAATGCCATCCTGCTCGAGGCGGGCCTCTCCTTCCTCGGTCTCGGCATCGCGCCGCCGGCGGCTAGCTGGGGCAACATGCTGAACGCGGCCCGCTCGACCGCCGTGCTCGAACAATATCCGTGGCAATGGCTCTTCCCCGGCGGCGCGCTGATCCTTGCCGTGCTTGCGATCAACTTCATCGGCGATGGCCTCAGAGATGCCTTCGACCCGCGTACCGAATTGAACTGAACTGACAATCGAAAGAAGCGAAAATGACAAAATTCAAGGGTGTCGTCCCCCCCGTCGTAACGCCGCTCAATCCGGATCTCACCGTCGACTACCTCTCCTATACCAGGGTACTCGAACATCTGATCGATGCCCGCTGCCACGGCGTATTCGTGCTCGGCTCGACCAGCGAAGTCATCTTCCATGACGAAAAGACCCGCCGCGAAATCATCGAGCATTCCGCCAAGGTGGTGAATGGCCGCGTGCCGCTGATCGTCGGCGTCATCGATCCGACCACCGATCGGGTCATCGCCCATTCGAAGGTCGCAAAGGCCGCCGGCGCCGACGCTGTGGTCGTGACCGCCCCGTTCTATACGGTCACCAGCCAGTCCGAGATCCTCGATCATTTCCGTTATGTCAGAGATGCGGTGGACGTTCCGCTGATCGCCTACGACATTCCGGTCTGCGTTCACGTCAAGCTGCAGCGCCAGACCGTGGTCACGCTCGCCAGGGAAGGCGCCATCATCGGCCTCAAGGATTCCAGCGGCGACGACGGCAACTTTCGTTATGCGCTCCTCGATCTCGCCGAGCACAAGGACGTCTTCCTGATGACCGGCTCCGAGATCGTCGTCGACACCGCCCTGCTGATGGGCGCCCACGGCGTCGTTCCCGGCATCGCCAATGTCGATCCGCACGGCTATGTCAGGCTCTGGGACGCCGCGCAGCGCGGCGACTGGGCCGCAGCCAGGAAAGAGCAGGAGCGGCTCTGCCGCCTGTTCGAAATCGTCTGGGTCGCCCAGGGCCGCGTCAGCGGCGGCGCAGCGGGCATCGGCGCGTTCAAGACCGCCATGCAAAGCCTCGGCATCATCGACAGCGCCGTCATGCCGCGACCGCGCGCCTCCCTCAACGATGCGGAAACCGCACGGATCGACGAGATACTGCGCGCAACCGGCCTGTTGAACTGAGCCGGCCGATGGAACAGGCGACCGAACCGGTGCTCGACATCAGGGGATTGCGAACGATCTTCCGCATCCGCGGCGGCGAGATCGCGGCGGTCAATGATATAGACCTGACCGTCGCCGCCGGCGAGACGCTGGCGCTCGTCGGCGAATCCGGCTCCGGCAAGTCCGTCACCAGCCTGTCGGTCATGCGGCTGCTGACGCGCAACATCGGTGTGATCGCCGCCGGCAGCATCCGATTGACGACGAGAAGCGGCACGGTCCGGGATCTTGTTTCGCTTGATGAAGAGAGCATGCGCAGGATCAGGGGCGACGAGATCGGCATGGTGTTCCAGGAGCCGATGTCGAGCCTCAATCCCGTTTTCACGATCGGCGACCAGATCGCCGAGCCGATCCGCATCCATCGCGGCGCGAACCGGAAGACGGCAATGAACGCAGCCGTCGCCTTGCTGGAAAGCGTCGGCATACCGGATGCCCGGCGCCGTGCCGGCCAATACCCGCACGAATTGTCGGGCGGCATGCGCCAGCGCGCCACCATCGCCATGGCGCTCGCCTGCGATCCGGCGCTGCTGATCGCCGATGAGCCGACCACGGCGCTCGACGTGACGATCCAGGCGCAAATCCTCGATCTGCTGCTCAAGCTGCAGCGCGAGCGCGGCATGGCCATGCTCTTCGTCACCCACAATCTCGGCGTGGTCGCCGAAATCGCCCATCGCGTCGCGGTGATGTATGCCGGAAGGATTGTCGAAGAAGGGCCAGTCGGCGAGGTTTTCCGCAATCCGAAGCACCCCTACACGATGGGCCTTCTTGCCTCCATGCCGCGCCTCGGCGACGCATCGCGGATGAAACAGGCGGGCGAAAAACTCTCTGCCATTCCCGGCATGGTCCCGAGCCTGATGAACATGCCGAGCGGCTGCGCCTTTTCCCCGCGCTGCAAATTCGCCATCGATGCCTGTCGCGCCGCGATTCCGGTACTCGAACAGGTCAATCCGCAACACCGCAGCCGCTGCATCAGATGGCAGGAGATCTAGATGAGCGCACCGTTGCTCTCCGTCCGCGACCTCTCGAAACATTATACGTCCCGCGGCACGCGGCTGAACATTCTCGAGGGCATCTCCTTCGACATCGGCAAGGGGGAGGTCGTCGGGCTTGTCGGCGAATCCGGCAGCGGAAAGACCACGATCGGGCGTTCCGTCCTTCGGCTGGTCGAACCTTCCTCAGGCAGTGTCCGCTTCGACGGGCAGGAGCTCACCGGACTTTCCGCCTCGGCGTTGAGGCGGCAACGGCCGCGCATGCAGTATATTTTCCAGGACCCTTTCGCCAGTTTGTCGCCGCGCATGACGATCGGCGAGATCCTGACGGAGGGCCTGAAGATCCAGGGGATCGGATCGACACGCGACAGGCTTGAACGAGCGCAAGCCGCGTTGGCCCAGGTCGATCTGCCTGCCGATGCGATCCATCGCTACGCGCATGAATTTTCCGGCGGCCAGCGCCAGCGCATCGGCATCGCCCGGGCATTGACCTTGTCGCCGGAATTCATCGTCGCCGTCGAGCCGGTCTCGGCCCTCGACGTCTCGATCCAGGCGCAGGTGATCAACCTCTTGCGCGAGTTGCAGCAGCGGCTTGGGCTTACCATGCTGTTCATCTCGCATGACCTCGCCGTCGTCGAATATATTTGCGACCGGGTGATCGTGCTCTATCTCGGCCGCATCATGGAGATCGCGCCGAGTGCCGATCTCTATGCGAGACCGCAGCATCCCTATACGCGCGCGCTTCTCTCGGCGATCCCTTCACCCGATCCGGATGCCCGCCGTGACAGGCAGATCCTGAAAGGCGATATTCCAAGCCCGGCCGATCCGCCGAGCGGATGCGTCTTTCGCACGCGCTGTCCGAGTGCGCTCGATGCCTGTGCCGCCGCCGTTCCGCCATTGCGGGAAATCGCGCCCGGCCATTTCAAGGCCTGCATCCGCGACGACCTCAACTGATCCGTCATCTACAGCATGATGCCGAAAAGTGTGAGCGGTTTTCGGGCGAAATCATGCTCTAACTCTCTAATTTAGAACAGGATTCAGATCTTAGACCAACCTGGCCTAAAACCATCCTGTTCTGGGGGAAAACAGATGAACGCGAAGACGCCACATCCGGCCATCGGCGGAAACTGGGCGAGCCTGCTTCTGCCGATCGCAGCCGACGACAGCATCGAATTCGATAAGCTCGGCGAAGAGATCGACATACTCATCGATGCCGGCGTCGACGGCATCTATTCGAACGGCACCGCCGGCGAATTCCACAATCAGACGGAGGAGGAATTCGACAGGATCCAGGCGATGCTGGCCGAACGCTGCAAGGCTTCCTCCACACCATTCGTGATCGGCGCCTGCCAGCCCGACCCGCGGATCATGCTCGATCGCCTCCGTCGCGCCGCGGTACTCGATCCCCGCGCCATTCAGGTCATATTGCCTGACTGGTGGCCGCTCACCGATGCCGAGGCGGTCGACTTCCTGAAACGAGCCGCCGAGGCGGCCGGCGGAATTGCGCTCATCCTCTACAATCCGCCGCATGCAAAACGGGTGCTGGCGCCAAAAGAGCTGAGCATGCTCTGCGCGGCAGTGCCTGAGCTTATCGGCATCAAGCTCGCCGACGGAGACGCTTCCTGGTATGCCGAAGCACGCCGGCATCTACCGGGATTTCGCTCTTCGTCCCCGGCCATCATCTCGCCACCGGCATCAAGGAAGGGATCGCTGCCGGCTCCTTTTCCAATGTGGCCTGTCTTAGTCCGCGCGGTGCTCAGGCCTGGACGGTGTCGATGCGAAACGAACTCGACGCCGCCCTCGATCTGGAACGACGCATCTGCATGTTCATGGACACCCATATCGTCCCCTTTCGCCAGCAATTCGGCTATTCGAACGCTGCTCTTGACAAGCTTTTGAGCTGCATCGGCAATTGGGGACCCGTAGGCACCCGTCTGCGTTTTCCTTACCGTTCGATAGACACGGAAGAAGCGGTCAGGTTGCGACACATCGCCCGCTCCGAACTTCCCGATCTTTTCCCCTGAGTTTGCCCTGCATGAACGGTCGTCCTGTTGGAGTAATGACCGGAGCAATACAGATGATGAGACCGGAGACACGATGCCGGCCTTGAAGGAAGAGAACAATTTTCTGTTGTCGCAAATGAAAAATCTGATTTACTGATACTCCGCTGCTTGGCTTTAAGGGGGATATTGCCGATGCTGGGGACCCGCAGGGAAATTTTGCTCGGTGGTTTGGCGTTACTTGGCGCCGGTGCGGTCGGCAGACCGGCATTCGCCGCGGCCTCGTCCTATTTTGATGGCACCATCGTCGACAATGGCGTGACGTTCCGAGGGACCAACTTCGCCAAGATCGACAGGAAATGGCACCGCCAGGTCGTCAAATATTTCAGCAGCGAGCCGATCGGCACCGTCGTCGTCGATACAAGGCACCATTTTCTCTACGTGATCATGGAGAACAAAACCGCCATTCGCTACGGAGTCGGCGTCGGCCGCGAGGGTTTTAAATGGTTCGGCCGCGCCACGATCGACGCCAAGTCGCTTTGGCCGCGCTGGACGCCGCCGCCGGAGATGCGCAAGCGCCATCCCGAACTGCCCGAATTCGTCGCAGGCGGTTCACCGAAGAACCCGCTCGGCCCCCGCGCCATGTATCTGCATCGCGACGGCGTCGACACCGGCTATCGCTTCCATGGCACGCTCGAGCCCTGGAGCATCGGCAAGGATGCCTCCAGCGGCTGTATCCGCATGTTCAACGAAGACGCCATCGACCTTTACCAGCGTTGCCCGATCGGCACGGCCGTCCAGGTTCTGCCGCATATTGCCGACCAGGCCGAAAGCACCACGCAGGTCAGCCAAACAACCCCGGTCGAATAAGGAATATCACCTGATGTCTGCTACGACCGGATATACGAGCCGCCTTCTCGCCGCGGCCATGTTCCTCGCACTTGCCGCCTGCTCCACCACGAAGATCGCCTCCCTGGAAGAACCCACTGCAGCGCCGATGACCGGCCAGACCAACGATCCGGCGCCCGGTTTCGAAAACGTCGCAGCCGGCAGCGAAGAGGATTTTATCCTCACTGTCGGCCGGCGGATCTACTTCAAGCAGGACTCGGCCGTGCTCGATTCCGTCGCTATGGCAACCTTGGACAACCAGGCCGCCTGGCTAAACAGGAACCCGACCTGGCTGCTCAAGCTGCAGGGATTTGCCGACGATTCCGGTTCCGCTTCGAAGATGGAGACGCTGTCGCAGAAGCGCGCCGACGCGGCGATGGCCTATCTTGCCTCGAAGGGCGTCGATCCGAAGCGCATGTGGGCCAAGGGCTACGGCAACGATCGCGAAGTCCGCGACTGCACGGAGCGCTCCTGCAAGGTACAGAACCGACGCGTTGTCACCAATCTCCGCAGCCAGCCCGACGCGGTCTGATTGCAGGTCAGCAGCGGCCTCGTCGCCCGCCGTCAGTGAGACGGCAGCAGTACGTAGCTGGATGGGGACGACAGCTCGACGACGAACCTGATATCCGCGGCATTCGCCGCCACGATCAGCTGATAGTCACCGGGTTCGGCGCGGAAGGCGCCAGCCTCGACGTCGAAATAGGCGAGATCGCGCGGCAGGATCTTCATGGTGGCGGTGCCGGTCTCGCCAGGCTGCAGCGAAAGTTTTGCGAAGGCGCGCAGCTCCTTGTCCGGCCGCTTCACCTTGGTCTTCGGCGAACGCACATAGAGCTGCACCAGTTCGGATCCCGCCCGGTCGCCGGTATTGATCAGGTCGAGACTGACAGTCACGCCTTCGGCGCCCATTTCGGCGGCCGACAGCCGCGGTGCACCCCAGCTGAAGAGGGTATAGCCAAGGCCGAAACCGAAGGGGAAGAGCGGCTCGACGGCATGTGTATCGTGATGACGGTAGCCGACGAAAACGCCTTCGGCATAACGCACATGCCCATCCTTGCCGGGATAGACGGCGGGATCGCCTGTAATGGCGGAATTGTCGATTAGCGCCTTCGGGAAGGTCTGCGGTAGGCGCCCGCCGGGCTCGACATCGCCGAACAACACGTCGGCGACGGCATTGCCCAACTCCTGCCCCGGATACCAGATCTGCAGCACGGCGCGGACCTTGCCGAGCCAGGGCATTTCCACCGGGCCGCCGGTCTGCAGCACGACGACGGTGTTGGCATTGGCGGCGGCCACCCGCTCGATCAGTTCCTCCTGCCGGCCCGGAAGCCGCATATCGGGCAGATCAAGACCTTCCGTATCCCATTCGCCGTCGCGGCCGACGAAGAGAAGCGCCAAATCGGCATTGCGGGCCGTCTCGACGGCTGCCTCGATATCGGCCTCGCCGAGCGGTTTTTCCACACCGAAACGGACGGCGATAAGATTGATGCCCTCCCCGCTCGCGATGGACGGCTCATATTCGACGGTGACAGCATAGGCCCGGCCGGCTTCGAGCGCCACGCTGCCGCGCTGCTCGTCATTGGCTGTGCCGAAATAGTTTTCGCCGCGCGTCCAGCCCTCATGGCCGTCGACCATCAGTGCACCATCGACGAAGAGCCGCGCCAGGCCGGCATTGGTCATGCCGAAGACATGATCGCCACTTTCCTCCGGCACGAATTGCATGGTCATCCGGGTCGAGAAATCGGCAGGGTCGAGTTCGCCCGACGGCAGCTCGAACCAGAAGAATTCGCCCTTGTCGACGATCTCGACATGCAGCGGCTCGCCCTTGCAGCCGCGGCCCTTGAAATATTCGACGGTGATCTTGCCCTTGAACACGTCTATCAGGCGATTGTGGCGGCAGCCGACCGCGTGGCTGATGCTGTTGGCATTGGAAAGGGCGGCGCGAATACCTTCGAGCGGGCTGACCGTATAATGCGCCGCGATCTGTGCGCTGCCGCCGCCCATGACGCGTGCGCTTGCCGCATTGGGGCCGATCACGGCGATGCGGTCGAGCGAGGTCTTGGCAAGCGGCAGGATGCCGTCGTTCTTGAGGAGAACTGCGCCCTCGGCGCCGAGGCGCCGGATGAGCGCCCGATCCTCGGGCAGGTCGATTGCTCGCTCCGTCAGATCTGGCTTGCTCTTGAAAGCGCCGACCCGCTCGAGCAGAAGCAGCACGCGCCGCGCCGCCGCCCGCACGTTTTCGGCTTCGACCTTGCCCTCGCGCACGGCGGCAACCAATTTCTCGCCGCGGTCGCGCGCCGGACCCGGCATTTCGAGATCGAGACCGGCAATGATCGTCTCGGCGGTCGAATGCGAGCCGAACCAGTCGGACATGACGATACCTTGGAAACCCCACTCCTGGCGCAGCACCTTCGTCAGCAGCCAGTGATGCTCGCTCGTATAGGTGCCGTTGAGGCGGTTATAGGAGGACATGACCGCCATCACGCCGGCGCGGCGCACGGCCTGTTCGAAGGGCGGCAGGTAAATTTCGCGCAGCGACCGCTCATCGATATCGGAAGACATGGTCTGCCGCTCGATCTCGGATTCGTTGCCGGCGAAATGCTTGATCGTCGCCGCGATCCCCTCGCCCTGCACGCCGGCGATATAGGCGACGGCCAATTCGGCGGTCAGCATCGGATCTTCGGAATAACATTCGAAATTGCGGCCGTTGAGGCCGGAACGATGGATATTCACCGTGGGCGCGAGCAACACCGCGGCACCCTTGCTCTTTGCCTGGCGCGCAAGGGCTGCGCCCATCTGCGAGACGAGTTCGGGATTCCAGCTGGCGCCAAGCGCGATGCCGACGGGAAAGCACGTCGCCTTGACGCCTGCGACCAGCGAGCCGGCGCCGCGCGCGCCGTTCGGCCCGTCCGTCACCTTGATCTTCGGCACGCCGAGGCGCTCGACCGGAACGGTCGTCCAAAAATCGGCGCCGGATAACAGGGAGACCTGCTCCTCGAGCGTCATCTGGTCGAGAATGGAATCGATCATGCAAACCTCCCAAGGAAATTCTTAAACCTACCGATTACTCGGTATTTTTAAGATGTCAATCGCGCAAGCCTGATGTAAGGATGGAGAGCATGGGAGAAATCGGCCGAGGACCGGCTGATCGCCGCTCCAAGAGGCAGACAAGAGACGATGGCAGAATTGTCGGAACAGCAGACCGGAGAGGAAAAACGACGGCGCCGATCCCGCAAGGGAGAGACACGCCGCGCGGAAATCCTGACGGCGGCGATGCGGCGCTTTGCCGAGGACGGCTATCAGAATGCCGCGATCGGCGATATAGCCCGGGATGTCGGCCTGTCGCTGCCCGGCTTGCTGCACCACTTTCCCACAAAGGTCGATCTGCTGCTGGCAATCCTCGCACAACGCGATCTCGAAAGTGCTGATTTCATCGAGCATTATCGCTCCGATCTCAGCGGCCTGCTCAAGGGCATGGTCGCCATCTTCCGCCGCAACGCCGACATGATCGAGGTCGTCAGGGCCTTCGCCATCCTGAATGCCGAGAGCCTTATGAAGGACCACCCCGCCAAGGCATGGTTTCTCGCGCGCGCCACCCAGATGCAGAACGACATCGCCGCGACCTTCGAACGGGCGATTGCCGACGGCGCGATTGACGCCAGGATCGACAGCAGGGCAATGGCCGCCGAACTGATCGCGGTGATGGACGGCCTGCAGATGCTCTGGCTGCGCGATCCCGACCGCTTCGACATGGTCGGCGGCTTGGAAGCCTATGTCGGCCGGCTGCTGACAAGCCTCAGCTTGGAAGGCTGACTGGAGCTATCTGCAAAGCGCGCCAGCCAAACCATCATGCAGCTTACGGCCTCATAGTATCTTTGCCCGACCAGCAGACCCGTATGTGTCGTCCCCTGAAGCCCCAGATACTCGCCGCCAATATGCCGCGCCGTCGCCCGGCCTCGGCGATCATCCTCTTCATCCTTGACGGCTGAGATGACCAGGCTGGGACAGGTGATTTTCCCGCCATCGACGGAAATCCCCTCCGCCCCGAAATGAAAGGAAAATGCGGCGAATGCCTTCGCCGATTCCATCGACAGGTACTTCCGCTGGAACGTGATATCGTCGAGCGTTTCATCGGCGCTGCTTTGCTCGTCGCGCGCCGGCGCCGGCACAACCAGACCCGGCATTCTGGGTGCAAGATGACGATAGGGCACCTCGTCATGCACTTGCCTGCAAATGCTGGAATCGATCAGCACCAGCCCGGCAATCCCGACGCTTTCCGCCAGTTTCTGGCTCAGTATCCCTCCCATGCTGAAGCCGATCACAACAGGTGGAGCTGCGCATTCCTCAGCGATTTCGGAGATCGCCTGGCGGATGTCGTCCAGGTAGTCCTCAAATTCGACCTTGGTCAAATCGACCGATCTGCTTTTGTAGTGGCCGCGCAAATTGATGCAGTAAGAATTCCATCCGGCCGATATGAAGTGAGGAAGGTGCTTGCTCCACATCCAGCTGCCGGTGAAGGCGCCGTGAACGAAAAGCAAAGGCGGTCGTGCGCGCTGCGACGAACTGTTGTTCCCCCGAAATATCTCCAGAAACAGCTCGTTCTCTCCAATGTATTTGCTGACGTGCTCAGGCAATTCTTTTGCATAGTCCTGCATGCTTCCACTCCTCTGGTGCGGGGCTGATACCGCTTGGCGACAAAGGATATTTCCTGCGCAATATTGATCAATGGCAGCTCACGGGCGTACATAAAGGACAAAATCTCTCTAATGGGTGCCAAATGGAAAGCCTCGCGAGCGTTTTCGCCCTTGTCTATGCTGCCGAACAGCAGAGCTATGTCGGAGCCGCGCGCGTCGCCGGCGTTTCACCCTCCGCGATTGGGAAAGCGGTCGCGCGGCTCGAAAGCCGATTGGGCGTGCGGCTCTTCAACCGCACGACGCGCAGCATCAGCCTGACCGAGCAAGGAACCCTGCTCTACGAGCGCTACAAACGCATCATCGACGACATGCATGACGCGGAGGCCACGATCTCACGAAGCCGGGAACGTCCAAGGGGGCGCCTGCGCGTCAGCGTGCCGCATATCGTCGGGCATCACCTTCTCATGCCGATCCTGCCCTTTTTTGCCGAGCAGTTTCCGGAGATCGAACTGGACATCGATTTCGAAGACAAGGTCATCGACCTGGTCGCAGAGGGCCTGGATGTCGTCGTGCGCAGCGGTGAGCTTGCCGATGCACGATTGATTGCCCGCCATCTCGGCGACCAGCATTTCGTCGTTTGCGGAAGTCCCGATTATTTCAAGCGCCATGGACGACCGCAGACGCCGGATGACCTCTCCCAACATGCCTGCATTCACTTCAAATACCCATCCAGCGGCCGGCTTGCGCCGTGGGCATTCCGCTCACCATACGATCGGGTAATTTTCCCAAGGACCCTTACGTTCAACAACACGGATGCAGGTCTGCGGGCAGCACGGGACGGCTTGGGCCTTGCGCATCTGCCCGTCTACGTCGCAGAGTCCCATATGCGGGCCGGAAGTTTGGTCCCCGTCCTGACTTCCTTCATGGTGCCGTACGGTTCGCTCTCGCTCGTCTGGCCGTCCAATCGTCAGCTTTCACCAAAAGTCCGCGCTTTCGTGGATTTTGTAGTTGCGAACTTTGCCGCCCGACCCGACGCTTTTCGACCGCCGGATGCGGCTGGCGTCTCATCCAATTCTAGGGGATAGCAGCTGCTTTCAGGAGCGCCCGCCAGTTCTTCAAATCATGGTGCGTTTGCCATCGGCCATTTAATTCCCGGCACGCATGGCGGTCAGGCGTCAGCCATTTTGCAGCTTCCAGGTCCGGATTTCGAACGGCATGATGTCGGCAGCTCCCTTCCGCTCCATCGGCTCTTCGAGAATGTTCAGCGGCTGCGATGCCGTCCATCCTGAAGGCGGGTCGAGGGCGAGCGTGCCGCGCCGGCCGGCCGGTTCGTAGAGGCGCAGGATGAGACCGTCGCCCTCTTCTGCCGGCTTCAGGCCTGAGAACGCGACGGGGATTCCGGTGACCGCTAGCGGCGCAAAAGTGCCGGCGGAGAGGCCGCTGGCTTCAACTGCGACAAGCGGCTGGTTGAGATCGATCGCCTCGTCGAGCACACCACCGTCATGCCAGGCGCCCTCGTGCGGCATCAGCGCATAGGTGAAGCTCTGCTCGCCTTCATCGGCCAGCGGATCCGGATAGATCGGCCCGCGCACCAGGCTCATGCCGATCACATTGCCGCGTGCGCTATGGCCGTATTTGGCATTGTTAAGCAGGGCGACACCGAAACCCGGCTCGCTGATATCGACGAAGCGATGGGCGACCGCCTCGAACATTGCCTGTTCCCAGGAGGTGTTGGTGTGCGTCGCCCGCTCGACGACGCCGAAGGCGCATTCGAACGTTGCCTTCCGCGACCGGACATCGACCGGGTTCAGGGTGCGCAGCAGGGTGCGGCGGTCATGCCAGTCGATCGTCGTTTCGATATCGAGCCGCTTCGCATTGGCACTGAGCACATAGGTCTGGGTGACGCTGGAATTCCGGTAGCGATGAACGACGCGGATTGCCGCGCGGTGCGGGCCGCTTTCGACAAGCGAAATGCTTTCCGGCGCCTCGAGACGGATGGCCTTTTCGGCATAATCGGCGTCGATATCCCAGGCGTCCCAATTGCGTGGCTTGTCGGCCGGATAGACCCAGAGCTGGTTGGCCGAACCATCGACCGCTTCGCGGCCGCTCGCCTTGTGGATGAGGCTCGCAACCGCCCCGTCCTTGCCGATGGTCACAGCGAGATAGTCGTTTTCGAGGCGATCCGGGCTGGCCGTCAGCCGGCCGACCGGCCGAAGCACCTGCCGATCGAAGACCGCGACGGATAGAGGAGCGACGATATCGCCGGCCGAGATGACCGTGCCGTCGGCAAGCGTGGCGCTCACCGGCCGTGGCGCAAGCGACGGATTGACGACGACGAGCGCATTGCCGAGCCCGCCCTTCGGCAGATGGGCCGACAGCGCCTGCAAGGCCTTTGCCTGCTCGGACTTGGCGTGGTCGATGACGCCACCCAGTTCCTGCTCCGCATCCTGATAAACCTCGCGGATGCTCGATCCCGGCAGGATGTCGTGGAATTCGTTCTTCAGCACCACGCGCCAATCCGCTTCGAGACTTTTCGGCTTTTCGCCCCCCAGCATATGGGCAAGTGAAGCGAGCGTTTCGGCGGTGATCAGCGCCCGTTCTGCCTGGCGGTGTTTGCGTTTGACGCCGCTTTGGCTCGTCAGCGTCGCGCGGTGCAGTTCGAGATAGATTTCGCCGTCCCAGACCGGAAGGTTCTTTTCGCCCGCGGTGCGATGCGCCTTTTCATAGAAGCTTTTGACGGTGCCCCAACGCGCCTGCGGGATGGCCGGGAAACCACGCAATTGCACTTCGCGCTCCACCATTTCAGGCGTCACGCCGCCGCCGCCATCGCCATAGCCGACAGCCAGAAGCGAGGTATCGTGTTGCGCCTTGCCGCGGAAATTCTTCCACGTCGGCAGATAGCAATCGGCCTGCACGAAGCCGTTATATCCCTGCATCGGATTGTCGAAAGTGTGAGTCAGCACCTGGCTGCCGTCGAGGCCCTTCCACCAGAAGAGATCGGAAGGGATATGGTTGGTCTCGCTCCAATTGACCTTGATGGTGAAGAAGCTGTCGATGCCGCCCTGTCTCAGGATCTGCGGCAGCGCGCCGGAGAAACCGAAGCAATCCGGCAGCCAGCACACCGTATGGCGCGTGCCGAAGGTCTTTTCGAAATAGCGCTGGCCGTAGAGCACCTGGCGGACAAGGCTTTCGCCGGTGGGCATATTGGTATCAGGCTCGACCCACATGCCGCCGACTGTTTCCCATTTACCTTCCGCGACCTTCTTCTTGATGCGTTCGAGAAGCTCCGGGTCTTCCTCTTCCATCTGCGCATAGTAGTGGGCGGTCGACTGGTTGAATCGGAAATCGGCCGAACGCTCCATCAGCGACAGTGCCGTGTTGAAGGTGCGCCGCATCTTCCGCCGCGTCTCGCGATAGGGCCAGAGCCAGGCGAGATCGATATGCGCATGACCGGTCAGCAGCAGCTCGCCATTTGGCGGAAAGCGCTTCTGCAGGTCCTTCAACCGCGCCGTCAGCGCTTCGAAGGCAGAGGCTGCCGAGGCGCTCTGCTCATCGCTCAGACCTGCCGGATTTACCGCAAGCTCCGGCAGCTCCCAGATCTTCTGCTGCATCACGGCATCGGCGGTGCGGGAGATATAAGCCGACGTATCCGACGGCCAGTCGAGGCTGCGCAGGGCCTGTTCGGCGGCATCCATCAGATGCGGCACGACTTCATGCTCGCCGAGCACATCGATCGCCTCGGAAACCTGCTTCAACAGAAGATGCAGGCGATGAGCCGGGCCGTCGAGCCAGATGAACCGCGCCTTGTTCAGCCGCGGCGCCCGGTTTGGCTCGCCGAACGGAAAGCGCGCGACGCTTTCCGTCGCAATCGAGAAACGGCGGCCTTTCACCGGGAATTCCTGATGATAGGGGTCGAGACCGAACGTTTCCGCCTCGCCATCAGGATAGCTCAGCGTGATCAGACTCTCGCCGCCGAGATCGAGCTGCAGACGGATATCTTCGAGCGGCCAGCTTTCCGGCGCCTCGGCGCTTACGGCAAAATGCACGACACCCTGGCGATGCGGCCAATCCTGCTGATGGCCGATCGGCTCACCCTCGAATGTCCAGCCGTCGATCGGGCTACTCTGCCGATCCCGCCAATGCGCCAGCTCGGCGATACGGACTTTCAGGCGGTCGAGGCGTTGGGCAATGGTTAGAGGCATGGTTTATCCTGTCAGAAATCAGCGGCGAACGATCCGGAATCATGGCTTTGGGGAGGTGAAGATTATGCGACAAAGATCGCAAATTGCCGGCCCTCCTCCCAGCGGGTCCTGGACCTTAGATTAAGTAACTTTGATTTGCCGTCAAGTGTGGACGCGGTCATTGTGAAGCGAACCCGCTATTTCAGCATCCCACCGGCTGCAAGACGTCCAAGGAATAACGCAATCTTGATCGGCGGCAGCAGTTTACCGAACACGGTATCGACCTATCTGACTGGCAATCACATCAAAAATGCTGGCCCCACAGGCCAGCGATGGGAGGTTGGGGGATGCTCCAAATTCGCAAATTGCTGGCTGCAATGGCAGCCGTCGCCGCGGTTGCCGTGTCGTCGTCCTGCACGACGAGTTCGACCGACTCGGTGCAAACCGGCTCGGTTGGATATAGTAGCGTCGACTACGGACTGAGACCCGCCTGCCGCGACGGCTTCGGCAACGATCGCCCTTGCAGCTATTAGATGCAACGGCGGCTCGAGGGGCAATGCTCTTCCGCTTGGAATCGCCTTGGCACATTGTCGTGCTTCCGGGTTGAAGTTGCCTAGCGGCGGATAGGCAAATCCCAAACGCGGTAGAGTGCGTTGAGCGCATCCGCCGTGCGGCATTCTATGGTTGGCAAGCCGGAATCCAGAAGCGCTTTCGCATATTTGACGTCGTTATGTCGCGTCTTCAGCAGAATCCAGCGAACCATCTCCCATTTGATGCTGTCTCTTGCGCCTTCGAGATGTCCGGCACGATCGGAACGGTTGATCAGCGTGCGCTTGAGATAACGGGCAAACCGCAGCCAATGATTTGAGGTGATCAGAATAGCGCCTGTCGCACGTTTCAAACGCTGCGGCATCAGCCGCGAGTAATTACCTTCCATAATCCACCGCTCTTCAAGAATTGCCGCGTCGTGAAGTTTGGCAAATTCTGCTTCCGGGCGTGTCTGCCAATCGGTATTGGGCAAATGATGCAGCTGGTCGAGATGCACGCTTTGGAAACCGAGCTTGTTCGAAAGGGCGACCGCCAAGGTTGACTTGCCCGTATTAGAAGGGCCAAGGACGACGATGCGTTCGCCAAGGGCGTGCAAAGGCAGCTTGGGACACCGGTCGGAAATTTTGAGGTAGCTTCCACTGGCTGCAGTCAGTGTGACTGTCAACGCACAATGAGCAGGCCTGCCTAATGCATGTCGCCCGGCAGCGCGCCCTAGACACCGCCGCCCGTCACCGACCCAATCCCCTGAAGCGACGGAATTAGTTGGTGACCCGGCTGTTGGAAAACCGTTACGAACCGCAGCAAGCGTGATACACACCGAGATGTTGCTCTAGGAAAGGCGGTCATGCGGTATCTTCGGTCAGGGCCGCGTCGGCTTCACACCCAGGAGATGGGCGTTCCGCGCGCCAAAGCGGTGGGTTTGAGGTCGGGCGAAATCGCCGACCGGAATATTCGCGTCATCCTGGAAGCGATCCGCCGGCATGGGCCGCTGACGCGCACCGAGCTTGGCCGACATAGCGGGCTGACCGGCCCCGGCATTACCAATATTCTGCGGCGGCTGGCGGAAGAAAAACTGGTCACATCAAACCGCCGCAATGGGCTTGGCGGCGGCGCAACTGCAACGGAATTCGCGCTGCGGCCGGAGGGCGCCTTCTCGGTCGGGGTCAAGCTTCGCCAGACGCGCGGCGAAATCGTCCTCATCGATCTCAGCGGCCAGGTGCACGACCGGGTCTATTTCGACGTGGATCCTGCGCACAGGGTCGGCGCGGTGCATGCCGTCGCCAGGGATATGGTCGATCGCCACGCGGCCTTGCCGGTCATCGGCCTCGGCATCGCCGCCAAAGACTGGACGGAGGAGGAAAGCGACGCGATCGCCGCGATGTCGACGGTCGCGAGGCCCTATGTCGAGAACGAATGCACGGCAAGCCTGCTTGCCGAGCGCACCATCGGCAGCGCCATGCCGGAGGGCTGTCTGGCGATGATCATCATCGACGACGACGTGCAGGCCGGTTTTCTCGTTCGCGGCGTTCCCTATTCCGGCGTGCATGGCCGGGCGGGCAGCATCGGCGAAATGCTGACCGGGCCAGACAATGTCCAGCTCAACACCGTCGTCGGGTTCCATTCCCTGCGCTCACGCATCGGCGACGAGGACTTCGCCCGCCTGCTCAAGGGCGAGGAGTTCTCCTGCCCCTTGCTGTCACAATGGATACGCGAAGCCGCCGGCCACCTGCTCGATCCGATCATCGCCATGGCCGGCTTTCTTGCCCCGAGCGTCGTCATGATCGGCGGCGATCTGCCGCAAGGCATGATCGAAGCACTGATCCATCAGCTTTCCATCGAGCGACGCGACACCTCGACGAGACCGCTGCTGACGCCCTGGATTTCGCCGATGAAACCGGCGAGCTTCAGCGGCGGCGGCGTGGCACTCGGTGCCGCCCTCTTGCCCTTCCTCAACACGTTGCTGCTGCCGCCGGCTTCGGCCTGATGCTCAGGTCAGCGCTTCATCGGCATGGCTGAGATCGGAAGCCAGCGCCTTGTCCAGGACCTTTTGGATATTGGCGGCGCGGCGGAAGGACGGTTCCTGCGTCTTGCCGGCCCGTACGGCCTGGACGAAACGCTGGTAGTTGGTTTCGACGGGATCGAAAGACACGTCACGCCAGGTCGCGGTGTGCACGTCTTCGCCAAGACAGGCGCGCAGCGTCGATTGTCCAGTGTCGTAGATCATCTCGATCGAGCCGGTTTCGCCATAGACCCTGAGGCGCAGCTGATCCATCTGGCCAGCGGCCGTGCGCGTCGCCTGGATGGTGCCGATCGCGCCATTGGTGAAATCGACGTTCATCGTGAAGCTGTCATTGGCATCGAGGTCATATTCGCCAATCTTATGATCAGGTGCCTTGTCGAAGGTCTTCAGCCGCGCAAAGACATGGGCGACGTCGAGCCCGGAACCATAGGAGGCGAAATCGACAATGTGGATGCCGATGTCGCCGAGCGCGCCGTTCGATCCATGTTTTTTGCTCAGCCGCCACAGCCATTTGCTTTCGCTCTTCCAGTCGCCCCAGTGGCGGCCGACCAGCCAGCTCTGCAGGTGCGACGCCTCGACATGGCGCACCGCACCAATTTCACCGGCGAGCACCATCTGCCGGCCTTTCTGCAGGGCGGGCGAATTGCGATAGGTGAAATTGACCATGCCGACCTTGCCCGAGCGTTCGATCGCCTCGGTCATCTCCATCGCCTTGACCGCATCGGTGGCGAGCGGCTTTTCACAGAAGACGTGTTTGCCGGCAGCGATCGCCTGAAGCGTCGTCGGGTGGTGGATGCTGTCGGGCGTGACATTGGCAACCGCGTCGAATTCGCCCCAGGCAAGGGCCTCTTCCAGCGAGGTGAAATGGTTGGCGATGCCATGTTCGCTGCAGAAGGCGGCAAGCCTTTCCGGAACGACATCGACGCCGCCCACGACGCTGACGCCTTCGATCGCCTTGAATCTCGCTGCATGCTGGTTGGCCATGCCGCCGGTGCCGAGAATGAGTAAACGCATCTTGTCCTCCATGAGTTCGCTTCCGGCTACCGCGCAGCCGGGCAAAAACCGCACTTGCCATCGCGGCCGTCCGCGATCGCCTCATGCTTCTTCAGGAAAATTGCGGTGGCTGCGCCACGCGTCCGAAAGGGCGCTCCGTCACGGCGATGGCGCAGATCCTTTTCGAAAAATCGATCTCGATTTTCCGGAATTCTGCGCTAGCTGCTGTTGATTGTCGCCAGCATCTCAACCTCCCGGCTCTGGCCTCCCAAGCTGTGGCTTGACATCAAATCAAAGTAACTTAATCTAATTAATGCAGCACGGAAATGAGGAGAGGTCAACTGACCGCCAGGCTGTATTCGTTCAAAATGGGGAGGAGACCCATCATGAAGAGCGCCACCGTCAGCGCATTTGCGCTGAGCACAATATTATTTTCAGCATCCGTTTCATTTGCCCAGGAACTTGCAACCAAGGACCGGATCGGCCTTGCCGATGCGCCAAAATCCCTCGTCGTCCGCCTGACCAACGACAGCCCGAACAATTCCGATCCCGCCATCGCCGAAGGCTACCAGAAGCTCTTCGTCGACTTCATCAAGAAGCATCCCGATTGGAAACTGCAGATGCAGTTCATGTCCTCAGACATCGGCACCGAACAGGCCAAGATGCTGGAGCAGGCCAAGGCCGGCAATGCGCCCGATTGCGCCGCCGTCGACTCCTTCGTCCTCTCGCAGTTCATGGTCAATCATGTGCTGGCTGACTTCACGCCTTACTTCTCGAAGGAAGAAGTGGACGACCTCTTCCCCTTCATCCGCAGCGGCATCACCGACAAAGACCAGACGGTGCGGGCATGGTGGTGGGATACGGATTTGCGCGTGCTCTATCGCAACAAATCGATCGTCGCCGAGGCGCCTGCGACCTGGGACGATCTGAAGACAGCCGCCCTCGCCTCCACCAAGGAGGGTATGGAAGGTGTCCTGTTCAACGGCGGGCGCTGGGAAGGCACGACCTTCGACTGGCTGGCGAACTATTGGGCGCTCGGCGGCAAACTCGTCGACGATACCGGCAAGCCGGTCTTCGGCGAAGGCGAGAACAAGGAGAAATTCCTGAAGGCGCTGAACTATTTCAAGGATCTCGTCGATTCCGGCGCGGCCCCCAAGCGCGTCAGCACGATCGCCAACTACGACGACATGAATGCTGCTGCGGCGGCGGCGACCACAGCCCTCTTCATCGGCGGCAATTGGCAATATGCCCAGCTGAAGTCCACGCTCGACGAAGCCGAGTTCAAAAACTGGACCTTCTCGCCGATCCCCGGCCCGACGGCCGATCAGCGCTCGACAGGCACCGGCGGCTGGACGATCGCCTCGTTCAGCAAGGACAAGGACAAGGTCGAGATGTGCGCCAACCTCGCACGCGAGGTCTATATGGGGCCGGCAAACGCACTGCAGCAGCAGCTGCCGACCCGCAAATCGCTGTTCGACAAGTATGAAGTCTTCTCGACCGAAGCCAACAAGACCTTCGCCAAGGCTCTGGTCGACGGACAGGCGCGCCCCGGCGTGCCGATCTATCCGGAAATATCAAACCAGATCCAGATCATGATGGGTGACGTGCTCTCGGGCACCAAAAAGCCGGAGGAAGCCCTGGATGCCGCATTCAGCGCGGCGATGGAGGCCTACAAGCGGCTGTGATGCGGTGGCGTCCGTGGCCAGCCCCTCATCCGGCTGCCGCCACCTTCTCCCCGTTGTGATGGGGATAAGGGGACAAGCCGCAACCTCTCCGTCCCTCACAAGCGCCTCGTCCGGCGCGTCCCCTCTCCCCGCAAGCGGGGAGAGGGTTAGGGTGAGGGGCAGCAGCACTCTCCAACGCTTCAGACAACGACGGCGCCTGTCCGCAGGCACCGTCGACATTGCCAAACCCGGACAGGGAAGCCAATGAGCCCTATTGCCATCGAGGTCGACAGCCCGCCTCAAAGCAGAACGTTCATGCGCCGTTTCGCCGGGACGCCCCTGCCCTGGATCATGCCGGTGATCGTCGTCATCGGCATATTCTACCTCTACCCCGTCATCGACGTTTTCCGGCTTTCCTTCACCAATGCGACGCTGATCGGCGACACTCAGGACTACACGCTGGGCTCGATCGTCAATGCGCTGAGTTCGCCGCAGCTGCCCGACATTTTATGGGCGACGCTGATCTTCGTCGGCGGCAGTGTCATCGGCCAGCAGATCCTCGGCCTTGCGGTCGCCGTCACCGTCATCCGCGGCGAAAAGCGCGGCCTGTTCGGCACCACCATCCTCAGAACGACGGCGCTCATCGCCTGGGTCGTGCCGGGCATTGCCGGCGGCATCATCTGGCAGATGCTATTTTCCGAAGCGCCTTACGGCGCGCTGAACAGCATTCTGAGATTGATGCATATGCCAACCGTCGCCTGGCTTTCCGATCCCGCCATGGCGCCCTGGTCGACGCTGATTTCCAACATCTGGCGCGGCACGGCCTTTTCGATGGTGGTGATGTATGCGGCGCTGAAGGCGATCGATCCCTCGCTCTATGAAGCCGCCGAAGTCGATGGCGCAACGGCCTCGCAGCAGTTCTTCTTCGTCACCCTGCCGCAGCTGCGCGCCGCCATCCTCGTCAACATGATCCTGATCACCATCCAGACGGTGAATACCTTCGACGCGATCATCACATTGACGGGCGGCGGCCCTGGCCGCGCGACCGAAGTGATCTCGCTCTACGTCTTCAACATCGTTTTCAGAAACTACGATCTCTCCGGCGGCAGCGTGCTCTCCGTGCTCATGCTGATCATCAGCCTCGGCCTTGCCTTCGTCTATGCCTCGTTCCTGCCGAAGGAGGAAGAGCAATGAGCGGGCGGACGGGAACGCGGCTCGGCGATGCCTTGAGCTATCTCTTCATGCTGGTGATGTTCGTCTTCTTCGCCGGCCCCCTCACCTATCTCCTGTCGATGGCGATGCGTGACAAGCGCGAGATCTATCGCGGCGCGGCGCGCTATATTCCTCAGAACCCAACCATCGACAATTTCATCACCGTGCTGAACAACAGCTATTTTCCAATCTATCTCTGGAACGGCCTCAAGCTTGCGGCCTTGAGCGGGATCGGCGTGCTGATCGTGGCGCTGCCCGCCGCTTACGCCTTTTCCCGCTTTCAGTTCCGCGGCAAGGGCCTGTCGATGATGGGACTGCTGCTCTTCCAGATGATCTCGCCGCTTGTCATCATGGTGCCGCTCTACCGCTACATGAACCGGCTCGGCATGCTGGACACCCATTTTGCCGTCGTCATGGTCTATATCGCGCTCGGGGTTCCGCTGGCGACCTGGCTGTTGAAGAGCACGGTCGACGGCATTCCGCGCAGCCTCGACGAAGCCGCCATGATCGACGGCTGCAACCGGTTTTCGGTGTTCTGGCGCATCATCCTGCCCTTGTCGGCGCCGGGTATCGCCTCGGTCTTCATCATCACGGTGATTGCCGGCTGGTCGCAATTCCTGGTGCCTTTCCTGCTGCTCACCAAAAATGACCTGATGCCGATCGGCGTCGGAATCTTTAACTTCCGCGGCATGCAGACCGACTCGTCCATCCAGCTGCTTGCCGCCGCCTGCCTGATCTCGGTCGTTCCGGCGATCGTGGCCTTCCTGTCGCTCCAGAGGCTGATCCTCGGCGCGATGACCAGCGGCGCGGTGAAGGGATGAGCAGCGGTTCAGTCTCGATGATTGATGAAGGATTCGACTCTATGAACCAGACACTCGGCGCCAGGCCGTCCCCCGATCTGACCGGCGCCAATGTCGAGGATGCCGGCGAGCACAACAGGGCGGTCGTCCTGCGCTGCATTCACCGCCAGGCGCCGATTTCACGCGCCGAAATCGCGAGGCGCACCGGGTTCACCAAACCGGCGATCGCCCGCATCGTCGACCGGCTGTTGGACGAGGGTCTGATCATGGAAGCCCGCCGCCGGCATGGGCTGCGGGGTCAGCCGGCGATCGAACTCGAGATCAATCCGGATGCCTGTTTTGCGATCGGCATCAACATCGACCGCGACCATCTGACGATCCTGGCGGTCGATGCCGTCGGCAATGTCCGCGCCCGCGTGCATCATGAGAAGCGTTTCATCCTGCCGGCGGAATTCCTGCAGCTGACATCAGATGCGATTTCGCATTTCCAACGCAGCCGGCTGATCGACGATGCGCGGCTCGCCGGCATCGGCCTGGCGATGCCGGATTGGCTCGGGGAGATTTCGCTGCTCGGTAAGCCCGAGGCCTATCAGGAGTGGACGGCGTTCGATGTGCGTGCAGCACTCGAAAATCTGACGCAGCATCCTGTCTTCATCGAAAACGAAGCCAATGCCGCAGCCCTTGCCGAGCTCGATTACGGCCTCGGCGCCGAGAGCAGCAGCTTCTTCTACATCGCCATCAATGCCTGCCCGGGCGGCGGCCTCGTGCTCGACGGCAACGGTCACCGCGGCGCCATGGGCCTCAGCGGCGAAATCGGCTGGCTTCCCATTGCCGACGGCCGGGACGAGAAAGCCCACAAGGTCCAGCTTCTCGGCGAAATATTCTCGCTGTTTTCACTTTATGATTTTCTTGCCCGCCACGACGTCGAGGTGAGTGTTCCGCACGATCTGCTGACGCTCGATGCGCATGGCAGGCGCCTGGTTTCGCAGTGGCTGAAGGAAATGAGCGCGCATCTGGCCGTCGCGGTCAAGCATATCGGCTTGATCGTCGATCCCGACGCCGTCCTCGTCGGCGGCCGGCTGCCGATCCGCATCGTCGACGAGTTGCTGCGCTATGTGCACGAACATCTCGACGCCGAGGACACGAGCCTGCCCTCGCTCCATCGCGCCTCGCTCGGCGAGGATGCCTCCGCAATGGGGGCGGCAGCCATGCCGATGGCGGCGGCCCTGATGCTCGCATCGGCGGATGTGGCTCAACGCGCGCGTTCGCCGCTGAAAAACATGGATCGCCTGAACAGTTGAAACGGCCGGCAAGGCGCCGGGAATTTGGTGAAGATGGGAGGATTTTGATGAAGATCGGCTTTTACACTTCGACATTCAATGATCGCCCGCTTGAAGAAGTGTTGGATTTCGCCGCATCGGCGGGGTTCGACGCGATCGAAATCGATGTCGGCGGCCATATCAAAACGCCGGATCGGGTGGAGGCAGCCGTCACGCTTGCCCGCAGCCGCAATCTCTTCGTCTCTTCGATCACCTATTTCGGCAATCAGCTCGATGCCGACCGCGAAAAACGCCGGGAGCTTCGGGCAAGGACCGCCGATTTTGCCGAGGCGATCGGCGATGCCGGCGTCCCGATCTTCGTGATCTTCCCCGGCCGCGACGACAGCGCCAGCGAGGAGGCCAATTATGACGACTTCGCCGATTTCGCAAACGAGTTGATCGGAAAGACGCAGTCCTCCGGCCTCACCTTCGCGATCGAGAATTGGCCGGGACCGAAGGACCATTTCATCGGTACAACGCCGAGAGGATGGCAGGAGCTTTTCCGCAGGATCGAAGATCGCCGCTTCGGCCTGGAATTCGATCCCTCACACCTCATCCGCATCGGCGTCGATCCCTATCAGGCGATGGAGGCGGTGAAAGACCGCATCGCCATCCTGCACGCCAAGGATACGGCGATCGATCATGAGGTGCTGCAAGCTGTCGGCTATCACGGCAAGGGCTGGTGGCAATACAAGCTGCCGGGTCAAGGCCTTCTCGACTGGCCGCGTTTCCTCAGCCAGACGCGCGGGCATGGCTTTGACGGCACGCTGTCGATCGAGCACGAGGACGCCGCCTATGGCTGGCCCGGCAAGGATCTTGCTGCGCGCAAGGAGGGCGAGCGTCTCGGCCTCACTTATCTCAAAACGGTCCTGAGCGGACTTTGACGGCGAATTCGGGAGGACTGTCATGGCCCATGTTTCGGTCAACAATGCACGCAAGGATTACGGCGCGTTCAAAGCCATCAAAGGCGTATCGGTCGACATCGGCGACGGCGAGTTCGTCGTTCTGGTCGGCCCATCCGGCTGCGGAAAATCCACCCTTTTGCGGATGATTGCCGGCCTCGAAGGCATCACCTCGGGCAAGATCCAGATCGGCAAGCATATCGTCAACGAGCTTGCGCCCAAGGATCGCGACATCGCCATGGTGTTCCAGAACTACGCGCTCTATCCGCATATGACGGTCGCCAAGAATATGGGCTTTTCCCTGCGGCTGAAACGCATGCCGAGGACGGAGATCGACCAGCGGGTCGGTAATGCCGCCAAGATACTCGGCCTCGAAAATCTTCTCGAAAGATATCCAAAGCAATTGTCCGGCGGCCAGAGGCAGCGCGTCGCCATGGGCCGGGCGATCGTGCGCGACCCGGCGGTCTTCCTGTTCGACGAGCCGCTGTCGAACCTCGACGCCAAACTTCGGGTGCAGATGCGCTCGGAGATCAAGGAACTGCATCAGCGGCTGCAGACGACCACCATCTACGTCACCCACGACCAGATCGAAGCCATGACCATGGCCGACAAGATCGTCGTCATGAAGGACGGGCTGATCGAGCAGTCGGGCTCGCCGCTGGAACTCTACGATCGGCCGAACAATCTTTTCGTCGCCGGTTTCATCGGCTCGCCGGCGATGAATTTCATCCAGGGCAGCATGGGAGAAGGCGGCTTCAAAACCGCCGACGGCCTGCTGCTGCCGAGCGAGCGCCGCCCGAGCGATGCCGTGACCTATGGCATCCGGCCCGAGCATATCAGGCTCGACCCCGACGGCATCGAGGTAACGACTGTCGTGGTGGAGCCGACGGGTTCGGAAACGCTTGTTATCGTTCGGTTGGGCACACAGACGCTCACCTGCGTCTTTCGGGAACGGATCAGGGCCGCCCCCGGCGACGTGCTGAGGATCGCGCCCATCCACGATACCGTCCACCTGTTCGGGGCGGACGAACAGCGGATCACCTCTGGTGAAACCCCGCTGAACTGAGCCGGCCGATTGCCCCCTCCCCTTCGGCCGGGCGGCGGCCGGGAGCGCGTTTTCCGCGCCCCGGCCGTGAAATTTCTTCCTGCTCCGACATCCGAGCAGCATCCGCCAAGTGCTTGAACCACCGCTGAAAAGGTTAATATGCGTTAACCTTAAAATTCTTGGCCGGCATCGGAGAATCGCGGATAATAACGGTTAGAAGGGCCTTTGATCCCGAAAATCGTTATCCGAAAGATTGCTGCCGATGAACGCTAATTTGACCGCCTTGAACAAGGCGCCGTTGCATTTCGAGGATCAGATCCTCGAACAGGGCGACGTGATTTCAAAGAAGCTGCATCTGCTCAGTGTGCAGCGCTTTCCGCCGAATGCGAAGAAGACGCTGCGCAACTTCTCCTTGGCGGAGGTCGCCAATTATGTCGGTGCCTCGCAAAGCACGCTGAAGAAGCTGCATCTCGAAGGCAAAGGGCCCTGCCCGCAGACCTCGCCTTCCGGTCGGCGCTCGTATAGCGCCGAGCAGATGCTTGAGCTGAGGCGCTATCTCGATGCCCACGGCCGGTCCGAGAGCCGCATGTATGTCCCCCAGCGCCGCGGCCACGAGAAGCTGCAGGTCATCGCGGTCGTCAATTTCAAGGGCGGCTCGGGCAAGACGACAACGGCGGCCCATCTTGCCCAGCATCTGGCGCTGACCGGCCACCGCGTGCTTGCCGTCGATCTCGATCCGCAGGCATCGCTGTCCTCGCTGCACGGTTTCCAGCCGGAGTTCGACCAGGCCTCGTCCCTTTATGAAGCGATCCGCTACGACGGCGAGAAGAAGCCGCTCTCTGACATCATCCATAAGACGAACTTTCCCGGCCTCGATATCGTGCCGGCCAATCTCGACCTGCAGGAATACGAATACGACACGCCGCTGGCGATGGCCGATAAGTCGAGCAATGACGGCAAGACCTTCTTCACCCGCATTTCGCGGGCGCTCGCCGAGGTCGATGACCGCTATGATGTCGTCGTTCTCGATTGCCCGCCGCAGCTCGGCTACCTCACGCTGACGGCGCTTACGGCGGCGACCAGCGTTTTGATCACCATCCATCCGCAGATGCTCGACGTCATGTCGATGGGCCAGTTCCTGCTGATGCTCGGCGGCATCCTGAAGCCGATCCGAGCGGCCGGAGCCGAAGTGAACCTCTCCTGGTACCGCTATCTCATCACCCGCTACGAGCCGACCGATGTGCCGCAGGCACAGATGGTCGGCTTCATGTCGACGATGTTCCACGAATTCATGCTGAAGCAGCAAATGGTCAAGTCGACGGCGATCTCGGATGCCGGGATTACCAAGCAGACGCTGTATGAGGTCGAACGGTCGTCGATGAACCGGGGAACCTACGACCGGGCGCTGGAGGCGATGGATGCCGTCAACGTCGAGATCGCCGAGCTTATTCATCGGGCATGGGGGCGGTGAATTTGTCGGCTGACAAATTCACGGTTTCCTTGAACCGAATCAATTGATTGACCGCAATCGGAGGACGTGATGGCACGAAAGAATCTGCTGGAGGGGCTGGCCGACATGCCTGACGAGAATGCAGGCGCGCCGAACTATCCGATGCGCGGGGCGGGCCGGTCGCTCGTCCGCTCGCTGGACGAACTCGCCAAGCAGGCGGAAAAATTCCTGGAGGGCGAGGCGGTCGTCGATCTCGACCCCGATGTCGTCGAGGTCTCCTTCGTCAAGGATCGCCTGTCCGAGGATGACGAGGAATTCCGCGCGCTGGTCGAAGCGATCCGTGCGCGCGGGCAGGACACGCCCATTCTGGTGCGCCCCCACGCCAAGATCGACGGACACTATCAAGTGGTCTTCGGCCACCGGCGGCTGCGTGCCGCCCGCGAGCTCGGCCGTAATGTCAGGGCCGTTGTCAAAGCGATCGACGACCGCACCCATGTCATCGCCCAGGGGCAGGAGAATTCGGCCCGCGCCGATCTTACCTTCATCGAACGGGCGCTCTTCGCCGGGCGGCTGGAAGAACTGGGATACGACAGGGAGGTCATTTCGACAGCCCTTGCCGCCAATGCGGCGTCGATCTCGAAAATGATATCGGTGATGGATCGCATCTCGCCGGAGGTCGTCCAGGCGATCGGCCCCGCACCTGGCATCGGCCGCGAACGCTGGGTGGAGTTGTCGCTGCTCGCCGGCAAATCGGCCAATGCAGCAAGCGTCGCCCAGGTCCTGCAGGACGACAGCTTTCATCAGTTGCCTTCCGACAAACGTTTCGAAACGCTCTATGCGGCGCTCAACAAAAGCGCGCGACCGGTGAAGAAGACGGCAGCGGCAAGGAAGGTGAAATGGCAGCCGCGAGACAAGGCGGTCCAGGCGGAAATGAAGAATGACGGCAAGGCGTTCTCGCTCTCGATGAAAGCGAGGAATGCCGGCCGCTTCGGGGAATTTCTCTCCAGCAGGCTGGATGCGCTCTATGAGCAATTCCTCGCCGAGGAGAGCAAACAAGGAGACTAAACCGCAAAAGAAAAAGGCCCCCAAACGACCTGAGTCGTGGAAGCCCTTCTCCTATCCTTAAGCAAGACAGAGAATCGCATTTTCACGAATCCCAGTCAAGAGTCCTGCAGCGCTGCGCGTGTCTTTTCAGACGCGTAAAAGACGCTCCAGCGCTCTTATCCTCGCATCGTTTCGGTGAGCGGATTTCTTTTGCCTGATGAGAGGTGAAGGAAATGGAGAGTGAATCTGCAACGACGCCCTTCGGGCGGCGGCCGATGTCGCTTGCCATGCTGCTGAAACAGCGGCGCGGCGAAGCGATCGCGGCCGGGACGACGCGCAACAAATGGAAACTGTTCCGATCTGTCTGCGAAGCCCGGGCAGGACTCGACGTAACCGACCGGGCGCTGACAGTGCTCGATGCGCTGCTGAGTTTTTATCCGCAGGACGAACTCTCCAGCGAAGGCGGGCTCGTGGTCTTTCCCTCGAACATGCAGCTTTCGCTGAGAGCACGCGGCATGGCCGCCGCCACGTTGCGCCGGCACCTCGCCGTGCTTGTCGAGGCCGGCCTCATCTCCCGCAAAGACAGCCCGAACGGCAAGCGCTATATCAGGCGCAACAGGGAAGGCGGCATCGGCGAGGCCTACGGCTTCAGCCTGGCGCCGCTCCTTGCCCGCGCCGCCGAGATCGAAACGATCGCCGCACGCATTGCCGCCGACCGGCAGATGCTGCGGAGGATGAAGGAGCGGCTGACCATCTGCCGTCGCGACATCGCCAAGCTCATTTCCGCGGCCATTGAGGAAGCGGTTCCCGGCGACTGGGAGCGCATCGCTTCGACGTTCCAGGCGCTGTTGCAGGGCATTCCGAGAGCGGCAAAGCTCGAATACCTCGGGCCAATCCTCGATGAGCTTGAGACGATCCGCCTAGGCATCATCAACACATTGGAATTGCAAGGTAAAATTCAGATAGCGAGCACCAATGAATCCCAGATTGAGCACCACATACAGAATTCGAATCCCGAATCCCCATCTGAATCTGAACCGGGCTTGGAAACCGGGCAGGAGGCGAATCGACGTTGCGAACCGAGGCCAGGGCTGGAAAGGCGCGAACCGGGAATGGCCGGCGAGGATGGGGAGGGATGGCGGGCCATTGTCCGGACGCATGCCGGGAAATTGAAATCCTTCCCGCTTGGCATGGTCCTCCAGGCCTGCCCTGATATCATCGACTACGGGCCGGGCGGCACGATCGCCAGCTGGCGGGATCTGATGATGGCGGCGGCCGTCGTGCGCTCGATGCTGGGCGTCAGCCCTTCGGCCTATGAGGAAGCAGCCTCGGTGATGGGGCCGGAGAGCGCCGCCACCGTCATGGCCTGCATTCTGCAGAGGGGAGGGCACATCAACTCCGCCGGCGGCTACCTCAGGGATCTCGCCCAGCGCGCCGAACGGAGCGAGTTCACGCTCGGCCCGATGCTGATGGCGCTGTTGCGGGCAAAGGAGCGGTTTTCAGACGGGCCGGCGCATAGGCCAGAGATAGGAACAGATCTCGTTCAGGCAGCGTCGCGATAGGGTCGTGCGCCGGGCTCGGTCCCGCCCAGTTCGAACTGGGTGACCAGGTCGCGCAGGCGCTCCGCCTCGCCAGCGAGCGTGACGCTGGCGGCGGTGGTTTCCTCCACCATCGCGGCGTTCTGCTGGGTCACCTGGTCGAGTTGGTGCATGGCGGAATTGACTTCCGACAGGCTGGTGGCCTGTTCGCGCGCCGAGCCCTCTAGCGCTTCCATGCGCTGGTTGATATCGACGATGAAGCGGCCGATGTCGCCAAGTGCTGCGCCGGTCTGGTTGACCAGCTCGACGCCGCCGGCGACCTTGGCGGATGCCCGACCGATCAGTTCCTTGATCTCCTTGGCGGCTTGGGCCGAACGCTGTGCCAGTTCGCGCACCTCCTGGGCGACGACGGCAAAACCCTTGCCGGCCTCGCCGGCGCGGGCAGCCTCGACGCCGGCATTGAGCGCCAGCAGGTTGGTCTGGAAGGCGATCTGGTCGATGACGGCGATGATATTGTTGATCTGCCTGGACGATTCCTCGATCTGGCCCATGGCATCCACCGTCTGGGCCACCACTTTGCCCGATGCGAGGGCGCTGCGATTGGCGTCGTCGGCGACCCCTCGGGCCTCTTTGGCAATCTCGAAGGCTTCGGTGACCTTGGCTGTGACGGCGTTCAGCGCCGCAGCGGTCTGTTCCAGCGTGGCCGCCTGCCGTTCGGTGCGGCCGGAGAGTTCGTTGGAGCCGTTGCTGATCTCGCGGGTGCCGGAATTGATGATCGACACACTTTCGGAGACGGAGAGCAGCGTCCCGCCGAGCTGCTCGACGGAAGCGTTAAAATCATGTCTCAGCGGTTCGAATTCCGGCGCGAACCGCTCCGAAAGCTTGAAGGCGAGATCGCCCGCCGCGAGCCGCTTCAGCCCGGCTGCCAGCCCCGATGTGGCGACCGTCAGCCGCTCGGCCGCGCTCCGTTCGGCCTGCTCCTGGTCGACCAGCCGGTTTGCTTCAGCCAGTCGCCGGTTCTCCTCGGCCTCGCTTTCGAGCCGGGTGCGGGCGATGGCATTCTGACGGAAGACTTCCACCGACCCGGCCATCATGCCGATCTCGTCGCGGCGCCCGGCATAGGGGATTGCCTTGTCGGTTTCGCCACTCGCGAGCGCCTGCATGGAGTGGGTAATGCGCTGGATCGGGCGCGACACATGCCGGGCGATCGCGATCAGAATGCCGAGGCCGATAATGGCGGCGAGGCCCGCCAGTGCCAGTTCGATTTCGATTTTCGTCTCGAGCGCGCTGCCCGCTTCGGCGACACTCTCGGTGGCGATCTTGTCGACGATGGCGTTGACGGCGGCAATGCCGGTCAGTATCGCCTGCTGCGAGCGCGCCAGCTTTTCGGTGGTCGGCACTTCATCCGCCGGCTGCAGGCCGAGGCTGACCTTGACGTCTTTTTCCCAGACATCATGCGCCTGGCGCAGCGAGCGCGCGCCCTCGGTCAAGGACGCTGCAAGATCGATACCGCCGAGCTCGTCGAGCGATTGCGTCAGCGCGCCGTTGCTTTCGTCGAATTCCGTCTTGACCTCGGCCGCCGAGACGAAATTGGTCATCGACAGCACCCGGTCGACGACCGATGTCGCTTGCCTGAACTGCTGTTCGATATGGGCGGAGGCCAGCTTGGCGTTCACCGCCTGCTCCACCACCGCGGCGACCCGGGTCTGGCCGGTGACCGATTGGTAGCCGATCAGGAATGCGCTGCCGAAGCCGACGACGATCGTTGCCACCATGGGCACGAGAATCTGCATGCGTATGGAGAGTTTCATTGCCTGCACCTCAGTTTGGCAGCGTCGGCAAGGGGATGTCTTGCTTTTCCGCGGTCAAAGTTCCCAGAAAGGCGACCAGATCCTTGCTCTCCTCTTCCGTCAGCAGGAAGGGCGACATCGCCGGATCGAGTGACGGACGGCTGACGCCGCCGCTTTCATAGTGGGTGATCACCTCGTCCATGCTCTTCAGGCTGCCGTCATGCATATAGGGACCACGGTAGAGCGTATTGCGCAGGCCCGGCGTCTTGAAGGCATATTTATTGCCGGGGCTGCTCGGATCGATCTTGTAGCGGCCGATATCGTCGCTCGGCAGGCCGATGTCATGGAACTTGTTGTCGGTGAAATTCCAGCCGGAATGGCAGGCGGAACAGCCGGCTGTGCCGGTGAACAACTCGAAGCCCCGCTTGGCGCTGTCGGAGACCGCCTTCTCGTCGCCATCAACCCAGCGGTCGAAGGGCGACCAGTTGGAAACCACCGTCCGCTCATAGGTGGCGATGGCCGTCAGCAGCGTCTCCTTGCTGATGCCCTGGTCCGGGAAGACCTCGCCGAACCACTTCTTGTAGTCGGGTATGTCATGCATTTCACTCACGGCATCGTCGAGCTTGCCATTCATTTCGGCGGCAGCGGTGATCGGGCCCGCCGCCTGCTGCTCCAGGTTCGGCGCGCGACCGTCCCAGAAGAAAGGCGAGACCCAGGCAACGTTCAGAACCGTCGGTGCCTGGCGCCCGAGCGCGGTATTAGCCGCGCCGATCGGCGTCTTCACAGGCGTCTCGAAGCCGAAGGACGGGTTGTGACAGCTGGCGCAGGTCATATTCTTATTGCCGGAAAGCCTGGGATCGAAGAACAGCATCTTGCCGAGCGTCGCCAGTTGAGGGGAATAGGCCGTCACCCCTTCGAAAGGCACGGTCAGCGGCCGTTTATAGGCGGAAAGATCGGCAGCCGCGCCGGGTTGGATTGCGGCCAATGCGAAGAGGGAAGCTGCAATCAGGAGACGCATCGTTCTAGCAAGTCCGGAGAAAGTTTCTGACTGATGCTAAAATTAGCGCAATTGCATTAATGGTATCTAAAGCAAAATATACTTGAGGCCGACGTGAAGGTTTTGCCGGCTGAAGTTGTATCGCAGATATTTATCCCTGCGAAATACAATAGCAGGTTACTATTCCTCCATTGCAGATGAAAGACGACGCGTTTTAGCCTCACCCTGCTCTGGCTGACGAACTTTTCCTATTGAGAAGGGCTGCGCGAATCTGTTCGTTCTTGCTCAACAGGGGAGGGGGAACTGGTGCAGGCTGCTCCGGCGCCTCGACCTTGCCATTATTCTGCTTGAGGCTGAGGAAGCGTTTTTGCGCGACCAGCCGGTCTTCCGAAGACAGCGCTTCGAAGGGCACGCCGTCCACGCCATGGCGCATGGAATCGGGCTGGGCGCTGGCGAAATAGTAGCGCCGGCAATGGACATAGGCGGCGGTCGCGCGTCTCAGCGTCGTCACGCCCGCGTCGGCCTTCAGGAGCGGGCGCAATTCGTTGAAGAGGCCGACGGCAAAAGGGAGGATCGGATCTCCGGGCTTCGCCGGAAGCACGCCGACCGGCCGGATCAACAGCGTGTTTATTGCGTTTGCCTTCTCGACGTCGAGCTCGGTTGCCGCAATCGGCCCGCGGCTGATCTTCCAAGGTTCCATGTATCCTCCATAGCGACCGACTGTAATGGTATCTTGACGGACTGGGGCAATAGCGTTGCGGCTCGCATATTGCCAGCCCCGCTGCAAGCTGCCAATTCCGGGCGGATATAGGCCGGCCTTATCGGCCTGCCATTGCATCTAATCGTTTTTATCGCGGAATATCCATTGACCTCCAGCATCGATTACACTTCTTATCCGCGCCCAAGATGAGTGACCGGCCGCGGGGAGGATATATGCGGGTTTTCTCGAGCATAGACGAGCTGCGCCACACGCTCGATGCGCTGAAGCGCCAGGGACGCACCGTCGGTCTGGTGCCGACGATGGGCTATCTCCATGCCGGTCATATGGAGCTCGTATCGCGCGCACGGGCCGAGAACGATCTCGTCGTCGTCTCGATCTTCGTCAATCCGCTGCAGTTCGGTCCGGCCGAAGATCTCAGCAAATATCCACGCGATCTGGGGCGCGATTCGGCCATGCTCAAGCAGGCCGGCGTCAATTTCCTGTTCGCTCCCGGCGTCGCGGACATGTATGCGCGCCCGATGAAAACCGTGGTCGACGTCCCCGAGCTAGGGCGGGAACTCGAAGGCGCGGTCAGGCCAGGGCATTTCGCCGGCGTCGCCACCGTCGTCTCCAAGCTCTTCAATATCGTGCAGCCGCAAACCGCCTATTTCGGGGAGAAGGATTACCAGCAGGTCGTCATCATCAAGCGCATGGTGGATGATCTGGCGGTGCCGGTGCGGGTGATATCGGTGCCGACCGTCAGGGATGCCGACGGCCTCGCATTGTCGTCGCGCAATGTCTATCTCAGTCCTGAGGAGCGCCGTGCCGCGGCAATCGTCCCGCAGACCCTCGACGAGGCCGAGCGCCTGATTGCCGACGGCCTCACGGATGCCAGGGAGTTGGAAGCAAAGCTCACGAAATTTCTCGGTCGCGAGCCTCTGGCAAAACCCGAAGTCGTCGCCGTCAGAGACGCCTCGACGCTTGAGCCGGTCAGCACGATCGAAGAGCCTGTCGTCGTGGCGCTTTTCGTTCGGTTCGGCTCGACGCGGCTTCTTGACAATCGAGTGGTCCGCAACAACCGGGTTGCCGGGGTTATCGGCGGGAAGGGCAAGCCGGGAAAGGGAGTGACGAAATGAGCGCCATCGGATCTCAAAAGCGTCTTACGCCGACCCGCATCTCAGCCATGAAGGGCGGCAAGCCGATCGTCTGCCTCACCGCCTATACGACGCCGATGGCGCGCCTGCTCGATGAGCATTGCGACCTGCTGCTGGTCGGGGATTCGCTCGGCATGGTGCTCTACGGCATGGAGACCACCCTCGGCGTCACGCTCGACATGATGATTGCCCACGGCAAGGCCGTGATGCGCGGCGTTAACAAGGCTTGCGTCGTCGTCGACATGCCGTTCGGCAGTTATCAGGAATCGAAGGAAGTGGCCTTCCGCAATGCCGTCCGCATCCTGCAGGAAACCGGCTGCGATGCCGTCAAGCTGGAAGGCGGCGAAGAGATGGCCGAGACCATTGCCTTTCTGACGAAGCGGGGCATCCCGGTCATGGGGCATATCGGCCTGATGCCGCAGCAGGTCCAAACCGCGGGAGGCTATCGCTCCGTCGGCCATTCCGAACACGAGACTTCGAAGATCCGGCGCGACGCGCATGCCATCGGCGGCTCGGGTGCCTTTGCCGTCGTCGTCGAAGGCACTGTAGAACCGCTCGCCCGGGAGGTCACGTCAGCCATCCACATACCGACCATTGGCATCGGCGCATCCTCCGCCTGCGACGGCCAGGTTCTGGTATCCGACGATATTCTGGGGCTGTTCAACGATTTCACGCCGCGTTTCGTCAAACGCTACGACGAACTCGGCAAGAGGATCGCAGCGGCCGTCTCCGCCTATGCCGACGAAGTCCGGTCGCGAAAGTTTCCGGCCGCGGAGCATACGTTCAAGCGCCGGTCCTGAGCAGGGACATCATCAGGTCCATCACCGCGCGAGCTGTCGTTCGCGCATGATATCGGCCGATCGGCGAACGGCCTCGGAGACCTGCAGCAGCTGTTTGGCCATCGGGGTCGAATTGCGCCAGACCATGCCGATCGTTCGCGATGGCTGCGGAGACTGGAAGCGGGAGATCGAAACCTGCGCCGAGCGCGTTTCCACGGGAACGGCCATCTCCGGGATCAAGGTGATGCCGATGCCGGCGCTGACCATTTGGACCAGGGTGGAGAGCGAGCTGCCTTCCATCACTTCGCGCGGGCGGGCCGAACCGATCTTGCAAAACGACAAGGCCTGATCGCGGAAGCAATGGCCCTCCTCGAGCAGCAGCAACCGCATTTCGCGCAGCGCCTCGCGTTCGGGCACCGGCTTGCCCTCGTCTTCGGGCCGCCGCACCAGCACGAACTCTTCCTTGAAGAGTTCGAGTTCGGTCAGCGATGGTTCCGACACGGGCAAGGCAACGATTGCCGTATCCAGCTGGCCTTGGGTAAGTTCGTGAACAAGCTTTGCCGTCTGCGTCTCGCGCACCTCGATCTGAATTCCGGCGAAAGTTTCGTTCAGATCGTTTATGATAATCGGCAGCAGATAAGGCGCAATGGTCGGTATGATGCCGACGCGCAGCCGCGACAGGAAGGAGTGGCGAGAGGCGCGCGCCAGCTCCCCCAGTTCGTCCACGCCGCGCAGGATCTCGCGGACCTTGAGAGCGAAGGTCTGGCCGAAGGCCGTCAGCTTTACTTCGCGCGCGCTGCGCTCGAAAAGCTCGCTGCCCAACTCCTGCTCAAGTTCTTTGATCTGCATTGAGAGTGCCGGCTGGGAGATGGCGCAGGCCTCGGCAGCGCGCCGGAAGCGGCCATCCCTTGCCAGGGCTTCAAAATAACGCAGCTGTTTCAGGGTCAGGTTCTTCATAAGCTAAGCTTATCGCAGCAATCAGGAAATCCAACTTAAAATTATCATATGCTTCCGATATGAAGACAGCAAGGAGAGCGGGGGCGCCCACTCGGCAACGTTTGAATGGCAGACAGATCAAGCAATGAAGGAGACAATCATGGACAACCCCACGGACAGCACAGGCAAATGTCCCGTTGCACATCACAAGGCTCCAGCCGGCCGGTCGAACCGCGACTGGTGGCCGAACCAGCTGAACGTGCAGATGCTTCACCACAACTCCGGCCGCGCCGACCCGCTCGGCCAGGCCTTCGACTATGCCGAGGAATTCAAAAAGCTCGATCTCCAGGCGCTGAAGCAGGATCTTACCGCGCTGATGACCGATTCGCAGGACTGGTGGCCGGCCGACTTCGGTCACTACGGCGGCCTCTTCATCCGCATGGCCTGGCATAGCGCCGGCACCTACCGTATCACCGACGGGCGCGGCGGCGCCGGCCAAGGCCAGCAGCGTTTTGCGCCGCTCAACAGCTGGCCTGACAATGCCAACCTCGACAAGGCCCGCCGCCTGCTCTGGCCGATCAAGCAGAAATACGGCAACCGCATCTCCTGGGCTGACCTTCTGATCCTCACCGGCAATGTCGCCCTGGAATCCATGGGCTTCAAGACCTTCGGCTTCGCCGGCGGCCGCGCCGATGTCTGGGAGCCGGAAGAGCTCTACTGGGGTCCCGAGGGCACCTGGCTCGGCGACGAGCGCTACAGCGGTGAACGCCAGCTGGCAGAACCGCTCGGGGCCGTGCAGATGGGCCTCATCTACGTCAATCCGGAAGGCCCGGGCGGCAATCCCGATCCGATCGCTTCGGCGCGCGACATCCGCGAAACCTTTGCCCGCATGGCGATGAACGACGAAGAGACCGTGGCGCTGATCGCCGGCGGCCACACCTTCGGCAAGACGCACGGCGCCGGCGACCCGTCCCTGATCGGCGCCGAGCCGGAAGGCGGCGCGATCGAGGATCAGGGCCTGGGCTGGAAGAGCTCGTTCGGCTCCGGCGTCGGCAAGGATGCCATCACCGCTGGCCTCGAAGTCACCTGGTCGCAGACGCCGACCAAGTGGAGCAACTACTTCTTCGAAAACCTCTTCGCCTTCGAGTGGGAGCTGACGACGAGCCCGGCCGGCGCGAAGCAGTGGCAGGCCAAGAACGCCGAAGCCTCGATTCCGGATGCTTACGAGGCCGGCAAGAAGCATCTGCCGACCATGCTGACCAGCGACCTGGCGCTGCGTTTCGATCCGGTCTACGAGAAGATCTCGCGCCGGTTCCTCGAAAATCCGGCTGAATTCGCCGACGCTTTCGCCCGCGCCTGGTTCAAGCTGACCCACCGCGACATGGGACCGAAGGTGCGCTATCTCGGCCCGGAAGTTCCGGCGGAAGATCTGATCTGGCAAGACGTAATCCCGGCCGTCGATCATCCGCTCGTCGACGACAAGGACATCGCCGAGTTGAAGGCAAAAGTACTGGCAACCGGCCTTGGCGTGCAGGAACTGGTCTCCACCGCCTGGGCTTCCGCCTCGACCTTCCGCGGCTCCGACAAGCGCGGCGGCGCCAACGGCGCGCGCATCCGCCTCGCCCCGCAGAAGGACTGGGAAGCAAACCAGCCGGCCCAGCTCGCCAAGGTGCTTGGTGTTCTCGAAGGCATCCGGACGGACTTCAACGCCGCTCAGACCGGCGGTAAGAAGATCTCGCTCGCCGACCTGATCGTCCTTGCCGGTGCAGCCGGCGTCGAAAAGGCGGCAACGGCCGGCGGTCAGTCCGTCAGCGTGCCGTTTACGCCTGGCCGCACGGACGCCTCCGAGGCGCAGACCGATGCGCATTCCTTCGCAGCGCTCGAGCCGCGGATCGATGGCTTCCGTAACTATGTGAACGGCAAGCGCCTGCAGTTCATGAAACCTGAGGAAGCGCTCGTCGATCGCGCCCAGCTGCTGACGCTGACCGGCCCCGAAATGACCGTTCTCGTCGGCGGCCTGCGCGTCCTGAAGGTCGGCCAGCCGGAACATGGCGTCTTCACCTCGCGTCCGGAAACGCTGACGAACGACTTCTTCGTCAACCTGCTCGACATGGGTACCCAGTGGGTTCCTGCCGCCGGCCAAGAAGGCGTCTATGAAGGCCGTGACCGCAAGACGGGTGCCGCCAAGTGGACCGGCACCCGCGTCGACCTGATCTTCGGCTCGCACTCGCAGCTTCGCGCCTTTGCCGAAGTCTACGGCCAGGCCGACGCCAAGGAGAAGTTCGTCAAGGACTTCGTCGCCGCCTGGAACAAGGTCATGAACGCCGACCGCTTCGACCTCGTCTGATCGGAAGCATTCGCCCGGGCGCCGTTTCGACCGCGCCCGGGCGTTTTTTTGAATAGCTTCAAATGGAAACAGCGCCCAAGTCCCCTCGCCACCGTGCGGAACTTTCCGGCGATGAACGCATCCTCGGCAGTGAGATAGCGCAAAGCGCCATCCTCCATCGCTCCTGATCTTGAGCGCGCAGGCCAAAGGCCGAAGAGACCGACACCCGCCCGTCAGGCGAGCAGCACCTTGCCGCCCGCCCGGAAGGGAAGCGCGCATTGCAGCGCATCGCCGATATTTTCAAGAGGAAAGACTTCCCGCACCTCGGTCGCGATCACCTTCGCAACGATCTGCGCCGCCACTTCGGAATAGGCGCGCTGGACCTCGCCCATGTCTTCGGAATGAACCCATTCCCGGAGATGGAAAAAGGAAAAGATGATATCGGGATGGGCAGCCCAGAAGGAATTCGGGATGCTTTGGCCCGAGAGCAGGCCGTAATGGACGAAGTGTCCGCCAGGTTTGAGCGCAGCAGCGAGGATTGAGGCGCGCGGGCCGCCGACGCAGTCGAGCACGGCGTCCAGCCCATGCCGACCGGCAAGCCCGGCGGCCAGATCGCCGTCCGCGCTGTCGACGATGACGGTCTCGAGCCTGCCGCTGAGTCGCGCGCGCGATTCCTCGCTGCGGACGATCGCCACCGGCTCGACGCCGACGGCATTCGCCAGACCGATCAGGATCGATCCGATCGAAGAGGCGGCGGCGTTGACGGCGATGCGCGTGCCCGGTTTCAGCCGGATCTTCTTGTGCAGCATCAGCCAGGCCGTCATCGGGTTGACGTAGCTCGTCGCCGCTTCGAAATCGGATAGCCCATCCGGAACACGAAGGCACCAGTTGGGATCGATATCCTTGAATTCCTGCCATCCCCCGGCGCTGCGCACCGGCAGCACGCGGGTGCCGGGCGCAAGCCCGTAAACGTCCTCACCGCAGGCGTCGACCACCCCGAAGGCTTCAAAGCCGGGGATGAAGGGCAGGGTCGTGCGTCCGGCATAGGCGCCTGAAATGGTGATGATATCGGAGGGATTGATCGACCGCGCCAAGAGCCGCACCCGGACCTGATCGCGGCGTAGCACCGGCAATGCGGCCCGCTCGATCCCGACGACATCCTGAGCCGGTCCGAATTTTCGCACGACCGCCTGATATTGCATTGCATCCCCCGGACAACAGCGGTTAGAACAGCCCACCAATTTTCGGTGATCGCATGAGTGTTGACGACAGGCCTTTAGCATCCTTCCGGGTCTCGATGCGAGACATCGACATCTATGGTCATGTCCATAACTCGGTTTACCTCGATTATTGCGAGGATGCGGTCGTCGAGTTCCTGCGGCACCGGGAAATTCTCAGCCACTTCCGCCACACCTCCTCGGGCGTTGCCTATCACGTGAAGAAGGCCGAGATCACTTTTCACAATCCCATCGACGTCGACGACGTCGTCGAAGCCAAGGTGACGGTCGAGAAAATCGGGCGCACGAGCCTCTCTTTCGCGATCGAACTTTTTCGCCAGCGCGATGGCGCCCATTGCGCCTCGGCCGGATTCGTCTGGGTCTGCGTCGGCCTCTCCGACAGCCGCCCGACGCCGATCCCCGACGCCACCAGGGCAGCTTTGGGCTGACGGCCGATCTTCAAACCAGCGGGTGTCCATGCCGATCCATGCAGAGCTTCTTCGACATGCAACGGAAAGGCCGGATCAGCCGGCCCTGGCGATCGACGGCCGCTCCCTGAGCTACGGCGAACTCCATTTACGCGCCAACGCGATTTACCGCTTTCTCCAGGAAGTGCCGCGCTCGCCCCGTCGCACGCTCGATCTGCCCGGCGTGGAGAGACTTGCGGCCCTCAGCCTCGGCAACCACATCGGCTTCGCCGAATATTTCATCGCCGCCACCGCCTCGCCGCATACCTGCGCGGTGATCGACCCGATGATGCCGCCTGAGAGAATCGAGCGCATCATCGAGCGGCTGGCGCCTGACGTGCTTGTCGTCGACGACGATAGCGGCCCAAGCGCCGAGATCGGCCGCAGGCTCGGTATCTCAGTCATCACCGCCGGAGCCGAGCCCTTCGATCTCGCCGCGACGGAAGGCGAGCTGCCTGGAGAGGCCGAGGGGATTTTCCTGATCGGCTTTACTTCGGGCACCACCGCCGAGCCGAAAGCCTATTATCGCTCGCGCGAGCAGTGGCGCCGGAGCCTCGATCGTGGCCGCATGGTTTTCGAACTCGAAGGCGCGCCGTCCACAATGTGCCCCGGCGCCTTGGCGCATGGCCTCGCGCTTTACGCCATGGTCGAAGCCTTGGATGCCGGCGGCACCTTCCATTCAGTGAGGAAATGGGATGCCGCTGCCGTTGCGCGCATTCTCTCTGCCGAAGCGATCGAACGGCTGGTCGCCGTGCCCACCCATATAGCGGGCATTGCGAGAGCCTGGGCTGGCGAACAGCCTCTGACCTCCCTGCGCGACGTTCTGACTGCCGGCGCGAAACTGGACGTGAACGGCGTCGAAGCCATGCGTCGCCTTTTCCCGAAGGCGCGCATCCGCGAATATTACGGCGCATCCGAGATTGGTTTCATGACCGTCTCCACCCTTGTCGGCGGCGCGGTCGATTTTCCGATCGACCGCGTGGGCCAGGCCTATCCCGGCGTCGAGATTTCCATTCGCGACCCTGATGAAAACGACGTCGGCACCGATGTGCCGGGCACCATCTTCGTCAGGAGCGACCTGATCGCCGACGGCTATCTCTGGGGCGACGACGGTCAGGCGTTCCGGGTCACACCGGTTGGCGCCACCGTCGGCGATCTCGGTGAAATCGACGCCAATGGCATGCTGCGGGTGATCGGCCGGGCAGGCGGCATGATGATTTCAGGCGGCAACAACGTCTATCCCGCCGAAGTCGAGAGCGCGCTGAAAACCTGCCCCGGCGTCGAAGAAGCCGTCGTCTTCGGCCTGCCGGATGACTATTACGGCCAACGGATCGTCGCCGTCGTCTCCGGCGAGGCGATCGATGCGAAAATGCTGGCCGAGGATTGCGCCAGCAAGCTTGCCAGGTTCAAGATCCCCAGGCAATTCTACCATATCGCCTCCTGGCCGATGACGAGCAGCGGCAAGATTTCCAGGGGCCAGGTGGAAGCAGCGGTCATTTCGGGAGACGGCCTTGTCCTACGCCTATCAGCCTGACGAGGATTGGCAGCCGGTCGTGGTTGCCGCCTACCGCACGCCGATCGGCCGGGCCTTCGGTTCGCTTGCGACGGTCGCCGCCGAAGACCTGCTTGCGGCGATCATCCGCCGGATCGTTGCCGAAACCGGCATCGCGCCGGACGATATAGACGACGTGCTGGTCGGCAATGCCGCCGGCGGCGGCGGCAATATCGGCCGGCTGGCCGCCCTCACCGCCGGCCTGCCGTTGTCCGTTCCCGGTGTCGCCGTCGACCGGCAATGCGGCTCGGGCCTGGAAGCGATCATCATGGCCGCCCGCCTGATCCAGGCGAAAGCCGGCGCCTGTTTTCTCGCCGGCGGCGTTGAGAGCGTCAGCACCGCGCCGTGGCGCGTCGAACGGCCGAAAGCCAATGGGGCGCTGCCGCGCTTTTATGGCCGCGCCCGCTTTTCCCCCGAAACGGTCGGCGACCCCGAGATGGGCATTGCCGCTGAAAACGTCGCCCGCCAATTCGCCATCGCACGCCAGAGGCAGGACGAATTCGCGCTCCGCAGCCACTGGCTCGCTGTCGCGGCCGCCGAGGCAGGCCTCTTTCAGCCGGAGATCGTCGACATCTCCACCACCCACGGACTGGTGGAACGCGACGAATGCCTGCGCCCCTCCACATCGCTTGAGGCGCTCGCAAATCTCCGGCCGGTCTTTCTCCGCGACGGTTCGGTGACAGCAGGCAATGCCTGCCCGCTGAATGACGGCGCCTGCCTGGTGCTGGTCATGAGCCGTGGAATGGCCAAAAGCCTCGGCATCGGCAAGGGCCTCGCCCTCATCGACAGTGCTGCGGCCGGCGTCGATCCCAATCTGCTCGGCATCGGCCCCGTCGCCTCGACCAAAAAGCTGCTGCGGCGTCAGCCCGGGCTCTCGCTCGCCAGCATCGATGCCATCGAATTCAACGAGGCCTTCGCCGCCCAGGTTCTGGCATCGCTGGATCAGCTCGACATCCCTGCCGACACGGTCAACAGGGAGGGCGGCGCCATTGCTTTGGGCCACCCCTTCGGCGCATCCGGCGCGATCCTGGTTACGAGACTGTACAGTCAGTTGGTCCGCGCCGGCGTTCCCGGCGCCACCGGCCTCGCCATGATCGGCATCGGCGGCGGCATCGGACTGACGGCACTGTTCGAGTCTGTCGCGCTTTCCTGAGAAGGACCGCCTGCATCGGCTGGCAGTAAAAGACGGAGAGAGGGATGGGCGACGTTAGCCCCACCCTCCGTCCTGCTCGGCCTTGAGCCGAGCATCCACACCGCATCCACCGGCAGCCGTGGCATGGGTCCTCGGCGCAAGGCCTGGGATGACGGAGAGTGGGGTTGGCTTCTCGCCAAACTCCGCCGGAACCATCCAGCCGCCCCACCTCCGTCCCTTGCAACACCTGACGACGCAGGTCTCCTTCCATCCCGGCCGAACGGCCCGATCCTAGGGCGAGCCGCCCTACTGCCTTGGCATAGGACGACAGCGACCGAGGGAGAATGGTTCGGCCTGACGATCCGGCGCATTCTCCCGTCCATCGGCTGCGGCCGGCCGCGCCGGAAATTTCGCGTGGCGTCCCCATACCGATGAAGTCGCCTGCCTCGCCGAGGCGGCGATTTCGGCAGCCATCTCAGGTCAACAGAGGAAATCCTCGCTAGGACAAGGAGACTACCCATGAAGATCGTCATTATCGGCGGCACCGGGCTTATCGGCTCGAAGACCGTGGAAAGATTGCGCAGCAAGGGGCACGAGGTGCTGGCGGCATCGCCGAATTCGGGCGTCGACACGATCACCGGCAAGGGGCTCGCGGAAGCGCTGGCCGGCGCCGAGGTGGTGCTCGATCTTGCCAACTCGCCCTCCTTCGAGGACAAGGCCGTCCTGGAATTCTTCCAGACATCGGGCCGCAATCTGCTGAAGGCAGCAGCCGCCGCCGGCGTGAAGCATCATATCGCCCTGTCCATCGTCGGCATGGAGCGGCTGCAGGGCAGCGGCTATATGCGCGCCAAGATGGCCCAGGAACAGCTGATCAAGGCTTCCGGCATCCCCTACACCATCGTCCATTCCACACAATTCCACGAATTCATGGCCGGTATCGCCCAGTCGGGCACATCAGGCCAGATGGTTCATCTGTCGCCGGCCTATGTGCAGCCGATCGCATCGGACGATGTCGCCGACGTCATGGCCGAGGTGGCGCTGGGCGCGCCCGTCAACGGCACGATCGAGATCGGCGGACCGGAGAAAATTCGCCTCACCGATATCGTGACGCGCCTGCTGAAAGCGACGAACGATCCGCGCCAGGTGATTACCGATCCTCACGCCCGTTACTTCGGCGTCGAGCTCGAGGATAATTCGCTGGTAACCGGCGCCAAGGCGCGGCTCGGCCGCATTCGCTTCGACGATTGGCTCAGCCGGCAGCCACAGCAGAAGAAGAGCGCCTGACGGCCGGGGCCGCTCTTCGCGGCCCTTGCCGCAACCGTTTCCATCAACGCAAGGAGACCAGACATGTTAGGAAAAATGATCTCGGCAGGGGCATTCGCCGTTGCCATTGTCACCGGCACCGCCGCGCATGCCGCAGGCGACAAGGCGAAGGTAACCCTCGTCTACGACCACGCGCTTCCCAACGTTCCCGGCAAGAGCATCAAGGCCGTGCTCGTCGAATATAGGCCCGGCGGCACATCGCCAGGCCACACCCACCCGAAATCCGCCTTCATCTATGCCACCGTTCTGGAGGGCTCGATAAAAAGCCAGGTCAATGACGGCCCGGTGAAGATTTACAAGGCCGGCGAAAGCTTTCCCGAATTCCCCGGCGATCACCACAGCGTCAGCGCCAACGGCAGCAAGACCGCGCCCGCGAAACTGCTTGCGGTCTTCGTGGTGAACTCGGACGAGACGGAACTGACGACCGACGACAAGTAAGCTGCCCTCGATGCCCGGCCCCGCCGGGCATCGTTCCTTGCTCTCGGTCAAGCAGATTGCAGCGCCATCTCCAGGTCGGCGATCAGATCGTCCGGATGTTCGATGCCGATCGACAGGCGGATGGTCGATTCCAGCACGCCGATGCGCTGGCGGACATCGGCCGGCACGCCGGAATGCGTCATGGTCGCCGGGTGGCTCGCCAGCGATTCCGTTCCCCCGAGACTGACCGCAAGCTTGAACACCTGCAGCGCGTTCAGGAATTTGAAGGAGGCCGGCTGGCCGCCGCGAATGTCGAAGGAAAAGGTGGAACCGGCGCCGGTGCATTGCGCGGCGAAGGTCCGGCCAGCCGGTGAATCCGGATTGTGGTAAGGCAGGTAGTGAACCTTCTCGACCTTCGGGTGATCGCGCAGAAAATCGGCGACGGCGCGCGCATTGCTGTTTGCCCGCTCCATGCGCAGCTGCAGCGTTTCCAGCGAGCGGCCGAGCATCCAGCAGGAATGCGGATCGAGCTGGGTGCCGATCGCGCCGCGCAACGCCTTGACCTGCTTGATGACTGCCTTGCGGCCGAGAACGGCGCCGGCGATCAGGTCGGAATGGCCGCCGACATATTTGGTCAGCGAATAGAGCGAGATATCGGCGCCGTGTTCGATCGGCCGCTGGAAAACCGGGCCGAGCAGGGTGTTGTCGCAGACGATGATCGGCACATGCCCCTGCTTTGCGCCGATCGCGTCGGCGACGCGCCGGATCATCGCGACATCGACCAGGCTGTTGGTCGGATTGGCCGGCGTTTCGATCAGGATGACGGAAACGCGGCCCTTGGCCATCGCCTCCTCAGCCGCCTTCTGCACCGATCCCTCGCTGACGCCATCGGCAAAGCCGACCGCGGCGACGCCGAAATTGAGGAAGGTCTTTGCCAGCAGGGTTTCCGTGCCGCCATAAAGCGGCTGCGAATGCAGGATTGCATCGCCCGGCCGGACGAAGGCGAACAAGGTCGTGGCGATCGCCGACATGCCGGAGGAAAACAGCGCGCCGCTTTCCGTCCGCTCGTAGACGGCAAGCCTGTCCTCGACGATCTCGCTATTGGGATGGTTGAAGCGCGAATAGACGAGACCGGCGCCTTTGCCCGCCGGCGGCTCGCGGCGGCCCGAGACGTAATCGAAGAAGTCGCGGCCATCCTCGGCCGAATTGAAGACGAAGGTGGAGGTGAGGAATACCGGCGGCTTGACCGCCCCTTCCGAGAGTTCGGGATCGTAGCCGTAGTTCAGCATCTGCGTTTCGGGATGCAGTGCATGATTGCCGATATGGGTTTTGGAAGGATGCGGGGCCGTCATGATCGTCTCCTCTGTCGGGATTGCCCAAGAACAAATTACATCAAAACCGCGTCTGAGGCGCAGTCATCGATGATGCTCCTCAACGATCAGTTGATGGCCTCGCCCAAAGTGTCTGCAACATAGGCGCCGCGCGCGCCCATCGGCAGCGGCGGGCCCGTCGTCGTGTCTCTCGCGGTCTGATGCTCCAGTTCGGCGTTGAGTTCTGCGCCGATGACGAGAATGACGACGGAAAGCCAGATCCAGATGAGGAAGCCGATCAGCGCACCGAGCGTGCCGTAGGTCGCGTTATAATTGGCGAAATGATCGAGATAGAAGGAGAAGCCGAGCGACATCGCCGCCCAGGCAACCGTCGTCAGAGCCGCCCCCCACGTCATCCACCGAAGCTTGGCAGGCTCCCGGCTGGGGCCGAAGCGGTAGACCGAGGTCACCGCCACCGCCACAACAAGCAGAAGCAGCGGCCACCGCAGGAGAAGCGCCATGTGCTCCTTGAACTGATCGAGCCAGAGATAGGAAAGCACGACCGGCATGACGCCGACAAGCACCACCATGACCACCGTCAGAAGCATTGCGCTCAAGGTGAAGCAGAGGCCGACGAGGTTCAGACGGATAAGACCGCGCTTTTCATTCTCCTCATAGGCCACATTCATCGCATCGAAGATCGCCAGCGTGCCGCTATGCGTGCTCCACAGCGCAATGCCGAGACCGACGAAAAAGGTGATGCCGAGCGCACTGTCGCGCTTGCTGACGAGCTCCTTGATCTGATCGGCCAGAAGGTCGAAGGCGCCCGGCGGCAACAGACCGGCCAGTTCGCGTAGATGCTCCGATATGGTGACCGGATCGGCGACCAGCCCGTAAAGAGACACCAGAGCCGCCATGGCGGGAAACAGCGCCAGCAGCAGATAGAAGGTCACACCCGCGGCAATGAGTGTCACCCGGTCGTTCAGGACTTCACGGTAAACCCGCCAGAACACATCGCGAAGACCGCTGAGCGGAATAGCCTCGGGCGTGGCGGCGCTGCGGCCATGATCGTCCACCGCGCGGCCGGGCTCCGCCGACGGAGCCGGCGCACCACCCTGCTTTGCCTGCAACAACACAAACGCCCCGATCGCCGCTGCGATCATCGCAGCGGCGATGGACAACCTCTTGAGCGGGAGCGCATCTGCCATTACCCTAATCCTCTGATTTGCTGCGTGGATAACGCCGCGTGCCGCAAAAGGATGCAAGCCGTTGCTTTCTTGTGGAGATTCGAAGCGCAAGGGAGGGGAGGCCGCGGCAACAAGGGCCGTTTAGGGCAGAAACCCATTATTATAATATACTGATTTTACTCAATAAGTTATTCGATACGGAAATGAAACAGGAGTTTAGTTTCATCACTGCGGTTTAGACTATATCTGCACCCGGCCGCCGTCGCCGCGATTTAGGGGCCCCTGGAACGGGAAATTCGCCGCCACGCATCTTGGAAAGCGCGGCTTGGACCCGAATTCCGTCCACCGCCATCAGCTCGAACGTTGGATATCAAACGCGATAAACGATGCCTCCCCTCATCGATAGCGCCGCCGAACATAACCGGCAATAGCCGCTCGCGTTGTTCACGGCAAACATCGCCCTTAGGGTCGAAAATGCCGCCCCCCCGAGAAGCCACATCCGAAGGCGCCCCGCAGGAGCCTGGAAGCACGAGGCGGAAGCGCGCCGACGCCGAACGAATACAAGGAGCAACGCTGGAACGCGCCCTTCGAGGCTCCAGCCTTCGGCTTCCGTGCCTCCAGGGTGAGGTCCGTTGGAGGATGCCGCGCCCACCGCCCCCAGAACCCTCACCCTGAAGTTCCCCGCAGGGCCTCGAAGGACGAGACAGGTGCGCCCTGCCCAGTCCACGCGAGGGCTTCTCCTGATCCCCACAAAGAACGGCGCCGGCGCTTAGGCCGATCCGCTCGAGCTTTAGACACGCAGCCAATGAGCTATTCGGCATTGGCGGCCGCGGGCCTCCTGCGCGCCCGGACAATCTCGCCGACATCGTTGTCATATCGCTCATCGGGGAAGTTTATAGTCCAGATGAGGCGACGCAACGATTCCGGAGCGATGTTTCGATAACCAAGTTTCTCCAGCCGGAGCAGAAGTAGCAAATGGTCGGTAACGACTATCAGCCGGGCGTAAGCGCTAAGCTGATGCAACGCAGGGCGCATGGCAGCATAGGAGTTGAAGCCGAATGACGCGGCGATTGCCTCATCGCAGTGCGACGATTTGATGTAAGGATATTGGCCACGCAGAGCGTGCTTTAAGGCGACGACGTTCGAAGGCGAGAACCTGATGGATGGGTTTAACATAGGACGATCCAGTGCTCTGGTCGAAGTCTGCCGATTACACTTCGACCTTGGGGAACACGGTCGTCGAGAGGTCTCACACGCCCTTCAACCCGGCAGCAGGTTTGGATAGGCCTCCAGACTCATATGGTAACCGTCAAATATCCCACCATCAAGGCATAGGCTCATCTTGAGGCCAACGGGATAGTTGGCGCGACTCGAAACCCGAAATCGCATACCTGAACGGCTGCCCGCAACATCCGTTGTCCGCGGCGCTCAGATGAATGCTGGAAGTAACGCGGGAGCGTGTCCTTCGACGATAAGGCCTTCGCCTTCCGCATCTCAAGGACGAGGACCGTGGGGGGCGCCACGCGGCTTTCGCCTCGGTTGGCGTCGTTGGCCGCCGATGACCCTCCGAGTAGCAAGTGCCGATATCCCCGGGGACCTCATCCCGAGGCGTCCCGAAGGGACCTCCAAGGGCGATGCGGGGGCGCCGGCTCCTGGTGAATTGCAAGGAGCAGCGTTGCGGCGTGCCCTTCGAGGCTCCAGCCTTCGGCTTCCGCGCTACAGGATCAGGCCCGTCGAAGGGGTGCATCGAATGGCTTCCGCCTCGGTTGCCTTCGTTGGTGCACCGATGATCTTCCGGGCGGCAAGCGCCGATACCCAAGGGAGCCTCATCCCGATGCGCCCCGAAGGGACCTCGAAGGACAAAGCGGGCGCGCTGGAAATGGAGCAAAGAAAGGAGCAGCGCTGGAGCACGCCCTTCGAGGCTCCGACCTTCGGCCTACGCACCTCAGGATATGGACCCTCAGAGGATGCCGCGCCGCCACCCGACCCGGCGAACTCAGGATGACGCCCCCTTAAATGATACCGCACCGCCACGCCAGAGAAGCCTTATCCTAAGGCGCCCCGCAGGCCTCTAAGGACGAGGCGGGCGCACCGACGCTCAGATGAAAATGCAAAGGGCAGCGCTGGAGTATACCATTCGAGACTCCGGCCTTCGGCCGGCGCGCACCAGAATGATAGAAGATGCCGCACGGCGCTAGAAGCAAGCGAGGATCCGACATGCAAAGGTGGCCGCGAGAACCCGGAATTAATTGCCGTTGTCCGCGGACAACAGAGGCCAACTCCAGAGCGACAGCGCAAGTTGTCCGCGGACAACGCAATGCAGACCCCGCGAGCACCCATCGGACGCCGCAATCATTTCCGACCTTCGTCCGACGTCACTCGCCACGCCGCCCAACCGTCAAGCTTGAATTTGCCGCTTTGCAGCACTACCTCGTGTTGGACCGAGCGCTCACCCCTCCGAGCCGCTTCGGTTCGACGGACAGCATCCCTCCTCCCGGGCTGTCAGTCACTATCGAAGCCCGGCGCCCTCTCCCGCGCCGGGCTTTCGTTATCTCGCCAAACCGCCGTCGTCGCCGACGAGGATGTCCGCACATTTGCCCACTGCCGGAATCTTTCAGGGATCGTCGTAGCAGAGCGCCCATTGATCGCCGATATACCAGCAGCGTCCGATCCGCGGCTCGGTCTTCCAGAGCAGGCTTTTGATGAACTCGATGCCCCCCGCTTGAAGGCAACCGTCAGCGCCTCGATCTCGCTGTCGTCGATCGTCAATCCACCATCGGCACAGACGAAATAGGCTGTACTGATCCAGCGCGCCGCAAGTCCACTGGCGCCGCGCTCGATTCGAAGTGCTGCGCCATGCGATGCATGACGGCCGCCACTCGACGGCCGCCCCTGGCGCGGCACGCCAAGCGGCAACACCAGGCGTCCACCGGGCCGCAGCCTTTCGATCCAGGGCGCCGCCGGACGTCCGACGGCGAAATTGACGTAGACCGCATCCATCTCTTGCCGCGGCCATTGATTTCCGTCGGCAGCGATGACGCTGACATTGGGCCGATCGGCGAGCGCTGTTTGAGCGTGACCAGCCAGATCTCGATCCATCTCGACGGCATGGCCATGACCCGCAGCACCCACCAACTCCGCCAGAATAGCGCTATAATAACCGGTGCCGGCTCCGATATGGGCGATGCGATCGCCGATCTGGACGTCCAGTTCGTCCAGCAGCCGCGCATGCAGCGAAGGGCTGCCATTGTTGTCCCCTTGTCAGGTTGCAAGGCGAACAACGCATCCTGATAGGCCAGAACCAAATCGGAGGAAAGCAGCGGGCGATATCCGCCACCCAGATTGGCGACCTGCCATGGCGGCGCACCGAGGAATTTTTCGCGCGGCACTACGGCAAAGGCGGCCTCGATCCGCGGGTTCGTCGTTCCGGCGGCTGCCGCCACCTGATGGGCGTAGGCCCGACGGACCACCGCAAGTTCGTCGGCCGTGAACATCGCAATGGGCATGGCTCATCTCCAAACATGACTTGATCTGAAGCGACAACATCCGTTACGGAAGTTACGCGCTATTTTGCTTCCATTGTAAAAAACTCCGTTGTTATGTCATACTGTTAATGCCTGGATGGGGACCCCTCTCTTTGCGGCACCGAAGGTAACTGGGCTAGATTTGGCGGCAGTACGGATTTTATCATCGATCGCAGCCGCAAGGCGACACTAACGCAATTGGATGCGGGGCACGATCACAACCATCAAGAGGCGATTGACGCAATCGCCAGACATGCGACATAAAACTCCGTTGTGTATCCAAACCTTACAATCTGGGCAGGTTGATAATTGGTTGTTACGATTGCCGCTGTGTTAGCCCGGAGTATTTTAGAGATGTATGTTGGTCGAATTGTTGGCGTGGGTCGCACCCGAAAAGGGGATTTGGTCGCTGCTTACAGGGTTTCGAGCCGATCGTTTCCCAACAGGACCGCGGAAAAGCTGGGCAACTCTGTGCAGATTATTGCCCAACCGGAAAGCGCCGACGCAGCATCAGACAGTCCTTACATTGCTTATGAATGTCTAATTTGGAACGATCATTTTGCGGTTGTCAGCAACGGCACGCATACCAGACCGATTTATGAGCGGCTTAAGGCAGGTAATGCCCCCCGAGATGCAATTGCCAGCGTTCTCGTTGGCCTTGACCGTGAGTTCGATCAGCATGACACGCCGCGAATTTGCGGTTTGGTTGACCTTGCCGAGAGCAGGCTATGGCTCGGTAGCGTAACCGCCACCAGCTTATCAGTTATGCCTATAGAGATTGAGCCGGGGCAGCTCGCCTATATCACGACTTATGCGTTTCCTCTTCCCCGCGTCGAACAGATTGATAGTGACTTTGGCGCCGCTGAGCCGATTGCAATTTGTCGTCATATAACCGATGCATCAGTCTTCTCTGAATTCGAGAAACCTATTTGCGCCACATCCTGGGTCGCGTCTGCAACAGGACATCAAAGCGCGACGCTGAACTCCATCCGCTGATTTCATATAAGGGGATGGTTCGCTTCAAGCCCGACAGCCGCTTAGGCTTTCGCGGCAACAAGGCCTGCCAGTTGCGGGGTGGCCTGGCAACTGACGCCGAGCCGGTCACCGAGATAATGGTAAAAGGACAGTCCGAGCTTCTGGCAGGTCTTCATCAGGCCGAGCATGGTGTCGCGCGCAACATGGCCGTCTCTGTTCATGGTGCTACCAGATATCTTTCGCCTGGTGACGAAGCCGCGAGATCCTTCTGCCGCACTAGGCCGCGCGGCAGCACTGAACTGCAAGCAGGGAGCATCAGCCTGAGCCCGCCCGACCTTCGGGTCTCGACACTTCCCAGGAGCGCCGTTCGCACGATCAGGCGCGCGGCGTCGTGCCACCCATGGCGTTTACGCTGTACCGCTTCTTGATCCTGTCGACGGGCATCCCGTCCTGAAGGGGAACCTGGGCCACCCTGTCATAGGTCTCAAAGCCCATCTTGGCGTAATAGCCAAGGCCGCTGATATTGTCGGCGCGGATGGTCGCATTGATGAATTCGAGTCCGAACGCTTCCGCTGCCGCAAGGGTCGCGGGAAAAAGCGCGCTGCCGACGCCTGCGGTCTTCGGGTTCAAACGGGCAAAGGTCGCAATGTCGGCGACGCCTTTCGGTGGATCGCCGTATAAGCTCAGCGATTGAAAACCGACCAGCGACTGATTGTGCTCGGCTACATGGCAGGCAAGCGGAAACTCGCCATCGATGAACCAGTCGGCGAATTCGGCAGCCGAAAGCGGGGTCTCGAGCGCTGTCGTTCCGCCGGCCCGGATGATCTCGTTCAGGAGAGCGCTCAGTTCCTCGGCGTCGGAGGAGACGGCTTTTCGGATGTGCATGTCTTGGCTACCTCGTTATCCCGACAACCTATCGGCGAGATTTTGAGATGACAAGTCACCATTTGTCTGCCGAAATGACGCATCATCCAGCCCATCCGACAGCGATTTTCGCAGCCCCGATTGCGCGTAAACTGTCTTCAGGCGTTCAAACGCTGCTGCGTCTGCCGGTCGAAGAAATGAACCTTGGAGGTCTCGAAGGAAAGCTTCACCGGCTGTTCCGGGGCGAGTTCGACACGTTCGCGCACCACCCATGTCAGTTCGCGGCCATCGACTTCCACGGCGACATGGGTTTCCGATCCCGTCGGTTCGACTACCTTGACCACGGCATCAACCCCGTTCTCGCCGCCGAAGGCGATGTCTTCGGGGCGGATGCCGAGCGTCAGCGGCCGGTTGGCGGAATTGGCCGGCGCCCGCGAGAGCGCCACGCGCGACCCGCTGGAGAGCGCCAATGCCGGCTTTCCCGCCTCATCGATCGTCCCTTCGAGAAAGTTCATGGCGGGGGAGCCGAGGAAACCGGCGACGAAGATGTTGCGCGGCCTGTCGTAGAGTTCGAGCGGACTGCCGATCTGCTCGACGCGGCCGCCATGCAGCACGACGATCTTGTCGGCCATGGTCATGGCTTCGATCTGGTCATGAGTGACGTAGACGATGGTGGTCTTCAGCCGCTGGTGCAGCGCCTTGATCTCGGCGCGCATCTTCACCCGCAGTTTCGCATCGAGATTGGAAAGCGGCTCATCGAAGAGGAAGACTTTGGGATCGCGAACGATGGCGCGGCCCATGGCGACGCGCTGGCGCTGCCCGCCGGAAAGCTGGGCCGGCTTGCGGTGGAGAAGCGGCTGCAGGCCGAGAATGGCGGCGGCCTCGCCGACCTTCTTCTCGATCTCCGGCCGCTTGGCGCCGGCAAGTTCCAGCGCGAAGCCCATATTCTGGGAGACGGTCATCTGCGGGTACAGCGCGTAGTTCTGGAAGACCATCGCGATATCGCGATCCTTCGGCTGCAGATTGTTCACCACCCGGCCGTCGATGCTGATCTGGCCGCCGGTGATATCCTCGAGCCCGGCGATCATCCGCAGCAAGGTCGACTTGCCGCAACCGGATGGGCCCACGAGAATGGTGAATTCGCCATCGGCGATCTCGACGTCGACACCGTGGATGATATCGACCGGGCCGAAGGATTTCTTGACGTTTCTGATGCTCAAGCCAGACATGTAGGACCTATCCTCTATCGCTTCCTGCGCACGCGCAGCGCCTGGAACGGCTTGCGCGGGATTTTGACGCCGAAGGAGGCGTCCGGCTTGCCGCCGCGCACGACCGAGCCATGACGGGTCGGATGCGGAACGGGTGCCGCCACCTTCTCGGCCGGCGTGATCGTCATCTCCCAGGTGTCGATGATATCGACATCGTAATCGTCGCCATCTACCGGCAGGCCGGTGGACCAGACGACCGGCTGATGCTCGCCGAAATAGATCAGCCGGAAATCGCCGTCGCCGTCACGCGCGCCCGACACGCGCGACCAAGGCCATTCGCCGATGATGCCGAGCGGCTCAAGTCCATGTTTGACGTCGGCTTCCAGGAGATCGCGAAGGAAGCCGATGCGCTTCCAGGCCTCGCCCCGCAGTTCGCCGCCCTTGGCCCACCAGATCAGATCTTCGGGATGGGAATAGGTCTCGCCATGGCCGGCATAGCCGCCGCGCGCCATGGTGATCCAGAAGCGATGCACGAGTTCTCCCGCATGAAGATTGCCCCAGGACTGCAGGATGTCGCCCTCATATTCCGGCTCGTCATTGACGACAGGCTTGCCATAGGCATCGCGCCATTCCTGGGTCCGCTTGACGTCGGGGTTCTGAATGCAGGTGTGGGTGACCCACGGCTTGCGATGATCGAAATTCGCGGTCACGTCGCCATTATGAATGGAGCGCAGGTGCTGGTAGGGATCGTTTTCCTCCAGAATGTGGAAGTAGCGATCCCACTGCGCCATGGGCTTGGTGTCGATGAGGAAGTCATATTCGTTGGCGAGCGACCACCAGACGTTCCGGTAGGCAGAAAGACGGGCGGCCAGATATTCGACATAGCGGAAATCCTGCGCCGCCGACATGTCGGCATAACCCCAGCGGTCATAGGGATGGAAGATGATGATATCGGCTTCGATGCCGAGCTCGCAGAGAGCCGAGACCTGTTTTTCGAAATGCTGGAAGGCCGCGGGGTTGGGCCGGTCGAAATCCTGCCTGCCTTCCGCGCCGCTTTCGAAGCAGGCATGCAGCGGCTCGTTGACATTATAGGGATAGTCCTTCGGGAATACGCCCATACGCATCTTATTGAAACGCGCGGTCTTCAGCGTCTCCAACGTCTGCTTCTGCATGTCGAGCGGCTGATGCGTCCAGGCGTAGCAGGTCGTTCCGAAGGAGAGGAACGGCGTGCCGTCGGCATACGCGAAGTGGAATTTGTTGCGCACGCGCACCGGGCCGTGATTGCCGGCCGAAGGTGCCACCGCTGTCAAAACGCCGGTCCTGCCGTCAAGCGCCGCGGTCTTGGAGCGCGTCTTAAACGACCACTCACCCTTGCTGTCGGGCATGAAACGGATGCGGTAGGTGCCGTTGCCGTCATAGAAGCCCGGCACGCGCACGTCGCGGCTCTTCTGGGTGAACACGGCATCGAATGCCACGTCGAGATAGGGATTTCCGGCCGCAGGCCCTTCGAAGGCGGCCTCGAACACACCCCATTTTTCGACTGTTGCATCGGACATTCTGTCTCTCCTCGTAGAAAGATTTCGCGATCAGCCCTTGACGGCGCCGGAGGTGAGGCCGGAGACGAAGTAGCGCTGGAACATGAGATAGACGATCGTCGCCGGCAGGACGGTCACGACGATCGCGGCGTTAAGCTGGCCGTAATTGCTGGAGAACTGCCCCTGGAACGACATCAGACCGAGCGGCAGCGTCCACATGTGCTGGTCCTGCAGCAGCACCAGCGCCATGGCGAATTCGTTCCAGGTAGAAACGAAATCGAGGATGAGCAGCGCGGCAAGCACGGGCAGGCAGACCGGCAGGAAGATCCGCCGGAAGATAGTGAAGTGGGTTGCGCCGTCGATCAGCGCGGCTTCCGACAACTCCTTGGGAATGCCCTTGAAGAAGCCATGCAGGATGAAGACCTGATAGGGAACGCCGAAGGCGATATAGGGAAGGATGACGCCGGGATAGGTGTCGATCAGACCGAAGGAATTGACCAGGGTGAAGAGCGGCGCCAGCATCACCTGGAAGGGGATCATCGTGCCGAAGACGACGATGAGCAGCAGCGCCTTGCTGATCTTCAGCTTGATCTTGGCAAGCGCATAGGCGGCCATCGCCGACAGAAACAGGCCGAGCGGCACCTTGATGACCGTGATGATGACGCTGTTGAAGAAGGAGTTGGCGAAATTGCCGCGGCTCCAGGCAGCGCTGTAATTGTCATAGGCGAGCTCGGTCGGCGGCATGAAGGCGCCGGTGCTCGTCACCGCCGCCGGCGTCTTCAGCGAGGTGAAGACGATGAACACAAACGGCGCGACCCAGACGAGAGCGACGATGACAAGCGTGATCCAGAGGCCGATCAGGATGGGATCACGCTTCATCGACGATGGCTGGACGTCGAGATTCACGGCGGCGGTTTCGCTCGGCACTGCTGTCACGATTCGACCTCCTCGTGCTTCTGGGTCCATCTCAAATAGGGAATGACGACGGCCATGGTGATCAACAGCAGCACGACGGAGATCGCCGCACCCCGACCGAAATCGAAGATCTGCATGGCCTGGGTGAAGGCCCAGAGCGCCAGCATCTGGGTGGACTGTGCAGGCCCGCCGCCGGTCAGGCCGTAGACGATATCGAAGGCCTTCAGCGACGAGATGACGGAGAGAACGAGAACAATGGTGATCGTCGGGCGCAATGCCGGCAGCGTTACATGTTTGAACACCGCCCAGCGGCCGGCGCCATCGATCCGCGCGGCCTCGACCAGCGTCTGCGAGACATTCTGCAGGCCGGCCAGGAACAGCACCATGGAGAAGCCGACCGTCTGCCAGAGATAGGCGACGAAGACGGAGTAAAGCGCGATATCCTTGTTTCCCAGCCAGTCCTTGATCCAGCCCTGCATGCCCCAGGAGGTCAGCAGCTGGGCGAACAGGCCGAAGAAGGGATCGTACATCCACTTCCACATGGTGGCGACGGCGATCGGGGCGATGATGACGGGCAGGTAGAAGATCGCCCGCAGCCCGTTGCGGCCGAAGATCTTCTGGTTGAGACTGAGCGCCAGCAACAGCCCGACCAGCGGCGGGAAGATCAGGCTCATCAGGGTCCAGATCACCGTGTTGCGGAAGGCAACCCAGAAGACAGGATCGCGGGTGAAGATCGCCGAATAATTGGCCATGCCCACGAACTGCCGGTTGGCATCCAGCCCGTTCCACTTCTGGAAGCTCAGGATGACGACATTGAGCATCGGGTAGAGCGCGAAGACCGCATAGATCGCCAGCGCCGGCACCAGCAGGATTGCGGCTTGCATACGCGGGTCATGTGTCGATTGTCGAAGTGACATGCTTTCCTCCTGGCGGGGCGCTTGCGCAGCTCACGAAAGAATGTGCCAGCCGATCAATGCGGAGGTCGATCGACCGGCGCTTGGGAGGAATCAGGTTCTGCTTGCGATGAAGGTTTGCAGCTGCTTGGCCGCCTCGGCCGGCTCTGTGTTGCCGGAGGCGACGTCGTTGATGACGCGGAAATATTCCGTCGTCACATCGAGCGGGAAGGCCTGGTCGCCGTTCATGTAGACCTTGCCGTATTTCTGGAAGATCCCCAGCCATTCCGCCTCAAGCGGCTTCTGGTTGGCGTATTGGACATTCTTATTGACAGAGGTCGAGCTCAGCTGGCCGAGCAGATCCTGCTGCACCTTGGTCGACAGGAAATAGTCGAGGAATTTCGCGGCTGTGTCGGGATTCTTGCTCTTGGTGCTGATGTAATTGTACTCGGCGAAACCATAGAGACGCTCGGTATTGGTCGGGAAGGGGAAGATGCCGTAATCGTCGAGATTGGCGCCCGAGCCGTTGAGCTGGCTGACCAGCCAGTCGCCTTCGAGCATCATCGCCGCGCGGCCTGCGGTGAAGAGGCTGTAGGACTGCTTGTTGTCGATGCCCATGAAGGGCTGCAGCGTATAGTCCTTCGTCCACTTGGCGAATTCCGCGAAACCGTCCGTCGCGCAAGGCTCCTTGGTCCAATCCAGCGTCATCGCCTTCAACGCGTCGTGCTTTTCGGCGCCGCACTTGGTCTCGAGGATGACATCCATCAGGCGCATGACGTGCCAGTTGACCGTGCCGCCGAAGGTGAAGGCGGGGATGCCGGCGGCTTTCAGCTTGTCGGCCGCGGCCAGAAGTTCCTCATAGGTCTTCGGCTCTTCCTTGATGCCGGCCTGTTCGAAAAGCTTCTTGTTGTAATAGACGGCCTCGCCCTTGAAGGTGAAGGGAACACCGTGCTTGCCGCCGGGATAGAGGTCGGCAAAAGCCGCAGCCGAGGGCAGCAGTTCGTCGGTCCATTTATATTCGGTGTAATATTTGTCGAGCGGCAGGGAGAGGCCGGCCTTCACATATTCGCCGCCGAGGCCAAGGCCCGCCCAGCTGAAATAAATGTCTGGGCCCTTGTCTGAGCCGGCTGCGACGCGCAGCGCCGTCTTGTGCTCGTCGACGGCGCGCTGAACGATCTCGACATGCGTTCCCGGGTTCGCCGCTTCGAAATCCGTCGCGACCTTCTTCAGCGCGCCGTTGGCGGCGTTGTTGTCGAAGTTGAGCGTCCAGAGCGTGATGTCTTCGGCAAGAACTGGCGTCGCGGCGAAAGACGCCATGGCGATCGCGACGATGCTCGCAGTCTTCAATTTCGCGGATAGGGTCAGCATTACCGTCCTCCTCTTGATAAGCCGGCCCCTTGTCGCAGATGATCATTTACATGTCAACTGGTATGATGAGCTAACCATCACGATGCTGTGTGAATTTTGCGATGGAGGCTATGATGATAGCGGCCGATGCCGCGCCGGGGTCGATATGGCCGATCACCCGATCCCCGAGCCGTGATGCCCGCCCCCTGGCCGCCGTCATATCCCGGGTCGCTTCGCAGCCTTGGCGCGCTGCCCGCTCCGCTATGTCGAAGCATTCAGCAAGGGCCGCTCCCGACGCCCTGGCCTTGAGCGCCGCATCGGCCGCTGGCTTCCAGGCATCGACCATAGTCTTTTCGCCGGGCTCGGCCTTGCCGCGTTCCTGAATGCCCTGCGCCATCGCCGCGAAAACGCGCACGAACTCCTCGTCGCTCAGCTCCGGTCTGTCCTTGACGGCGGCTCCGGCCCGCATGAAAGCCGTCGCATAGAGCGGGCCCGATGACGCACCGACCGCATTCAAAAATGCCTTTGCCGCCGCGTTGAAGACGGCCGTCGGCGCAGTCTGCGCGGGGTCGAGTGCACCGACGGCCTTGGTCGCGGCCTCACAGCCGGCATCCATGGCAAGGCCATGATCTCCGTCGCCGATGGCGCCATCCAGCTCGCAGAGATGATCGCGCTGCGCCCCGATGTCCTCGGCGATTAAGGCAAAGAGGTGCTGCAGGTCTTTCGTCGCAATTGCCATGGTCACCTCGCAAACATGGCGCAATCGCAGGGATGATCGATCAGCCGCTGCAGCTCGTCGTCGAGATGCATGACGGTGATCGACGCGCCGGCCATTTCGAGCGAGGTGCAATAATTGCCGACGAGCGACGTATGAATGACAAGCCCAGCTTGATCGAGCCGCGCCTTGACCCGCCGCATCATGATGTAGAGCTCCATCATCGGCGTCGATCCTAGCGAGTTGACGAGCACGGCGACACGATCGCCCCGCTCGGCCTTCATCTCACGGAAAATATTGTCCATCAGTTCGTCGGTCACCGCGTCGGCCGTCTTCAACGGCTCGCGGGCAACACCGGGTTCGCCGTGAATGCCCATGCCGATCTCCATCTCCTCCTCGCCGATCAGGAAGTTCGGCTTCAAAGTCTGCGGCAGCGAGCAGGGCGCAAGCGCCACGCCCATCGTATAGGTGCGCGCATTCGCGTGGCGCGCGACGCGCTCGACCTCGTCGAAGGAATTGAGAAGATCGCAGGCAGCACCGGCGGCCTTAAAGATGAAGACGTTGCCGGCAACGCCGCGCCGCTTCTCCCTCTGATCGGCAGGGGCGGAGGCGACATCGTCGGTGGTCAGCACGGTGCGCACCTCGATCTCGTCGAGCGCCAGCATTTCCGCCGCCATGTCGAAATTCATCACGTCGCCGGCGTAATTGCCGTACATGAAGAGCACGCCGGCGCCGCCGTCGACAGCTTTGGCGCAGGCGATAATCGGATCGGGCGGCGGCGAGGCGAAGACATTGCCGATCGCCGCGGCATCCGCCAGCCCCTTGCCGACATAACCGAGAAATGTCGGTTCGTGCCCGGATCCACCGCCGATCACCAGCGCGACCTTGCCCTTGCGTGGCCCGTTTCTGGCAATGATCGCACGCGGCATATCCTCCACCGCATAGAGATGCCGGGGATGGACCGCGAGCACGCCTTGCAGCATTTCATCGACGGCATCTGCGCCTGCATTGATAAGCTTTTTCGTCTTCACGCCGATCCTCCCAGAACGAGCTCCGACTGCATAGATGCGGCTGGCGCGCTGGACGTCAATCCGCGAGTGGCAAGACCGCAGTGGCGAATGGTGCGAGCCGCACCTCTTTGCCCAATGCGTCGCCGTCGACCCGTCGCTCTTCGCCGGTCAGATTGACCACGTAGATCTTGGCGCCGCCAGCATCCCGCGCCACGAAAGACAACACCTGGGAGGGCGAAGACGAAACGCATTCCTGCCAGGACGCGCCGGCGAGTGCCGACAAAGTCTGCACGGTATTGAAGAGCGGCCGCCGCCCGCCTCGTTCGGTCGGTTCATCAGGGCCGGCAATCAGGCCGAACGGGCCGGTCAGTGCCGAAAGCGTCAGGCCTTCGAGACCGGCATCCAGCACCCGGATCGCGTAGCCGAGCGCAAAGGCCTCGGCGAAACGCCCGTTATGACGCGGGTCGCGATTGGCCATCGGAATGCGCCCGCCGGCCGGATTGTCCATGGTCCGGCTGCCATAAGGGTTCTGTCGCATGGGGATCGTCGACGGGCCGATGCGATAGGGCTTGTCGCCGTAGATCGCGCGGACGGATCGCGTGATGAAGGGCAGCGCTTCCAATGTCTGCATGACGCTGAGATCGTCGGCCGCATGCACGATCGGGTTGGTGCAATGGCTGACGAAGTCGATCTCGCCAGCCGGCACGCGTTTGCGGTTGAGCTCGGTGAAATAGCTCAGCATGCCGCCGCCGATGCGAATGCCCGGGAAGGCGGCGCGAGCCGCGGCATAGATCTCTTCGAGGGGAGGGCAGTCCGGCCATTTGCTGCCGGGCGGCGTCGACTGCCGATCGACGGAAGGTGAGACCAGGATTGTATCCGGCCGGAAGTCCGCGCTCCGCATCTGGCGGGCAATCTCGGCCGCCTCGCTTGCTGGCGACACCTTGCAGGCAAGCGCGATCTCCAGGGTCGTGCGGCCGCGATGAGCGGCGGTGATCGCGGCAAATTTCTGCAGCGCTTCGGCGCCATGTCCGGCGTCCGGATCGAAATGGAAGAGAAGCTCGCGAGGCGCGATCTCCGACAGGAGAGAGCGGGCCGAGAGCGTTGCATCGGCCTGCTCCGGCGTAACGACCACGCCGATATCGGGCATGGTGCCGGCCCGTGTTCCGAGTTCGAGCTTTATGACACCGCTCGACGTCGCGGCTGAAAGCGCTGCGGAGCGGCTGGTGTCCCTGATCGTGAGCGACGTCTTCTGCCGAACCGGTTGGTTGGCGGGAATTTTGTAGGGCCAGGGCAGGGCAAGCGGCCTGACATAGGTCTTGTAGGAGGCATCGGACCAGTTCCTCTGATCCTCCATTTCGAAGGTGTCGCCTTCCATCCGGCATTCCGCCGTCACCTCAGGCATGACCTCATGGGAAATGGCGCGCATATCCTTGAACGGCTGCCAGGGCTCGATGATATCGGGAAATCGTGTCTGGACGATCCGGCCGTCGACATGTTCAACCGTTGCCGATGAGCCGGCCACGCCGACGATCGGATGCAGGATGCAGAAGCCGCAGCGATTGGTCTCAAAGCCGGTGTCGCTCGTGGCTTCGGCCTCGAAATCGAGCCGGTCCGGATATCCCCGGATGCGGACGTCGATGACGAGCTTCGTTCCATCCGGCCTCTCGCAACGCGCCCGATAAGCGATGCCGAAACGGTCGTCACCCTGCTCGATCCTGAGATCGGCGATGTCAGGACTGTAAGTGCCCCAGTCCCGGTCGCGGACGAGGTAGGAAATCGCCCGCAGCACCTCGATCCCCTGGTAGCGGATGGAGCGAAGGTTGCCATCGGCGAGATCGGCCGTCAGCTTTCCGGCCGTCAGGCGAACCGGCGGCGTTTCCACAGCATGGGTGCCGCAAAGCTGGAAGGCATCGGCCGTCATCGCAGCATCGCCCCGACATCGATCGTCTGCCCCCTGGAAGCACTGTCATAGGCGGCTTCGACGAGGGCGAAGGTCTTCAGATTGTCGGCGCCCGAGGTCGAATGCTCCGCGCCGCGCTTGAGCTGATCGACCCAATGCTGCTGGATCGCATAGACGCTCTCCTGGATATTGTGCCAGGGCCGCGAGGCCCAGGACAGCAGCTTCGGCGAAACATCCGTTATCGTAGTGCCCTTGGCGTTGGTGATTTCGAGGCCATACTCCTGCCTCAGGCGGATCGTGCCTTCGGCGCCGTCGAGCTCGATCAGGGTCTCCGGGAACGGCTCTTTGGAAAGCTTGGTGGCGTAGCTGACGTCGACGACCGAGGTGGCGCCGTTCTCGTGATCGAGCAAAATGGTCGCGACATCCTCGCCCTTGATGTTTGGATTGACCCGCCTGGTGCGGGCCGTGAGCGAGCTGACGTCGCCGAGGATATAGCGGGCGATATCGAGCGTATGGATGCCGAGATCTTCGATAATGAAGCGCTCGCCTTCGGCGAGATAGGGCTGGCCGGAGAAGACGTCGTAGCCCGAGCGGAAGGAAAAGCGGCCCCAGAAGGGCGTGCCGATGGCGCCGGTATCGAGCGCGGTGCGCAGCGCCTGGATCGGCGTCTGCCAGCGAAAATTCTCGTGCACCATCAGGGCGACGCCGGCCTCGCGACAGGCCTCGACCATCGCCTTCGCATCCGATAGCGTCTTGGCGAAGGGCTTCTGGCAGATGGCCGGCACCTTATTCCGAGCGGCCATTTCCACCAGCGCGCGATGGCTCTGGACGGTGGTGGCGATATCGACGAAATCGAAGCCGCCATCAGCGAACAAGGCCTCGGCATCGCTGTAGCGACGCTCGATGCCGAACTGGCCGCCGACGATGTCAAGCCGCTCCGGGTCGCGGTCGCAGATCGCGACGATCCTGGCGCCCTCAACATCGTTCCAGGCATGCATCTGGTTGATCGCAAAGAAGCCGCAGCCGATCAACGCACCTCTCAATTCGGTCATGTCAACCTGCCTTTGCCATCTGCATGAGGGTGACGCGCTGCTGCAGGCGGCGCTGCGCCTGGTCGACGACCACGGCGATGATGATGACGAGGCCCTTGATGACCATCTGCCAGAAGGAGGAGACGCCCATCATGACAAGCCCGTCGGAGAGAATGCCGATGACGAAGGCGCCGATGATCGTGCCGCCGATCGTGCCGCGGCCGCCCGACATCGAGGTGCCGCCGAGAACGGCTGCCGCGATCGCATTGAGCTCGAAGCTTTCGCCGGTGGCCGGATGGGCGGCCATCAGTTCCGAGGAGATGACGACGCCGACGATTGCTGCGCAAAGGCCGGAGAACATGTAGACGAAGATCTTCACGACATCGACGCGGATGCCGGACATGCGCGCCGCCCGTTCATTGCCGCCGACGGCGAAGATGTGGCGTCCGATCGGCGTCGAGCGGGCGACATAAGCGGCCGCCAGCGCCAGCACGATCAGGATCCAGATCGACACCGGCAGGCCGAGGATGCGGCCAGCGCCGAAGAAGTCGAAGCCGGTCGTGGCATATTCCGGCCGGCCGACGAGGTTGGGAAAGGTCTGGCCATCGGACGACAGCAGCGCCAGGCCACGAGCGACATACAGCGTGCCGAGCGTGGCGATGAACGGCGCGACGTTCAGCTTCGTGATCAACAGACCGTTGATGAGGCCGATGATAAGGCCGATCGACAGCGTGATCAGCACGATCTCGAAGAGGTTGAAATAGATGGTGTAGCCGATCGGCAGTTCGATGCCGTAGAGGATCAGCCCGCCGGCAACCATGCCGCACAGGCCGACGATCGAACCGACGGAGAGGTCGATACCGCCAGTGATGATGACGAAGGTCATGCCCATCGCCAGGAAGGCGTTCAGCGCCACATGTTTCGACATCAGGATCATGTTCGCCGTCGAGGTGAAGTTCGGCGCGAAGATCGCAAAGAAGATGATGACGGCGAAAAGCGCGATGAAGGTTCTGAGCTTCATCAGCGTCAGAAGCGCGGAGCCGTTGGCGCCTTTCGGCGCAAGAGTGGTAGACGTAGCCGCCATCATGACGCGAGTTTCCCTTGATGTCCGTGTCCCTTGGCCGAAGCCGCGATGATCGCTTCCTCAGTCGCCTCGTCCCGGTCGAAGACAGCGACCAACTGGCCGTTGCTCAAGACCGCGATGCGATCGGATAGCGCCATGACCTCTTCGAGGTCGGAGGTCGAAAACAGAATGGCGAGCCCGTTTGCCGCCAGCCGCCGCATGGTGCGGAAGACGTCGGCCTTGGCGCCGACATCGATGCCGCGGCTCGGCTCGTCCATCAGCAGCACCTTCGGATTGGTCATCAGCGCCTTACCGATGACGACCTTCTGCTGGTTGCCGCCGGACATGGAGGTGACCTCGAAATCCGGGTTGGGCGCCTTGATCGAGAGATCGCGGATCGCCTCCTGAATGGCGTTTTTCTCCGCGCCGCTGTCGATATGGAAAAGCCGGGTGAAACGCGAAAGGCTTGCGAGCGTCAGATTGGAGGCAATGGAAAGCACCTGCACCAGTCCTTCCCGCTGCCGGTCTTCCGGGATGAGCGCAAGGCCGCGGCGGATGCGCCGCGTCGTGTCGCGTGCCCGCACTTCCCTGCCGTCGATGAAGATCTTGCCACTCGAATGCATATGGCGCCCGATCACGCATTCGAAGAATTCGCTGCGCCCGGCACCCATCAGGCCGTAAATGCCGAGGATTTCGCCTGCCTTGACCGACAGGGAAACATCGTTGACGGCAAGCCCGCCGGTCGGTCTGGGAAGGCTGATATTTTCGGCCCGGAACATCTCGCTGCCGATGGAATGGGTAACGGATTTCGCAAAATCCTTGGCATCCGAGCCAATCATCGAGCGCACTATCCAGCGTGTATCGATGTCGCGGACCATGGCGTGCCCGGTGATCTGGCCGTCGCGCAGCACCGTGATGTAGTCGCCGATCCGCATCAGCTCTTCCAGCCGGTGCGAGATATAGACGATGGCCACACCCTGCGCCTTCAGCTCGGCGATCACCTTGAACAGGATCTCGACTTCGGCCGCCGACAGCGCGGAGGTCGGCTCGTCCATGATCAGGATGCGAGCATTAAGCGACATCGCCTTGGCGATCTCGACGAGCTGCTGCTGGCCGATCGGCAGATCCTCGACCATCGTATCGGCCTCGATGCCGGCATCGAGGCGCCGCAGAAATTCATTGGCTTTCTCGACCTGCGCCTTGTGATCGATGCCGAGCAGGCCGCGAGTGATCTCTCGCCTCGCGAAAATGTTTTCGGCCACCGACATGTTGGCGAAGAGATTGAGCTCCTGGAAGATCATGCCGATGCCGTTGGCCTGCGCGTCGGCCGGACTGTCGAAGGAGACAGGTTTGCCGTCCAGGACGATGCGGCCGAGCGTTGGGCGCTCGACGCCGGCGATGATCTTCATCAGCGTCGATTTGCCGGCGCCGTTCTCGCCGACCAGAACGTTCACTGCGCCGCGGCGCAGCTCCAGATTGGCGCGCTTAACGGCGACGATACCGGAATAGACCTTCGACACGTCGTCGAGGCGCAGGATGATGTCGTCCTCTCGTGCCTCTGCCGCCGTCATGAGCCGACCTTCAGTTCCGAGGGTGTGACGAACGGAAGCTCCCCGCTTTTCGGCAACGGAAAGGCGCCGATCACCGTCACCGTCTTGCCGGTCAGACCATCGCGCGGAACGGCGGAGAGAAAAGCGGTATTGGCCTTCTCGTTGAACGCCTTGCCGAACTGCGCCCATTCGATCTGGTTCTTGAACTCGTTGAAATTGACAAATTCCAGCGTATCGCGCAGTGCGGTGCCGCGCAGCGCCGGCCCGATCTGCACCTTGGCATCGGCCTTGCCGTCGCCATCGGCGTCGACATCGAGCGTTGCCGCGCGCGAGGCCGTATCGGCTGCGACGACCGTGCCGGTGATCTTCACCGCATAGGTCCAGGGCGAACTGCTCTGCTTGCGCGGATTGCCGTATTTCTCGCCGGCAGCATCCGGATTGGAGGTGGCAAGTTGCATGACGTCCTTCAGCTCGCCGGCGCGCTTTTCGAAATAGGGCACGACCTCAGGCTGCCAGATCGCCTCGACCTTGGCATTCGGGTCGAAAGCGGTCTTGGCCGCTTCAGCCGCCTTCTCCTCCGCAGTCGGCGTCTTGATGATCTTGCAACCGGGCAAGGCCGCCACCACGACGGCGGCAAACAGGGCGCCCTTCATTCTCAACATGCGGGTAAACCTCGACGTCTTGCAAAATGCATTGCGGAGGGCGCAACGCTGCACCCTCCGCAATTGGTGCTGATCAATTCGTCAGGGCGAAGGTCTCGAGCTTGCCCGAATTGTCGGCGTTGATGAGAACGCAATCCATCAACTGCTTCTCTTCCTTCGGCGTCGTCTTGTTTTTGATGTAGGCGTCGGCCTGTTCCACCGCCAACTGGGCCTGCGCATAGGCCGGCTGCAGCACGGTCGCTTTGATGCCGCCCGACTTGATCGAGTCGCGCACGTCATTGGAACCGTCAAAGCCGACGACGATCACGTCCTTGCGGCCGGCGGCCTGAAGGGCTGCGATCGCACCCATGGCCATGGTGTCGTTGCCTGAGATGACGCCCTTGATATCGGGATTGGCCTGGAGGATGGTTTCCATCTTCGAATAGGCTTCCGTCTGGCTCCAGTTGGCCGACTGCTTGGCGACGGACTTCAGCTCCGGATAATCGTCGATGACGTCGTGATAGCCCTGCGAGCGGATGCCGGCATTGGTGTCGGACTCCTTGCCTACCAGCTCGACGTAATTGCCCTTCTCGCCCATCAACTTGACGAATTCCTGCGCCCCGAGTTGTGCGCCCTGATAGTTGTTCGAAACGATCTGGGCGACGGCAACGCCGGTGGCGTTGATTTCGCGGTCGATCAGGAAGGAGGGGATGCCGGCATCCTTGGCCTTCTTGACGGCGGCGACGGAAGCGTCCGCGCCGGCATTGTCGAGGATGATCGCCTTGGCGCCGCGCCCGATCGCCGTATCGATCATTTCCGACTGCTTGTTGGCGTCGTCGTCATGGGTCATGACGAGGGTCTCGTAGCCGAGTTCCTTCGCCTTGGCTTCGGCGCCGACGGCTTCGGCCTTGAAGAAGGGGTTGTCATGCGCCGGCGTGATGATGGCGATGAGATCGGCCGCAAAGGCCGGCATGGCCGTTCCGAGCGCCATCGCGCTGGCAAAGGCTGCAAGTGTCAGTCTGCGCGTCAGTTTCATTTTTTCCTCCCGTTGTGAATGAAGCCCCGTCTCCGGAGCGGTTACTCCGTCTCCCCGGAGCGGTTAAGGGGGAGGGCATGCCTCCCCGGGCCGGTTCAGGTGATGCGCCGGATGCTTTCGGCGATCTCCTGCGGTTCGAAGACTTTCTTCCAGTCGTCGCGCATCAGCGCCGGAATGCCGAACTCGATTGCCTTGTTGCAGGCATCCGAGAACACGCCGTCGACCTCCTTGAAGATGACGGCGCCGAGCACGTTCATATGGCCGAGCAGAAAGTCGCGGGCGGCCTCCGCCGGCACGCCGCGCGCCACGCATTCGTCCATCGCCTGGCGCATGACGACGAGCAGCGAAGCGCAGACCGTTTCGGAAAGGCCGGGTTCGAGCATGGCGAGCTGATCGACCGTAACCCTGTGCGAGCGCATGACCGGCGCCCAGATGAGCTTGGCGATTTCCTCACCGAGCGTATAGGCGCTGTCAGGCCCCTGCATCAGCGCCGAGACGATATGCTGTTTGGCAAACAGACCGCCGAAATGGTCCTTCTTGGCCTGCATATCCGTCTCATCGTTGAAGATCGGCGGATGGCAGGGATGAGTGACGAAATAGGTGAGGTCGTCGCGCTTCGGCAGATGGCCGGCGAATGGGGCGGCGGCATCCAGCGCCACCACCATCGTGCCTGATGTGAGCTTGTCGACGATGCCGGCCGCGACCTTGCCGATCGCCGTATCCGGCACGGCGAGGATGACCACATCAGCGCCGTCGAGCGCGGCATCGACCGGCACGCAATCAAGGCCGAGATCGTTCTTCAAACGCGCCTTGCCAGCGTCGCTCACCTCGACATGGTGCACTTCAAAGCGCGAGCCTTTGAGATTTTTGGCAAGCCGGTATCCCATTTTGCCGCCGGCGCCGAAGAGAGCAATCTTGGTCATGTTTTCCTCACCTTTTCAGTTCTGGATAGGATCATATACTGGTATGATGAGTCAATCACCATATCATTACTTTGGTCGTTTAAGACCCATGTTTTTCGGCGTCGAGCCGGTCGATCGCCTCGACGTTGCCGGCCGACGGGCCATCGGGATCGAATTCGGAAGCGAGCCAGACGTCTACGATCGACTTCGCCAGTTCCGGGCCGATCACGCGCGCGCCCATCGTGATGATCTGGGCGTTGTTCGATTTCGCCGCGCGTTCCGCCGAATAGGTGTCGTGGGTGAGTGCGGCGCGAATACCAGGCACCTTGTTTGCGGAAATGCACACACCGATGCCGGTGCCGCAGAACAGGATGCCGCGCTGATGTTCGCCGTCGACGATCGTCTGCGCCAGGCGCTGGGAGAGATCGGCGTAGAAGCCGGACTGGCTGAGATCGTGAACTTCGAGATCCGCTTTGCCGGCGAGATGGGCGGCAATAACATCGAGGAGCGGTTTGCCGGCGCTGTCGGCGCCAATTGCAATCTTCATAGCAGTTTCCTTTCATCGCCCTCAGGCATGGAAATCACCTTTCGATCGCCGCGCTGACGCGACGAAGAATGTCGAGGTAACCGTCGACGCCCCAGGCGGAGCGGCCGATAAACAGGCCGTCGATATGCGCCTCGGTGATCAGTTCCTCACAATTTTCCGGATTGACGCTGCCGCCGTAGAGAATCGGCACCGCACGGCCAAGAATGGATTTCGCCACCTCGGCGATCTTGCCGTGCCGCTCCGACGCGTAGTCGGCGGTCGCCGGTATGCCCTTGGCGCCGATTGCCCAGACAGGCTCATAGGCAAGCAGGATCGGAGCCTTGTCGGCCTCCGTGTCGACGCCGCGCAGCGCCGCCTCGACCTGGCGCCGCAAAACCGCATCGGCCCGGCCCTCCTGGCGCTCCTGCAGGGTCTCGCCGATGCAGATCAGCGGCGTCAAGCCATGGCGGATCGCGGCGGAAACCTTGAGGCCGACGGTTTCGTCGGTCTCGCCGAAATGCTCGCGGCGCTCGGAATGGCCGAGCTCGACGATGTCGAGCTGGCAGTCCTTCAGCATCAGAGGAGAAATCTCGCCGGTCCAGGCGCCGGCATCCTCCCAGTGCATGTTCTGGGCGCCGACCTTCACCGAGGTCTCGGCCAGCAGCCGCTTGACCTCGCGCACCGCGGTAAAGGCGGGAATGACGAAGCGCTGCACGCGGGTATCGCGTTCCGCGTCCGTCGCTGCGAGGCGGTGCGCGAAAGCCAGAGCGTCCTCCACCGTCTTGTTCATCTTGAAGCTGGTGCCGACCCAGACGACCATCAGTTCTTCCTTCCCAGACGGATCTGCGCGAAATAGCCGTCCGTTCCGACCTGGCCGCCTTTCAGCGCGATCTGCAGGCCATTGGTCGGCGGGTAATCGCCATGGGCGAGGCATAGCGGCGAACCCGGCGTCTGGGGCAGCGGCAGAAGCGTCGTCAGCGCGTCGATCTTCAATTGCCGGAGCGCATGGCTCGACGTGTCGCCGCCGGCAACGACGGCGCGCGACAGCCCTTCCGCTTCGATCAGCCGTCGCAGGATCGTGCCGAGGGTACTGCCGAGCCGGTGGCGGGCGCCCGGCAGCCGGTCGATATCGGCGCCGCGGTCCGCGGATGGGCCGAGCGCCGTATAGAGGATGACGCTCTTGCCGTCTTTCAGCTTGCTGACACCCGCCTGCACGGCCGCTTCCACGGCGGCTTCGCCATTGGAAACCAGCGCGAGCGGGTCGAGCGCAATGCTCTCGAAACCGTTCTCGGCAGCCGTGCGAATCTGCCGCTCGGTGGTCGGCGAGACGCTGCCGGAGACGACGGCGAGGCGATCGACCGGGCCGATATCGGCAAATTCGGCGCCGATCTCACAGATCAGGCCGGCCTGCCGCCAGGCGCTGAGCAGGGCATATTCGACACCAGAGGAGCCGGCGACGAAACCTCCCGAACGGCCTGTGACCCGCAGCATCTGCCGGCCGGCGGCCGCCTGTGTTGCTGCGCAGTCGACATCGAGGAGCAGTATCCCTTCGCCATTCGATGTCAGCGCGTCGATCCGTTGGTCGGCGTCCGCCGCGGTGATCGCAACGAGATCGGCAAGCAGGACGGGGAGGGAGGTCTGCTTCGACAGATGGAGCGCAAGATCCGCCTCGTCCATTGGCGTGACGGGATGGCGGCTCATGACAGGATGGCGGTCGATGCGGAAGACGCGGCCCTGATAGGCGGCGAAGAGATTGCCGAAGGCCGTATAGCGCTTCAATTGCGGCGCGCCGACGATAACCGGCACGATGGACTGTCCGAAACGCCTGCGGCCGACTTCGATCGCCTTGCCGATATTGCCGATCCCCGGGCTGGAATCGAAGGTCGAGCAGACCTTGTAATGGCAGATCGAAGCACCGAGCGAACTCAGCCAGTCGAAGGCCGGCGCAAGGTGTTCCTCCATCCACGCCGGCGTTTCGCTGCGGCTCGTTCCCGCCAAGCCGATCGCGCGGCAGTGTTTGAAGCGGGCGAAGAATTCCGGCGAGGGAAGGTCGAGGAAGAGCACGGTCTCGACACCGTTCGAGGCAAGCGCCTCCATGACGTCGGTCGAGCCGGTAAAATCATCGCCGTAATAGCTGACGAGACGTCCGTCCATATCGCTCACGCGCCTTTGCCATCGCTGAATTTCGCAATCGAGGCGGCAAGCTCCGGATAATCTCTCGCGTAGACCTCCAGCGGAATGTCGGCGACCGCCGCCTGCCAGGCCTGCTGCACGGCGCGAACGCCGGCGGCCGGGCCGCCGGGATGACTGACGATGCCGCCGCCGCAGAGATAGAGGAGGTCGACGGTGCGGCCGGTGCGCTGATAGGTCTCCGGCGCCTGTCCGCCCCACTGGCCGGAACCTGCGACCGGAAGCGGCCGGTCGGCGGCGTCGAACAGCGGCGCGCTGATGGCCTTGAAAGACGAGACGAAGCTGTCATCGGGCTCCCAATATTTCACCCTGATGCCGTTGATCTGGAACTGGTCGACGCCCAAGAGCCGCCAGAACTGCTGGTAGACCTTGAAGTCCATGCCGGCGCCCGGATCGCGCGTCAGCACGTCCCAGCCGTTTCGATGCGCGTGCAGCACCAGGCTGGAGCGCTTGCGCAGAAAGCTCATGCCGCCGAAACCGATCGAGTTGATGTTGACGACAGCACAATTGCCGCCGGCCGCAGCGACGATGTCGTGGTTGCGCATCATCTGGTCGGGGTCGGCATGCGAGATGCCGAAGGCATACATCACCTTCTTGCCGGTCTTCTGCTCATGATCGAGAATGCGCGGCATGATCGCCGCGACGCGGTCCTTGAGCGGCGAATAGGCCGGGCTCATCAGTTTCTCATCGTCCTTGATGAAGTCGACGCCCGATGCGATCAACTCGCCGACGAGCTCGGCCGTCTCGTGCGGTCTCAGCCCAAGTGCCGGCTTGACGATCGTGCCGATAATCGGCCGGTCTTCGACGCCGGTGAGGCGCCGACTGCCCGGTATGCCGAATTGCGGCCCGGGATGGGCGCTCTTGAAAGCCTCCGGCAGCGTCATGTCGACGATGCGGATGCCGGTCATGCCCTTGATCGAATAGACGCCGCCGATCGCGATGGTCATCAGAGCGGAGAGATCGATGCCGATCGCCTCAAGCGGAAAGCCGATGTCGACATCGGCGCGGTGCAGCCGCGTGCCGGGAGCCGCCTCCGGCCAGGTCGGATGACGCCCGTCCTCGAGCGGGCGGATCGCCAGCACCCGGGCGGCGACACGCGCCTTCAGCTCCTCGGTCTCGCCCGGAACCGGCACGAAGGTCCCGGTCGACTGGTCGCTGGCGATCTTCTCCGCCATCGCCTCGACGCTGCCGGGCGTTTCGATGCGGTAGGTCAGGGTAATCATCATGAACGGACGGCTGCTCCTCTCGGCCTACGCAGATTGTCATGGCGTCAACTTGTGATCTGGTATAATGAGTATTCCAATCGATGCAAAGCGGAATCTTCGGCCGCGCAAATTTTCGTTGCGCGCTTTGTCCTTGGTTCGAAAACTGTTAGGAGGAGACATTTGAGCCAGCGAGATCTCATGACCCAGCCCCTCGAACAGATCGTCCGCCGCAAACTATCCGACGAAGTGTTTGATCGACTTGAGCGATTGATCACATCAGGCGAGCTCCAGCCCGGCGATGAAATGCCCTCCGAACGGGTGCTGATGGAGCGCTTCGGCGTCGGCCGCCCGGCAATCCGCGAAGCCATGCAGTCGCTCGCCAACAAGGGCCTCGTCAGCATTTCACACGGCGAACGAGCCAAGGTGCTCAGGCTGACGGCAAAGTCGATCTTCCGCCAGGTCGATCTCACCGCCAAGATCATGCTGTCGCAATCGGCGGATTCGCTCGAACATCTGAAGAGCGCCCGCATCTTCTTCGAGCGCGGCATGGCCCGCGAGGCCGCCCAGCGCGCCTCGGCAACCGACATCGCCGATCTCAGGGATATCATCGAGCGTCAGCGCATGTCGCTCGGGCGCGCCGAAGCGTTCATTGACGCCGACATGGAATTCCACACCCGCATCGCCCAGATCTCCGGCAATCCGATCTATGTTGCCGTCAGCGAAGCCATGCTTGCCTGGCTGAAGGAATATCATACCGAGATGCTGATCTGGACCGGCAAGGAAAAGTTCACGCTCGCCGAACACGACGAAATCGTCGACCGCCTGGAAGCCAACGACATCGACGGCTCGGAAACCGCGCTGCTCAAACACCTCGAACGCTCGCGAGCGCTTTACGCGAAGTAGGGAGCTTTTGTTTAGCGACTGCTTGGGAACAATGATGTGCCGGCGAGGTTTTGGATAGGCCCGTCAGGCAAAAATCCCAAGGAGGATATGAAAATGCGCATGAAACTCGTAGCAGCTTCGCTTTTCGCAATCGGCATGGCCACATCGGCCTTCGCGCAGTCCAACCCAGCGCCGGCCGGCGCCACGATTGACAAGAACCAGGCCGATCAGGGTGGCGGCGCGGCCAGCGACATGAAGACCAAAAAGCCGATGGCGACCGATTCCACCACGACCAATTCCACGACCAGCGGCACGATGAAAATGGACAAGACCAAGTGCCCGAACCCGGTCAACAACTCGGCCAAACTTCAGACCCAGGGCGGCACCAGCAATGCCACGCCGATGGACGAAGCCTGCGCAGCCCATAACAACTGATCGGCTTCCCCAGGCAAAAACCCCGCTTCGGCGGGGTTTTTGCCTCATCTCACAGCCCTTATCGGCGGCATCCCCGAGCCAGCCTTGACTCATCGACAGGCGATTGGTATCAAGTTGGGTAATCGATGACCCAAAGCATCGCCCGTGACCACTTCACTCAACGACATAGCTGCCCGTGCAGGCGTTTCCGTCAAGACCGTGTCAGGCGCCTTGCATGGCGGGTCGGCGCGCATGTCGGAGGATACCCGGCAGCGGATCAAGGAGATCGCCGAGGAGCTCGGCTATGTCACTAACTTCGCCGCACGCAGCATGCGGCAGGGGTGGATGCCGCTCGTCGGCCTGGTCGCGGACGACTTGATCACGTCGCCTTTCGCGACGGAGATTATCAGGGGGCTCGACGGCGCTGTGCGCGCCGCTGACATGGCCGTTTTCGCCATGACACTCGGCGGCCATCGCAGCGTGGCGTCGATCCTCGACGAGATGCGGCGGTTTCGCCCGCGGGCGATTGCCTATGCCGCCATGTATCACAAGAGCGTCGACCTGCCGCCCGAATTTGCCGATGCGGTCGGCGTCATGATCAACTGCCGCGATGCCAACGACCGCGTGACCTCGCTGGTGCCCGATGAAGCAGGGGCGGCGCTGGAGATTACCAACTACCTGATCGACGCCGGCCGGCGCAACATTGCCTTCATCAATCTGCCGGGGCTGCTTGCTGGCGACCTCCGCGAACTCGGTTTCCGGCAGGCGCTCGATCATGCCGGCATCGACGGAGCCGGCGCCATCGTCCTGCCTGCCGTCAGCAAGGCGATCTACAATGACCGGGCGCACAGCCTCGTGGGCACGCATGTCCATGCGCTGATGAACGGCCCACGGCGTCCCGATGCCATCCTATGCGGCAATGACCGCGTGGCGATGGAGGCCTATGCGGCGCTACGCCGGACAGGCGCAACCATCCCCGATGACGTCGCCGTTGCGAGTTTCGACAATCAGGTCGAGATCGCCTCGCGTCTCGACCCGCCGCTGACCACCATGGCGCTGCCCCATCGCGCCATGGGCCGCCAGGCCGCACAAATCCTGCTTGCCGAAGACCGGGCTCCGGTCGGAGTGCAGAAACTGCCGTTCCAACTGGTGGAGCGGGCATCCGTATAAATTGAGAAAGTCCCATTCAATTGAGGAGGAATTCAAATGGGTAAACGATTACTTTGGTCTCTGGTCCTGTCCTCGGTGCTATCAGCATCATGGGCGCAGGCAGCCGAGAAAACCGCAATCCAGGTCATGCATCAGGGCGATCCCGGTTTTGTCGCCGCCTACGGCAAAGTCGCCGAACGGTTCGAGGCCGCCAATCCCGATGTCGACATACAGTTCATCTATGCGCCGCACGATGCCTATAACGAGAAGTTCAGCGCCGCCGTCATGGCCAAGCAACTGCCCGACGTCATGGAACTCGATGCGCCGTTCCTCGCCAACTACGTCTGGTCGGGTTATCTTCAGCCGATCAAGCCGCTGATCGACAAGGACCTCCTCGACGACATGACGGAGTCCAACGTCGCCCAGGGCACATACCCGATCGACAAGGACCTCTATGCAATCGGCCTCACCGACTCGTCGGTGGTTCTTTACGGCAACAAGAAATATCTGGAAGCAATCGGCGCCCGCATTCCGAAATCCGTCGACGATGCCTGGACCAGGGAGGAGTTCGAAACCTATCTCGAGAAGCTGTCTAAGCTCGACGGGGTGAAGTGGCCGATCGACACTTTCCGCGGCTACGGCATCAAGACCGAATGGATCACCTATGCCTATGGTCCGATCCTGCAATCGGCCGGCTGCGATCTCATCGACCGCAAGGCCTGGAAATCCGAGGGAACGCTGGACAGCGATGCCTGCGTCGATGCTCTCGCCATGATGCAGAAGTGGGTCAAGAACGGCTGGGTCGTGCCGCAATCGGCCGGAACCAACCAGTTCTTCGCCGAAGGCAATCCGGCAGCGCTGGCGCTCGGCGGACACTGGGTTTATGCCGAGGCCGCCGCGACCATGAAGGACAACATCGTCGTCCTGCCGCTTCCGAAGTTCGGCGCCAAGGGTGCGAGCCCCAATGGCACCTGGATCTGGGCGATCACCAAGACGTCGAAACATCCCGATATCGCCGCCAAGTTCATCAGCTTCCTTCTGAAGGACAAGGAGTATCGGGCCTACGTCGCAAGCCAGTCGGGTTATCCCGGCCTGAAGAGCTTTGCGGCCGAATCTCCGCTCTATGCAAACGGCGGCCCGATGGCGATCGCCTTCGAACAGGCATCAAAGACGGCCGTCTCGCGCCCGCCGCATCCTGCCTATCCGACAATCACCTCGGCCTTCATGCAGGCCGTCGATGAGGCGTTCAACGGCGGCGATCCCAAGGAGGCGCTGACGTCAGCCGCCAAGAAGATCGACGAGGATATCGAGGACAATGACGGGTATCCGCCGTTCGGCGACGGGCAATAAGAGCATCGCCGCCGACAGGTCGAAGCCCTGCGTTGTCTCCGGCAGGCATCGCAGGGTGGACCGGGATTAAGGGTTGGAGAGGAGGAGCTACATGGTCATGCAACAATCGATATCGTCGACATCCGTCCGAAAGGCTCCGGCGCGCCGGCATGACAGGGGACGGCTGATGCAGGAAGCGGCCATGCTCGCGCCGGCGGTGATCCTGTTGACCTTCTTTCTCATCCTGCCGTTCCTCCTGTCCTTCTGGACGGCAATGACCAACCAGCCGCTGGTGCCGCGGCCGACGCCCGTCCGCTTCGTCTGGTTCAACAATTTCATCCGTATCTTCCAGGACGATCTTTTCTGGACCGCCCTTTGGAACGTCTCGCGCTTCACCTTCTGGATCATTCCGGCGCAGTGCGGCCTCGCCTTCGCGACGGCGCTGCTCCTGCATCAGAAGCTGCCGTTCCGCAATCTGCTGCGCGGCATGTTCTTCCTGCCGGCGATCACCTCGATGGTCGTGGTCTGCGTCATCTGGGGCACGCTGTTCCAGTATCCCACGGGACCGTTCAACCAGATCCTGGGCTTTCTCTCCGGCGGAGCGATCCAGCCGATCGATTGGCTCGGCGATCCGCAATGGGCGATGTTCTCGCTCGTCCTGCTCTCAGCCTGGCAGGCCTACGGCTTCCAGATGATCGTCTACCTCGCCGGCCTTCAGGGAATTCCGGACGAACTCTACGATGCCGCCAAGATCGACGGTGCGAACGCTTTCCGGCGCTTCTGGCATGTGACCATGCCCGGCCTGCGGCCGACCCATGTCTTCGTGCTGGTGATCACGACCATCCAGGCGTTCAAGCTGTATACCCAGGTGGCCATCCTCACGCAGGGCGGTCCAAAGAGCAGCACCGAAACGGTGGTGCACTACATGGTCCGTTCCGGCTTCGAAGAGCAGAAGATGGGCTACGCCTCTGCCGTTTCGGTCATCTTGTTCGTGATCGTTCTCATCATCGCGCTGATCCAGCGCCAGCTCCTGAGGCGCTTCGATGTCTGATATCGCACTCTCGATCCCGCAGGCCCGCACGGCGCGGCCCCGTTCCCCCGCAACGGTTCTTCGCATCATCCAGACGACATGCATTTTCATCATCGCATTGGTGATCGTGTCTCCATTGCTGCTCCTGGTCGTGGCAAGCCTCAAGGATGACCGGTTCCAGATTCTGGCCGATATGGGCAGCTTCCGCGCCTTCTGGGTTTCGAACCCCACGCTTTCCAACTATGCCGAGGTCGGCCACCTCTCGGGTGAACTCGCCTTCGGACGCTACCTCATCAACTCGCTGATCATCCTGGTCACGACGGTCTGTTCCGGCCTGATCGTGAATTCGATGGCCGCCTTTGTCCTGGCCTGGGGATCGTTCAAGGGCCGCGCCGTCATCCTGTCGATCGTGATCGCGCTCTATGTGATCCCGCAGGAAAGCATCATCATGCCGCTCGTGATCATGGTTTCTCGGGCGGGAATGACCGACACCTTCGCGGTACAGATCGTTCCCTGGGTCGCCAGCCCCCTTTATATCTTCCTGTTCTACCAATTCTTCGCGCAACTGCCGAAGGAATTGCTGGAGGCCGCCGAGATCGACGGCGCGTCCTTTTTCCGGGCGTATCGCTCCATCTTCCTGCCGCTCAGCCTGCCGGCACTCGCCACCGTGTCGATCCTCATGGGGATCGAGACCTGGAACCAGTATCTCTGGCCGATCCTGGTGACGCAGACCGACTATGCCCGGCCGATCGCGGTGGCCATCGCGACCTTCTTCGGACAGGACAGCATCTACTGGGATCGTGCGATGGCTGCCTCCGTTTTGATGATGATCCCGATCCTTGGGCTCTACCTCGCGTTCCAGCGCTGGTTCGTGAGCTCCTTTATTGGCTCCGCCGTGAAAGGTTGAATTGATGACAAGCCAAGCGATTTCTCCGTCCGATCAAGTGGGGCCGGAGACGATCAGCGCCGTCCTGCCCGAGGGGGCCACGATCCACGCCTGGATCAGGGCGCCGCATGCCGGCGCCACGGGCAGGCTGACGGCATATGTCGACGGGGAGCCGGCCGGTGCTGTCGAAACATCAAATCCGCATGAATTCGAGTTTCGGCGGCTGACGCTGGAAAGAGGCGGAGAGGCGGCTTTCTCCTACAATCCGGTTACAACCGAAATATCGGTCCTCTATGCTTTTCTCCCGCCCCGCGTCCTGGAAGAAGGCATCCGGCTGCTGCATGTCCGACAATGCGCCGCCACACCTAGGTCCCGGGCAGCTATCACTTCCGTCCGCTGTCTGGTTGGATGAACGATCCCAACGGGTTCGGAAGGTTCGGCGGCAAGCTGCACCTGTTCTACCAGCATTATCCGCATAGCCCTCGATGGAACAACATGCATTGGGGTCATGCGGTTTCGGAGGACTATCTTCACTGGAAGCATCTCCCGATCTTTCTTTTCCCTTCCGATGAACTCGCTCAGCAGGCCGACGGGCGGGGCGGGGCATTTTCCGGCTCCGCGATCGCTCTTCCCGGCGATGAAGCCGGCCTTCGCATTTTCTTCACCGAGCACATGAAAGATCGGCAACCGGAGGAACAGGTTCAGTTCACCGCCACCAGCCCCGATCTTGTCAATGTCGAGCCGGCGAACCTGATCCTGCCAGCGCGTCCCGCCGGGCTCGGCCTGACAACCGACTTCCGCGATCCTTACGTCTTTTCGGGGCCCGACGGCAAATGGAAGATGTTGGTGGGCACACGGGACCGCGAGGGCGGCGTCATCCTGCTCTACGAAACGGATGATCCGGCTGCGGCGACGGGATGGACCTTCCTCGGCATGCTTCACCGCGAGAACCGCTTCGGGATGACGGCGGCGGAGTGCCCCTGCATGGTGCCCCTCGACGGTCCCGCCAACGACCCGATGACGCGCTGGGCCATGATCTTCGGTCTGCTGACCAGCCGCGACCCGACAACGGGCCGGCGCAACATCACGCTTGCGAGCGTCGGCCGTTTCGACGGCCAAAAGTTCTCCATGCAATTTGAACAGGAACTGGATTTCGGCACCGATGCCTACGCGTTCCAGGCCTTCGTCGACCATGCCGGCCCGATCGGCATCGCATGGCTTGCGAACTGGACGGATATATCAAGAGAAATCGACATGCCGACGGCGATGACCCTGCCGCGCCGGCTGGCATTGCAGAGCGGGGCGCTGATTACGCCGCCGGTCGCCGCTGTGGAAAGCCTGCGGCGGCACCGACTGGATGTCGGAGGCCTTCTGGAAGGCCAAACCGTCGCTCTCGGCAACGGCTCCGTCGAAATCCTGCTCACCTTGAAGGAAGCCGGCAACGCCTTCCGTTTGGAATTCGATCATTCCGAAGCAACTGTTGCGGTTCAGTTGAACGAGGATGGGCTGAGCATTCCCTTTTCAGTGACGAATGCCAAGGCATCACCGCGCTATATCGCCGCCGGCGCACGCCCGTCGACCATCCGGATCTTCCTCGATGCGGGCTCGCTCGAGGTCTTTGCCGACGATGGCCGCTGGACGGGAACCAAGCGGTTGCCCGGCTTCAAGGGCGTAAGCTCGGTGCGTCTGACCGCGCCCGAGGGCAATGTGCTCGCCGCCGAAATCTGGCAGCTCAGTCTTTAATCGCTGGAGGATGAAACGACATGGCATCGGTTACAATAGACGAAGCCCGCAAGCATTATGGTGCCGTTCCGGTGATCCACGGCGTCTCCGTCGATATTGAGGACGGCGAATTCGTCACGCTCGTCGGCCCCTCGGGCTGCGGCAAGTCTACCCTGCTCAGAATGCTCGCAGGGCTGGAGGAGATCAGCGACGGCGAAATCCGCATCGGCGGCCGGATCGTGAACGACGTGGCGCCGAAAGAGCGGGATATCGCCATGGTGTTCCAGAGTTACGCGCTCTATCCGCACATGACCGTCGCGGAGAATATGGGCTTCGCTCTGAAGCTTCAGGGGCGGAACAAATCGACGATCGAAAAGCAGGTGAAGGAGGCGGCCGACATTCTGGCGCTTGGGCCTCTCCTCGACAGATTGCCCAAACAGCTGTCGGGCGGCCAGCGCCAGCGCGTCGCCATGGGCCGGGCGATCATTCGTCACCCGCAGGTGTTTCTCTTCGACGAGCCGCTCTCGAACCTCGACGCCAAGCTGCGTGTGACGATGCGGGCGGAAATCAAGGAGCTTCACCAGCGGCTGAAGACCACCACCGTCTATGTCACCCATGATCAGGTCGAAGCCATGACCATGGCCGACAAAATCGTCGTGATGCGCAGCGGCCGCGTGGAGCAGATCGGCAAGCCGCTCGAACTCTTCGACCGGCCGGCAAACACCTTCGTCGCCTCTTTCATCGGCTCGCCCGCCATGAACCTGTTCGAAGGCAAGGTCAGCGGCGGCAGCTTCGTTTTGGACAGAACCAGCCTGCCTCTGCCGCCCGGCCGGCAACCGGCGGACGCCGTCACCTATGGCATCCGCCCCGAGCATCTGTCGATCCGCGAGGACGGGGTGCGGGCCACCATCGTCGTCGTCGAGCCGACCGGATCGGAAACTCTCATCAACGCCAGGCTCGGAAATGCAGATATCACGCTGCTTCTGCGCGAACGGGTCGACTTTGAGCCGGGACAACAAATCTCGATCGCCCCTGACCTGTCGAAGGTGCATTTGTTTGGAACAGGCGGCAATCGCCTGAATTAAGATGGGGCGTTTTGACCGGCACGCCGATTGTGAGTGTCGTAGAGTCCCCTCGCAAAATGCCCAGTTTTTGCGAGGGACTGCTTTGGTTATGCCATTTATGGATGGACCTTCTGAACATCTGAGGTTTCTAATGCCTCAACCGACAGATCGGAGCCGAGCGCGCTCAGGAAACTCGCGGCATGGAAAATGGCAGCCGGCGGCTTTGCGCCGGTCTCGCGGATCTCCCCGGACAGGATACGCTGGACCGCTTCGCAAATGATCGGCGCCGTGACAGCATAGATGTCCTGTCCCTGGGCGAGACTCCGGCGGCACAGCTCGCCTTGCGTGACGATCACCTCGACGGCGAAGCGCTGCGCCGAACGCCCGGTTTCGTCGATGGCCTGGGGCGAGGGCGTCGAGGGGTCGCGAACATCGCGCAGGGCTGTCGTGCTGAGAAAGGTATGCAGCTCGTTGGTCCTGATGTGGCCAGCGATCAGCGGTACCTCCGAAAATGGAAGCTCGACGAATGTCTGGCGGCCGAACGGGGCCGGCAAGACGGCCACCTTCTCTGCCGGCGGCTGGTGCACGGGGCCAAGCTGGCCACCGCTGACCGCCAGGCGCTGCGCCCTGTTCTTCTCGCCTGTCACGCGCGTGCCTTTCGTGGGCAGCCAGCTGTCGAGCGCAACCCGGATTTCAACGGTGTCGGCGTGCTGCCATTCGTCCATCAGGGCTGCCACCAGCAGGTCGGCCAGTCCGCCGTAAAATCCCATCGCCGGGATGACGACTACGCCGGCTTTCCGGGCCGCAGCCTCATGCCGGTCGAACGTCGCCTGTACGCTCGGCTGTTCGGCCGTGACGTCGAGATAATGGATGCCGGCCCGCAACGCGGCACGCACGGCTGCGTCGGCCGTGTCCATGAACGGGCCGGCGCAGTTGATGACAGCCGCCGCTCCCGCAAGCGCCCGGTCGAGCGCCGCGTCATCCTCTATCGCTGCTTCGCGGCATTCGACGCCGCGTTCCGCAAAGCCCGCCTCCGCCAATCGTTCGGCGCTCCGTCCGATCGCGATCGGCTTGAGCCCGCGCCGCAACAGTTCGGCGACGACAAAACGGCCGGTATGGCCATTCGCGCCAAGGACCGCCACGGCCTCGGATGATGTTCTGGTGATGTCGGCTTGTTGGGTCGTGGTCATTGCTCTCTCCATCGCTACAGACCTGTCTGTACTCAATAAAACATACAGGTCTGTAGCGCGTCAATCAACTTTCTGCTAGGGTGACTGAATTGGAGATACGCGAATGACGAAAAGCACAGTGAACGCACCCGCCCCAGCCGTGAACGACGTGCGGGACAGAATTCTCGAGATGGCATCGGAACTCTTCTACCGCCGCGGCGTGCGTGCCGTCGGCGTCGATCTGGTGGTTGAAAAATCCGGTGTCGCCAAAACCAGCCTTTACCGCCATTTCGGCACGAAGGACGATTTGATCGCGGCCTTCCTGAAACGCGAGGACCTGGACTTCTGGAACACCTGGGACCAGGTAACCGAACAGCACGCGGATGACGCCGGGGCTGAACTCGACGCCCATTTCGAGTGGATCGGCGAACGGGTCGGCCGGGACAATTACCGGGGCTGCCCGCAGATCAACACGGCGGCCGAGTTTCCGGAGACCGGTCACCCCGCGCGCAAAGTCGCCGAAGCCCACATGCGGGAGATGCGGCGGCGCCTGAGGACCATCGCCGGGAGACTGGCGGTCGCGGCACCCGACCGGCTTGCCGGGCAACTCGCGGTGCTGATCAACGGCGCCTTTGTCAGCATGCAGGTGTTCGAGCCCGGCGAGGCCACCGGTTTGCTTCGTGATGCGGCGCACGCCCTGATCGCCGCCAGCCGCGGCTGACTCCCTGGAGGCAGATTTCTCGGCGTTGGGAAATGGATCAAGAGGAACGGGCCACGCATCGGGATCGAGAGTTCCCGACATTCGTCGATTGCTGTTCAGCCGAAATTTGTACCGCAATATCTCTTGTCGGCGCTCTTGCGCACACAAGGCTTTCGTAACTACAGGCCGCCGGTTCGGATCCCTTCAAGGCGAGGGAACTATGCAGATACGATTTCGTCCGCGCATCAATTTCCTTGAAACCTGGCGTCAGGGCGCATATATTGATATCAATGCCATCGTTTTTGCTAGAGTGATATCAATGCCGGCTGTCACCATTCGCAATCTTTCTGATGAAACACATCGCGCACTGCGGGTGCGAGCGGCTCACCATGGCCGAAGCACAGAGGCCGAAATCCGGGACATTATCGAGGCCGCCGTTCGCCCATCTGAACGCGTGAAGCTCGGCTCTTTACTCGCGGCCATTGGTCGTGACGCTGAGCTTTCCAATAGCGACGTTGAAGCCCTGCAGCAAAATCGCGATAAGGCGCCCGCTGAACCCATGACTTTCGAATGATCTTGTTGGACACCAACGTGATATCGGAGCCATGGAAACCGGTTCCTGATGGAGCAGTGGTCGCTTGGTTGGACGCCCAAACCATCGAGACTCTCTTCCTTTCCGCAATAACAATTGCCGAACTTCGTTTCGGGATCGCCGCTATGCCCTCAGGCAAACGGCAAACTATCCTTCGCGATCGCCTGGAGGACGAAGTGCTTCCGCATTTTGCCGAACGCATCCTGCCTTTCGATTTTGCCGCCAGTCAATTCTACTCGGAACTGATGGCGCGCGCTCGAGTAGCCGGGAAGGCGATCAGCAAGGCGGATGGATATATTGCAGCCACTGCAATAGCGAACGGCCTTGCCGTCGCAACTCGCGACACAAGCCCTTTTGAGGCCGCTGGGTTGAAAGTGATCAACCCCTGGATTCCATAAATATCATGTAATTTTAGGTGCCCTCGGTTCGACTCCACAAGGCGGTCAAGCGAGGCCAACGTCGGCAGAGATGCGGCGAACTCTCGCATGAGCCCGGCTACAAAGTGCGCGTTCGCCCGAATGACCGCAGCAACAGATTAAGGGAGACGGCAACCTTGTCGATGTCGCGAATGTCGCGGGAATATTGACCGGTATAGAGTTTGACAATCATGCTGTCACGCGCAGCGCCGCTGAGTTCGAAATACAGGTGCAGGTAATAGGCTTGCTTGTCGCCGCCGCGACTTATGCTGCTTCGTCGTTGAGTGACCTGTCCGAGCTCCGCTTTGAACGGGGCGAAGCCGGGGAGTTTCAGCATGACCGATTTGGATTGAAATCGGGCCATGCTGGGGACCGCAACGACCGCTTTGTCCAGTGCCAGACTGACGATTTGGCCGGGGACGTCGTCGACGACAGCGGGTTCATCGAGCTTGAACGCATGAAACAAACGCCGGGGTTTCTCAAAGCAGATCAGCGACGCGATGAGCAGGACGACGATATTGATGCCTGACCACCACGCCGCGACCGGTGAAAACTGGCCTTGTACATGCGACGTTTCCGGTACGACGTTGACCAGAAGTCCAAGGACGGTGACCGTGATCATGATTGCGATCCAGGCGAAGCTGTAGCGGTCAAACTGGTTCGCCTCGTTGCCGCTGCCCTTTGGCGTCACCCTGAACGGCTTGCCAAATGGTCTCACCAGGCTGGAGACCACGGTCGGCAACATGCGGAATGTCGAAAAGGTCCCGACGGCGCTTGATATCACAGGCAGATAGCGCGTCGGCGTGATCCACAGCATCAGCAGAAAATAGGCCGCCAGCAGCGGCACCTGATGAGAGACATAATCGGCTATATCGGTGAAATAGAGCGGGAGCAGGCCGAACCAGAGATAGACGATCGGGACCAGCAATATCGTGAAGCGGACCAGATACTGCACCAGCCATGACGCCGGCAGGAACATGATCCGTTGAAAGAGCGTCAATCCCGGACCGCGCAGCGGGCCATTATAGAGGTAAAGGGTTTGAATACCCCCCTGACACCACCGTTCGCGCTGCACGAAATAACCGGTCAGGTTTTCGGCGGCCAGCCCCATCGATAGCCGCTCGTTCAGATAGCGCGTCTTGTAGCCTTTGTTGAGCATCGAAAGCGTTGTCAGCAGGTCTTCGGTGATCGACTCCGTCGGAAATCCGCCTATTGCGTCGACGGCCTCGCGGCGGGCAATCGAGCATGACCCGCAGCAGAAACTGACATCCCAGGCGTCTCGGCTGGGCGCGATCTCGTCGAAGAACAAGCGCTGCTCGTCCGGCCAGATATTCTCCAGACCAAGGTTTGATTGCACCGGATCGACATTGAAGAAGTGTTGCGGTGTTTGGACGATGCCGATGCTGTCATCTAAAAAGAAGGGCAGCGTCCGGCGAAGGAAATGCCGATAGGGCACAAAATCGGCGTCGAAGATCGCAATAAACTCGCCCGAGCTGACCTTCAACCCGTTGTTCATGTTGCCTGCTTTGGCATGGCTGTTGTCACCGCGCGTGACGTGGATGACGTTCTTTTCTTCGCAATAGGCCTTCAGCCAATCCCGGCGTTGATCGTCAAGCACATACACATTCAATTTGTCGGCAGGATAATCCAGCGAGCGGGCGCCGATGATGGTTCGCTCGAGGACGTCGAGCGGCTCGTTATAGGTCGGAATGAAAACATCGACAGTCGGCAGCTCACGCTGCTCCCGCGCAAAGAAAACGCGTGCCAGCCTGTCCGCTTCCGCGCTGCGGTCGACGTAGCGGCTCATCAATACCAGAAAGAGGATGACTTCGACGCAGGCCAGAATCTCGACGATGAAGAGGATCCAGACCCAGTAGAAACTCGGACCGCCGTCGGGATAGGGAAGCACTGTCTCCGTCAAGCGCCAGAACATGTATCGCAATGCGAATGCACCGACAAACGCGCAGGTCACCACCCGTGTCCAGGTGTGACGGCGTGACCAATTGAACGGCCCCAGGAAAAAGAAGGCCATAACGAGAAAGGTCGGAACCAGCGCTAGAAGATACTGAACCACAGGCTTTTGACCCAGTTGGACACGTCGATGCCGTGTTTGGAAAACCGTACCTGCACTGTGCGCCCTACCTGGCAGGAGTTCGCAAAGTCATCGTTCATGAAGGATGGATCGAGGCGAACCCGAATGCGGGCGTTGCGTTGTGTCGACGGCGGCAAACTGGCGGCAAAGGAATCGGTCTCGACCGAAGCCGAGCTGCCTCTGACAGAAATGACAGTACCCTTGAAGACATCGCTGCGGCCGAACAAGCGCACCTGCGCAACAAGTTCCGGGTAGATCTCGTCATAGTTGACCTCGGGAACAAGGATATCCACAAACAGCTCTCGACAGTCGAGGAGGCGCATCAACTCGTCGTTCAGCACGACGTTGGAACCGTTGACGATACTCCTGGTCCAGACAACGCCGTCGAACGGCGCTATTGCGGTTGCGGATTCAAGGCTGCTGACGCGGTTCGCCTCTTTAACCAGCTGCTTTTGAACTTCGGTCGCTCGCGTCTCGTTTTCCGCAATGCGCGAGTTCAAGTCGTTGATGCGAACGACAACCTCGTCTTCACGCTGTCGCGAATAAGGCACGTCATTCTGTCCGTCGCCGAAGACAAAGATACCCTGGCGGACCGCATTGAGCCTTTGTTGCAATTGATCGACAGTCAGATTGCTGATTTCGACCTCGCCGCCGGTCGCAGCACCGGCCGCACGCGCAGCCTCAACCAGCTTCTGCGTCAGAATGCCTTTTGACTCGAGCTGCATCCGGCGGCTCAGATCGACCTGGGCGACCAGATCCTGAGCTTGCGACACCTCGACTTTCTTCCGCAGGATTTCGACTTCGCGTTCGAGATTGGCAATGGTGGTCTGCTTGTAGACTTCCAATCTGCCAGACAATTCCTCGCGAAGCGCGGAGAGCTCCTCGCGTTCCTTTTTAAGTGCCGCGACGCGGTCGAGCGCCGTGTTGCGATCTGCCTCGAGCGAGGCGAGGATTGCACGATTGACGCGCGTATTTCTAATTTCTGCGAGGGTTTGTCCCGCTTTGACCGGGCTGCCGACCTTGAGGGGTTCTTCCGCAATCGTGCCGTCGATTGGGGCATTAACGACAGCAAACCGCGCATTGACCGTGCCATCAAGGCTCGTAAAGCCGGTAATCGTCGGCAATGAAACGACGGTCACGAGTGTCAGCAGCAGCAGGCCGACAACGATGCGTGTGATGCGATGATTCCAGATCATGTTGGCATCCGAAGGTATCGCTTCTGCAGCCATCCGTCCCAATCGAGCTGGTCCGGATGCAACCCATTCTTGCATAATTTAGCGCATTGAAATTTTTAGACAAGTGATGGTCGCAAGCCTGCAGCAGAAACAGTTCGGCTCTGGACCAAATGCCGCCGGCATAGGCCTGGCATCGTGTCGATTGGCGCAGGGAATGGTCAAGCGATCTCAGGCGCGGCGACTGACGTGATTGGAAATCACTGCGCCGCGCCTGACAATGCTGCCACCTCATCAAGACAAAAACAGAATAATTCCACGCGATCGTTTTTCTAATTCGGTCGAAGCTTTTTGGTCGCGATCAGCATGACGAGATCTTCGGAGGCATCTGCGAGCTCCAATGCCAATTCCGCAGCCGACCATCCATGTTTCTGCAAACTGACGAGCATTTCCACCATTGCGACTTCGACCTCTCGTCTGCAGCTCGAAATCGGCTTCAATTCGATTTGTTTCTCATCACATGCGGTCGTCATCTTAGCCTCCATTCTGCCAATGGGCAGCGTCACAAAATTCGCCAATGGGTGGATAGGGTAAGGGTTGCGTGCAAGCCTCGGCCTTATTACGCATCGACACAGACGGCCTCAGCCTGCGCGCAACCCCTTCGCCTCCTTATTTGCCGATGTCCGGCCTCAGGAGCGTCTCGCAAGAAGGTGAGCAGAGGAAACCCGCACGATTGGCGATAGGAGTTTTTCCTGGCGCCTGACAGTTATGCGAATAGGAATTGCTGTCGTAAGCCATTGCTCGCGCAAAGCGCGCACGAATATCGCCCCGATAGTTCACGACCTATCCTCCTCTGCTTGCATATTTTGTTGTGATTTAGTGTCGATCACGTTGAGAGTGCTTTGAAACTGCATTGCACTGGCAAGTGAGTATTTGGGCTTTCCAACCGTCCTTCGGAACTAGCCCGTGCTCATTTAAATACCGGAACAGGACGCAATTGTCGTTATCGCCGCATCCCGAAAATTATCGGTCCGTCCATTTCTGCTCGTATAGGAATATGATAAGTAGCTTATGCACGTAGGACTTCAGTCGATTCGGTTTGTCGGATGGGCTGCGCGGACGTTTCAGCCGGCTTATGCGCTGGAGAAATTCGATGGTTACGGAGTCTGGGGATGACCCCGCTGCTGGGAAGGAATGGCCGGCCCACCTGGAGCGGCGGCGCTGGCCGCGCGAACCGTCCCCGCAGAAAGAACATCGGGTGGACGTTCCGCCTGCATTGGTGCCGTTGCGGTTTTCGACGCGAGACCTGCCGCCGAAAGAACAATTCCAGTCCTGGCGATCACATATGGCGCCGCTTGTGGATGTTCACCTGCAGAACGGACAATCTGAGGACGACGGTTTTCTCGCGGAACAGACCGGCTGGCATCTCGGCGATATCCTCATCGTCCAGCAGCGCGTGCAGGCATGCAGCTATATTCGCGATCAGGCCATGTTGCGGTCGAGCCCAATCGATCACTGGAATGTCGGCGTACTTCGCAGCGGCCGGGCCTGGACCGAGGCCAATCGCCATGTCACGGAGACCGGCCCGGGCGAGATATTTTTCAGGTCTCTTGGTTACCCGTACCGCGGGCGGATGACCGATTCAGCCGCCGTGCTCGTCTTCCTGCCCTATGAACTACTGACCCGTGATGCGCCTCTTCTGCAGAACGCCCACAACATCGCCCTCTCCGGTAGCCTCGCCGAATTGCTCGTCAGCTATATCGACGGCCTGGAAGCGAACCTCAGCAATTTGACAGTGGAGGAGGCGCCGCGGATCATCAGGACGATCGGCGATATGGTCGTTGCATGCGCTGCATCGTCCGCAAGTTTGGACCGCGGTCAGGAACAGACCAATATGGGGCTGATGGAGCGGGCGCATCGTTATATTCACCTCAATCTTCATTCAGACAGCTTGACGCCTGACGTCATGTGCCGGGCGCTGGGCATCTCGCGGACGCGGCTCTACCAATTGTTCGAAACGAGCGGGGGCGTCTTCAACTACATTCGCAAACGTCGATTGCTACAGGCCTATGCGGATCTAACCAACCCGTCCGACAACAGGCCGATCTCGGAGATTGCCGAGGCCGCCGGCTTCGACGTAGCAGCCAATTTTACGCGCGCGTTCAGCCATGAATTCGGGCTCAGCCCGCGTGAAGTCAGAAAGACCATAGCAACGGAGCGCCCGGCCATCCCGGCGACACGTTTCATGCGGCGTTCTGGGACAACGATCGGCGATTGGCTAACGCTCGCACGTTGATGCGGTGGGCTAGGCTTTCCGCAGTCGAAAGCTGTCATTGCACATAGACCGGTACCATCGCGGAGGTTTCGTCGCGGTAGGGCAGGCGGATTTGGAAGCGGTGCTCACCGCTCTGGATCGGCCAAAAGACGGGTCGGTCGGGGTCGGTGACGGCGAAGGGCTGGCCGTCGACATACCAGACGATTTGCGGCACATGCGGGTGGACATCGGCCTTCAGAGGCAGCCGGTCTAATGCGGCCGGCTGTTCCGGATTGCGCCAGATCTGACTGTTGCGCGCCGGCGTCGAGATGGCAAGATGGATCTTGGGATCAGACGCGTCGGTACTGGCGAGCGAATAGCTCTGGCTCCGCCCCGCTGTTGCACTGATCGGCAAAGGGTTGAGGCTGGCGTCCGAACGAAGCGATAGCGCAGCCGCCTTCGGCATCTCATCGGGCTTCAGCCATTCCACCAGCGTCTGGCTGCAGCTATTGTCATTCGTCTGCCCGTTGACGACGCATACCTCCATCGGTTTGCGGTCCGGCGGCGTCGGAAAACGCGCATCGGCGATGTCTCCAGGCTTGTTGCCGTGGACCCGGTCGATAACGGCGTGCACAAGGCGGGCGGCAGTGCCGGCGCCGGTCATCCGGCTCATGGTGCCGTCATCGCCCCTCCCGATCCAGACGCCGACGATGACCTTTTCCGAATAGGCCACGGCCCAGGCATCCCGGTAACCTTGCGAGGTGCCGGTCTTGATGGCGACCGGGAATGGATATTCCAGCGTCCCGTAGCGGTGGAAGCTTGGCAGCCGCGCCTGCGGATCAGACAGGAATGATGTAATCAACCGGGCCGTATCGAGCGAAATGACCCGCACGGGCTGCGGCTGCGGCTGTTCGCGCGCCCAGCGCAGATCCTGCAATTGGCCGTCGTTGGCGAGCGCCCCATAGGCCCGCATCAGCCTGTCCAGGCGTGTGGGCAATGAGCCGATCGCCATCGACAGGCCGAAATAGTCGGCCGGGGTTTCGAGGTCGTGCAGACCGAGATCGCGCAAGAAGCGGAACGTCGTCTCAAGACCGATGCTACGCAGCAGATTGGTCGCGGGCACATTGCGCGAATTCGCCAGCGCCTGGCGGGGCAACATGGGCCCGAGGAATTCGCGGTCCGCGTCGCCGATGCCTGAGGCGCCTTCCGGCAGATCGAGCAGCATGTCGGTCGGCTTCAGCACGCCGCGCTCGAACCCCAGCGCATAAATGAAAGGTTTGAGTGTCGAGCCCGGCGAACGCTGCGTCCGCGTATAGTCGAAGGCGCCGGCATGCCTGCCGTAATAATTGCTCGAACCGACCTGGGCGAGGACCTCGCCGGTTTGCCGCGACACCACCATGACCCCGACTTGCTGCGCGCCCGCAGAGCGCCAGCCATCGAGATAGTCTCGCGCGAGAGCGGTCACGTCGGCCTGCAGGCCAAGGTCGATCGTCGTGTGGATCAGCGGCGCAACCGCGGAGGCAGGCGCTATCTCGCCGTTCTCGATGAGATCGTGATAGCGCAATATCAGGTGCAGGGCGTCCGGGCGGCGGGGCAGGGCGGGCATCCGCATGTCATCGAGCTGGCGGTGGGCGATCTCCGCCTCGTCAGCTTGAATGATCTTCTGTTTTGCCAGCGCGTCGAGGATGTGATGACCGCGCTGAACGGCCCGGCGCAAGCCCTCCGGCCGCAGCGGGTTCATCCGGGTCGGCGATTGCGGGATGGCTGACAGCAGCGCGATCTCGGCCCAGGACAAATCCGCCACCGGCTTGTCGAAATAGAGGCGCGCCGCATGGGCGATGCCGTGGCTGCCATTGCCGTAAGGCGCCAGCCGCAAATATTGCGCCAGTGTGGCGTCGCGCCCGTAACGCAGGGTCAGCAAGACGCCGATGCCGGCCTCGAGCATCTTGTGCAAGAAGGTGCGCGATTCCGGCTGCTGCATCCGCGCCACTTGCATCGCAATGGTCGAGGCGCCCGAGCGGCGCTTGACGGCACCGAAATTTTGCCAGGCCGCGCGGCCGATGGCATAGGGATCGACGCCGATATGGTCGTAGAACCGCCTGTCTTCGAGGGCAAGCGTTGCCTTCACAACGCGATCCGGCAATTGCTCCAGCGGCCAATAGCCGTAATCGATGCGCCCGCCGGCGCCGTCGGCATGGCCGATCTGCGCGAGGAAAGCGCCGCTGCGATCATAGAGGATCGGCGTCGGTGCCGGCGCGATCAGCTGCGCACGCTGATGGATGAGATAGGCATAGACCAAGGCGCCCGCTGCAAGAACCAGCGAGGAGAAAAGAACGAGCTTCGATCGGCGGCGTCCCAAGAGTGTCATTGCTCGGCTGGCTGGCTCCTCGCCTGATATCTTCCCTGGCTGCGTGGACTACTTAGCCACGACGATTTGCACGGCAGCGCTCGTTCCCTGCACGCCCTTCTGGTACATGGTTTCGGCGAAGGCCTGCGGCTGTGTATACGAACCGGGGATCAAGGCGCGCGTCCGGTAGGCGAAGGTGTAGTTGCCCTTCGGAAGCCTCTCGGACGCGCAAAACACCTGATCGTCCCCGTAGGACACCCAATCGGTCGGCAGGCTCGGCGCGATTGCCGGTGTAGCCTCGGCCGGGGCGGTGGCGATGTTGGGGTTGAGAGGATCCAGCCCCGCGGCCAGCGGCAGGGTAAGCGCCACATGGGTCCGATCTTCGGACACGACCAGTTCGACCCTTTCCTCTGACACATCGCCCACCTTGAGCTGGATAGCACCTTTGGCATCGGGGATCAGTTTCTCCAGCGGCGCATTGCCGGCGGGGACGCGGTAGAGCGTGCGGGTCAGGGCAAACCCCCGGCTCTCAGCTTGCGCGCTATAGCCGGCTTCAGCAGAGAGATAGGAGGTCTCCACCAGCGCGAGGGCGGGCGCCGTTCCCGTATTTTGGATGGTAACGGCGCTCGGATCCAGAGTGACCTGTCGCAAAACAGGGTCATTGGCGTCGAGCGCCAGATTTTGAACATTGCCGCTCTGGGTCAGCGTCAGCGGCAAGGGCGTCGTCGGCCTCTGCCAGGCGACCGCAAGCGCACGGATCGCAGCCGACGTCGCATTGGTCGAGCCCCAGCCATCGCTGTCGCCGAGCTGCAGCAAGGCGTTTGTCAAGGCGGGATAACGCGGATCCGTTTCAGAGGTCAGAGCCGCCGCGCGCACCATTTCGGCAAGGCTGCGGGCTTCCGAAGGCAGGATGATCGGGCTGCCTCCATCCTCAGCCTGGCCGTCATAAACCAGCTGGCCATTGCGAGAGAGGATGCGCACGCGCGACCACATCGTGTCGGCGAGACCACCGACAAGACGTTGGTCGGCATCGGGCGCACCAGCTGCGGCCGCCGTCATTCTGGCAACGCTGACATTCGGCATCAAGGCAGCCGAACGGGCGAGTTCGGCCATATAGGCGGGGTCGAGCCCGCCGCCTTCGGCCAGCGCCGTCAGAGCCTCGACCCGTTCGCGAACCTCGTCACCACTGAGCAGATGCGGATAATCCGAGCGTAGCGACAGTTTCAGCACGCTCGCAAGACGATCCGTCAAAGCCTTGTCGGTGGGTTCGCCCGCTTTGTCGGCCGCGACCAGGAAAGAATAGGCCCAGGCCGTCAGCGAGACATTGCCCTTGCTGTGCGGCCAGAAGCCGACAAGGCCGTCGGCATCGACCGCCTGGCCGATTGCCAGCACGGTGTTGTGCACATCGCCGTCTATGCGCTTTTCAAGCTTCGCCGCTGCCAGGATGGGAGCGAAACTCTTGAACGCGACGCCGGAGGAGGCCAGCGATATCCGCTGCTCGGTGGAGCCGTAGGGAAATTCCACCAAAGTGTTGAGGCCGGCAACGAGCTTCACCAATGTCGGATCGGAGGTCAGCGTCATCGCACGCTGGAACGATCCGGGGCGCACATCTCCCTCAGTTGCGGGCAGCGTTTTCGAGCCGCCCGCCGGGATTTCGACGATCTGGTAATGTTTGGTCGGGATGCGGTCTGGTTTCAACGGCAGCGTGATTTCCACGGCGTCGCTGGCGTGGTCGGCCAGGCGCTCGACCCCGAAACGCAGCCGCACGTCGTCCTTGCCGGGCTTTGGCTCGGGCACCTCGGCGAGAATGCCGATATGAGCCGGCTTGTTCTCTTCCCAGGCAAAGGAAAGATCCTTGCTGCCCTCCAGCGTCAATCCGTCGGAAGCAATGGATGCAGCGCCGGCGCCGGCGCCACCCTCAACGACACGGGCAATGATGCCGGCCTCGAATTGGTCGCCAAAACGCAGGAAGCGAGGCAGGGCGGGTTGAGCGACGATTTCCTGTCGGATCAGCATTTCGCCGGTGCCGTAGCCGAAGCGGTCAGGACCGCTGACGGCCTTGGCACGCAGCTTGAAGACGGTCAGCGAGTCCGGAAGCTTCACCTTGATCTTGGCAATGCCGTCGGCGCCGACCTTGACGTCGGGAAGATAGATCGGCACCGGCGTGAAATTCTTGCGGACGGAGATATTGTTGTCCGTGCCCCATTCCTCCCGCTCGTCGCCACCCGGCACCTCGTCCAGAGGAATGATGCCGAAGGCCATGTTGCGGGTGTCGCGCAGCGCCATGGTGGATTGGCGCTTGACGATAAAATTCGGCAGCGGATCCAGCGGCTGTTCCGTTGCGAGCGACAGCACGGCCTGGTCGATCATCCAGAAGGTGGCCTCGCCCGCGATCGGCTGACCGGTATCGTCGGCGAGATGCAGCGTGACCTCCACTTCATCGCCGGGGCGGGCCTTCTTCGGGTAATCCAAGGCAACGGCGACGATGTTCTTCACCGGTTTTACCGTCACCGTCTTCGTCGCGGCGATCGTGACAGGCTTGCCCTGGTCGAAGGGCGCGTTCGGCGAGGGGATGCTGGTCTCCAGCCGGCCGCGCATGATGAGGAAGTGCACGGGAATTTCAGGCGTATACTCCTTGCGGACCGGCACAGCATAATGGCCGTATCCATCGGCGATATCGACCCAATCATAACGGAACGTTCCCTCGGGCTCTTCGACGACGGCCAGCGCACGGGCTGTCTGGAAGGGCGATTGGATTAGCAGATTGGCGGTTTCTCCGGGGATGTAGCTGTCCTTGTCCGTGGTCACGACCGCGGTGCGAGCGGGCGGCTGTGCCCAGGTGACCGGCGTGGTGCCGCCGACGAAGAAGTCGACGCTCACCCGCTGTCGGCGGCCGATCCGGTCGCTGGCCTCGAGTTGAATGACGTAGACGCCCGCATCCTTTGCCTCGAGCGCCAGGGTCTGGATATCGCTGGTGCTGGTAATCTTGCGCTCCAGAACGGTCTCGTCCATGACCTGCGTGACGTACTTCGCCGAACCCTGGCTGAAGTCGCTCGCCTGCAGCGTCGACGTCCAGTTGCGATGGATCAGCCGCGCCGTCATCTCCAGCCCGGCGACGGGATCGCCATTGCCGTCGACAGCCAGGATCTCAGGCTCGATGGCGCCGGGCGTCGGCACGTAGCGCGGCACCTTCAGGCCAAGCACGAAAGGCGGGACGGCATAGACGGTAGTAATGCTGCGCACCTGCAGATCGTCGTCGCCGGTAACGGTCGCCTCGACCATGTAGCGGCGGGGTTGCGCCGTCGGCTCGATCGTCGTGTCGAAGCTGATGCGCGAGGCGCCGCCGGCGTCGGTGCTGCCGTCTCGTTCCAGCGCGGGCGAGGATTTGAACTCGTTGCCGCCGGAGTACCGGGAATCCGTCGAAAAAAGGAAGCCTTCGTGGCCAGGCGGCGTCCAATTGTAGGGATACTGCACGGCGCGCCAGCGAATGGGACGATCCGCCAGCAGGCCGCCGGCGAAATAGCGCGCGACCAGGTCCACGTTGAAGGAGGAATCGAGAGGCACGGTCTGCGGATTGTTGAGGACCACTTCGAAAGTCGGCAGGCGATAAGCCTCCTTCTTGAAGGAGATGCTGCCGCATTGGACCCTGTTGTCGGCCGCGCTGCTTTGACTGCCGTCGCTCTCGGCGGTCTCGGCAGTATCGGCCTGGCTGTCGCCTGGCTGCGCCTCATCGGTATTGCCGTCGCTCGGACCGTCGGCGTTCTCGTCCTCACCGGAGGTCTGCGCCGGTTGAGTCTGGTCCGTAGCCTGCGCGGTGTCGCCCGGCTCGAAGTGAACTTCGTAATCGCCGGTCGCCGGCGTCTCCGAGTCGAATTTGTGATAAAAGCCGCCGAACGCGTCCAGCCGCACCGGTACGCGCCACTCCTGCTGATCGGGGCCGGTGATGACGATCTGGCCGCCTTGCGCCGGCAGCGTCAGGTGGCCTCCGAGGTAGCTTCGGACATATCCCTTGATATGCACCGGCTCCTCCGGGCGATAGATCGGCCGCTCGGTGAAGACGTGGCAGAGGGTGCGGCTCTGCTCGGTGCGGCTTTCCGCGGGATTGGTGGTCCAATCCAGCCAGGCGGCGGAGGGTTTGGTCCAGTTGTCTTCAGCATATTGGGCCGGGGCATGATCGGGATCGACGACCAGAGTATCCAGCCCCTTCGTCACGATGACGCGCCGGATCTTCGCGTCGGCGCGCTTCTGCAGCTCCCAGGAAAAGAAGCCCTGCGCGTCTGTCGTTCCTGCCGCAAGCGTGACGAATTTGCCGTCGCGCAAACCGTCGAGGCGAATCTGCGCCCCATCCATCGGCTTGCCGCTGGCAAGCGAGGTGACGGCAAAGCGGACCCGGTCCGGCTCCTCCACCGCGCTCAAGGTCAGGTCGGTGACCTGTACGCGAAGCCAATGCCGGGTTTGGCTGTCCACCGCGCGCAGGCCGACGAGATAGCTGCCGGGCTGGTCGGCACCGGCAATCCGGGCAAAAAGCGATTTCAGGTCCAGGCCGAATTTGGTGTCGACGCCGCCCTTGTGAATCGGCAGGTCGACGAACTGGGATATGGCGGGCGAACCCAGGGCCTTGACGCGCGCCTGGATCGCATCGGCTGAAATCTCGTCGTTGTCGGCCCATTTCTGCGGCTCCTTGCCGGGCAGAGGCGGTGCTTCGTCATCATCCGTATCGAGGCCGGATTGCGGGAAAGGCCAAAAATCGCGCGACAGCGGATCGATCGCGTGGATGCGCACATCGGCCCTGTCATAACCGCGCCCGCGCAACGGCACGAGTTGTGGGCCAAAACGCTCGACCACACCCTGCGACGCATCCCAGATGAGCGAAGACTGTTCCGGCGCGAAGGCGAATTTCTGGCCGAAGCCGTCAGCCAGCGGTCTGCCGCGGTCATCCGTCAAGGCGCCGGCAGCGACATCGAGCGTGTAGACCTTGTCGGTGAGAAAGCGGCCATTGACATAGAGACGCCCATCGCTTGCTTCCGCCGTCAGATCGTCCACCGGCGGAGAAATGCGCAAGGCGTCCCGGACCGAGAACTGTTCCCCAACCACCGGATTGCTCGAAAACCGGAAGATCATGCCGCGACCCTGGCGAGTGGCCGGCGCTGCATCGGCATTGTCGGCGGCGTTGCCGTCATCATCGACCGCGGCGCTGTAATCGCTGACGGTCGCGTTGGAGGTGCAGCGCATGATGCCATCGCTCGTGGTGGCGTCGAAGCCCCGCCCGCAATCGGAACTGGTCATGGTGAAGGGCACGGCGGTGCGCACGCGCAATTCAAAGGTCTGATCGCTGAAATCCGGCGTGTCGGCAAGCTTTAGCCGCAGGATGGCGACGCGGCCATCGGGTACGCTCTGATGCAACTTCACCACGTAGGATTGCTGATCGCCGCGGCTGTTGCGTTCAAGCGGCTGGATATCGAAATCTTGCGCCCCCAACATCAGACCGCCTTCGTCGCCAATGCCGGGCGCCGGACGCAGCTCGATCGACAGCAGCCGGCTCAGCGCCGCGACATCGACGGGTTCGGCAAAGGTCAAGGTGATCTGGTCAAGCTCGCTGACGGGATCATCGGTTGCAGCCGGAGCCGTCGATACCGGCACCGGCAGCAGCGGTATCAGTTCCGTCTCACCGCCGGCGCCCTTGTCATGATCCAGCATCTTGACCTTGACGCGGGCAAGGGGCTGCCACTTGTCGGCGGGCCTGAATTGCAGAGCGCGCGGGCCGAGCCACTGCCAGGCACCTGAAACAGCCGGTTCCATCGTCACGAAACGCTCGGGCGAATCTTCCGCGCCGCCGGTTGCGGGGCCGGTATCCGTGGCAAAGAAAATCGTCACGGGATCATAGGCGCGCAAAAACCTCTCCGGCACGATTTTGACGCCGTCGGCGCGCTGCAGAACATCCAGTGCCGGCGAGGGAGCGCCTTGCTGCGCGTGACCGCTTGAGATCAGCGTTGAAGACGCAAGGGCGAGGGCAATGAGAAATGCGATCTTCTTCATTGGTTTCACTTCGATCCCATGGGCTTCAGACCGGCACGCTGCAGATAATCATTGATAATTTCGGGCGGCGGGCCCGCCGGCGGTGGCGACAATCCAACCACCGAAGGCCTGACGATGAGTGTCGGCGCGTTGGCCGGTGCGCGTGCTTCCAGGAGGTAATAGCCTGCCGCAAGTTGCTTGAGCTGATTGACGCCTTCGCCGAGCGCCTGGCCCTTGGCATCCAGTAGCCGGCCGATGGCAAGGTCAGGATCGGAACGCAGGCCGACGCCGATATTGCCGCTATTCCTAACCTCGAAGCCGAACAGGGCGGTCGCGCCCGGTGCAAGCACGACCGGGGCTCCGATGCCGTCATTGACCGGCACGACCGGTGTCGCCGTCATGTCCAGGCTGCCCGACAAGGGGCCTTCATGCGTGGAATAGAGTGTCAGGACCGCCTCACCTGCTGCAAGATAGCGGTGGAACTCCGCTCCCGTCGGAAAGAGTTGCATGTCGCGGTGACCATCCTGCTCCAGGCCGACAATGACAGGTGCGTCGGTGCTGACGTCGAGCACCATCGGCTGGGCCGGGTTAAGACGGAACGCCATGGCTTCACCCTCGAGCTTTACGCTCTGCGGCAGCGTCATCGATTTTGGTTCGGGCTTCGGCCAGGGCGACTGGCCGCCACGTTCCAGCCACAGCGCCACGAGGCCGGCGCCGTGATCGACGATCAGCTGACCGGGTCCGGAGACGGAAATACTGTCCCCGCGCAAGACCCGACCGTCGGCGCCGATAAACGTCGCCGCGCCGCCGGAAACGTTCAGGACATCTCCCTTCATGGCATCAACCGCGATTTCTTCCGATCCGACCGTCCCGAAAAACCGGCGCTTGATCTGATCGTTGCCGAGCGCAATTGCTTGTCCCGGTGACAGGCTGACGCGCGCCGAGCCGGCATCACCCGTCAGATTGACGAGCCAGATCTCCTCAGTCGACGTCACGATGCTGCGCGACAGGGGAGCTGCGGCCGACCAGACGTTCAACAGCTGAGAGGCTGAGGTGGCGGAGACGACGGCGATCCCGGGCGCCAGGTCGAGCGTCAGCCGTTTCACCCCAGTCGCCAGCTTTACCGGCTGCGCGCTGAAGGCTGGAACGGTCGTCGTCAAGGGGCCGTTCAGCTGCACCGCCTCGAGTTCGGCCGCATCGATCGGCCTCAGCCGCATCTGCAGGCTTTCATCGCTTGCGGCGTTCCAGATGTGCAGATCCTGGTTATCGGAGAGGGCGACCGCGCTGTTGAGGCCGACACCCATGCCGCGTGCGGCCGTGAGGCCCGGCTGGCCGAAGGCCGAATCCGCACGCCACAATCGAACCTTACCCGGCAAGGCAGGGATGGCTGGAATAACCGCCTGATCTCCCGGCGAAAGCGTCAGCGCGATCTCTGCATCGGGTTGCGCGGGGCTCACCCGCACATGGCCGGCGCCACGGGAGACCAGCCATAAACGATCCGATTGCGGAGCAAAAAGTCCCGATGCGGCGGCCGTGAGCGGACGATCGGCACTTGCGCCCGCAAGCAGATCGGCGCTGGCGCCGAGGTCCATGAGGCCGGCCGACGGCGCATGCGCGAGAGCAACGTTGAGAGAGAGATCGAGGCCATCGATGGCCACGGGCTCCAAGGCGATATCGCCGGGCTCCCGCATATCGCCGACGATGCTGCGCGCGGCGATCTTGATGGGTGCTGCCCCACCGTCGAGGGTCCAGACCGATGCGCGCCACTGTGCATCCCCCTCGGAAGCGGGCCAAGCGATAAAGGGTGTGCGGCCACGGGCAAGGGTTTGCGGCTTCCAGCCGCCATCGGCATCTCGTTTTTCGACGGAGAGAACCAGGTCGCTGGTGGACTGCGCCGCGACCAGCGTGAGCCGATCCTTTACATTGGCCGGCAAGGGACCCGGCAGAGGGAAAATAAAGACGGAGGCGCCGTTGACGGAGGCACTGCCGCTCTCTGCAAGCGCCGGCTGCGCTTGCTCCTGCGGCAGGGCGAACTGAACCTCGATATCCCCGAGATCGGCCTGGTCGTCGCCTTCCCCCTGATCATCGCCGTCGGCTTCTTGATCGTCGGGATTTTCATCCGCTTGGCTGCCGGCCGTGCCGGATGCTGCCGCCTGATCAAGCGCCAGTGTATAGGATCCGGCCGGCAGGCGGGTGGACAGCGCGATGTTCCAATCATCGCTGCGCCCCGTCAGGCGTTCGAGGACGGCGCCATGTTCGTCCTTCAGCACGCCCTTGATTTCGGTGCGGCCGAAAGTGCCGAGGCTGACGACACGGTCCGTCTCGACATTGAAGGAAAGCTCGGCCGGCAGGTTGACGAAGCGCGCCTCGCCCGGCTGCAGATCCCTGGTGTTCAGGGTAACCTGGTAATCCAGCCGGTCATCATGGGCGAGGCTCGTGAGGTCGATGCGATAGTGCCCGGCCTTCAATTTGCCGGTGAATTGGGGCGCGGCGACAAATCGGGCGATCTGCTCCTTGTCGTCACGAAACAGCGTGCCGATCATGCCTTCGGTCAGATCGATGCTGATATCCGCATCGGCCAAGAGATCAAACGTCCAGCCGTCGGCAACACGCGCGTCGCCCTTGCCCTGAGGCTCGCGCCACTGAAATGCCTGGCTCTGATTGAAGGCCAGCGGATGCGGTCCGTGGCCCTGCAGCTGCGGCGCGTCGATGACGGGTCTTAGCCGTGCGACAAACCGCGTGTCGACGTCGCGCGGCAGGATCACGAGGCGGTAATGCCCCGCCGTGAAATCCTGACTGAGACTGGAAAGTGGCCCCGGCACTGTGAGCGGCCATCCCTCGGCATCCTCGAGGCGAGCAGTAAGGTCTTCGCCGAGGGAGTAGAGATCAAGCTGATAAGATCCCGCACGTGTTATCTCGATCGGCACGACGGCGCCGCGCCCGCCGGAGAGAATGCCTCGGCTGGTGCCATCGGCGACCAGGGTTGCCGCCGTCGGAAGCGAGGCCGGCGTAACGGCGACGCCAAGATGGCCGGAGGAATTCTGCACGGAGAGGCCGACCTGATAGGTTCCGGCGCGCAGATAGGTTTGCAGCAGCGCATTGTGGCCATCGCCATTGTCCGACGCTTCCCCCAGCCCCGGCAGGAATGACGTGCCAAGGCGCAGCGATGTCTGCAAACGGCCAAGGGTTTCGATGCGGTAAAGCCCCCCTTCCGCCACCTCGAGCCGGTAGGATTTCTCCGCGTTCTCGGCGAGATCGAGAAACTGGGATTGGCCGGCAATCAATGGGGATGCGGGGGGCGGGGGTGCAATCTGGCGCGCTGCGACAGCATCAGGCTGCCAACTGACGACGATCGACCGGGCAGCGGAGGGAACCGGGAAGCGCAGGGTCAAGGTCCGGCCTTTTGTGTCGACGCGCTCGTTGCTGGTCGCAAATGCGACCGATGTATTGTGCATGTCGATGGCGGCGATGGTCCCGCCTGGAGGTACGTGGACGTCGATCTGCAGATCCGCGGGTGATGCCGGCCGCGACAGGGCGTTCGCATCGTCATTCGCAGCACCTTTGGCCTGCGGCACGGGCGCCGGCATATTGGACATTGGCTGATCCGGCAGAGGTTGCGGCTGTGCCGCCGCATCGGCGGGCTGCCAGAGCGCCAGTGGCCGCAACTGCAGATCGGCGGGCAAGGCCACGGCACGAGGTCCCGTCAGCAGACCGGGCGCGGCATTGGTGATGATCTGGTAGCGCGTGGCCTTTTCGGCTTCCCGGATGCCAAAGGAAATGGTGGTGCGGGCGGGAGCTGCGGGTTGGACCGGTGGGACGAGGCCCGGCGTGCCGAAGGTGAGGTCGACGATGCCGACGGCATTGTTGTCGGGCAGCAGGCGCAGCAGATAATAGCCGGCGTCCAGATCGAAACGATCAGGATTGCGGCCGTCGACGCGCGGAGCATTGCCGACAAGAACCGGGCTGATGTCGGCATGCAGGGCAACGCCTGAGGTGCGGACCGCGATCTGGCCAGCTTGCGTCATCTCGAACAGCAGCGACGTCGGCCCGCGTAAATTGAAGCGCCGCCGCCAAGCCTGGCCCAGGCCGAGATGAGGCAGGTCGGACGCGACGATCGTGGCTTTGCCCCCACGGTCCTGGCGCAACAGCAGGGCCGTGGCCGGAATTTCATCGCCGCCTTCGCCGGCAATGTCGAGACTGATGAGATTGGCCACTGAGCCTTTAAATTGGGTCTCGGTGCCGAACCGAAGCCCCCGAAGCTGGAAAGGCTGGCCTTCATAGCCCGAGACTTCGACAATGCTCGGCTGGCCGTCTGTTGAAAGCGAAAGCGTGGCTGTCGGTTCGCGGCTGGCCTTATCGATCACGGCACTCTGAAAAGCCGTCGCCGTTTGGGAAGTCCGACCGGCCCGGAGCACCGCCGGCGCCGATTGCGGCAGCTCCAGACGGAAGGTATCGAGATCTGCCGGCGCCTCGAAACGGATCGAGCCGAAGGGTCCGACGACATTTTCGGCTATCCCTCCGGCCAGCGAAAGCTGCGCGCCGGTGCGAATATGGAATGGCTCTGCGGCGTCCGCGCTAGTCCAGACAAGCTTCTGACCGCCATAGGCCGTCACGAGATAGCGGCCGGCCTCGACCGTTCCCGTCAGCGTCGCCCGGCTCATGGGGAGGCCCGGCTTCAATTCGAAGATCGACATTTTCGGCGAGAGATCGGCAATATCGGTGCCGTTCCGCCACAAGCGCAGATCCTGCAGCGAGCGTCCGACCGCCTCGATATCGACGCGCCCGGAATCGGGAATGTCGATCCAATAGGATCTTTGCTGCAGATCGCTGAGATCGGCATGGATGGGGGTGAGCGAGGTCAAGGCGGCGTCGGGCTGTTCAAGCTCCTGATAGGCTTGCGCGGTGAGCTTGACGTCGCCGGCGGCTCCCTTGGCACCGAACACACGGACCTTGTACGTGCCTTTGTCGAGCAGGGCATCGATCCGGCCGTCGCTGACTCCGGCTGCGCCCATGCGGTCGCCGGGGCCGGCGATCATGTCGACAAGCTGCAGCGCCACACCGGAAGTGCTCTGCGTGCGGATGGTGATATGGCCTGAAATGTCGACGGTCAGCAAGGTGCTGCCATCCTGATCCGCAGGCAGTTGATCCGGGGCCAAATGCGGCTGCGACACGAGCCGGGGCGGCGCTTTTAAGGGCGCGGGTTGAGGCGCTGCGACGGCCGCCGGCGCCGATGTATCTTGTGCCGCCGCCGGCTGTGTCGTCGGTGCTGTTGATGGTGCAAGCTCGACGGCAGATTCTGGCGGCTTGCGGCTGGGAGAAGCGCCCGCTGCCACAAGCGCCTCAAGGCGCGTCTGATAGCTTGTTGCCAGGCATGCCGTCAGCCGGCCCGGATCGGTGTCTACGCAGGATTTGTTGCGGTCCGCCAACCAGCGGCGCTGCTGCTGGCGTAGATCGTTCAGCCTTGTCGGGTCGCCGTTGAGATCCGCCAATGCCTGCCGATAGGAGGCTGCCAAGGCGGTGTCCTGGGCAATCAAGGCAGGGGAGGCACAAATCGCCTTTTCAATGGCGGACTGCGCTTTGCCGCAATCAAAGGATTGCGCATGGGAGGCCGCTGGGAAAAGACAACCACTGAGGGCAACAAGCAAACGCAGGCGAGAGATGAAAGCCATGGATAACTCGTTTTTTGAGTGGCCGGCACACTAGTCAATATGAACTATCCTCGATCAAGACAAGAGCCGGTTGCAGCAAGCCGAGAACCGCAACGCGCTCAATGTTTGACGTGGTTTATAAGTCGGCACTTGGATGTGGAGTGACCCGTAAAAACTCGCTCTTGCGGCAGGAGCGCAGGGCTAATTTCCGGCGTCGGACATGTCACATTTTTCCACTCCCTTCGTCCTTGTGAGCGAAAGGAGATTTCAATGCGACCGCTGCTTCTTGCCCTTTCCGTCCTCCAGCTTTTCAACGGGGTGCTGATGCTGGCTGCACCACCGCTCTGGTATAGCGTCATACCCGGTGTCACGGAGACTGGCCCGTTCAATTCCCATTTCATTCGAGATATCGGCCTTGGCTTTCTGAGCGCCGGCTGCGCGCTGGGCATGGCGAGCTGGTATGCGGCGATTGCACGGCCTCTGGTGGCTGTTGCCAGCGTCTTCCTGCTCGGCCATGCGCTGCTGCATCTCGCCGAAATGGGGCTGCATGGAACCGGTCCAGCCCATGCGATGCGGGATATCACGCTGATCGTCGTGCCGGCCTTGATGCCGCTTGCCGTGTTCAAGCGGAGGACCTCCCATGTTTAGGCGGCTCTTTCGGAATGCCGCGCGCAAATTCGGCGCGCGCTATGATTATGATGTCGGCTATATGGAAGATCTCGCCGAGTTGAGCCCGGGCGGATTCGCCAAGCTCGCCTTGCTCACACCCTTCACGCAGGAGCGTTTCGGCGTGCCGGCTGCACCTTATTATGCTGCGAAATTCATCGCGGCGCGCACGGCCGGATGTGGGCCCTGCGCCATGCTGGTGGTTCGCATGGCGGAGGAAGCCGGCGTCAGCGCACAGCAGCTCGCCTCGATCGCCCGGCCGGGTTCGGCGGATGCCGACATGCGGCTTGCCGCCGACTATGCGACAGCCGTTCTCGCGAACTCGTTCGACCTTGCTGACATGATTGAGACGGCGCGGTACCGCTTCGGGGAAAAAGGCCTCTGGGGCCTTGCTTCAGCCGTCGCCGCCGGCCAATTCTACCCCACCTTAAAGCGGGGCGTCGGCGCGGCGCTGAGCTGCGACTTGCTGCCGGCTGAGTTTCGGGAGGTCGCATGAGAGCGCCTATGGGGAGGGATGTCGGGCCGATGCCGGAGGCGCTGCGCCGCCGGCTGGTCCGGCTCGCCTATCGCTATCTCGGTTCGGTGAGCGACGCTGAGGACGTCGTACAGGAAGCCTCCATCAAGCTCCTTGCCAGCGAAGGTGTCCGCGACCGCGAGGCGTGGCTTGCCCGCGTCGTCACCAATGCCGCGCTTGATCGGCTGAGGCAGCTTAAGGCGCGGCGGGAGACCTATATCGGGCCCTGGCTGCCGGAACCGGTGGTCGAGACGGAGAGCCCGAGCGATCGCGAGCTCGACATTTCCTTCGCCGTCATGCGCACGCTCGAGACATTGTCGCCGCTCGAACGCGCGGCCTTCTTCCTGCATGACCTGTTCGGCATGGATTTCGACACGGTGGGCGAGACGCTCGACCGCTCGCCCGCCGCTGTCCGTAAGCTCGCCTCGCGGGCCCGGCAGGCAGTGAAGGAGGGGCGGCCACGCTTTGCGGCGCGACCTGCCGACGTGGAGCGGCTGTTGATGGCGATCAGCGCTGCTGTGCAAAGCGATTCCGTCGACGCTCTTGCCGCCGCACTGGCCGAGGATATCGAGTTGATCTCGGACGGCGGCGGCAAGGTGATCGCGGCGCTCAGGGTTCTTCATGGCCCCATGGAAGTCGCAAACTTCCTCATGCACATCGCCCGCAAGCAGCCGGATGGCGGATGGCGTTTCGGACCCGCCCAGGTGAATGGCGGCGCCGGTATGCTGATCAGTTCCGAGGTCGGCCTTGACACGGTGATGGCCATCGACCTCGATACCGAGGGGCGGGTTGCGGCGGTCTATCTCGTGCGGAATCCGGAAAAGCTCGCCCATGTGGTGGGAAGCTGAGCCGGCGTTGCCACCGTGAAGGCTGCGCTTATGCCTTTGGCGAAACTGCGCTGATCGTAGGCCATGCTTCAACTCGTCCAGCCGGCTACAGTCCGAACAGATCATCATTGTGATAATCTTGCGCCAGCCAAGGTCGATTCGCAGGTGTCGGGATTTTCGCCCCGGAGCCAGGCACGCGTGGTCGTGATACAGGTAAGGAGGCAGCGATGCTGAAAACCGATACCCGCCAAGCGAATTGGCGCCGTGCCAATCCAGGCAAATATGATGCTCACCTCGCCGTGCAGCGAGCAATCAAGGCAGGCGAGCTGGAAAAGCAAACCTGCGAGGTCTGCGGGGTCGAAGCGGTCGATGCCCATCATGATCAATACGACGAGCCCTTAAGGGTGCGGTGGTTATGCCGACGCCACCACACGAGGCTGCACCATTATGGCGAAGACATGTTTCCGATCAGGAATGCACTTTAGAGGGCCGGATCAATCTGGTCTGTATTGGAACGCCGCTCCTCGACATCAAGCCCGATCGCACCATGTTCAAGCCGATCGCGCCGCCGCAGCCCGGAGACTTTCAGGTTGGAAGCGAAACGGCGCGTGTTTGCAAAAAGGGATAGCCGCCGAAGCTCCCGAACGACCACTGAGGTAATTGTGATGTACGCCACGAGGAACATAGGGCAGGGCGACAAGCGCACCTTCTATCGCGAACTCGCAGGCCAACTTCAGGGGCTGCTTAAAGGCGAACGCGACGCCGTTGCCAATGCCGCAAACCTCTCGGCGCTTGTCTTCGAGCTCGTTGCCGATCTGAACTGGGTGGGCTTCTATTTCCTGAGATCCGAAAACGAGCTGGTCCTCGGCCCGTTCCAGGGCAGGGTCGCTTGTGTGCGCATTGCCGTCGGCAAGGGAGTCTGCGGTACAGCGGTTGCGGAAGCGCGTTCCGTGCTGGTTCCGGATGTCCACGAATTTCCCGGACACATCGCCTGTGACGCCGCTTCCCGATCGGAGCTGGTGATCCCGCTGGTCAAGGACGGCGGAATTGTCGGCGTGCTCGATCTCGACAGCCCCACGCCTCATCGTTTCAATGCCGAGGATCAGGCCGGGTTCGAGGCGCTCGCCGCAATCTATGTCGCCGCGAGCGTTCTCTAGAGCGATTTTAGATGACCGTTCCAACGGATCAGTCGACTGCGACCATCACGTCGGAAGCCTTGACGACGGCATAGGCATTTCCACCGACGGTGAGACCGAGTTCGTCCACGGCTTCGTTAACGATGACGCCATTGCCGATGTCAATGCGGACATGGGCGGTCGTCGCGCCTTTGGTCACCTCGATAATCTTGCCTTTCAGGCGATTGCGGGCGCTGATTTTCATAATGTTCTCGTCGTGCCGTCCAACTATCCGGCGGATTCGATCGCAGGCACGGTTTTCCGGATCACTGCCGAAGAACTGGCGGCAGCCGATGCTACGAAGTCTCCGACTACAAGCGTATCGAAACGGTGTTGGCGTCGCGAACCAAAGCATGGGTCTACGTTAAGGCCTGATCTGTTCCTTCATGCCGCCCGAGGAATGCCTCACCATCCGGCCTCAGAGCACGCCCTTCCTCAAGATGAAGTTTCCATAGGGGCGCGATTCAGCCGTCTGAATGATCGCAAACGATCGCATGGCGATCGGATAGTAAGCGAACCTCTCGACAGGTTGGCTGGCGATCGAACGCACTTCTGCCTCACTGCAAACGGCGATGACCTCCCTGTGCACTTCGAGCAACTCGCCTGGCGCGTCGACGGCCTCCATATGCATCAGCGGCGTGTCGCCGAATGTGTCCAAGGGCATCATTTTAAGGATCCCGCGAACTGCAGTCGGTGCATCGACCCCCTCCAAGATGAGAAGCTTTCCGCTTGTGGTTTGGGTCGCCACCCGAAAGCCTGAGAAGTTTCGATCGACGATGGCCAGTTCGTCGCCATGACCCATGGAGGCCATAACCCACAACAAGTCGGCCGTGACGAACTGCGGGACGCCCTTCAGCATGTCATTTCCCTCCCAAGAGATGATCACCAGTTGGATCGTATCCGCAAAAAAACGATTGCGCAAACGTTTCGATGGCGTTAGCGTGATCAAATTCGCGGCTCCTTGGAGAGCCTGTTTAAAGGTTGGAAATCCGCCTGGGAGGAAAATTTGAGACGCTTTGTTGTTGTGCTGCCGGCAAACGCCGGAGCGCGCTCATGACGACGATTTCCGAAGTTGCAAAGGCGGCCGGAGTTTCGGTCTCCACGGTTTCCCATGTTCTCAACAAGACGCGCTACGTTTCGCCCGAGAAGGCGAAGCTCGTCATGGAGGCGGTGGACGAGATCGGATATATCCCGAACGCGGTTGCGCGCTCTCTCAAATTATCGTCGACGGGCACGGTCGGCCTGGTCATTTCCGCCATTTCGAACCCTTACTTCAGCGACATCATTTGCGCGATTGAAGCCGAGTGTTCCAAGCGAGGCTTGATCGTCTTCCTATGTGATACACAGGACGATCCAGATCGGGAACTGGAGCTCATCCGGCATCTGCATCAGCGTCGTGTCGACGGCATTATCCTTGCCGCTTCAGGCGCTCCTAAAAAGTCGCTGGACTATCTATTTGAATGCGATGTTCCCTGTGTGCTCGTCGACAGGCTCTCCGATGATCGTTTCGATCAGGTCGGAACCGACAACACGGCGGCAATCCGCATGCTGGTCGATCATCTCGTCACGCTCCATCACCAACGGGTTGGGATCATCCTCGGCCAGCCGGGATTTTCAACGACCGTCGAGCGCACTGAGGCTTTCCGCGCGGCTATGGCGGAGAAGGGAATAGAGGTCCCGCATGCCTTCATCAGCAATGGCAACCGCAGCACGGCTGACGCCACCGCTTCGACACACCGCTTGCTGGAGTTGACGGAGCCACCCACAGCAATCCTTGCCTCAAACAATCTTGCGATGATCGGCGCGATGAGAGCCATTCGGGAACGGGGGCTACGCGTTCCGGCGGATATTTCAGTGCTCGGAATCGATGATTTCGAATGGGCAGATTACTTCGAACCGCGCCTGACGCTGATGGCCCAGCCTTGCGATGAGATCGGCAGGAAGGCGGCGGACTTGCTGATTGCGCGGATCGGCAGCAAGCACCGCCCGCGCGAGACCGTTCGACTGTCGCCGGTTTTGCGGGTGCGTGAATCGTGTGGAGAAGCAGCATGAACCAGGTTGTTCTTTCGGCGAAAGGTATCACCAAGCATTTCGGCGGCGTTCAAGCGCTGCGTGGCGTGGATTTCGATCTTAAAGTGGGTGAAATCCATGCCCTGCTTGGAGAGAATGGTGCGGGCAAATCGACGTTGATGAACCTGATGTCCGGCGTGCACACGCCGGACCAGGGAGAGATCTTCATCGATGGCAAACCCGCCCGATTTCACAGCCCGCGGGATGCACAAGCGGCAGGAATTGCAACGATTTTCCAGGAATTGGATCTCGTCTCGAGTTTGAGCGTCGCGGCCAATCTCTTTCTTGGGCGTGAGCTTGTCCATCCACATGGCATGCTCGACGGAAAGGCGATGCTGCGCGAAGCGCGCAAAAGACTGGAGGCAATCGACCGATCGATCGATCCCTCCCAGCTTGTAGGCGAGCTTTCTATCGGCCAGCGCCAGGTCGTCGCCATTGTCAAGGCGCTGTCCTATGCATCCCGCGCTCTGATCATGGATGAGCCGACAGCGGCATTGACGGTCGGCGAAGTCGATCGATTGTTCGATATTATGCGCGGGCTCGCATCGTCAGGCGTCGGTATCGTCTATATTTCGCATCGCCTCGAGGAAGTGCCGCAGATTGCCCATCGCGTGACAGTGATGCGCGACGGCAAGGTCGCCGGCGTTACCGAGCCGAACGCGCCGCAAGCCCAACTGGTGCAGCTTCTTGTCGGTCGTCCGTTGAACGAACTTTACCCGCCTCGATCGGATCGCGTCGGAGACGTGTTGCTGAGGATGCGTCAGGCCTCCTTCCGGCCGCACCGTGCGTCACCCGGGTGGCAGGCGCCATCAAAGATCGACCTCGATGTTCACCGCGGTGAAATTGTCGGCTTGGCCGGCGTGATGGGTGCAGGGCGAACCGAGCTTCTGAGCGCTCTTTACGGGACAGGCGTGCCGGGCAGGTGGCAGGGTGAGGTTACCATTGGCGGCAAACCGGCAAGGCTTCGATCCATCGCCGCCGCGCGCAGGGCTGGTCTCGCATTCGTCACCGACGACCGGCGCGGCGCCGGACTGATGCTGCGTATGTCCGTTGGCCTCAATCTCGTCATGTCGATCATTCGCCGAATTTCCCCAAACGGCTTGTTGTCTGCACGTCGACAGGATGATGCGATCAAGAGCTCGTTCGGGAATTTCGACATCCGTCCCAAGAATCCGGAGATCGCAGTGGGTGCCCTGTCCGGCGGCAACCAGCAAAAGGTCGTGCTTGCCAAGGAAGTGCTGGGCAATCCGAGCCTGTTGCTTCTCGACGAGCCGACCCGCGGTGTGGACGTCGGAGCCAAGGGGGAGATTTACGCTCGCTTGCGCAAATTTGCCTCGGATGGATTGGGCATCCTTGTCGCTTCAAGCGAGATGCCCGAGCTGATCGGCCTATGCGATCGAATAGTGGTTCTGCGCAATGGCTGCAGCGTTGCCGAATTTTCCGGCGGGGTGAGCGAACACGACGTTCTGGCCGCCGCCAACGGGAGGGAGGGATGATGTCCGAACAACAAATTACGTCGAGTTCTCCGATTCAACCCGCAAAGCGCATCGATCCGCTTGCGGTCATCGTCCGCTTCCAAAGCCTGATCGGCCTTGTGCTGGTCTTTGCCGGCGGCATCATCTTCTCGCCGCGTCGGCATGGGGTCATCCTGTTCATTCAACCCGACAATATCGCCAACATCGTCCGTGCGGTGTCCGAGACCGGCATCATCGCGATCGGGATGACCTTCGTGATCATAACCGCCGGGATCGATCTCTCGGTTGGGGCGACCCTTGGTCTTGCGAGCGTCGTCACAGCAACATTGATGGTCTCGGGCGGCTTTGGGCTGATTACAACGGTGCTGGCGGTGCTGCTGATGGGCACCTGTTTCGGCTTGATCCAGGGAGCGATCTCAAGCAAGTTTCGGCTTGAAGCATTTATCGTCACTCTTGCCGGTTTACAGGCAGCTCGCGGGCTGGCGCTCGTAGTTTCGGGCAATCAGTACATCAATATTTCCTATGGCAATGGCCCCGGGCTGGCGCCTCCCATCTTTGCGGTTCTCGGCGGTCGATTGTTCGGCAACGTCGTTCCTGTGGCCACGATCGTCTTCCTGATCTTTGCCTGTATCGCAACGCTGGTGCTGAACACGACGAGGTTCGGCCGTTACGTCTATGCCGTTGGCGGCAACGAGCGCGCCGCTCGCATCTCCGGTGTTCCGGTCTCGGCAATCAAGATCGCCGTTTACGCCATCACCGGTTTTGCATCCGCGCTGGCCGGCATCGTCCATGCCGGGCAATTCAATTTCGGAAGCGCCAATGATGGCACCGGTTATGAATTGACGGCCATCGCGGCTGTCGTCATTGGCGGAACCAGCCTGTTTGGCGGGTCGGGTTCCATGGTCGGAACGATCGCCGGCACGATCATGCTTGGCGCCCTCGCCAATATTCTTCAGCTCAACAATATCACCCCAGCCATGCAGTTGCTCGCCACAGCGGCAATCATCGTTCTGGCGGCAGTCCTTCAATCCCTCGTTCGTCGCCGCGAAGGATTGGGCAGATAGTGTGGCGGCATCTCCCGGAAGGTGGATCCGGAACCAATGTGGAGGAGAAAGTAATGACACAGAATGCACTTCGATTTTCGAATGCCGGGCGCATGGCACTTCTCGCCGGTTCGTGCCTTTGTATTGCCGGCGTGGCCCAGGCTGCCGATCCGCTTGTGAAGGCTTGCGCCAAAGACGGCGAATTCGTTGTCGGCTTCTCGCAGGCAAACAACGCGGAGCCCTACCGCCAGCACGTCAACGATGAACTGGAAGCCGCCGCCAAGGCGGTCCCGCAGTTCACACTGCAGATCGCCGACGGGGCGGGCAACGTCAACACTCAGACGTCACAGGTCGACAATTTCATTACCCAAAAGGTCGATCTTCTGTTGATCTCGCCTTTCGAGGCGGCTCCGCTGACGCCCGCCGTCAAGCGGGCAATGGACGCGGGTATCCCGGTCATCGAACTCGATCGCAAGACGAACGGTGAAGCAGGCAAGGATTACACAGCTTTCATCGGAGGCGATAATTACAAGATTGCGCTGGCAGCCGGCGAATATACCAGCAAGACACTTCTTCCAGATGGCGGCGAGGCCGCCGTGCTGGAGGGCCTGCCGAGTTCGACGCCCGCAGTCGAGCGGCTCAACGGCTTCAAAGACGGCGTGAAGGCCAATTCGAAAATCCAGATCGTCGCAGAACAGGCGGCAGACTGGCTGCCGGATAAAGCACAAACGGCGTTCGCAGCCATGCTGCAGGCTCATCCGGATATCAAGATGGTCTATGCCAGCAATGACATGATGGCGGCGGGTGCTCTGCTTGCCGCCAAAGGTGCCGGCAAAAGCGTGAAGATCATCGGCACCGATGGCTTGCCTGGGCCTGCCGGGGGAATTGAAGCAGTCGCTAAGGGCGATTGGTCCGCGACCTTTACCTATCCTACCGGCGCGAAGGAGGCGATCGACATGGCAAAGTCGATATTGCTGGACTGCGCATCGTCTGTTGAGCCGACAGTAACAGTCGATACTACAGCCATCACGCCCGAAAACGCCAAGCAGATGATGGGCAAATAAAGTCCCAGGCTCCCCGGCTGGGCGCGTCTGCCCAGCCGGGTGGGACCAAATCGCTTCGTTGCGCGCTTGCATCGCCGCGGCGTTTGCCAGCAACCAGATCGGAAGCCGCTGTCGCACTTCGCCGGTCTATTGCATGAAACGCGCGCCCATCGGTTGGCGCGCGCATCCATAGCGACTAGAGGCGATAACGGCTGCGTTCTTTTGCGACCTGTTCTGGACTATAGGGGTCGAGCGCGTCATCGAACCTGGTCCATCCCTCTTTGGTGTAGGCGGCTCGGCGCTCGACCGGGTCGACCCAGTTGGATTGCTTGAGGATCGCTTCCGCCTCCGGGATAAGTGCGTCTTGAACCCTGGCTGTGACCAACGAGCCACCCCGGCGAACGCCTTCGGCATATACATTCGCGTCCTCGTCAGAGACGCCGGAACTCGTCATCGCACCGATAATGCCTCCTGTCGCACCGCCAGCGACTGCCCCAGCGGCGGCGCCTGCGGCGGTGGCGGCCAGCCAGCCGGCTGCGACGACAGGGCCGACGCCCGGGATGGCCATCAGACCGAGGCCTGTGAGAAGGCCGCCGGCGCCGCCGACGACTGCACCGATGCCGGCACCTGTACCGGCGCCTTCACCTGCATTCGAATGTTCACCGTGGCGACTGTCGGCATTGTTGGAAACGATGCTGATGTCGCTGGAAGGGATACCGGCGGATTCAAGCGCGCTGACCGCGGAGCTTGCGTCGGTATAATCGTCGAAAAGTCCAGTTACGGTTCTCATAGTCATTTCTCCTGAAGGATTTGTTGGGGTCACTTGGCGACGATGTTGCCCTGGTAGTCGAGTGCGATCATGACGGCCTTGCCGTCCTTCATCCCCGATGCCATCCAGATGCCCTTGTCATCCTTCTTGAGGTCTTTGACGTCGGTATAGCCGGCCTTTTCGATGCGGTCCTTGGCCTGCCCTTCGGTGAAGCTGTTGGCACCTTCGACCGGGGCGGTCGCATTGTTCGACCCAGGCGTTGCAATGGCCGGAGTCTTGCCGTCACTTGTCGTTGCGGGTGCCGTCTGGGCCATGGCTGACAATGCCGAAGCGCCCAGAAGCGCTGCGGCTAGAATGAACTTGTTCATGGGAATTTCCTCTCGTGGCGAACCTCTCAGATCCGTGATCACGAAACCCCATCCGACCCTAATCGTTCCACGTACCAGAACTTAAAGCACGAATGCGAATCTTTGCCTGATTTGCTATTGAACTCGCAAAAGTTTTTCTGCGATCGCTTACTGCTTCGTAGACAAAATGGACCAGATAGCGGCGGCCATTGTTGACGCGGAGTTCACTCACGCCTTTGCCCACCGGCTTTACGTCCCCAGGGTTGGGCACGAAAGTCCTTCAGCGTCTTGGACCGGTTCGGACCCAAAGATCGCGGACAACGTCGCGTCTGCGATGAACGGTCTTCTGGAAACCTGGAGATCGGGTTATGCCGCGTTCAGAAGTTCAGCGCTAACCGGCATTCCCATATGATAGCCCTGGACGCGGTCGATGCGAAGATCCTTGAGCAGGGACAATTGTGCTGCCGTTTCGACGCCTTCCACCAGGATCGTATTCCCGCGATTGCGGATAAGAGCGACCATGTCCTGAAGCATCGTCAACCCGCGCGGGTTGGAGCAGTCGTGCAGGAATGTCCGATCGACCTTCACCGTCTGAAACTCGATCGCCCTCAGCCAGGAGAGGCCCGCGAAGCCGGAGCCGAAGTCGTCAAGCCAGATTTCGACGCCGAGAGTCCGCAGATCTGCAATGCACTTAAGCACCTCCGACTGCATATCCATATCCAGGCCCTCGGTGACTTCCAAGGCCAGCCGCGATCCGCTGACCCCGCAGCGAATAAGAATGTCAGCGACATTCGCAGCAAAGCCGGGGGAACGCAGCTGTATGGGCGACACGTTGACGCTGACGGTCGCCATGCGATCGGTCATCAGAATGTCACGGCATGCCGTCTCGATCGCCCACTTGCCCAATTCGAGGATAGCACCCGTTCGCTCTGCAACCGGAATGAATGTTTTCGGCGAAACCGCGGTGCCGTCCGGCATCCGAAGCCGCATCAAAGCCTCGACAGCTCTTGCTTTCTCATTCGTCAACTCGAAGATCGGTTGATAAACGAGCGAGACCAGTTTGCGATCAATGGCGGCCGTCAGCAGCGGGACGAGTTTACCGGCATTATCGTCCGGGCGAGGCAACAGCGGATCAAACCTGCGAATGCAGTTTCGGCCGCTTGCTTTGGCATGGTAGAGAGCAAGATCGGCCTCACGCACTATTCGTTCGACCTTCTCTCCAACTTTGTCGCGGGTGAAGGCGACGCCAATGCTGACGGTTACGATTGGGCTGTCATCCGGTCGCCCGTCGTGCTCAATCGCAAGAAACTCGACTTCCATTCTGATCTTTTCGGCCAGGCTCATCGCGATCTTGGGAGTTTCGACCGGCAAGACCACGATAAACTCTTCACCACCATACCTGCCGATCATGCCACCGGACGACTCTACGACGGCCTTCAGCACTTTGGCGATGACAGTCAGGCATCGGTCTCCTTCTTGATGCCCGTAGCGATCATTGAAGCGTTTGAAAAAATCGACGTCGATAAGCAACACGACGAAGTCGCGGCGTTCGTCTTTCCAGGCGGCCCAGCATTCGTCGAGCCGCCGATCCAGGGCGCGCCGGTTGCTTATGCCCGTCAGGTAGTCGGTGTTTGAAAGCTCAAGCAGTGATCGTCCACGCTCGGACGCTTCCCAGTGCTGATATCGGGCCTCCGCCGCGTTCAGCAACACGTTTCGACGCTCCACGTTCAATCGCCAATTAACGAAAGACGTGAAGACGAAGCACGAAATGTAGAACATCCCGAAGGCAAGCTTGTAGGTTTGGCTTGAAGGAAAAAACGCCTCGATCGTAACGAAAAATGCGCCGAGCACGAAGCTGGAAGTGATCACCGAAAGCCGAAACGGGAAACTGAAAAACAGGTTGGCGCCCATCATGAAGATGGCGCCAAATATCATGTAGTACGACATGGCGGTGACGTCGCTGGTGCCAATCGCCGGGTAAAGCCAGCCCAAATAGCCGGCAAGCAGTGCGGAGGCGCATGTGATGTCCAGCCAGACGGTTTTTGCTTTGGCCAGTCGCAAGGCTTCGAAAGCCAGCAGCGCAATCGTTGCGACGACGAATCGCGCGGCGATCGTCGCAGGCGCAACATCGGGGATAAGCCATCGGTCGGGAAGTGCGAAGGCCACATAGACGGCGACTGCGATCCAAAGACCGTGCCGTGAGCTTCGCCTTCGGACAGCATCATTTTCAGTTTCCAGAGACTTGCGGGCCTCGGCGAACGAAAAGCTGTCGGTTGATTCGTCGCGCTGCACAGGAGCGTCAGCCGCGCTCATGCAACGATACCAGCCTGACTACAATCTAAAGAAGTTAAAAAGTAAGCCATGCTTCGGGCGCCCTCCAAAATTACGTTCGGCAACCTGCAACCGGTTTGTCTTATTACTTAACATTCGTAGAGGCGCAGGTTCCGACCCGCAATAGTAGAATTACCCTTATCCCGTGCAGATTCTAGTCGCATCCCATTTCGAGGTTGATTATGCTTAACGCTATGTCAAGGGAGTCTCGAAATGGCACGAAGTCTTGTCTTGGACGGTGAAAGTCTTGTTGCGCCGGGTGAAATTCGGCGGGCAGCAAGGAGGTTTGCTGCGACAAATCCCAGCGACCTTATCGTCGCGAAAGCCGAGCTTGCCGTCAGCCTCGATCTGTCGATCCGTCAGTTCAGATCCGGCGTCGAGCCTCGTGCGATCATCGAGCGGCTTAGCGAAGCCTTGCATCAATTACGGCGCCGCTTTCATCCGGAGGTGTGGGACGTCATCGTTCCGATCGCGCAATCTCATCCAGTTGCTCACTATCTGCACCAGGATCCATTGACCCGCTGGTCGTTTGAAAAGCCGCGCGGCTATTCCGGCGACGCACGTCTTCTCGACTTTATCTACGGCAGGCCTGAGATCGAGGACGATGTCGCATCATCGAGCACCTTGGGACGTTCGATCTACGCCTACACTCGAAATGCTTCGTCATCCGTCGCAGTAAGAGAGCGTCGAGACATTCTGGCGCGGCGCGTCGACGAAATCGCTTCAGCGCGGCCCGGTTCCATTGAAGTCCTGGCCATCGCGTCGGGGCATCTTCGTGAGGGGCCTTTGTCGCACGCGCTCGGCGCCGGCGCAATCAAACGCTGGGTCGCTTTGGATCAGGACCCGATGAGTGTTGGAACAGTCGCCCGCGATTTCGCCGGTACGTCGGTCGAGGCGCTCAACGGGTCGGTCAAATCCCTGCTTGCTGGGAGGCATGCGCTGGGCATGTTCGATTTTGTTTATGCGGCCGGTCTTTATGATTATCTCCCGGACGCTGTCGCTATAAAGCTGACGAAGAAGTGTGTCAGCATGCTTAAGCCTGGCGGCACATTCCTGTTCGCCAACTTCTCCCCGGCCACGGATGTCGACGGCTATATGGAGACATTTATGAACTGGGCGCTGCTGTTGCGCTCGGAACATGAAATGGGCTTGATCGCCAGTGAAAGCGCGGCTGGGGCGGATCTGAAAGTGTCTGTCTGGCCGGGCACGAATCGGAGCGTTGTCTACTGCGAAATTGAAAGACAGCCGTAAGCAGTAGGTTGGCCGAAAGGCAATGGCGTTGCGGGAAACAACGCCGGCGCACGGAAAAGGAGTGGCCGAGAAGCTGGGCTCGGCCGCAACAATGAGCAATAGCGGTAACCGGGTCAGATCAGGCCGTATTGTTCCGCCTTGTTGCGCAGGAACGGCAGCCCCCTTCCCATGACCTCTTCCATATCGCGTGCAACGGGGCGCCAGACGGCCAGGCCATAGGCCACTTCCGGCGGCATGTTGATGAAGCTTTCCATGGCAAGTCCGCCGTTGAAGCCGATTGCGGCGAGCGCGGCGTAGATCGCATCCCAGGGAATGTTGCCATAGCCTGGCGTGCCGCGGTCGCTTTCGGAAAGATGGATATATTTCAGGTGATCGCGGGCAACCAGGATGCCGTTTGCTGCGCCCTTCTCCTCGATGTTCATGTGGTAGGTGTCGAGGTGAACGAAGATGTTATCGGCGCCGACACGCTCCACCATGTCGACGGCCTGCTGGGCCGAATTGATCAGGTGGTTCTCATAACGATTCACGGCCTCGACGCCGAGTTGGATGCCGTACTTCTTCGCGTGCTTTGCGGCAGCGTCGAGCACCTTGGCAATATTGTCGTATTCGCCTTGCGTCGGCGGTATGCCGGTCCGCTCGCCAATGCCGCCGAAGATGACGCCGGACAGCGCCTCGGCGCTCATCTCAGCGGTCTTTTCGATCGCAATCTTCAGGTGCTCAATCGCCGCATCGGGGCGGACGGATGCCCAGGCATGCTCCGGCAGGCCGAGCGAGCAGACCGCGCGCAGCTTGCTCTTCCCAAGCAGCTCCCGGGTGTGTCTGGCATCGACAGCCGGCGCATTGAGCAGCGCAATCTCGATGAAGTCCATTTTATACTGCACCGCTCCGGCAATTGCCTTCTCGGCGCCTGCGCGATCCCAGTTCATGGTCCACATGCTAGTGTGGACGCCGAAACCCTGCATGGTCATATCTCCTATTTTGCGATTGTGATGAACTTGGCCGAGAACCATCGCAGCACCATCACGACGATGAGCAGGATGCCCCAGACGGCAGTGGTGAGATGCTGGTTGGCGCCGAGCAAATTGAGCCCCGAAGAGAGAAGCTGCAGCACGATGAGCGCCACGAAGACGGGCAGGACGCGGCCGAAGCCGCCGAACGGATTGATGCCGCCGAGGAAGCAGGCGAGTACGGTGATCAGCAGATAGGACTCTCCATGGCCGACGCGTACCGAATTGAAGCGCGCAAGCATGATGATGCCGGCCACGGCAGCCATCACGCCGGAGAGCATGTAGACAAGCACCAGGACCTTGCGGGTATTGATGCCTGAATAGCGGGCGGACTCGATATTGGAGCCGATCATATAGGTGGAAAAACCGAGCTTGGATCGCGCGAGCAGGATGTGGCTGGCGATCACGCAGGCGATCAGGATCAACAACGGTATAGGAATGCCGAGAATGCTGCCGTGGCCGATGGGAGCGATGAAGGTTGGGAAACCCGAAATATCGCCGCCGCGCGTCAGGAACTCGCCGAGGCCACGCAGGAAGATCATCATCGAAAGCGAAACGAGGATCGGATGGGCGCGGGTAAAGGCGATGACGAGGCCCATGACCAGGCCGCTTGCCGCGCCGACGACAAGTGCCAGCAGCGAGCCGAGCAGGAAGGCGATCGGGCCGGCATCGATCCCGCCTTTGGCTTGCAGCGTCCAGGCAAGCGTCAGGCCCGCCATGTTGGCAGTGAAGGTGATCGCCAGATTCAGGCCGCCGGTGAGGATCGGCATCAGCATGGCAAGCGTTAGGATGCCGAGCTCGGGAAGCTGAAAGGCGACGGATCCGAAGGTTGCGCCCGTCAGGAAATGTGGCGAGGCGAAACCGAAGACTATCAGCACGGTCGCCAGCGCGGCCAGCGGACCGGCCATATCAGCCCCGAAGATGGCGTTGAAGCGGGCTGCGAGGGTGTTCATCGCTTTTCTCCGCTTGCCGCAGGTTGGCCGTCGGTCGACATGCGGCCCCCAAAGACTGGCGCCAGCGCGCCGATGCGGGCGCTCGACAACGTGATCGCAACGAGGATGATCGCCCCGACGATCATCTTGAAGGCGAAGGGCGAGACGCCCATCAGGTTGAGGCCGTTCTGGGTGATCGAAACGAGCAGCACGCCCAGCACGCAACCGAGCACGGAGCCCTTGCCGCCGCCCAGCCGCGCGCCGCCGAGCACCACGGCAGCCAGGACATCGAGCTCGCGACCATAAAGTGCGTTCGGCACCACCTCCTGTGCGTAATGCGCCTGCATGAGCCCGGCGATGCCCGCCATCAGTCCAAGCCAGCCGAAGGCGATGAACTGCATGGCGCCGATATTGATGCCGAAGCGGCGCGCGCCGTCAGGATTGTCGCCGAAGGCATAGAGCTGCCGGCCGGTCGTCGTGCGGGTAATGAAGAGCCAGGTGGCGAGCGTGCAGACGGCCATGACGAGAACGGGCAGAGTTATTTCCGCCCAGCTGCCGTCGGCCATTTCCCGCTCGTAAATGACCACGCGCGCGGTCAGCCAATCGGGCAGATTGTAGAGCGATACACCCTTGGTGAAGAACATCAGCAGGCCGAAATAGACGTTGAAGGTCGCGATTGTCGCGACGATCGAGATGATGCGGAAACGGTGGATCAGGAAAGCGTTGATCAGGCCGAGCACGATGCCGATGCCTGCCGCGATCAGGAAGCCGGAGGTCCAGCCACCCCCGCCGATCCGCTCGAGCGCAAGTACGGTGAGATATTGCACGATCGAGGCGGCGACGGCGAAGGAGATGTCGATCCCGCCTGATATCAGCACCACGAGCAGGCCGACGGCGAAGATGATGTTGACGGCGCTGATATTGAGCAGGTCGAAGGCATTGCCGAGTGTGAAGAAACGATCGGTCGCAAACGCCAGGAAGATGCTCATCGCGATGATGACGGCGATGAGCACGCATTCGGTCGTATAGGACAGGAACAGCTTACGCATAGATGGCCGCCTCCAGGCCCTTCAGTGTGGTCGTGCGCGGATCGTGCCAGCCGGCGATGCGGCCCTTTTCCATGTGAATGATCCGGTCGGCGTTGAAATAGACCTCCGGCACCTCGTCCGAGATGAGGATGATTGCCAGCCCAGCGTCGGCGAGACGGGCAACGATTTCGAAGATGCCGGCGCGCGCGCCGACATCAACGCCAACGGTGGGAGCGTCAAGGATCAGCACCTTGGGATCGGTGGCGAGCCATTTGGCGATCGCGACGCGCTGCTGGTTGCCGCCCGAAAGCGTCGAGATCGCATCGTCCTGCTTGCCGATCCTGACGCCGAGATCAGCAATCCAGCCGGCAACGAGCGCGTGCTTCTTATCGGGCGAAATCAGCCGGCCGCTCAGGATGCGGTTGAGCGAGGCCATGACCAGATTGTCGGCGATGGATTGCGGCTGGTTGAGACCGAGTGAAAGACGGTCCTCCGACAGATAGGCGACGCCGGCCGCAATCGCCTCGCGGTTGGACGCAAAATGCACCGCTCTTCCCTCCAGCTTGATCGTGCCGGCGGCCGGCCGACGCATGCCGAACAGCGTAAGCGCAAGTTCGGTGCGGCCCGAGCCGAGCAATCCTGTGATCCCGAGCGTCTCGCCACGGCGCAGATCGAAGGAAATCTCCTCGAACTCGCCAGGCCGGGAAAGCTTGCTGACGGAGAGCATGATCGGGTTCTGCGATCGGTCGCTGGCGCGAACGTTCTGATCGAAGGTCCGCCCGGTCATCAGCTCGGTGATCTTCGACTGTGTCATGCCCTCCACCGGAAAGACCCCGACGAGCGCGCCATCGCGCAGCACCGTGATGCGTGAGGAGATTTCCAGCACTTCCGCAAGACGATGGCTGACGAAGACCACGGCAACGCCCGAAGCCGATAGGGTGCGGACGATTGCCAGCAGATGATCGGTCTCCGTTTGGGTGAGCGAGGCGGTCGGCTCGTCCATGAAGACGATCCGGGCCTGCCCGACCAGCGCGCGGGCAATCGCCACGATCTGGCGCTGCGCGATGGCGAAGTCCTTCAGCGGTCTGTCGACCTCGAGGCTGACGCCGAGCCGAGCAAGCGCACCCTCCGCGATCGTCCGGATCGCGCCAAAGTTGACGAAGCGCGGGCGCGAACCGGAAAGCGTCTGAAAGGCGATGTTTTCCGCCACACTCATTTCCGGAAAGAGCGCAAGGTCCTGCCAGATGATCTGGATGCCGCGGGACTGGGCCATGCCTGGCGTGATGTGGGGTATCGTCTCGCCGTCGAAGACGATCTCGGCGCCCTCGGCAGGCCGATACACGCCGGAGATAACCTTGATGAGCGTGCTCTTACCGGAACCATTCTCCCCGGCCAGACAATGCACCTCGCCCGGCAAAACCTCGAAGGAGACGTTTTTCAGCGCCTTCACGCCGCCGAATGTCATGTTGATGCCGCGGAGCGAAAGAAGAGGCGGGGCTCTCACGCCCTCATCCGTTGCCGTGCTCATGCCGGTTGCCTGTCCGATCGAATGCCATGAAGGGTCGATGGCCCCGGCCTTGGCCGGATACCGCCTTCTTTGCCGAATGTCGGGCCGGTCGGCATGGACCGGCCCGACACCGGGGGAGGGGATCTCTTTCAGAGACCCATTGCGGCCAGGTCGTCGACCGTGTCCTTGTTGATCGGCAGCAACTGGTCGACGATGATGTCGTTGCCGGCCGGCTTGATAACCCCGAGACCTGGAATGTCGTCGCCTTCCTTGATGCTCTCGCCCTTGATCAGCCGATCGGCGAGCGTGACGAACACTTCGCCGGCCTGTTTCGGATTCCACATGAAGCCGCCCGATATCGCGTCTGATTTGATCAGCTTCTGGCCCTGGCCGGGTGAGAACGGGCCGAGGACGAAGATTTTGCCTGTCTTGCGGCGTTCTTCGACCGCGCGCCCAGCGCCGATCGGACCCTGGCTGCCGAAGGCGAGGAAGCCTTTCAGATCCGGATGAGCGGCAATCAGGTCGAGCGCTGTCGAGCGGCTTTTGTCGACGTCTTCCGCAACGCCATAACGATCGCCGACGAGCTTCATGTCCGGATAATTCGCCTTGATATAGGCAATTGCGGCATCGGCCCAGGCATTGTGCAATGGGACGGTCAACGAACCGACAAAGACGGCATATTCGCCCTTGCCGCCCATCTTTTCGGCGAGCAGCTTGCCATGCGCTTCGCCGAATCCGGTGGATGATGCGAGCTCGAAATTCCAGTCGGCACCCTTCTGCGAAGGAGATTCATGGGTAATGACCTTGATGCCGGCCGCCTGCGCCTTGGAAAGCACCGGCTCGAGCACCTTGGCGTCGTTCGGAACCACACCGATCACCTTGACGCCCTGAGCAATCAGGTCCTCGATGGCACGCACCTGCAGGGCCGGGTCGGCGCTGGTCGGCCCGATCATGAAGGCATCGACACCCAGTTTCTGACCCTGCTCCTTGATGCCGGCCTCCATTGCGTTGAACCATGGAATGCCGCCGATCTTGACGACAATGCCGACCTTCGGCGCGTCCTGCGCAAACGCGGCGACCGCGCCGGCAAGCGACAGCGATGCAGCCAATGCCGCTATGATAAGTTTCCTCATCCTCACTCCTCCTCAAAGGTCGCCCATGCGAACGACGACCCCCTGCCGCTTTTGCGGCAAGGTTGCTCCTGGTTGCTTCTTGGCGAGGGATACCCTTGCCTCCCGTCTCGCCTCCTCCGGCGAGCCATCCATGCACAATCGATCTTTCTTTTTTGCACAATCGATGGTGCAATGACTATCGAACAAGGCAGGGCTTTCGTCAAGAGGGGTTTGTTTCTAAGGGAACGGCAGAGGAAGGGCAGGGCATGACAGGCATCAGCAAGAAAAAGGCGACCATCTACGATCTCTCGGTGCTATCGGGCGCATCGGCTTCCACCGTGAGCGCCGTGCTGAATGGAAGCTGGCGGAAGCGGCGTATCAAGGAGACAACGGCCGAGCTTATTCAGAAGCTGGCGAACGAGCACGGCTATACGGCGAACCTGCAGGCTCGTGGCCTGCGTTCGTCCCGCTCCGGCCTCGTCGGCCTTCTGCTGCCTGTGCACGACAATCGCTATTTTTCCTCCATGGCGCAGTCCTTCGAGGCCCAGGCCAGGAACCGCGGCCAGTGCCCGCTCGTCGTCAGCGCCTGCCGTGATCCGGAGGAGGAGCGTCAGGTTGTCGAGACGCTGATTTCCTATTCTATCGACGAACTCTTCATCGCCGGTGCAACCGATCCGGACGGTGTCCACGCGGTGTGCGAAAAGGCTGGGCTGAAGCACGTCAACATCGATCTGCCGGGCACGCTGGCGCCGTCGATCATCAGCGACAATTACGAAGGCGCGCGTATGCTGACACAAGCGATCATCGAGCGCGCGCAGGAGGATGGGCCGCTTTCACCCGACGATGTGTATCTGTTCGGTGGCCGCAACGACCATGCCAGCCATGAACGCATTCGTGGCTTTCGCGACGTAAAGCGCGCACTGCTGGGCGCAGATCCGGACATCTGCATCCAGCCGACTGGTTACTCCCCCGCCATGACCGCCCGCGCCTTTGAAGTCTTCTACGAAGGCCATGGAAAGCTGCCGCGCGCATTTTTCGTCAATTCCTCGATCAACCTCGAGGGGCTGATGCGCTTCCTCGCGCTGCATCCGCACGAGACCTTCGCCGATATCATCGTCGGCTGCTACGACTACGATCCCTTCGGCTCCTTCCTGCCGTTCCCCGTCTTCATGATCCGGCAGGACGGCGAGGCCATGATCACCAAAGGGTTTGCCATCCTCGACACCAACCGACCTCCAGTACTGACGCATCTTGTGCAACCATCACTCGTCCCGCCACGCACAGCGCTGACCGGCCCCCTCGATGCCCTGAAAGATATCGAGTAATCCCGTCTCCTTCGTTGGAAAATCTGATGCCAGACGGCGTCGGTGGGCCCGGGTCAATTGCAAATAGCATCGAGACATTCCAAAATCTCCAAAGGGAAGCCGTTGTTTTTTCTGGCATGTCGCACCGGGAAATAGAATGCCCCTTACACCAGCTGCTGTATGTCAAATTAGATAATATACATTATGGAACTTACGCCAACCGATAACGCAGCCAACCGGTGCAGCCAGTCAATCCAGACACAACTTCATCCTGTTGCCTTCTACTCACTCAGCATCGAGACTGAGGAGCGCGAACTCGGCCGGGCGGCGCGCGCCTATCATCCAATTTAGTCCTGATTGGCCGCCACCGGCAAACTGCCCTCGTTCGAATGACGTGTTTCAGTATGCCGTGCGGCGGAGACGAGGCGGCGCTTTGCGCGGATGGCGTGCCATTGCTGGTCGATCAGGACGCCGATGAGGATCACGCCGCCCATGACGGCGAAATTCAGCGACGACGGGATGCCAAGCAGATTGACGAGATTCTGCAGCTCCTGGAGCAGGACCGTGCCGAGCACCACGCCGACGATTGAACCTTCGCCGCCGCGGAGAGAAAAGCCGCCGAGGACAGCGGCGGCGATCGCGTAGAGTTCGTAGAACTGGCCATGGCTCGCCGGCGAAATCGAGCGTGTGTACATGGCGAAATAAGTCGCCGAAAGCGCCGTCAGCAGGCCGCAGATGACATAGGCCGACATGATCATCCGGCCGGTGCGGATACCGGAATAGCGGGCCGCCTCCTCGTTCTTCCCGATTGCATAGAGATAACGCCCGAAGACGGAGCGGTGCAGCATGATCCACATCACGACGGTTATGATGACGAGCGCGATGAAGGTGTTGGGAACGCCGTAGAACCGTCCGGCGGTCAGGAATTCGAGATCCGGGAAGTTCTGGCCGAACGCGAAGCCCGCCGTTCCGTCGGCGGTGTAGAAGCGCGCTGCCCCGCGATAGATCAGCAGGCCGCAGAGGGTGACGACGAAGGGCTGCAGCTTGAGCCGGGTGATCAGCCAGCCGTGGACGGCGCCTATGACCGCGCCAAGCGCGAGAATGAGCGGCAGTGCCAGCATCCAGGGCATGTCCTGGACGGCAACGAAATCGACGAACAGCACGCCGAGAAGGGCGACGAGCGAGCCTACGGAAAGCTCGATACCGCCGGTTATGATGACAAAGGCCTGGCCGATCGACAGGATGCCGAACAGGCCGATCAGGTTGGCGGTGTTGGCAAGATTGATCGGCAGCAGAAAGCGCGGATTGATGATCGCGACGACGATGCCGACGACGACGATCAAAAGCAGCAGTCCGAGATCCTTTTTGACCATTCGAGATCCATTCCCCGATACTTATATGTTGGCCGCAGCCGCTATTTTACCCTTTTGCCGACGGCAAGCAAAAGCACGCTTTCCTGGCTGAATTCATCCTCTTCCAATATGCCGGCGATCTGGCCCTCGTGCATGACGGCGATGCGGTCGGAAACGCCGATCACCTCTTCCATGTCGCTGGAGATCATCAGGACCGCGACCCCGGCATCGGCAAGCGCTCGCATCAGTCCGTAAATCTCGTTCTTGGCGCCGATATCGATGCCGCGCGTCGGCTCGTCGAAGATCATCACCCTCGGGCTCATCGACAGCCATTTGGCAAGCACCACCTTCTGCTGGTTGCCGCCGGACAGAGTGCCGGTTCGCGTCGAAACGGAAGGCGCCTTGATCGCCAGGCGAACCCGCTGCTTTTCGGCCGCCGCCGTCTCTTTTTCAGCAGAAAGCATGAAGCGTCTGGAAAGCCTGGGAAGGTCGGCAAGGGTGATATTCTGGGCGATCGGGAAATCGAGAAGAATGCCGTTGCGCTTGCGATCCTCCGGCACCAGGAAAATGCCGCGAGCGACGGCGTCACGAGCGGAACGGACGGAAATTTCCTGCCCGTCCTGCAGGATGCTTCCGCCATAACTCCGGTCGATGCCGAAGAAGACCCTGGCAAGCTCGGTACGGCCGGACCCGACCAAGCCCGCAAGCCCCATGATTTCTCCATAGCGGATTTCCAGATCGACGGGACGGCCAGGATAGGCCTCGGTGCGCACGCCACTTGCCTTCAGCGCAACCGAGCCCGGCGAGCGCTGCGGTTTTGCGGTCCGGGCCGCAAGCACCCGGCCGATCATCAGCTTGACCATCTGGTCGTGGCCGATGTCTTTCCTGGCGAGCGTGCCGACAAGCGTGCCGTCGCGCAGCACGACGACCCGGTCTGCGACGCGCTCGACCTCGTGGAGGCGATGCGAGATGAAAATGACGCTGATGCCATCCGCTTTCAGCAATTTGATAATGCTGAGCAGCCGCTCGGTTTCGTCCAGCGGCAGGCTGGACGTGGGCTCGTCGAAGATAACGAGCCTGGCGTTGATCGACAGCGCTTTGGCGATTTCCACCATCTGCTGCTCGGCAAGGGAAAGCGACGCCACGGGTGTGTCGGCGGAAAAATGCGCGCCCACGCGCCTCAAAAGCGGCTTCACCATGTCCCTTAGTCGATCGCGATCGACGAGCTTAAGCGGTCCCGCCTTCAGCGGTTCGCGCCCTAGGAAGATGTTGGCAGCGACGTCGAGATTCTCAAAGAGATTGAGTTCCTGATGCACGAAAGCGATGCCGGACGAGATGCTCGATTCCACCGTGAGGAAATGAAGCTCTGCCCCGTCGAGCAGGATCGTGCCCCGATCGGGTGCGATCACACCGCCGAGAATCTTCATCAGGGTCGATTTTCCAGCCCCGTTTTCGCCGACAAGGCCGATGACCTCGCCCGGCACGATGTCCATTGACAGGCCTTCGAGCGCAACGACGCCTGGATAAGTCTTGCCAACGCCGGAAAGCGAAAGGAATGGCGTTCCGGGCGCGCCCGGTGACGGGATGTCGGAACTATGGTTCATCGGCTGTCCATGGCTGCTGATGATGTCGGCATGAAATGCCTTTCGCGGCGGCGAGTGCCGCCGCCGCGAAAGAGGTTACTTTCCAGCCATGGCCTTCAGGTTGGCGGCATATTTGTCAACGTCATCCTTGCCGATGATCACCGTCGGGATGATGATCAAGCCATCGGCGGGAACGCCTGATTTGTCGCCCTTGAGGTAGGCGGCCATCAATTTCATGCCCTGATAAGCCCATTCGAACGGCTGCTGTACGACGGTTGCCGCGATCGTGCCTTCCTTGACACCGCCGAGCGTGATCGGATCGTCGTCAAAGCCGACGACGGTGATCTGGCCGAGTTTGCCGGCGTCGCGTAGCGCCTCATAGATGCGCGGCGTGTTGTAGGAGTAGAAGCCGACCATGCAGGTCAGGTCGGGGCTGGCCACCAGCGCATCCTCGACGTTCTTCTTGGCGCGCGTCTGGTCGATGTCGTCACCGCGAACATCGACAAGCTCGATCTTCGTGCCCTTGAGCCCTTCCTTCATCCCTTCGATGCGTTCGCGGGCGTTATCGGCGCCGAGCAGACCGACGAAACCCATACACTTGCCACCGTCCGGCATAGCCTTCTTAGCGATTTCGGCGGCCTGCTTGCCGGCATCGACGTTTGAAGAACCGATATAGGCGACGCGGTTGGTCTTCGGCGCGTCGCTGTCGGTGGTGAACAGAGCCGTCTGCGAGCCGATCTTATTCAGGCCATCCGTCTGGGTTTTGGGGTCGACAGCGGAGACCATGATCCCTTTAACGCCGGCGCTGACCAGATCTTCCATGAGTCGCTGCTGAATGGCGACAGCCGCCTGCTCAGGGTATTTCAGCTCCATCTGGTAATCCGGCATTTCGCCCTGCGCCTTCTTCACGCCGGCCTCTGCCGCTTTCCAGAAGTCGGACGCTCCGTTGACGACGAATGCAAGTGTCGGCTTGTCGGCGGCATGCGATACGGCAGCCGGTGCCGCGCTCAGCATCAAACCGGCGAAGAACAGGGCTGCATTGCGTTTCAGCTGTTTCATAATACACCTCCCGAGGGGCCGCAGTCGCATGGGCCCGTTTTCGACTTACGGCCGGCCGGATGCGCCCCCTCCCAGGGCCGCCGCAAAGCGACGAGTGGCATTGGTCCGATCGCTCCGTGACGGTATAGAAGAATTTTAATTAGTAAATAGTATTATCAATGCGGATCAAAACATTTCATCATGCACCGATCGGGATGCAACTTTGTACTAGCAATGACCAATAACCGCAGGCATTGCAACAGTTGATGCAATTGCCAGCGCTTTCAGATAGATGCTAATAGTAATTACCAAACGACAAAGAGACTGTTCTCCTCGAATGCGACAAGCCAAGCCCCAAAAAAGCAATAAGCCCGCGGTGGACAAGCCTGCCCGCGTGACGATGATGGATATTGCCGCGGCCGCCGGCTGCTCCCAGGCCGCCGTCTCTTTCGTTCTCAACGACACACCCGGCACCCGGATCTCGCAGCAGACCCGCGACCGCGTGTGGGAGGCGGCGCGGGCTCTGGGATATACCGGGACGACGTATACGGCGAAGGCCTCTTATTCAGGGTTAGACAATGTGATCGGTTTCGCCGTGGATCAACTTGCCACCAGCCCGGAAGCGATCGTTGCGATCGAAGGCGCGCGGCAAGCTTCCTGGAACGCCGGCAATGTCCTTCTGGTCGCCCAGACGCTCAGCGATCCGGTCATGGAGCCGAAGGCCATCAAGGCGCTGACGAGCGGAGGCATATCAGCGCTCATCTATATGACGATCTATACCCGCCAGGTGGAGCTTCCGTCCTATGTCAGCAATCTCAACATCCCGACGGTCCTCTTGAATTGTTATACGGCGGACCATGCATTTCCGGCCGTCGTGCCGAGCGAGATTGCGGGAGGGCAGAGCTCCACCCGACATCTGATCACGCACGGACACCATCGCATCGCAACCATCACCGGCGAAATCTGGATGCAGGCTGCGCAGGACAGGCTGACCGGATATCGCCGCGCGCTGGCGACCGCCGATATCCCCTTCGATCCGGAATTGGTTATCGAAGGCGACTGGTCTGCCGGTGCCGGCTATGCCGCCACGATGAAACTGCTTGCTCTGAAAGAGCCGCCGACCGCGATCTTCTGCCAGAACGACCGCACGGCCATCGGCTGCTACGAAGCGCTCAAGGATGCGGGGCTTCGCATTCCCCAGGATATGTCGGTGGTGGGGTATGACGACGAAGAGATTTCACGCCACCTCGTCCCGCCGCTGACGACTTCGGTCCTTCCACATCTTGCCATGGGGCAATGGGCGATCGAACATCTCAACCCGGAAACCGTGCCGGGCAAGCGATATCCTATTGCCAAGCTCGAATGCTCGCTCGTCAAGCGCCACTCCGTCGCCGCGCCGCGGGCCGAGGCGCGGCAGGTTGTCGATGATTTAAGTACCTCGCCATAGGCCCCGGCAGCAGTGGCCGGGAAGACTTACTTGTCGGGCACCCCTCCGACGGCGAACGCAATGCTGACCGCACGGTTCACAGCCGCTGCAAGAACCGACATGTGGGTCTGGCCTGCATAGAGCTCGAATTCGGTACGCAATCCGTCTTCTGTGCTGCTCAATCGCTCCGCCATCTCCTGCGCCAGGAGGATCGTCCGCTCCGCCTTCCTCTTTTCCAGGCGTACGGCTGCATCCTCGTTGCGGTACTGAAAGGGGGCCAACTCGTCGCCTTCATATTCCCCGGCGGACAAATGCAGGAAGGCGGCATTTCCCGGGATGGGTTGACGCTGCGCCTCATTGTTGAGGATTTCACTGTTCTCCCAATAGATGGTCGGGCTGGCCGCAATCCAATTTGCAAACAGACCCGGCCGCTCAAACAGGGCATAGAGGGTAAAGAGGCCGCCGAAGGAATGCCCAAAAAGCGATCGGCGCCGCGGATCCAGGGTCACTATCTCCGCGATCCGCGGTATCAACTCGCTCTCGATGAAATCCGCCAGTTTGCCGGTCCCTCCGATGACCACCGGGGGACCGCCCTCAACAAAGGGCGGATAGGATTTGACCGGTGGAGGACCGAGGTCCCAAGACCGGCGGAGCGCATCATAGGGCTCGTCGGTGGGATAGCCGATCGCCGCGATCACCCCCCAGCCGACATTCGTTCCCGTGGGGTAAGGCGCCTGAGTGACCAGGCTGGCAGCCGCGAAGGGGAAAGTGGCGTTGCCGTCGGTCATCACTAGAAGCGGCCATCCCCCCGCTGGCGGCTTCTCCGCCGGAATGGACAGGAATATGCGATAGGGCTCGCCGCCTGCAGCCGGAGCGAGATCGAAAAAGCACGTGCCGGGCAATGAATAGACGCTGACAGGTTCAGTCGTGAGAACGGTTTCTGATGTTTGCATAAGAGGACGTATCTCTCTTAATCGATGATGACGTGCGGCACGAAACGCGACAGGTTGGCGGTTATGCGCGAGCGGTCTTCGCGAACGGCAAGGCCACAGGCGCGATCACCGACGACCCAGCTGCCGAGCACGGCAAAGCCGCCGTCGCTTTCGAAAAGCGGGGCATAGGCCTGGACGACGAAGCCTTCGTCGCCATAATCGCCGGGAGCGGAAACGAATTCCCGGCCATCCCGGAATATCGTGACGTTCTCGCCCTCTCGCGACAGCAGCGGTTTGCGCACATAATCCGTCAGGGTCGCGGCTGCCGGGTCGTCGGCAAAATAGCTCGCCAGCAGGTTGGGGTGATTGCGGTGGCGCTGCCAGAGCAGAGGCAGAAGCCCCTTGTTGGAGAGCACGGCCTTCCAGGCGGGCTCGATGAAAACATCGCCGGAGCGCGCGAGTTCGCGGGCGAACGGCTCGCGCAGCATGAACTCCCATGGGTATAGCTTGAAGCAGCGGTCGATCACCCGATCCTGCAGGTCGGTATAGCGGCCCTCGGCATCGATGCCGATCTCGCGTATGTCGAGAAGCTCGACGCGATGGCCGGCCTGCACTGCGCAGTCCATCAGATAAACCGTCGTGCCTCGATCCTCCTCATTGTCGGTCATCACAGCGAAGTGGAAGATCGGCCCTTTGGGAAATTGCTCGAACGCCTCGACGAGGCTTTCCTGCAGGGAATTATACTGGTCCGCATCATTGGGCAGGGTACCCAAAGCCATCTGGTCGGTCAGCCAGTTGTATTGGAAATAAGCTGTCTCGAACACCGAGGTCGGGGTATCGGCGTTGTATTCGAGCAATTTGACGGAGCCGGCGCCGTCATAGGCAAGATCAAATCGGCCGTAAAGGTGCCGGTCGCGGCGCTGCCAGGAGCGCTGCACCACATCGCGCAGATCCTCCGGAATGGCCAGCCTGTCGAGCGTCTCTTCGCTTCTGACGATATCACCGACCAGATCCATGCACATGTCGTGCAGTTCCTGGCTCGGCTGTTCGATCTGCGTCTCGATTTCGTCGAGCGTGAAAGTATAGGCGGCATCGTCGAGCCAGTAAGGCTCGCCGTACATGACGTGAAAGCCGAAGCCGACGGCGCGCGCCTTGTCACGCCAATCAGGACGGGCCGGAAGGGTGATGCGCTTCATGTCAGCCGCCGAAACTAAACGACGAACGGCCACCAAAGCCTTGACGGGCGACGGTGCGGGTATTGACGTTGACCGGCTTGACGCTCTGGCGCGAGGGCGCAGTCAGACTGTCGTTGCCCGCGCCGCCTGAGCGAACCGTTGTCACCGTCTGCCCGGAGCGATTGCGGTAAATCGGCGTCGAACCGTAGTAATAACCCATCTCCTCCTGGCGCCGGCGATAGTCGGAATAGTCGCCGATGTTGTTCAGTGCCGAAGACAGCATGTAGCCTGCCAGGAACGGCATAAAGAAGCTGCCGCTGCCGCCGGTATTGTTGGGGACTGAATTGGCCGGCTGCTCCGAGCAATGGCCCGCGCCGTATTCGGCCTCGCAGGCGGCCATGCCGTTGAAACGCGGCGCGGTGGCGAGATGAGCCCGCATGGCATCCTGATAGCCGGCCTGGCAGACCTGCCGGTCCATGCCGGATTGCACGCATTGGTCGACGGAGCTGAACATGACCTCCGAAGGCGTCTGGTCGCCGCAACCGGATAGCGCCAGGGTGGAGGCAGCGATAGTGCCTAGGGCCAGGAAGGGTCGTCTGTGCCCGCTCTTACGTCTGCGCATCGTTCCCCTCCCCTCAATAGGTCATGCAGGCGGCGTTGAGAATACCGATGACCAATGCGATGCCGCCGCCCCATATGCCCGCGGCGATATCGTCGGCGGTGATCTTCTCATGCAGGTCCGGCATGGTGAAATTCGCAATATAGAAAGCAAGGATCTGCGCCAGAATGCCGATCACCGCCCATACGATGTAGTCGATGATGCTGACCGAATTGGCGGCGGCCGAAGCCAGCGGCAGGCTGAAACCGACAAGCGCGCCGAGAAATGCCGTCACCGCGGCGAGGTTGCCGGCACGAATGAGCTGAACTTCCTTTTGCGGCGTCAGGAATGTGTAGATCACCGCAAAAACAACGTAGGCGCCAAGACCAACGGCGAAATAACCAAGGAAGGCAGGCAGACCCGCCACGTAATCGAGCATTGAAAAACTCCTCCGTCAAAAATTGATAGTGTGTCAGACGCGGCGGACATCGGCTGGAGCAAGCCCATAACCGATCAGAAATTCCACCGAGCTTCCCGCTTGGCTCTGTCCGAGGTCGAGATCACGCTCGACATTGATCAGAAGCATTTCGCGCGTCGAGCCAAGCGGGCGGTAATACAACATACAGGTCTGGTGAATGGAGCGCTGCGCTTCACCATCCTCGACCTTTTCGACAAATTCCACCAGTTGCGCGCGCTCCGGGCCTTCGCCCCAGAAGCGGCTATAGAGGATACCGTCGGCATCGTAGGATGGCTGGCCGATCAGGCCGCCCGGCCCGGTCCAGCGGTTCCATTCGCTCTGCCCGGCCGGCACGACGCTGTCCCAGGATTGATAAAAGCTGATGTCGTCGACGGCATCGCCCGGCTGGCCCGACGCCGACATCACCTGGATCATCCGGTGGTCCTCATCGTAGTAGCGCGACAGAACCGTTGCGGCATCGAGCGAACTCTCGCCGTAGCCGGCAATGATGAAGGGGCCGCTCCGTGGCAGCGGCATGGCCGGCTCGCCGCCCAAAGCCTCGGCCTCGAGGGAGAGGAAATCGATCTCCAGAGCCCCGCCGATGGCGGCGCCCAAGGGGCCAAGTTCTCTGGGCAAGGGCTTTTCGTTCTTGTCTCTGCCGAACCAGCCGATCATGATACGTCTCCCATTCGAGCCCAAGCGACGGCAGCGGGATCTAGCCGCATTCCGCTGATGTAGTAAAGAGTCTCGCCGCCCCGCATCAGCACCTCGTCCCGGCAATTGAGGTCGGTGATGCCCTGGCTCAGCAAGCCCACCAGCGTGACGTTATGCTCACGCTTGAGGCTTAAAAATACGTCTCCATAGAGCAGTGGCCGTTGCAAAGGCGGAACCGGCAGGGAAAAGGCCGTATCGGTGGAGGCGGCCGATAGCAGCCGTGCGGCGATCTCCGAAGAGCCCGGATCGCGGGCTGCACGCGACAGCAGCTCCTCGGCGAGCGAGCCCACCGCCTCGACGCGCGGCCGGAGTTGTTTGACCATCTGGGCTGTGCGGTCGTCGGCGAAATAAGCGACGATATGGGCATTGGGCGCATGGTCTTCGGCAATCAGCACCGCGGCCAGCGTCTCGTCGTCATTTGCTCCGCGCGCGATGATTGCCCGCGCCTGCGCCACTCCGGCCCGCACCAGAGCGTCCGCATCGGCGAGCCGCTCGGTTCTGATATAGTCGGTGTAATCGCTGGCGGGATTCTCCGCCAGCTCCTTGGCAACCAGAACGCTCATTGGTTCGTTGGCCTGCCGTTCGGCATGCAGCAGCCGCAGCATCTGGTATGTCTGCCCCTCCTGCCAGCCTAAGACGATGATATGACCGCTGCGTTCGCTGTAGTCACCCAATCCGCGCATGCGGTTCCTCCAGATCGTGCCGATCGTTGTCAACAATTTGCCAAGAACGGCGGTGAAGATGGCAATGCCGCCGGGAAGGACGAAGAGGACGGCAATGATCCGGCCAAATCCCGATTTTGGGGAAAGATCTCCATAGCCGACCGTCGTGGCTGTCACCATATAGTAGTAAAGAAAATCGATCGGATTGCCGACGAGATCGCCTTCGCCGCACAGCATAAAGAGCAGGTAGGAGGCGGCCAGATGGATCACGAGAAGAATAAAAAGGGCGGACCAGGCCAATTCGCTGAGCGAGAGATATACACGCCGCAGCAATGAAGCGATAAATGGCACGCGATTCGCCCCCGTTCCCCGTGCGTAACCTAGCGAAATTTATTTACCGCGCCACCCCTTTAAGTGGCATATCGAATACCCAGATATTTTTCGAATTCCAACCGATGGAGGACTTTTTGGAGACCTGGAACCTCACCACTTTAACGCGCCTGTTCGCCGCCGATCCGGCGGCGCTCGGTGATGTGGACGTAGCCGTACCCGAACAGGGCGACGTCATATGCGTCACCCTTAAGGAAAAAGGCGATCTCGACGTCTTCGTCGCGGTCAGCGGAGAACGCGACATTCTTGTCAGCGCCGTTCTTTTGCCGTGCAAGGAGGTGCCCAATCGCGAAGCCTTCGAACGCATGGTGCTCAAGACGCACAAGTTCGTGCCGCTCTCCAGCTTCGGCATCACCACCATCGACGGTGAGGAATGGTATGAATTGTTCGGTTCGCTGTCGGCGCACTCGCCAGCCGACACGGTGGTCGAAGAGGTGGCAATTCTGGCGGCCAATGCCGTCGATGCGGCACACATGATTGATGAGTGGAAAAGCGGGGAGATTGCCGCATGAGCACCTGGGGAAAGATTTTCACCGCCATTCGCGGCGGCATCAACGAGGCGGCTGAAGCCGCCGCCGACAACCAATCCATGCGCATTCTCGACCAGGAAATCCGCGACGCCGAACAGTCGCTGCGCCGGGCGCGATCCGATCTGGCCGGCATCATGGCCGCCAACAAGAGCGTCATGCGCCGGCTCGAAGAAAACCGCGCAAAGGAAACCAAGGATACCGACAGCGCTCGCGCCGCGATATCGGCCGGCCGCACGGATCTCGCTCAGGGCCTGGCGCAGCGCATCGCCGCCAGCCGTTCCGAAGTGCAGCGCGACCAGGAAGAGCTCGATCGGCTGCTGCCCCGCCAGCAGCAGATGCTGCGCACGATCCAGGACACCGAAGCACGCATTGCTCAGATGAAGCGCGAGGTGGAGAACGTCAAAGCCAACGAGTCGCTGCTGCGCGCTCAGTCGGCGATCGCCCATAACCAGTCGGGCATCAATACCCGTCTCGGCAGCGCCGTCGAAAGTCTCGAACGCATCAAGAAACGCCAGGAAATCACTGCCGGGCGCATCGAAGCCGGTGCAGAGCTCGCCGCGCTGGAAAACGGCGGCGATCTCGATCGTCAGCTGCGCGAAGCCGGCATTGGCGGTTCCAGCCATTCGGCTGATGACATTCTGGCACAACTAATGCTCCCCAAACATTCGGCCGAGCCGGTCTTGCTGCCCGCCCCCGCCGGCCAGAAAGACTGACAATCCCTGGGAACGGCAGCCTTGCCTGCCGTTCCCAGCACGTCTGCGGATTCGAGCGCCCGCGCGCTTGTTGGTTGAAAGCGGCGCGCGTGCGCCATCTTCTGCGACGAAGCCGGCCGGCATAAGCGAGAGCATGTCGTCGTTTCTAATTGACGCCGAGAAACTGCTTCAGCTCGGCCGTCTGCGGGTTGGCGAAGACCTCCTCCGGCCGGCCCACCTCGTGGACCCGGCCCTGATGCATAAAGACGACGCGGCTACAGACGTCGCGGGCGAACTTCATCTCATGGGTGACCATCAGCAGCGTCATCCCTTCCGCGGCAAGCTCGCGCACGACGGCCAGAACCTCGGCGACCAGTTCCGGGTCGAGCGCCGAGGTGATTTCGTCACAGAGAAGGGCTGCCGGCTGCATGGCGAGCGCCCGGGCGATGGCGACGCGCTGTTGCTGGCCACCGGAGAGTTCGTCCGGATAGGCGTCGAACCTGTGCCCAAGCCCCACCCGCTCCAGCATCTTGCGGGCGATGGCCTCGGCTTCGGCCTTCGGGGTCTTCTTGACCACCGTCTGCGACAGGATGACGTTGCCGCCCGCCGTCAGGTGCGGGAAGAGATTGAACTGCTGAAAGATCATGCCGACCTTGAGGCGCAGGGCCTTCAGATGCACTTCGTGATCGAGGAGTTGCGCGCCGGCCACGGAGATGGAACCGTCGGTGATGGTCTCCAGGCCGTTGATGCAGCGAAGCAGGGTCGATTTGCCCGAACCGCTTTTGCCGATAATGGCGATGACCTCGCCGGCCTGCACATCGAGATTGATGCCTTTCAGCACCTCGGTGGCTCCGAAGCTCTTGCGGACTTCAGTGATTTCGATGAGCGACATTGAGCTTCCTTTCCAGGATCTGGCTGCTTTTCGACAAGGGCCAGCAGAGGGCGAAGTAGATGAGGGCGACGAGCCCGTAGACGGTGAAGGGCTGGAAGGTGGCATTGGTGACCACGGTGCCGGCTTTCGACAATTCGACGAAGCCGATGATCGAGGTCAGCGCCGTTCCCTTGACGATTTGGACGGAGAAGCCGACCGTCGGCGGTATGGCGACCCTGAGCGCCTGCGGCAGGATGACATGGCGCATCTGCTGCAGCCGGCCCATGCCGAGGCTGGCGGAGGCTTCCCACTGACCCTTTGGCGACCGATTCGACGCAGCCTCGCCAGATCTCGGCGAGAAAGGCGGCGCTCCACAGGGTCAGCGCCAATCCCGCAGCAAGCCAGGCCGGCACGTCGATGCCGAAGAGTCCGAGACCGAAAAAGGCGATGAAGAGCTGCATCAGCAGCGGCGTACCCTGGAACAGCTCGATATAATATTTCGCAAGCACCCTGAATGGCTTGCGCTTGCTGATGCGCAGGAACAGCAGCCCCAGCCCGACCGCGCCGCCGCCGACGAAGGAGACGAGCGAAAGCAGGATCGTCCAGCGGGTGGCGAGCAGCAGGTTTCGCAGGATGTCCCAAAGGGTGAACTCGATCATCGTGCTTTTCTCCTCGGGAAAATCAAGCCGCCGATCACGCCCAACACCTGCCGAAGCAGGATCGCCATCACCAGATAGATGGCTGTCGAGACGATGTAGGCCTCGAAGGCGCGGAAGGTTCGCGATTGTATGAAATTCGCGGCAAAGGTCAGATCTTCGGCGGCGATCTGCGACACGATCGACGAGCCGAGCATGACGATGACGACTTGCGACGACAGCGCCGGCCAGATACGCTGCAGTGACGGGACGAGCACGACATGGCGGAAGGTTTCGAAGCGCGTCATGGCAAGGCTCTCGCCTGCCTCGAATTGACCCTTCGGGGTTGCCTGGATGCCGGCGCGAATGATCTCGCAGCTATAGGCGCCAAGGTTGATGACCATTGCGAGGTTGGCGGCGGTCAATTCGGGAAGCTGGAGGCCGAGCGACGGCAGGCCGAAGAAGATGAAAAACAGCTGGATCAGGAACGGCGTGTTGCGGATCAGTTCGACATAGGCGGCAACGACAGGTTTCAGCCAGGCCGGCCCGAGTGCGCGCACCCAGGCACAGCCGATGCCGAGCGAAATGCCGAGCAGTCCGCCGATCGCGATCAGTTCCAAGGTGACCAGTATGCCCTTGATGATCTCAGGGTAATATTGAAGCAGCCAACCGAATTCGAAATGATAGCTCAAAGAATTGTCCCCTCTTGCGGTGACGAGCGGATGTCATCCCGCCTGCGGGCGCGGGATGACATCCGTAAGTCCGGGTCGTTCAGAGATCTGACGGGAGATCGGTGCCTAGCCACTTCTGCGATATGGCGTTCAGCGCGCCATTGGTTTTGGCGGCACCGATGATGCCGTTGACCTTCTCCAGAAGAGCTGCCTGCTCTTTGTTGAGGCCGATGTAGCAGGGCGAGTTCTTGATCAGGAATTTGAGCTCAGGGCGCTTGGGGGGATTTTTGGCGAGGATCGCCGCCGCCACGACGTTGCCGGTGGCGATGGTGTCGACCTGGCCGGATAGGAAGGCTGAGATCGTGCCGTTATTGTCCTCGTAACGCTTGATCGTCGCATCGGCCGGCGCGATCTTCGTCAGTTCCAAATCCTCGACCGAGCCGCGCGTGACACCAATGCTCTTGCCGGCGAGGTCTTCCGCCTTGGCAACCGAAACATCGGCCGGCGCGAACACGCCGTTGAAGAAGGGAGCGTAGGCTGTGGAGAAATCGATCACCTTTTCGCGCTCCGCATTCTTGCCGAGGCTTGATATGACCAAGTCGACCTTGTTGGTCTGCAGATAGGGCACGCGGTTGGCGCTGGTGACCGGCACCAGCTCGATCTTGACGCCCAGTTTTTCGGCAATGAGATTGGCGACGTCGATATCGTAGCCCATCGGCGCCATATCGGTGCCGACGCTGCCGAATGGCGGGAAATCCTGCGGAACCGCGACACGCAGCGTACCGCGCGCCGTGATGTCGGCGAGAGCATCGGCACGAGAAGCGGAGCCGATGCCGAGGCCTGCCGCCAGGGTCGCGATTGCGAAGAAAACTCGTATTGTCAGCATGCGTTCATTACTCCTTTGAAGTGCTGTTTTTAGGGGCTGAGAGGCGGGGACGCGGTCCTGGGCGGGAGCGACAGGGAATTGCGCAGATCCGAAAGCGGGTCCGGGCGGGCGGTGAGGTCGAGGCCCATTTCCACGTCGTCGAGATGCTCGACGGAGAGTTCTGCAGCTCTGACGAAATCGCCCGCCTGCATGGCCTCGAAGATGCGGCAGTGCCCCTCGTGGGATTGTGCGGCGTGAAATTCAGATTGATAGAGCATCGAAATGAGGATCGTCCGCGCGGTCAGGTCGCGCAGGATATCGACGAGGATGGCGTTGCCGCTCAATTCGGCGATGCGGATATGGAAATCGCCCATCAGATAGGTCAGGCGCTGGCGGTCGCCCGCCGCCATGGCATTTCGCTCCTCGGTGAGATGCGCGTCGAGCGCCTTGCTGCCCTCCTCCGTCAGCGTCCGCATGCTGCGCAGCAGCCCGGCCTCGACGATCCGCCGCGCCTCATAGACCGCGATCGCATCTTCCGCGGACGGCTCGACGACAAACCAACCACGCCGAGGGCTGACATGCACGATGCCGCGTGTCTCCAGGCGCATCATCGCCTCCCGGACGCGGGTTCTGGACACGCCGAAGAGCGCTGCCAGCTGGTTTTCGCCAAGTCGCGTACCGGGCCGGATCTTGGCAGAAAGGATGCCGGAGACGATCGTCGCCTCGATGGATTTCTGCGTGGTCTCGGATGTGTGGCTATCTTGCATACAAGACAGAAAGCAAAGCGCATGCCAAAATCCTGTGTTCAGGATTTTCAAGATGTCGCGAATGCTGTGCGGGAAATTTGCCTGCCCGGAATGCAGATTGAACGCAATTTGTGCGGGCGCCGGCGCCCGAAGACGCTGGTCAGTGCGACCGCGATCTTTCTCATCTGCGGTCGAACTGCCGCGCCGATCGTCTTCGTGCTTTTAGTTGAAACTCGAGGTCTTGAGGAATTCCGCGAGCCGTTCGGTCTTCGGCCGCACAAACATTTCCTTCGGGTCGCCCTCCTCGCAGATGACGCCCTGGTTCATGAAAATGACGCGCGATGAAACCTCGTAGGCGAAACGCATCTCATGGGTGACGAGCAGCATGGTCATGCCGTCGGCGGCGAGCCCCTTGATGACCTGCAGCACTTCGCCCACCAGTTCCGGGTCGAGCGCCGATGTCACCTCATCGAACAGCATCAGCCGCGGCGACATGGCGATGGCGCGGGCGATGGCGACACGCTGCTGCTGGCCGCCGGAAAGCTGACCGGGATAATGGTTGGTGCGAGCGGAGAGGCCGACACGATCGAGCCATTTTTCCGCGACGGCGCGGGCCTCCGGCTTCGTCATTTTCTTCACCTTGACGAGACCGAGCATGACGTTTTCGGCGGCACTCATATGCGGGAAGAGATTGAACTGCTGAAAGGCCATGCCGGTCAGCGCGCGCTGGCGGGCAATCTCTTTCTCGCCCTTGCGGCGGCGGGTTGCGCCGTCGACGCGGTAGCCGATCTCCTCGCCATCGAGACTGATCGTGCCGCCCTGGAATTCTTCCAGCATGTTGACGCAGCGCAGCAAGGTGGTCTTTCCGGAGCCGGACGAGCCGATGATGGAAATAACCTCGCCTTCCTCCACGGCGCAATCGACGCCTTTGAGGACTTCGTGGACGCCGTAAGTCTTGCGCAGACCCTTGATGTCGAGAATGGTCTTGGCCATCGGGGGAACTCCTCAGGACGGCAGGGCGGTCTTGCGCTCGACATATTTGCCGAAGTGCTCGATGCCGTAGTTGACGATGAAATAGAGACCGCCGGCCAGGAAATAAAACTGGAGGCTCATGAAATTGCGGGAGATGATCTCCTGCGTGCGCAGCAGCAGCTCGGCAACGCCGATGACGGAGAGCAGCGTCGAGGCCTTGACCATCTCGGCGGCCGTATTCACCCAGGCCGGCAGGCACTGTCGCATGGCCTGCGGCCACAGCACAGAGGTGAAGGTCTGGGTAAAAGTCAGGCCGATCGCCTTGGCCGCTTCGGTCTGCCCCTTCGGGATCGCCTGCAATGCTCCGCGGACGATCTCGCCGACATGCGAGGAGCAGAAGATCGCAAGGGCGAGCACCCCGGCGGAGAACGGCCCGAGATCGAGCCCAACGGCGGCGGAGACATAATAGCTTGCCAGTACCAGCACGAGTACCGGCGTGCCGCGGATAATATCGGTATAGGCGCGCACGATCAGCCGCAAAATAACGCCGCCATAAACGAGCGCCAGGCCGACGAAGACGCCGAGGACAGACCCTGCGAGAATGGCCAGCAGAGAGATCGACACGGTCACGCCGATGCCGTTGATAATGACGTAGCGGGCGATCCAGAGTTGTTCGAGAAAGGTGTGGGGCATCGGGTCTATCTCGGCAGGGCCAGACGGCGCTCGACGAAGCGCATCACGGCGGCGATCAGGAAACAGGTCGCGACATAGAGGGCGGAGGTGACCATCCAGGTTTCGATGACGCGAAAGCTTTCGACATTAATCTTGCGGGCAGCAAAGGTCAGTTCCGGCACGGCGATGGCGGCTGCAAGCGAAGTGTCCTTGAACAGCGAGATAATCGTCGAGGACAGCGACGGCAGCACGTTGCGCAGCATCAGCGGAGCGATAATGGAGCTGCGGATCTGCATCCCCGTCAGGCCGATGGCGAGGCCGGCTTCCGTCAGCCCTTTCGGGATCGACAGCAGGCCGGCGCGGAACACCTCGGCTAGATAGGCGCCGGAATAGAGGGAGAGAACCAGCACAAAGCTTTTTATCTTGTCGAGGCGCAAGCCCATCTGCGGCAGCGCAAAAAAGGCGAATAGCACCAGAACGAGAATCGGCAGGTTGCGAATGACAGTGACATAGACCCGCGCCGGCACCACCGCCAGGCGGTTTTTGGACGTCAGCGCGAAGGCCACGACCAGGCCTAACACGGCCCCGATCAGGATCGAGATCACCGCCAAACCGAGGCTTAGCGCAAGCCCGCTCAACAGAAAATCGAAATTGCGCCAGACGGCACCGAAGTTCAACGTATAACCCATGCGGGCCGCCCTTTCAGACTAACGCATCGTGCACGATGCGCAGATTCAAAGTGTTGCAGCGTCCTTTGTGCGCCTCGAAAGACGCGCGGGGCTGCAGCGGAGCGGGAGACAGGTCCCGCTCCGCATGGCCGTTACTTGAACTCAACGGGGAAACCGATCTGCGGCGGCGTCAGATCCTTGCCGAACCAGGTCTTGAAGGACTTGGCGTAAAAGTCGAACTCCACGCCGGTCATGGCTTCGTGCAGGGCGGTGTTGACAAAGTTCAACCAGTCCTGATCGCCGCGCTTGACGGCGCAGGCGTAGGTCTGCGGGTTCCAGCCGTAGCCGGCATCTTTATAGCGGCCCGGATTCTGCGTCATGTACCAGGCGAGCGACGATTGGTCGGTGGCAACGGCATCGGCGCGTCCCGACTCCAGGGCCTGATAGATCAGGTCGACGGAATCATACTGATCGACGGTGGCCTCCGGCAATGCCGCGTGCACCATCGTCTCGGCATAGACGTTCTGCAGAACCGAGATGGTGACGGAGGAACCGGCGGCCTTGAGAGCGGCGTAGTCGCCATATTTTCCGTCCGCCTTGAGCATCAGACCGACACCCTCGCGATAATAAGGAATGGTGAAGGCGACCTGCTGGGCGCGTTCGCCGGTAACGGTCATGAACTGGCAGGTGATATCGACCTTATCGGTGGTGATGTTCGGGATGCGAGCGTCGGAGGACTGGTTTACATATTCGATCTTCTCAGGATCGCCGAACAGCGCCTTGGCGATGATATGGCCCATGTCGACGTCGAAACCCTGAAGCTTGTCGTCGGCGCTCTTGAAGTGCCAGGGCGCGTTGGTGCTGCCCGTCCCGAGCACGAGATGGCCGCGGGCCAGCACTTCATCGAGCTTGCTGCCGTCGGCCAGTGCAGGCGTGGAGAGCAGCACAGCGGCGGCCAGCGACATCACGCCGGTGCGAAAGGAAATAGTCATGGCGTTCCCCTTATGGATGGTTCTCGTATATTCCAGTATAATGGACGCTTGTCTGTTTTACTGGAATAGCCTATCAAGTGCCATCAAGGACGAATTGTCAATGGGTCATGCTGAAAAAACGCGCAGCGGCGCACGTGGTGATTTTTTCGGCAGTGCAGCATTTTCCTGCCGCTTGCGAGGCTGATCGCCTGGCTGCGTTCCGACGTATCGGGGAATGCATATGGAGGCCGCAACGCAGCGGCCGGCAATGACTTCATTGCCGAAGCGAGGCAGAAGTCCAACCTTATGACAAGGGCAAGAGCGCGTGCTTCAGGTTATCCAGTGGGGTGCCACGCTCTACTCGAACCCGAGGCGCCGCGCGGCACCGAGACCCTGCGGAGCTGCCCTCAGACCTACGGTGCCGCGCCTTTAGGCGTGCAAGCAACGCTGTCGCTTTGATTTGAACTAAATCAGAATTCTTCCCAATCGGACTTCAGCGCGGCAGCCGCCGTTCCATGAACCGAGGCCGTGCGGACAACTTTTAAAGCCGACGGCATCGAAGGATGACGCCCCGCCTGCGACGACGAAGACCGTGTTTTCGGCCCGTCTTCGAAACGGAACTGCGCAAGGAGCTTGAAGAGTGCGGCAGCCTCCCGTGCAAGGCCATGGCTTGCAGCAGTCTGCTCCTCGACCATTGCGGCATTCTGCTGCGTTCCCTGGTCGACAGTGTTGATGGCCTGGCTGATGCCACCGAGCGCCGTCGATTGCTCGCGCGCCGCCTCGACGATCGCCGTGACGTTGGTATTGATTTCGTGAACCTGAGTGGCGATTTCCCGCAGCGCCGATCCGGCGTTCGTCACCAGGGCGACGCCGTTTGCGACGTGGGAACCGGACGCCGTAATCAGGCTCTTGATCTCTTTCGCGGCCTTCGCCGAGCGCTGCGCCAGTTCGCGCACTTCCTGGGCGACGACCGCAAACCCCTTGCCGGCCTCCCCTGCCCGCGCCGCCTCTACGCCGGCATTGAGCGCCAAAAGGTTCGTCTGGAAGGCAATCTCATCGATAACGCCGATGATGTTGGAAATTTCGTGCGACGAGGTTTCGATCTGATCCATCGCTCCGATGGCATCCCGCACCACCTGGCCGGAATGCTCCGCATGATCCCTGGTACGCGCCACCAGATGACCGGCCTCCTCGGCGCGACGGCTCGAATCCTTGACCGTGGTGGTGATTTCCTCAAGAGCGGCCGCTGTTTCTTCGACGGATGCGGCTTGCTGCTCGGTGCGCTTGGCCAGGTCGTCGGCCGCGGTGCGAATTTCGTTGGAACCGGCCGAAATCGCCTTGGCATTTTCGGCCACCGTTACCATGGCGTCCTTCAGCTTCTCCGAGGCGCTGTTGAAATCGGTGCGCAGCCGCTCCAGCGAAGGAATGAAAGGCTTCGCGATCGTCTGCGACAGGTCGCCGTCGGCAAAGTTTGTCAGGCAGTAAGCAAGTTGTTCGACATTCTCGACGCGAGCCGTAACGTCGGTTGCGAACTTGACGACTTTGAACACTTTGCCGTTCAGGTCGAAGATCGGATTGTAGGACGCCTGGATGTAGACTTTGCGTCCACCCTTCCCCACCCGCATGAATTCGTCGGCAATCAACTGGCCGCTCGCAAGCTTTCGCCAGAAGTCCTTGTAAGCTTCCGACTTCGAATAGTCAGCTTCGCAGAACATCGAATGATGTTTGCCCTGGATTTCGGCAAGCGAATAGCCGAGGGCGGCAAGGAAATTGTCGTTGGCACCAAGCACTTCGCCGCCCGGCGTGAATTCGATGATCGCCTGAGCCCGCGACAAGGCGTCGATCTTACCCGCATCCTCGGCGGATTTCAGCTTCTGCGCGGTGATATCGGTTGCGATCTTGATGACCTTGACCGGTCTCCCGCGCCGGAACACGGGATTGTAGGATGCTTCGATCCAGACCTCGCGGCCACCTTTTCCGAGCCGCTTATATTGCTGCTGCTCGAATTTCCCGGCTGACAGCTTCGTCCAGAAGGCCTTGTATTCCGCCGAGGATGCATAGGCGGGTTCGACGAACATGCGGTGATGTTGTCCAGCGATCTCCCGCAATTCGTAGCCGAGCGCCCTGCAGAAATTTTCGTTCGCGGTGAGGATCATGCCCGACATGTCGAACTCGATCATGGCTTGCGAGTTGGATAGAGCAGCGAGAGCAGCGATAGCATTTGCACCACGATCAAGAATGCTCACTCACAAATCCCCCACAGATTTCATCGCAGTCAATTCGGACACGTCACGAATATTTGCCTATGCCTATTAATGGGGATTTAATGATTAATATAAGGTTTAGCGGTCTGCTTTCGTTCTGAAATGGATGTTACGCTCATCATGAGCGAGGCCAAAATCACTCAGCCGGTTTTCAATTGCGCCATCGCAAGCAGCGTGTCTGCGCTGATCGTTGCTGAGCCGTTCAGGATCGAAAGTGCTGTCGACGTGGTACCCGTGCCGTTGGCGACATCATACATGGCGGTGAAGCGTTTGATCAAATCGTCGACTTTGTCAGGATCTGCCAGATCCTTGATGTCGATGAAGTTGTCGACCATCTCGGCTTGCTTGTCGACGTCCATATTCGAGACATAACTGGACAGGTTGAAGGTCGTGGTAAAAAACTCGAAGAGCGCGCTGTCGCCCAGAATGCCATAGGCGCTCGATATCTCCGGCGCCTTGCGCTGGAAATAGAGCGCCAGGCGCACGCCGGTGTTGCTGTCACCCTGGTCGTCTTCGAGCGTCAGCCTGACATAGGAGTCGATCGTTTCCAGCACGTCGCCGCGCTGTTGCACCGTCCCTGTGGGATCGGCGGAAATATTGCCGTCCTGATCGAAATTGAACGAGCCGACGAGCTCGGCAAAGCGACTGTCGTCCAGCTTGTTGACGTAACTATCTTCGTCGTCGAGATCGGAAGAAAACATCTTCTCCAATTGGTCCGACGTGACATCGTCCGGGTCGAGCCCCTTTGCCTCGAGCGCAAAACTAACCAGGCGATCATCGGCCAGAAATTCGCTCGCCGTCGTGATCGTCGCCATCTGCTCACGGAAATAGCTGATCTCGTCATCCGCCGCGTCGGTCGCCTCGGTCAGTTCGTCCCCGTCGAGGTAGCGGATCTTGTTCTGTTTATAATAGGCGGCATAGTCGTCGACGACGGATTCCGACATGGCCTGCAAGGGAACGGTGACGTCGCCATCGCTGTCGAAGTTGAATGCTTTGCGAAAGGCGACGAACCGGTCGTCGTCTAGGCTGTTGACATAGCTTTTGGAATCCGTGGGATCGCTTTCGAGAATTTTCCGCACCTGGCTTCTCGAAACGCTGTCCGGATCGATGTCGAAGGCGCGCAACGCCATTTCCCACATTTCCGGGAGATCGTCATTGTCGTCATCGTCATCATCGGCATTTGACACGAGGAAATCATCGATCGAGGTGACGCTGGCGATGCGCGTCGTGTAGTTGTCGACGGCATCTTCCGTGTCGGTATTGGCGATCAGCACCTGATAATTTTCATCGAAGGCTGCCGTGGTCGTGGCGGTCTGTTCCGACGTCTGGGCGGTGTCGCCATCGGCAAGCGCGCCGTCCTCATCGAAATTGAAGGCGTCGTGCAGATCCGACAGGCCGATCGCGTCGGCAATATCGGCGCTTTTAAGCGCCGCGGAAATGAAAGTGTCGGATTCGTCGTCGGTCAGCCCGTAGGCGATCCTGAGATAGCCGACCAGCTTGTCGTCGCTCATCAACTGATCGACGGAGGTGATGTTTCCAATTTCCGCCGCGAAATAAGTGTCATAAGCCTCTCCGGTGTCCGAAGAGGCAATGGTCGAGGAAGCCACCGCATAACCGCTCGTCACCAGCGAGATCTGATCTTCCGACATCACGTCGCCGTCGGTCGAGCCGTCCTCGTTGAAGTTGAAGGCCTTCGCCAGGCTGACATAGACGTCGTCGCCGAGCTGATTGACGAAGCTGTCGGAATCGTCGAGGTCGCTCGTCAAAACCTGCTTCAGGAAACTGCTGGAGGTGTAATCGGTGCTGAGACCGAAAGCGGTCAGCGCATAATTCTTCAGTCTCGAACTCGAGAGGAAATCATCGACCGACGTGATCGACGAGATATTCTCTTCGAAATAATCCGTCTCGTCGGCAATGTCTTCCGCCTCGGTGTCGAAGGACTCCTCATAAGCATCGAGCAGAGTGTCCCGTTGCACATCAGATTGCGCCGTCTTCGTCTCTCCGCCGAATTTGAAGGCGGCGGCGAACTCGGCATAGCGGCCGTCGCTCAAACTGTTGGCGAAGCTCGATGAATCGCTGAGATCGCTTTCCAGCACCTTCTTCATGAAGGCCTTGGCATAGGTCATGTCGTCGAGCCCGTAGGCCTTCATGGCATAGGAGTAGAGCTTGTAATCGCCCATGAACTCGTCGACCGTCGTGACCTTGCCGATGTTTTCCTTGTAATAGGCGCTGTCGCGGGCAACCGTGCCCTGGGACGCCACGCTCGAGAGGCTGGCGTTGAGATTACGCGCGACTGCGAGATAGCTTACGTAGGTGGAAACCAATGCTTGTCCCTTTTCATGGGCGCGGCAGCGCGCGCGAAAGCCTGCCGGCAGCCGCGGTGAAATTTCGATCCTGCTGGGATGTCGTCGCCGGTCATGGCGATGCGCAGCCACATCCATGTGGCCGAATCAATTTAAGAGAACTATATAGTTCTATAATTAATTCAATAGGGAATTGAAAGACAAAAGTCGAAGCATCGCCTTTCGGGTCTACGAAGCCCCGACGCCGGCGGCGAAGATTGCGATGCAGCGGCGAAGATGGGCGAGCAGTCCGGCCCGGTCGGGCCAGGCTTGGGCGCGCCCTTCCGGCGGGCCCATACCGCCGAAGATCATGTCCATCAGCATCCGGGCTCCGCTCGCCGGATCATCAAGGGTCAATCTGCCTTCCGCCCGACGATCGCTCAACCAGTCGGCGAGGTGTTGACGGCTGGCAAGCATGCCTTCGTGCTGCAGAATGTCGATAAGCTCTGGAAACTGCGCCGCTTCGCGAAAGACGAGCTGCAGAAAACCGGCGCGGTCCGCATCCTTCTCCTCATCCATGTCGATCATGAAGATATGTTCGAGGCTTTCGGCGATCGGAAGGTCTTCCGCGGGCCTCGGCAGGTCGAGCATCAGGCGCCGATGGGCGCCCACCACGGCGGCAAACAGCTCTTCCTTGCTCTGAAACAGCTTGTAGAGCGTCTGTTTCGAGACACCTGCCTCGGTGGCCACCACCGCGGTGGTGCTTCCGGCATAGCCGTATTTTACAAAAACACGGCGGGCGATTTCGACGATATGCGTCCGCTTGTCCTCATCGCTGGAGACTTTCGGCCGGCCTCGCTTGCGCGGCTCATCTGCGGGCTCGTCAACACCATCCATGACGATCTAAACCGCTTTACCGAAGCGCACGCCGACGGCCCGGAAAAGCGGACTGCGATTTCTGAGGGATGAGTTTTTCGGTTGTGGCATTAGTAATTTCGATTTAGAGAACTAATCAGTTCTGTAATGCGTTGCATCCCCACCCTCTTTAGCGATGGAGCGCTTATGACGACCATTTCTGCAGCAACATCGATTTCTTCCTATTCCTATAGCAAGAACTCGACATCCGCATCCCAGGACCTCCTATCCTGTAATACGGTTTCGGCAAAAAAATCAACCACAAGCCAGCAGCTCGGCGAAGACTCGACCAACAGCGTCGAAAAACTCATGTCCCAGCTGATGTCGCTGACGATGAACGGCCTTAGCGGACAGTCCGGCTCCAGCGGGGAGCAGGACGGCGACGAAGGCATGGATGTTGCGCAGCTCGACACCGATGGCGACGGCTATGTGAGCAAGGCCGAGTTCGTCGCAGCCAGGCCATCCGACGTGACCGAGGATCAGGCGGGCACGCTGTTCGACAGCTTCGACAGCGAAGATTCCGGCTCGCTGTCGGTCGATGCGCTCACCGAGGCCATGTCCGCCCAGAGATCGGGGCGAGCCGGCGGGCCACCGCCGCCGCCCGAAGGCGATGACGAGCTTTCATCGCTGCTCTCCGATCTCGATACAGATGGAGACGGGCTGGTGAGCAAGGCGGAATTCGTCGCAGGCCGGCCGTCCGACGTGAGCGAGGATCAGGCAGGCACGCTGTTCGACAGCTTCGACAGCGAAAGCGCCGGCTCGCTGTCGGTCGATGCATTGACCGAGGCGATGTCCGCTCAGTCGTCGCAACGCCCCGAGGGACCGCCACCGCCGCCGCCCGCTGACGATGAGCAGACCGCATCCCTGCTGTCCGATCTCGATACCGATGGAGACGGGCTCGTATCATTGGACGAGTTCATGGTTGGCAGGCCGGACGACGTCACCGAAAGCCAGGCGAGCCAGCTATTCGATCTTCTCGACACATCGGGCAGCGGTTCATTGTCCGCAAGCACCACGAGCTGACAGCCGACAAGGAGCGTCGCGTCGCAGTCGCTGGAGAAGCTGCAATGCGGCGGTCTGACAGCGGCCCGGCAATCGAGCCGGCAGAGCTTTCAGCCGGGCCGCTGAACTATCGAAGTATTCACATGGTGCACCGTGACAGGCGCACCGCACCAGCGCGCGGATGAGCCGCAGCGCCTATCGCCATTACGGGGTCAATCCAGACAATCAGATCATCCACCGGTGTGGGCTTTGCCCGGCGCCAGCGATGTCGTGCGCCCGTTATTCGGGCCTGGAGGCCTCTCGTCACATGGCATGTTCCCAAACCTTAAAGGATTGAGCCATGAGCATTTTTGGAAGCATGAAAACCGCCGTCTCCGGCATGAGCGCCCAGGCAAACCGGCTGAGCACGGTTTCCGACAATATCGCCAACGCAAACACGGTCGGCTACAAAGCCGTCTCCACATCCTTCTCGTCGCTGGTGCTGCCGTCGTCCTCAGGCAATTACAATTCCGGCGGCGTCCAGACATCCGTGCGCCAGGCGATTTCTCAACAGGGCGACATTTCCTATACGACCTCGGATTATGACCTGGCGATATCAGGAGATGGCTTCTTCATCGTGCAAAGCGCCGACGGCACGCCGGTCCTCACCCGGGCCGGCGACTTCTCCGTCGACAGCGACGGCAACCTGGTCAACGGCGCCGGATTTACCCTCATGGGATATTCCTATGATTCAGGTGTGCCTGCGGTTGTTGTCAACGGCTTCGATGGGCTGGTGCCGGTCAACGTGTCCCAATCGGGATTGAGCGCGGTTGCTTCGACCAGCGCCTATTTCAGCGGCAACCTGAATTCCGAGGCAACCGTCGTCACCGACACGACAACGCTGCCGAGCGCCAACACGTCCGATGTCACCGACGATACGCAGAAGATGTCGCTGGTTGCCTATGACAGCCTCGGCGGCACCGTCCAGTACGACTACTATTTCACCAAGACGGGTGTCACGACGGATTCCGCCGGCGCGGTCACCGGAAGCACCTGGGAGGTAGCAGTTTACCGCAATGCCGATGCCACCACCGGCGGCACGACGTCCTTCCCTTACTCCTCCGACGCCGTCAGCGTTGCGACACTCTCCTTCGACGCCGACGGTCAGCTGACCTCTGCGACCGATACCGATATCGTCGATGCGGTCACCGCACAGACGATCACCATGGATTATTCGGACTTTACCCAGCTCGCCTCCGACTTCTCGGCGACGGGCTCGGCCGACGGTCAGGCCGCAAGTGCGGTGAGTTCGGTATCCATCGGCACGGACGGGGTGGTGTCGGTTTCCTATGCGAACGGGGCGACCAAGGCTCTCTATCAGATCCCGCTTGCGACGGTCGCCAGCCGCGACAATCTGACGCTGCTCAGCGGCAACGTCTACAGCGCCAACGGCCAGTCGGGCGTTACCGTCACCGGCTTTCCGCAGACAAACGGGCTCGGCTCCATCCAGTCCGGCGCCCTCGAGAGCTCGAACGTCGATCTCGCTGGCGAACTGACGGAGATGATCGAGGCACAGCGCAGCTATACCGCCAATTCGAAGGTGTTTCAAACCGGCTCCGATATCATGGATGTCCTCGTCAACCTGAAGCGATAGAGGGAGCAGCTGAATGTCGCTCACCTCCGCCTTGAACAGCGTCCAAAGTATTTTCAACAATACGGGCCAGCAGAGCAGCGTCGTCTCGACCAACATCGCCAATGTCGGAAATTCCGACTATGTGAGACGGGAGGCGTCGATCACGACGTCTCTCTCCGGCGCCCAGGTCGTCAGCATCAGCCGAGCGCAGGAAACTGCGCTGCTGGCGCAATATCTGCAATCGAACTCCAAGGACAGCGCCCAGCAGACGCTGGTGACCGGCCTCGAAAGCTTGAAGTCGCTGATGGGCGGCCACGACTACGAGACCTCGCCGAGCACATACCTCTCGGCATTTCAGCAGGCGCTGCAGACCTTCGCCACATCGCCGAGCAGCACGACCGCGGCGCAATCGGCCGTCACCGCCGCGCAGGATCTTGCCAATTCGCTGAATACCGCAAGCGACGGCGTCCAGTCGATCCGAGCCGATGCCGATGCGGAGATCGCCACGCAGGTCTCCTCGCTGAATACGCTGTTGTCGCAGTTCGAGACGGCCAACAATGCCGTCAAGCTGGCGACGGCGACCGGCGCCGATACCTCCTCGGCGCTCGACGAACGAGAAAAGCTGTTGAAGCAGATCTCCTCGATCGTCGGCGTCACCACGGCCGTGCGCGACAACAACGACATGGCGCTCTACACCTCCGACGGCACCGTGCTGTTCGAGACCGTACCGCGCACCGTCACATACGTGCCGACGACAACCTATGTGGCCGGAACGGAGGGCAATTCGGTCTATATCGACGGCGTTGCGCTCGACGCCGGCGAGGGATCGACGACCAGCGCCTCGGGCAGCCTGCAGGCGCTGCTGCAGCTTCGCGACGACATCGCACCGACATTCCAGGCCCAACTCGACGAGATCGCCAAGTCGCTCGTTCAGGCCTTCTCGGAAACCGACGGCAGCACCAGCGCGCCCGGACTTTTCGTCTGGACCACCGCGTCGGGGACATCAGGGGGAACACCGTCGGATTCCGACGATATCACCGGCATCGCGTCGTCGATCTCGGTCAATCTTGCCGTCGTTACCAGCGAGGGCGGTGATGCCACGAAGCTGCGCGACGGAACGATCAGCGGCATCACCGATCTCAACAGCTCGGGAGACAGCGGTTTCTCGGACAATCTCGACGCCCTCTATACGGCGTTGACGGAACAGCGCTCGTTCTCCTCGGACGCCGGTCTTTCCACCACGCAAAGCCTGATGGATTACGCCAGCTCCTCCATCGGCTGGTTGGAACAATATCGCAGCGATGCGACGTCGGCCTCCGAAAACACGACTGCCGCGCTGTCGCGCTCCGACGAGGCCTATTCCAACGAAGCCGGCGTCAACCTCGACGAGGAGCTGACGCTCCTTCTCGATATCGAACAATCCTACAAGGCGGCGACGAAGATCCTGAACGTCATCGACGAGATGTTCAAGTCGCTCCTCGACATAGCGAGCTAGTTATGAAAGCCTCTTTTGTCTCATCATCTGCGATGCAGAACGTCCTGCGGCTGACCATCAGCCAGTCCCAGAGCAAGCTGCAGCAGGCCTCGACGGAAGCGACGACCGGAACCTACGCCGATATCGGCGTATCGCTTGGCGCCGGCACCGCAAGAACGATCAACCTCACCAGTGCTATCGACCAGGCCGCCTCATTCCAGACGAGCAACGCCGTCGTCGAACTGCGCATGGACGCATCGCAGACCGCCCTTTCCAGCCTCAAGGATGCCGGCGACAGCCTGGTCTCGAACCTGACCGCGCTCCAGGCGAGCCAGGATACGACCAGCATCGCCGTTGCCCTGCAGACCGCAGCCTCCACGATTTCGCAGCTGATCTCGACGGCAAATACCTCAGTCAACGGCGAGTTCCTGTTTGGCGGAACCAACCTCGACAGCCAGCCGCTGACCGATCAGTCCTCCACGGTTTCGGATGCGATCGTCACGGCGCTCGGCGACTATGCAACCGGTCTTGGAAAAGACGTCAACGAGCTGACCGGAGAGGAAATCGGCACATTCATCATCGACACGGTCGAGCCGATGTTTTCCGAAAGCGGCTGGACGGACGCTTCCACAGGTTGGTCGACTGCCTCCAGCACCGACATGACGAGCCGTATCAGCGGCTCGGAAACCATCACCTCGTCCACCAACGCCAATTCCGAAGGCATGCGCTATCTGGCGCTTGCCTCCGTCGTCGTCTCCGCCCTCTTCGGCCAGGATCTGAGCTCCGATGCGCAGAGCACCGTCGCGACGAAGTCGATCGGTTATGCGGCGCAGGCGACATCGGGCATCGTCACACAGCAAAGCCAGCTCGGCCTCTCGCAGGAGCGGCTCGAAAAGGCAAATGACGCCCTCGATGCCCAGTCAAGCCTGCTCCAGGGAAAGCTCGTCGATCTCCAGGGCGTGGATGCCTACGAGGCGTCGACGCTCGTCAACCAGCTGCAGACGCAGCTGGAAACGGCCTACACGCTCGTCTCGAAACTCCAGGGCCTGAGCCTGGTCAACTATCTCTGACGGATTGAACATGCGGGAATTCAAACGGTTGCAAATGCCGGCCTTAACCAGAGAGCCTAACTCGAGCTGCTCCGAAATCGTGGCGGAGGCGGCCTTCGCGCTTGCCTCCGGCATCATCAACACGATCCCTTTCGTCGGAAACAAACTCGACGAACAACAGGCCCAGGCCTGGCCGCGATCGGGGATTTTCACCGATGACGGCGTCGAGATGACGGGCACGCCGCCTGAAATATTCGAGCTTTGCGAGCTCCTGGCGTCGTATATCGAGAAAGGCTCGTCATTCGACGTCTTCGAGGTTTTCCACAAGATTGCTCGGATCGACCGATTGATCGACTGGCGTCAGGGCGCCTTGCTTTCCCCCGAGTCGGAAAACACAAGGCATTGATAGACTATGTAAAATACCCTCCGGAAGGTGTTGTAATCCGGCCCGCGTCGCCAGGGAGCATGGCATAGGTTGGGCTTGCATGTCGCCTGTGCGTTGCGGCAGGGTGGACCTTGCCTTAAAGGAGACCGAGGCTGCTTCCGAAGGTCTTTCGGCAACGGTCTTTCAGGGACCAAGTGTGTTGTCGATGTCAAAGCCGCGCGCGAAGCTGCCATTCTCCGAAGAGACCTCGCAGGCCATGCTGATCCGCGTCCTGCGCCCGCTGGTCAAACTCGCTCTCGCTTCCGGTTTTAACTTCACCGCCTTTACCACCGTGCTTCGCCGCCTTTACATCGAAGTGGCGGAGAAGGAATTCGCGCTGCCGAACAAGCAGCAGACGGATAGCCGCATCTCGCTCCTGACAGGCATCCACCGCAAGGACGTCAACCGGCTACGCGGACTGGCGCTCGACCCCTCATTCCTCACCGTCGGCGTTTCACAGACGAGCCGCATCCTTGCGCGCTGGCTTGCCGACCCGCTCTATTGCGACGCCGAGGACAGGCCGAGCGCCCTGCCCCGAACATCAAGCGACGGCAGTCCGTCATTCGAGAGCCTGGTGAGCGACATCACCAAAGACGTCCACCCGCGCTCCATCCTGGACGAATGGCTGGACCGAGGCATCGTCGTTCTTGATGAGGACGGCCGGGTCCAGCTCGACCTCTCATCGATCGTCCCGAATGCCGGGGACGACGCTCGCCGGCATTATTTCACCCGTAACCTTCGTGATCATGTGCAGGCGTCGGTCATGAACTTGATGAACGAGCCTCCTCCCTATTTCGAACGCGCCGTTCACTATGACGGCATGTCGCCCGCGCTGGCGGCCCGGCTCGACGAGCTTGCGCGCCAGGAAAGTATGACGCTGCTCCTGAAGCTCAACAAGATCGCCCATCAGGCGATCAAGGACGATCCCGGCGGCAGCAGCCGCTGGATCGCGGGGCTCTATATCATGACCGAGGAACGCGAAACGGATCCTGCGGCAGAAACCGCCTCCAATCAGGAGATCGACGAATGAGCCCGTCGGCGATCTCGAGAAGACAGTTTCTGCTGGGCGGCATCGCGCTTCAGGTCCTGCGGCCGGAACTTGCCGCCGCGCAGCCGACAGGCACCAGCGATCACCGAATCGGCGGGTCCGGTCTTGCCATCCAGGGAGGCGGCGAGAACGAAGATCATGGGATCGGCGGAACCGGTATTGTCGGGACCATCCAGGGTTTCGGCAGCATCATCGTCAACAATATCCACATACCGTTCAGCGCGACGACGCCGGTCGAGATCGACGGGCGACGCGTACCCGCGAGCGCGATGAAAGTCGGCCATGTCGCCCGGGTGCTGCTGACCGGAAAGCGCGCGGCCCGCATTACGATCGTCAGCGAGGTTCAGGGCCGTATCGACCGGATCGATAAGACCGGGATAAGGATACTTTCGCAAACCGTCGACACATCGGGTTTAGCGACGAAGGGCTTGCGGAAAGGCAAACGGGTCGCCGTGTTCGGCATCCGCAAACCAGACGGCACGATCATTGCCCGGCGTATCGAGCCCCGCTCCGTGTCCGACGGCGCCCATCTCCGCGGCGTTCCCGTCAAGAGCGGCAACCGCGTCCTGATCGGCGGCCTGTCGCTTGGAAGCACGCATGGCTACCTCGCCGGCAAACAAACGCTCGTGCGTCTCAAGGCGGTCGCCGACCGATTGGTGATTACCCGCGTTCAGACCGAACCCGTGGTGCCGGGCCTCAAACGCGGCACCGTCAATATCGAGACGTTCCGGCCAACGGACAGAGGCGAGGCGGGTTCCGGACTTGGGGGCGCACCGTCCGGCTCGATGCGGCTCTCTGCCGATGGTCATGGCTTCGTCGATATCGGCGTCCGCGATTCGAGCAGAATGACCGGCTTTCCCGGAATGGGTCCCGATGGCTTTGGTTCCCGCCCGCCACACGGCCCTGGGGATGGACCGCGGCCCGATCACGCGCCTTTCGGCAGAGGCGGGCCCGGCGGAGATTTTCCCGCTCCGGACAGGCGAGGCCCGCCACCCGGCGCTGGCGAGCCACCTCCGGGGTCGCCGCCCCCGGATCCGGGTCCGCACTGAAAACGCAGTCACCCATATTGACATATGGGAAATTTTCCCATTTTATTGCCCTTGCGAATCCGCATTGGGTGATTCCAGGACGGGTTTGCCGATTGGCTAACGGGTTCGCCCCACGCCCGCTAGCCAATCGCTTGATTTCAAAATGCTTATTAAGACAAACCGCGTGCACGCGTGCGGCGATGGCCCACCGCTCGATGGCGCCGTCCGAACGAGATCGTCATTGCACAAGAGGAATCAGAAATTGCTTTTGCTGGAACGCGAACCGGATATTTCGATCGAGATGGACGAGCCGACCGTCGTCGCGACCTGGGAAAACCGCACGCAAATCATCGAAATCATGCAGAGCGCGCGTGAGATGAGCCAGGAATTCCAAAATCTTTGGAAGAACAGCGGCGAAACGGGCCGGCTCAGCCAGGACGATACGGATAGATTGGTCGAGCTGCTGCGCGAGATCGGCGACCTCAATAATACGCTGATGCGATTGGCCTAACTACCTTCACCGCCTGGTACGCTCGGCCTGACATATCCCACAATGTTCAAGAGCCCACTCGACAATCTCGGCGACCGAGCGATTTTCGCGGCGGGCAAGCCGTGCAAGATCACGTGCCTTTACACTTCGTACGGCAGCCGAAGTTCAGTCATATTGATCTCCTCTTCGATGAACATAACGCTCATTATTCCCGTCAGCGGGACGAAGATGTTGCTGCCAAAATAGCCGTAGTCTCTGATCCCCCCAATTTTGGACGCCTGTTACTGTCCCATACAGGCCAGTCAACTTCTAATCTCCAGAAGAATTAACCATATTTCAGCGTTCGCGCGAAATAATGGGGTACGTAGATCAGGCATCTCGCGAGCGAGAAGCCAAAAATTATTTGGAGACGGTCCTTTGGCTTTTACTATTGCCCGTAGCCTGGTGGCATTTGGTGTCGCCGTTTCAGCAGGTCTTTTCATGTCGATCGGGTTACAGCAATCGGCCCTCGAACGGCTGAAGGTCAACGGCCCGGTTTACGAGCAGGTCGTCTACGGCAAGGATTTGATCGCCGATATTCTGCCGCCGCCGCTGTTTGTGGTCGAATCCTACATGTTGTCCTTCGAGGCCAGCAAGTTTCCCGAGCTCACCGACACCAATCTTGCCAAGATCGCCAATCTCAAGGCCGCTTACGACGACCGCCGCGCCTATTGGAAAACCACCCAGCTACCGCAGGCGTTGAAGGACGAGCTTGAAAACGATGTCATCGCCAAAGGCGACAAATTCTGGGACGTGATGAACCGCGAGATCATTCCGGCGCTGACCGCCAAAGACGAGGACAAGGCGCATGGTGCGATCGAGCAATTACGCGTCGCCTTCCATTCGCACCAGGACGCTGTCGAAAAACTTGTCGCCAATTCCGATGCCTTCCTGAAGGGCGAGGAGCGCAATGCCGCCTCGGAAATCGTCACCTGGACGATCTATGCTGGTGGCGCTGGCTTCGGATCCTTCGCTTTGCTGCTGGTCGGGCTCTATCTCCTGCGCCGCCGGGCCATCGTGCCGCTCGACGGCATGAAAGCCTATATGGGCAACCTCGCTGACGGCGATTTTTCGACCGAGGTTCCCTATGCCAGCCGTTCCGACGAGATCGGCGCCATGTCGAAGGCCGTGGCGGTTTTCCGCCGCAACGCGCTCGAGCGGCAGGACGCGCAAAAGCGCGAGACGGCGCTTCGCGATGCGGAATTTGAACGCGAACGCAGCCAGATGGCCGAAAAGTCCGCCGAAGAGCAGGTCCGCGAAACGGTGATCGCTCAACTGACCCACGGCTTGGACCAGCTATCGCACGGCAATCTCGATTGCCGGATCGCCACACCCTTTGCCGCCACTTACGAGACTTTGCGCGCCAAGTTCAACGACAGCATGGATGCGCTTTGTGCCTCGATGGCCGAGATCGCCCAGACCTCCAAACAAGTGGATAGCGCCTCGGCCGACATTACCGGTGCAACCGAGAGCCTCGCATCGCGCACGGAACAGCAAGCCGCGATGCTCGAAGAGGCCACCGCCGCGCTCGGTGAGATGAACGCCAAGGCGAAAGACGCCTCCGATCATGCCGGCAAGGCGACCGGCATGATGGCCGAGACCCGCAACAGCGCCGAACATTCGGCGGCCGTCGTCCGCGAAGCGATCGCCGCCATGGAACGGATCGAGGGCTCGTCCTCGCAGATCGGCGACATCGTCAACGTCATCGATGAAATCGCCTTCCAGACCAATCTCCTGGCGCTGAATGCGGGGGTTGAGGCGGCTCGCGCAGGCGAAGCCGGCAAGGGTTTTGCCGTCGTGGCGCAGGAGGTGCGGGAACTTGCCATGCGCTCGGCCAACGCCGCCAAGGAGATCAGGGCTCTGATTTCCACATCGTCCTCGCAGGTTTCCAACGGGGTGGAGCTTGTCAACCGCACCGGCAAGGCACTTCAGGAAATCGAAGGACAGGTCGAGCAGGTTGCCGCGCTCATCGCCCGGATCGTGTCCGTATCCTCCGAGCAGGCGGTGGCGATCCGCGAGATCAATGCCTCCGTCAATGCTCTCGACCAAGTGACGCAACACAACGCGACGATGGCCGTCGAAACCGCTTCGGCCTGCCGCGCGCTCGGCACCCAAACGCAGACATTGGAAGGCGTCGTCAGGCGCTTTCAGATCGACGCGGCAGCGAGCATGTCAAGGCCGCGTCAAGCGGCTTGATTGCCGGCCTCTTCAGCCGGTGACGATCGCGACCACGGCGACGCAATCGCCTGATTTGACCAGTCCGGGAAAATGCCGGGCGCAGAGGATGCCATCCATGCCGGCGCGGACCTCGTGGGGGGCCACTCCGGTCCGCCCTGTCGGATAGATGCGAGCGATGACAGCATCCTTACCGACGGCTTCACCGAGATCGATGACGGGCTCGATCAACCCGCCCTCCTCAGCGAAGGAAAAACACCGGCCGTCCGGCATGTCGAGCCAGGCCGTCGGACCGATATCGGCGGCGCCCGCAACGATCCCGGCGTGGCGCAGCACGTTCATGGTGCCGCGCTTGGCAATCGCCGCACTCTTGGCCGTAGCCGTCCCGCCGCCGCCGAGTTCCGTGGTGATGAAGACCTTGCCCATCTCCTCGGCGGCAGTGTCGTACATGCCGACCGCATCGATCTCCAGCATCTTCATCGAATAGGGCGCGGCAAAGGCCGTCACATATTCGAACGCCTGCACCTCTTGCTGTTTGTTCGGCAGGATATGGGCCGCACAGAACGGGAGAAAATCGAGCGTCTTGCCGCCGGAATGAAAATCGAGAACCAGATCGGCCATCGGCAGGAGCACACGCTGGAAATAGTCGGCGATCTTCTGCGTCACCGTGCCGTCCGGACGGCCCGGAAAGCTGCGGTTCATGTTGCCCCTGTCGATCGGCGAAGTCCGGGTTCCCGCAAGGAACGCCGGATAATTCATCGCCGGCACGATAATGACGGCGCCGCGCACCGCCTCGGCCTTCAGCGAGCGGGCAAGGTCGAAAAGCGCGATCGGTCCCTCATACTCGTCGCCGTGATTGCCGCCGGTCAGCAGCGCCGTCGGCCCTTTGCCGTTCCTGACGACCGTTATCGGGATCATCACGGAACCCCAGGCGGAATCGTCGCGGCTGTAAGGCAGCCTCAGGAACCCGTGCTGGACGCCCTCGGCGGTGAAATCCACCGTCGCGCTGATCGGCGACGGCCGCAAGCCAATCTCTGTCATGACAGCCTCAATCCTTGACCATCAGCCTGCGCGGCACATCGGCGAAGCATTCGACGCCGCTTTCGGTGATCAGGATGCTCTCGGTCGTCTCGAAGCCCATGTCGTCGAGCCAGAGGCCGGTCATGAAATGGAAAGTCATGCCGGGCTTCAGCTCCGTCCGGTCGCCCGGCCGCAGGCTCATGGTGCGCTCGCCCCAGTCCGGCGGATAAGACAGACCGATCGGGTAACCGGTGCGGTTATCCTTGACGATGCCGTATTTCTTCAGCACCGCGAAGAAGGCGTTGGCGATGTCCTCGCAGGTGTTGCCGGGCTTGGCGACGGCAAGACCGGCCTCCATGCCTTCGAGCGTTGCTTTTTCGGCATCGAGAAAAGCCTGCGTCGGCTTGCCGAGGAAAACGGTGCGCGACAGCGGCAGGTGATAGCGGTTGTAGCAGCCGGCAATCTCGAAGAAGGTGCCTTCGCCCTTTTTCAGCGGCCGGTCGTCCCAGGTCAGATGCGGTGCGGATGCCTCGACGCCGGATGGCAGCAAAGGCACGATCGCCGGATAATCGCCGCCGATGCCATCGACGCCACGGGTGCCGGCATCATAGATTTCCGCGACCAGATCGCACTTACGCATGCCAACTTCGATTTTGTCGAAGATGCGGGCATGCATCGCCTCGACGATGCGGGCGGCATTGCGCATATATTTGATTTCGGTCTCGCTTTTGACCGCCCGCTGCCAGTTGACCAGCGCGGTCGCGTCGACGAAGCGCGCGTTCGGCAGATGTTTCTGCAGCGCGGCGAAGGCGGCTGCCGAGAACCAGTAATTGTCCATCTCGACGCCTATCGTCAGCTTGCTAGAGCCGCGCTCGGTCAGGATGCCGGAGAGGTAATCCATCGGATGGCGCTCGGTCGACTGCACGTAGTGATCGGGATAGCCGACGATGTTATCGTGCTTCAGATAGGTGGTGAACTTGGCGCCGTTGGCATCCTGCCCGCGGCCAAACCAGATCGGCTCGCCCTCAGGCGGAACGATCACCGCCTGGTGCACGTAGAAGGACCAGCCGTCATAGCCGGTCAGCCAGGCCATGTTCGACGGGTCGCTGACAACAAGCAGGTCGACGCCCTTCGCCTCCATGGCGCGCCGTGTCTTTTCCAGCCGCGCGGCATATTCGCCGAGCGAAAACTTCAGATTGGGCTGGGTCATGTTTCTTCCCTTCTTTTCCGTCGGTCAGCTTTCGAATGCGGTCCCAGCCTTCGCCGCGCCGGCGCGGGCAAAAGCGAGGGTGGCGATGGCGGTATCCTGGATGCCGGTTCCGGTGAGGTCGGCGAAGGTGATCTGGTCGTCGCTGGTCCGTCCCTGCACCCTGCCGGCGACGATCTGGCCGAGTTCGGCGAAGACGGCATCGGGCGCGACTAGGCCGGCGCCGATTGCGTGATGCAACTCGCCGAGACGCCGCGTCTGCATCAGGCTGTCGGCGACATAGAGGCCGGCGTCGGCGATGACGGCCGGATCGATCTCGTTCTTGTGCTCCGCATCCGAGCCCATGGCCGTCAGATGCTGTCCGGGTTCCAGCCACCCGGCCTGAATGATCGGCGCTTCCGAGGGTGTGGTGGTCACGACGATATCGGCGCCGGAGATTGCGCGCCTTGGATCCGATATCGCGGTGACGGGAAAGCCGAGCCTTGCGGTCAGTTCCGCTGCGGCGCTCTCGGCTTTTGCGGCATCACGCGCCCATATTCGGGCTTCGCGGATCGGCCGCGCCAGCGTCAAGGCTTCAAGCTGCAGCCGCGCCTGCATGCCCGCCCCGAAGACGGCGGCCATGGATGCATTTTCACGCGACAGACATTTGGCCGCGACCGCGCCGGCCGCCGCGGTGCGTATGTCGGTGAGATAACCATTGTCCAAGAGCAGTGCCTGTACCAGCCCGGTCCGGCTCGACAACAGCACCATCATGCCGTTGGTGCTCGGCAGCCCAATCTTGGGATTGTCGAAGAAGCCGGGGCTGATCTTGATCGCGAAGCTTTCGATCCCCGGGATATAGGCCGTCTTCACATCGACTTCGCCGCGATGTTCCGGAATGTCGAGTCGCAGGATCGGCGGCATGGCGACGGCCTTGGTCGCAAGCGCTGCAAAGGCCTGCTCGACGCAGGTTACCGCATCCAGGTCAAGGCCGATGATTTTCCTGAGCTCCGCTTCCGTCAGAATGATCATCCGGCTCACGACCCATCCTCCCCGAACATCGCCGCCTCACCGTTGATTACCCGTCGGTGCTGTTCCATGTCGACATTCCGCCCGGACAAGATCGCAACCACAGGACCGCCGGAGCGGATCTTTCCCGCAAGCAGGGCGGCGATGCCGACCGCACCCGCGCCTTCGACGATCTCCCGCTCGCAGGAATAGGCGTGGCGCATGCCGGCGGCGATTTCCGCCTCCGCCAGCAGGATGACGTCGTCGAGAAGCGCGCGGCACATGGCGAAGGATACGCGATTGTCGAGGCCGATGCCGCCGCCGAGCGAGTCGGCAAGGCTCGGCCTTTCCTCGACCTGCACCGGCCTGCCGGCGTCGAGGCTCGCCTTCATCGCCGCACCCCGTTCCATCGTCAGGCCGATCACCTTCGTCTTCGGGCTGACACCCTTGATCGCGGCGGCAACACCCGCCGCAAGACCGCCGCCGGAGAGAGGCACCAGAACCGTGGCTGCTTCCGGCAAAGCGTCGATAATCTCGAGCCCCAGCGTCCCCTGCCCGGCCACGACAGCCGGATGGTCGAAGGGCGGGACCATCACCAGCCCCTCCTCGCCAACCAACCGGTCGACCTCTAACTGCGCCTCGTCCTGCGACAATCCGACGATGCGGATATCGGCGCCGAGGCGGCGGATTTCCGAAATCTTGTTCTCCGGCACCAGCTGCGACATGCAGATGGTTGCGACGGCACCTTCAGCTTTCGCCGCATAGGCAAGCGCACGGCCGTGATTTCCGGTCGAGGCGGCGACGACGCCGCGCGAACGTTCCGCCGGCGACAAGGAGAGTACCGCATTGGTCGCGCCACGCAGCTTGAAGCTGCCGGTCGTCTGATGATGTTCGAGCTTGAGATGGACAGGTACACCGGCGAAGTCGCCAAGCGATGGCGACTGCATCATCGGTGTTTCGATAACCCGGCCGGAGATCCGCCGCGCCGCCGCGCGAATACCCTCCAGCGAAACGGGCAAGGTGCTCGCCATGATCTCAGCCTTTCCCGTAGGGCTTGGTCATCAATTGCCCGAATTCGGGCCGCGCCCGGTCATCGCCGCAAAGCCTCATGCAGGCCCAGGCGGTTGCGAGATTGCTGGTGACCACGGGCTTGCCGGTCTCGGCTTCGATGCGGGCGGCGACCTCGGCGGCGCGCAGAGCCGTGCAGGAGATGAACAATGCATCGGATTGCGGCGCCAGCGCCTGGCGTGCGAAGGCTGCGATGTCATCCGGCGCAATCCGCGCCATCTCGCGATCATCACTCAGGCCGAGACAGGTGAAACGGTCGATCGTAAAGCCGAGATCGACGAAATAATCCGCCATTGGCCGGCTGGTTTCGATCGTATAAGGCGTCAGCACCGAAATCCGGCGGGCGCCGAGCGCCCGGAGGCCCTTCACGGCCGCCGCCGTCGGCGTCACCACTGAAGCACCCGGCTTGGCCGCATTGATCGCCGCCTCGATATTGCGGTCGCCAATGACGACCGAAGCGGAGGTGCAGGAATACATGACCGCATCCAGCGTCTCATCCGGCAGGATCAGCGCAGCACCTTCCGTCAGCGACGGCTGCATCTTCAAGAGGTTTTCCGGTGTGACCGGATTGGCATAGCGGATGCGACTGACATAGACGCCGATGCGGTCGCTGGCGACCATTCGCCGGAAATCGACTTCCGTCGTGTGGTCGGTCGCCAGGATGATCAGGCCGATGCGCTTTTCGAGCGGCCGGTCGTCCAGCCGCGGCAGCCGGCCGACGGGAGTGATCTCGATTGCTGCGGTCATATCAATCATCCATCCTGGCGTAACGTTCCTCGAGCCAGCGCAAACCCACGACCGAGATCAGGCTGATGATGAGGAAGAAAACCCCGACCAGCGTCATCGGCTCGATGTAGCGGTAATTGCTGTTGGCGATGCTCTTTGCCTGGTTCATCAGTTCAAGCACGGTGATCGCCGAAAGCAGCGGCGTCTCCTTGAACATGGCGATGAAATAATTGGCGAGCGCCGGGATCATCGGCGGAATCGCCTGCGGCAGGACGACGTGGATCCAGGCCTGGCGCGTCGTCAGATTGGTGGCCTTGGCGGCTTCCCACTGTCCGCGCGGCACATTCTCGATGCCGGCGCGATAGACCTCGGCAGTATAGGTCGCATAGTGAATGCCCATGCCGATGACGCCGGCGGTGAGCGGCGACAGTCGGATGCCGATATCAGGCAACACGTAGAAGATGAAGTAGAGCTGCACCAGCAGCGGCGTGCCGCGGATGAATTCCGAGACGAAGCCGACCGTTCTCGAAATGGCGGCGACCGGCGACCGCCGCGCAATGGCAAGGCCAAGGCCCGCGGCCATGGCGACGGCAGCGCCGAGGATGGTCGCGAGAATGGTGATCTTGAACCCTTCGAGAAGGGTCGGCATGATCTGCCACACGAAGTCCCAATCCCATTCCATCCGATCAGCTCCTTATGCCGTCGAGGCTGCGGGCGATGCGCCGCTCCAGCCAGCGCATCGCCGCCGAAATCGCCAAGGCCATGAGAAAGTAGAGGATGAGGATCGTTGCGAAGGGCACCAGCGTATTGCCGGTCTGCGCACGCACCACCTGCGCCTGGAAGGTCATATCCGTCAGCGAGATCAGCGACACGACGGCCGTGCCCTTCAAAAGCTCGATCGCATTGTTGCAGAAGGTCGGCAGCATCAGCGGCAGCGCCTGCGGCAGGATGACGTGGCGCATGCGCTGGTAGCGCGACAGATTGAGCGCAACACAGGCTTCCGACTGTTCGCGCCCGACGGCCTTGACCGCGCCGCGCACCACTTCCGCCGCATAGGCGCCGACATTCAGGCCGAGCGCCAGGACACCCGCCTGCAGCGGCGTCAGGGTCAAGCCGGCAAAAGGCAGCACGAAATAGACCCAGAAGAGCTGGACGAAAATCGAGGTGCCGCGGAAGAACTCGATATAGGCGGTCGCCAGAGCCCTGACGGCAAAGAAGCGCGACAGGCGACCGAGCCCCGCCAGGAAGGCCATCACCAGCGCCAGTGCGGACCCCATGACCGTCAACTGAAGCGTGACCAGGGCGCCCTCAAGGATCAGTGTCAGATAGCCGGACCATACCGACATCGGCAACTCACTTCTCTGGAGATCGTGCGAAGGGCAAACCGGCCATGGAAGGACGCATGGCCGGCCGTTCTCATCAGGTTACTTGGCTGCGGCGCAGAGCTTGTCGCGGCTGGTCGACATCGCCGCCTTGGCCGAGAAGCCATAGGGCTCGATGATCCTGGCGAATTCGCCCGATTCCTTCAGTTTCTTCAGCTCGACGTCGAAGGCATCGCGTAGCGCGACATCCTGCTTGCGGAAGGCGGCGCCATCGCAATAGACCGGTGCATTGACCACCGGGGCGACGGTTTCGAGATTGGGGTCCTTCGCCTTGGCCATTAGGTCGTGGATCGACAGGACCGGCAGCGAATAGACGTCGATGCGGCCGTCCTGCAGCATCTTGATGCCGCTCTGGCCATCAGGAACGACGATGACGCGGTCACGCGGCACGCCGGCCTCGAGCGCCAGCTTCTCCTCGGTGCCGCCGCCCGGTGCGCCGATCTTGGCATCGGGATTGTCGGCGATATCCTTGTAGCTCGTCAGCTTCAGCGGATTGCCTTTCTTGAGAGCGAAGGCTTCGGCGTCGCAGAGGATCGGTTCGGAATAGGCGACGGCATTGCAACGCTCCGGCTTCATGAACAGGCCGGCGGTGATCGCGTCGTGGCGGCCGGCCTGCAGACCGGGGATCATCGCGCCATATTCCGAAATCGAGGCGACCACTTCCTTGACGCCGAGCTTTTCGAAGATTACGCGCGCCACATCGGGCGCGGCACCGGACACCTTGCCGTCGGCACCGACGGCTGTGAACGGCGGCTCGTTGGCGATGGCGATGCGGGCAAAACCCTGCTCCTTCAGTTGCTCGAGCTTGTCATCGGCGGCGGAAGCCGGGCCGGCGGCCGCGGCCAGAAGCACCGACAGGCTGACGGCGCTCAAAACATATCCTGCTTTCATGGTTCCCAACTCCTCTGGCTTTCCTTTGAGTTTTGTTCTTTGCGGGCAATGTCTGAGGTCAGACGCGGTGCCCAGCCGCTATGATCTTGCGCAGGAAGGTCTGCGTCCTCTCCTGCGTCGGATTTCTGAAGATATCGCCCGGCTTGCCTTCCTCGACGATCTTGCCTCGATCGAAGAACAGCACGCGGTCGGCGAAGTCATGGGCGAAGCCCATTTCATGCGTGACGAGAAGCATCGTCATATCGGTCTCGGAGGCCAGCCGGCGCATGACGTTCAGCACCTCTTCGACCAGTTCCGGGTCGAGCGCCGAGGTCACTTCGTCGAACAGCATGATCTTCGGCGACAGCGCCAGCGCCCGGGCAATGGCGACGCGCTGCTTCTGTCCGCCGGAAAGCTGCGCCGGGACGCTTTTCGCCTTGTCGGCCAGGCCGACCATATCGAGAAGCTCCATTGCCCGCTTTTCGGCCTGCGGACGTTTGATGCCCTTGGTCAGCATCGGCGCCAGCGTCACATTGTCGAGCACGCATTTGTGCGGAAACAGATTGAAGTGCTGGAAGACCATGCCGATCTTTTCGCGCATGCGATGAAGGTGCCGTTCATCGGCCGGCACCAGCCCGCTGCTGCCTGCCATATGGTAGAGTTGTTCGCCGTCAACCTCGATATGGCCGCCGCTGATCGTCTCCAGCGTCATCAGAATGCGCAGGATCGTCGTCTTGCCGGAGCCAGACGGCCCGATCAGCGCCAGCTTCTCACCCGGCATGACATTCATCGACAGGCCGTCGAGCACGGTCAGCGGGCCGTATCTCTTGACGATGTTGTCGATGCGGATGATGGGCTGAGGCATTCATGTCTCTCCCTGTTGAGACAAGCAATACCCTAACGATGACGGCCCATCAAAATCATGTCAATTCGTAAAATAATATCATGACAATTATTCTGAGAATGCTCAAAGGAGGGGCAGCGCCATCAAATCGCCAGCAGCAGCTCTTCCGGATTTCCCTGTGCCAAAGAAGCGACGATCCCAAGCCCGGTCCGCAACTCGCTTTCGGTCGTCGAGCCGAGCGAAATGCGCACGGCCGGCGTCGAGCCCTGGTCGGCGGTGCGGAACGATTTGCCGGGCGCGATCGCCACGCCGCGCAGCCTCGCCTGCGAGACGAAACCATCTTCCGCATGGTTGCCGGCGAGCGGCAGCCAGACATGCAGGCTTTGCGGGTGCGCCCGGTAGCTGAGGCCGGCCAGCATCTCTGCTGCGATCGCGTGGCGGCTCGCAAGGGCGCGGCGTTGCCAGTTGACCAGCTCCATCGCCGTGCCGTCGCTGACCCAGCGGCTGGCGATCTCGGCCATGGCAGGCGTCGCCATCCAGCTGGAAACGAGATGCCGGTTGGCGACGGCGGCGACATAGCGGTCGGGTGCGACGAGATAGCCGATCCTGAGGCCGGGAACGGTGATCTTCGTGAAACTCGTGACGTAGAGCGTCCGCTCCGGCGCAAAGGCGGCCATCGGCGGCGCCCGGTTCTCAACCATCGGACCGAGAATATCGTTTTCAATGATCGCGATGTCATGCTTGGCGGCAACGGCGGCAAGCGCCTGGCGACGCTCGGCACTCATCAGCGACGCCATCGGGTTGATCACCGAGGGCTGCAGAAAGATTGCCCGGATCGGCCCCGTGCGGCAGGCTTCATCAAGCGCCTCCGGGATCATGCCCTCCTCGTCGATCGCCAGCCCCTCGAGATGCAGGCCGAGATAGCCGCAGAGCGGCACCAGCGTATGGTGACTGACCGCTTCGGTGGCAATGGTCGAGCCGGGCGGCGCGACGCTCATCAGCGCGACCGTCATGCCCGAGGTCGCGCCATTCGTCACGCTAATATTCAGCGGCGACACGTCGAGCCCGCAGCGCGCCAGCCATTCGGTGGCGACCGTGCGGTGGCGCGGAAACACCATGTTCGGCCGGAACGACAAGGCGGAGCTTGAGGGCAGGTTTTCCGCAAGCCAGCCGAAGGCCTGGCGCAGCCTTTCCAGGTGGATCTGCTCGCAGACCGGCTTCAGGATCGACAGATCGATCACCTCGCCCAGCCGTTCCGGCAGATAAGGCGGCTCCGGCTCGCGCGGCCTGGTCTGGACGAAGCTGCCGCGGCCGATCTCGCCGGAGATCAGCCCCCGGCGGCTGAGTTCGTCATAGGCACGGCTGACCGTCTGCACGGAAAGATGCAGATCGTCCGCCAGCTTGCGATGCGGCGGCAATTGCGCCCCGTCGGAGAGCTTGCCGTCGGTGATCGCGTTGGCGATCTGCTCGGCAAGCGAGAGGTAAGCCGGCCGGCGGAGTTGCGAGGGATCGGGGCGCCACTTTGTCATGATTTTACACTGCTGAAAATCAGTTCAATTGACAATGCCAAAATGCGCTTCCATTGTCTTTTCGCTGCGTTTGAAATGATTTCTTTCTAAAGAAGGCACCATGAAGCTCGACGCCATCGACCTGCGCATTCTCGACGCCGTCCAGCGCGACGGCCGCATCACCAAGCTGGCACTGGCCGAAAGGGCAGGCCTGTCGCCGACGCCGTGCTGGATGCGGCTGCGCAAGCTCGAAAAGGCGGGCATCATTACCGGCTACCACGCCCGCATCGCCCCGCGGCGCATCGCGCCGGTCGCTAGCGTGATGATGGAAGTGACCCTCGCCAACCATCGCCAGACTGATTTCGAGCGCTTCGAGCGCGCCGTTGCCGCAATCTCGGAGATCGTTGCCTGCTGGTCGGTCGGGGGCGGCGTCGATTACATCCTGAAAATCATCACCGCCGACATCGACGCCTATCAGCGGCTGGTCGACGGGCTTCTCGACCGCGAACTCGGCATCGACCGCTACTTCACCTATATCGTCACCAAAACGGTGAAGGAAGAAACGGTGCTTCCGGTCTCTTCCTTCGCGGCATCCGACGAGGAACAGAGCCCCTCCTAGACAATCTCTCTAGCAGGCGGCCATCCTTTAGACCGTTTCTCTCTTTTGGCCTTCGCCAAAGGACAATCTCTCGCCCGCTCGTGTGGAAGACTTGCGTCACCGCCACGAGGAGATTGGACATGACCGCCGTTTTTGCCCGCCCCGCCTATCATGATGCGCTGTCGCGGCTTGCCGACCGTCATCTCCTGCGCGATCTCGCCTATGTCGGCGGCCGCTGGATCGTCGGCACGACAGGCAAAAGTTTCGAAGTTACCGATCCGGCCTCCTCAGGGACGCTTGCCTGGGTTGCGAGCCTCGGTATGGACGAGACGGCAACCGCAATCGATGCGGCGGCGCAGTCCTTTGCCGCCTGGCGCGCCATGCTGCCGCAGAACCGCGCGACCATCCTACGGAAGTGGCACGAGCTGATGCTCGCGGCCAAAGAGGATCTGGCGCTGATCATGACGCTCGAACAGGGCAAACCGCTTGCGGAAGCGCGCGGCGAGATCGATTACGCCGCCTCCTTCATCGAATGGTATGCCGAGGAAGGCAAACGGCTGAATGCCGAAAGCATCACCAGCCACCTGCCCGGGGCGGAAATGATCGTCCGGCGCGAGGCGCTCGGCGTCGTCGGCATCGTCACGCCCTGGAATTTCCCCTCTGCGATGCTGACCCGAAAGGCCGCCGCCGCGCTTGCGGCCGGCTGCACTGTCGTCGCCCACCCCTCTTCGGAAACCCCGCTTTCGGCGCTTGCCCTCGCCGAACTCGGAGAACGGGCCGGCATTCCCGCCGGCGTCTTCAATGTCGTCACCGGCCATGCCGCAACGATCGTCGGAGGCATGTGTGCCGATCCTCGCCTGCGGGCCATAAGCTTCACCGGCTCCACCGAAGTCGGCCGCCTGATTGCCGCCCAATGCGCCCCGACCATGAAGCGGCTGGTGATGGAACTCGGCGGCCACGCACCGCTGATCATCTTCGACGACGCCGATATCGAAAAGGCGGTCGAGATCGCCGTCGACGCCAAGTTTGCCACATCCGGCCAGGATTGCCTTGCCGCCAACCGCATCTTCGTCCATCGGCGGATCGCCGACGGCTTCACCAAGGCTTTTGCCGCCCGCATCGGGGAGCTGAAGGTCGGCGCCGGGCTCGAGGACGGCGCCGAGATCGGGCCGCTGATGCATGAGCGCGCTGTCATCAAGGTCGAGGAGCAGGTCGCCGACGCGCTGGCGCAGGGCGCACGCCTCGTCACCGGCGGCAAACGCCATAAGGCCGGCCGGCTCTTCTACGAGCCGACGCTTTTGACGGATGTGCCGGCAAATGCGCTGATCATGCGCGAGGAGACCTTCGGGCCTGTGGCAGCACTTGCCACCTTCGACACCGAAGAAGAGGTCGTCGCCCGCGCCAATGATACCGAATACGGCCTTGTCGCCTACGTCGTCACCGAAAACGGCGCCCGCCAGATGCGTCTCGGCCGCGCGCTCGAATATGGCATGGTGGCGGTCAACCGCGTGAAGATCACTGGCGGCCCTATTCCCTTCGGCGGATGGAAGCAGTCCGGCCTCGGCCGCGAGGGCTCTCGCCATGGGCTCGAGGCCTTCACCGAGCTCAAATATCTCTGCATCGACACCGCCGCTTAAAGCTCTTTGTTTTTATGCATGTCGTTATCCCGGAACCGCGGCACACTTCCGGGCGACATGCACTAACCGCCCATTTCAAAAAGAGGACAGGACATGCTCGACAAAAGCAACGAACTCACCGCCTGGGACCGCGATCACTTCTTCCATCCCTCCACCCATATGGGCATGCATGCGCGCGGCGAGACGCCGACCCGCGTCGTCGCCGGTGGCGAAGGCGTCTACATCACCGACACGACAGGGCGGAAAAGCCTCGACGCCTTTGCCGGCCTCTATTGCGTCAATGTCGGCTATGGCCGCCGGGAGATCGCCGACGCGATCGCCGAACAGGCAAAGAACCTCGCCTATTACCACGCCTATGTCGGCCACGGCACCGAGGCCTCGATCACGCTTTCGAAGATGATCATCGATCGTGCGCCTGAGGGCATGAGCCGCGTCTATTTCGGCCTGTCGGGCTCGGACGCCAACGAGACCAACATTAAGCTCATCTGGTATTACAACAATATCCTCGGCCGACCCGACAAGAAGAAGATCATTTCGCGCTGGCGCGGTTATCACGGCTCAGGCGTCATGACCGGCAGCCTCACCGGCCTGGCACTCTTCCACAATGCCTTCGACCTGCCGCGCGCGCCGATCCTTCATACCGAAGCGCCCTATTATTTCCGCCGGCCCGACCGCGCGATGGGCGAGGAGCAGTTCTCGCAATATTGCGCCGACAGGCTGGAGGAGATGATCGTCACCGAAGGACCGGACACGATCGCCGCCTTCATCGGCGAACCCATCCTCGGCACCGGCGGCATCGTGCCGCCGCCGAAAGGCTACTGGCAAAAGATTCAGGCCGTACTCGACAAATACGACATCCTGCTTGTCGCCGACGAAGTCGTGACCGGTTTCGGCCGTCTCGGCACGATGTTCGGCTCGGATCATTACGGCATGAAGCCGGATCTGATCACCATCGCCAAGGGCCTGACCTCGGCCTATGCCCCGCTTTCCGGCACGATCGTTTCGAGCAAGATGTGGCAGGTGCTGGTGCAAGGTTCCGACCAGTTGGGAGCGATCGGCCACGGCTGGACCTATTCCGCCCATCCGATCTGTGCTGCCGCCGGCATTGCCAATCTCGACCTGATCGATGAACTCGGCCTCGTCGAAAATGCCGGCGCGACCGGCGCCTATTTCCGCTCGGAACTGGCTAAAGCGGTCGGCGGCCATCGCAACGTCGGCGAAGTCCGCGGCGACGGGCTGATGGCGGCAGTCGAATTCGTAGAAGACAAGGATGATCGCAAGTTCTTCGACGCCGGCCGCAAGATCGGCCCGCAGGTCGCCACCGCCCTTCTCGAACGCGGCGTCATCGGCCGCGCCATGCCGCAGGGCGATATCCTCGGCTTCGCCCCGCCGCTCTGCCTGACACGCGAGGAGGCCGATATCGTTGTCAAGGCGGCGGCCGACGCCATCGAAACCGTCTTCAAGACGATCTGAGGAGAGCGCGGCATGATGATCCCCGAAAAGATGGCGGCCGTTCTGCTCACCGGTCATGGCGGGTTGGACAAGCTCGTCTATGACAGGCACGTGCGCGTTCCGACGCCTGCCGACGGAGAGGTTCTGATCCGCGTCACCGCTTGCGGCATGAACAACACCGACGTCTGGGTACGCCAGGGCGCCTACGGTACAGAGGACGATCCATCCGCCGTTTCCACCTGGCGCCGGCAGGGCAATACGCTGAGCTTCCCGCGCATTCAGGGCACCGATACGGTCGGCGATATCGTCGGCGTCGGTGCCGGCGTCGATCCGGCACGGATCGGCGAACGTGTCATGGTCGATTTTTCGATCTACAACCGCGACGACGACAGCCTTGCCGACATCGACTACATGGGCCATGGCCGCGACGGCGGTTATGCCGAATATATGGTCCTGCCGGCCGAGAACGCCCATGTCGTTGCAACCGATCTCACCGACGTCGAACTGGCCACCTTCTGCTGTGCCTATCTGACCGGCGAGCGCATGCTGGAGCGGGCAAGGCTTGCCGCCGGCGAACGTGTCCTCGTCACCGGCGCCTCGGGCGGCGTCGGCTCGGCGATCATCCAGCTGGCGCGCGCCCGCGGCGCCATCCCAATCGCGGTCGCCGGTCCCGGCAAGGAGGCGGCGATGCTTGAGATCGGTGCCGAGGCTGTGGTGACTCGCGGCAAGGGCGATCTGGTCGAAGCCGTCCATTCCGCCAGCCGTGGCCAGCCGATCGACGTCGTCGCCGATCTCGTCGGCGGGCCGCTGTTCAACGACCTCTTGAAGATCCTGCGCCCGGAAGGCCGCTATACGACGGCCGGCGCCATCGCCGGCCCGGTCGTCCAGCTCGACCTCAGGACCATGTATCTCAAACAATTGGAGTTGCATGGTTCCAGCCAGGGAAGCCGCGCCGACTTCCGCCGGCTCGTCGGATATATCGAAAGCCGGAAGATCCGGCCTCTCGTTGGCGGCGTCTATCCGCTGTCGGAATTCCACCGCGCCCAGAGCGATTTCATGGCGAAAAATTTTGTCGGCAAACTGGTCGTGGTTCCGGACAAGAGATAAGCGCGATCCGATCACGCGCGCCGCCGAACCTTATCGGCTTTGCGGCGTTTCACGGCCATGGACACAGGCAAGACGACATACCTCACTTCTGCCGAACTCGGGCGAATTCGGCGCGCTGTCGGCATAGCCCGTCTGATGGATACGGCGGTTCGATTGCCGATCATCGGCGTCCGGATCGGCGCCGACTCGGTCCTCGGACTCATCCCGGCCATCGGGGATGTTGCCGGATCCCTGATCGGTCTTTTCATCATCGACGAGGCAAGACGGCTTGGCCTTCCTGGCCATAAACTCGCCCGCATGGCCGCCAATCTCGGTGTCGACGCCGCCTGCGGCACGGTTCCGCTGATCGGCGATCTCTTCGACGTCTATTTCAAGTCTCATCGCCGCAACGTCGGCATCATTCTCGACCATTTCGGCGTGAACGAAGACCAGCTGAACCGCAGAATTTGACGCGGTCGGCCGCCCCCTGCTGTTCCGTTGGCGAGGAGCCTCCACGAGACGCGACGCCGATCGACCATCGCGCTCCGTTAGAGCCAACAGAATGGTTCAATCTGAAAGGGCTTTAAAGCTCAGTCAAAGCACCCGCCGTCTTCACCGCGTGATCGAGAACAAATTGCAGCTTGGCAGCGTGGCCGAAACCTGGCTCGTCCGGCTGTCCTTTTCGCACGGCGTTTGCAAATCGCTGGAAATTGGTGATGACCGGTTCGACCTCGATCTTGCGCCAGATTGCCTTATCGGCGTCGGCACCTTCACAGGTCCTCAGCGTCGAGCCCTCGGGCGTATGCACCACCTCCAGCGCACCCTTGTCTCCGTGCAGGCGCAGGCGCAATTCGTTCAGATGGCCGGTCGCCCATCGCGTTGCATGGATGACGCCAGCCGCGCCGTTTTCGAGTTCAGCCATCATCAAGAAACTGTCATTTGCATCGAGGTCGTATTCCCCGATCCGGTTACCAGGGCTTTTGTCGAACACTTTAAGATGCGATGCCGCCGCCTTGACGTCGCTTCCGGCGGCAAAAACCGCGAAGTCGAGAATATGGATACCGACATCACCAAGCACACCATTGGAGCCGTGTTTCGTCGACAGCCGCCAGAGCCATTGCGACTCTTTGGTCCAGTCGCCCCAGGCCTTCGAGACCAGCCAGCTTTGGAGATAGGAGGCTTCGAAGTGCCGGATCGCGCCGAGACGCCCGTCCAGCACCATCTTGCGCGCTGCTTGCAGCGGCGCCACGTTGCGATATGTCAGGTTTACCATCGTGACCTTGCCGGAGGCAGCTGCGGCGTCGGCCATCTCCTTGGCCTCGCGGTAGTTCACCGCCAACGGCTTCTCGCAGAGCACATGCTTGCCGGCGCGAAGTAATTTCATCGTCGTGGAATAGTGGGCGCGATCCGGCGTCACATTGGTCACGGCGTCAAACTCCCCCCAGGCAAGGGCATCATCGAGCGATGTGAACGTCAGCGGGATAGCATGCCTGAGCGCGAAAGCCCGCAGCCGGACCTCGTCCGTATCGACGGCGGCAACAATTTTGACGCCGGCGATTTCCGAGAAATTCATGGCATGGGTATTTGCCCATCCTCCGGTTCCGAGAATGATCAAGCGCATCTTTGTCCTCATTTGTTTGTCGAATTATTGGCAGCAGAATCGGTCGTCTTTTCGCAAGCGCCCGACGCTCTTGCCAAGAAAGAGATCGACCCGTTTCTTCCGGGCCAATCCCCTGCCTTGGCGTCCACGCGAATAAGGTGTCTCAGCTCCTCAGCGGTAACCGGCTTCGCCGGCCTGATGCAGTTTCGGGCCGCGTTCGACGATCGGCTCCAGGGCCTTTTCTACCGGCACATTTGGGGCGTCGGTAATGCCAGTCAACGACCCTTGCGGGTTGTACGCCCATTTGACGCCGTTGATCAGCACCTTCTGGATGGTGGCGTCGTGATAGGTCGGATAGGTCTCGTGGCCGGGGCGGAAGTAGAAGATGTTGCCGGCGCCGCGCCGCCAGGTCAGGCCGGAGCGGAACACTTCGCCGCCCTGGAACCAGGAGATGAACACCGTTTCGAGCGGCTCCGGTACCGAGAACTGTTCGCCATACATCTCCTCGTTCTCGAGCTCGAAATGCTCGCCGATGCCGGCGGCGATCGGATGGCGTGGATTGATCGTCCACAGCCGCTCACGCTCGCCCGCCTCGCGCCATTTCAGCGCGCAGGGCGTGCCCATCAGCCGCTTGAAGATTTTCGAGAAATGGCCCGAATGCAGCACAAGCAGGCCCATGCCTTCCCAGACGCGCTTGGCGACGCGCTCGACGACGACGTCGGAGACAGCGCCGTGATCCTTGTGGCCCCACCAGGTCAGCACGTCGGTTTCGGCAAGCCGGGCTTCGCTGAGGCCGTGTTCCGGCTCCTGCAGCGTCGCCGTCGTCGCTGAAATGCCGGGATCGCTATTCAGCGCATTGGCGATCGTCGTGTGCATGCCCTCAGGGTAGATCCCCCGGACGATTGCATTGGTGTTCTCATGGATGTTTTCACCCCAGACAATGGTGCGAATGGTCACGTTGTTCACTCCTGGTGGTTAAACGGATCGAGCCTTGGGAAGAGCATCGACCCTGGGAAGATCAGGCAGCCTGCAGGGATGCCCGCTCCAGCGCCCGGCCTGAGTGGTCGAAGCGGTGGACATGGCCGGCAAGCGGTGCAAGGCCAAGCGTCTGGCCTGGCTCGTGACGGGAGACACCGGCCTCCCGCACGATGAGCGGCTCATCCGCCCCGATATCCATATAGACGAAGCTATCGGAGCCGAGGATTTCCGAATGGATGACCGTGCCGCTCCAAACCGGCGACTCGGCCGTGATGCGAACATGCTCTGCGCGCACGCCGATTGTATGGCTGTCATAGGGCTGTGCCAGCTCGCCCGACAGGAAGTTCATTCTCGGCGAACCGATGAAGCCGGCCACGAAGAGCGAATTGGGGCTTTCGTAAAGCTCCAGCGGCGTACCGATCTGCTCGACGACGCCGTCTCTCAACACGCAGATCCGATCGGCGAGCGTCATCGCCTCGACCTGATCATGGGTCACATAGATCATCGTCGTGTTGTGCATGCTGCGATGAAGCTTGGCGATTTCCAGCCTGGTCGCAACGCGAAGCGCCGCATCGAGGTTGGACAGCGGCTCGTCGAAAAGAAAGACCTTGGGATCGCGGACGATCGCCCGGCCGATTGCCACGCGCTGACGCTGTCCGCCGGAAAGCTGGCGCGGCAAGCGATCCAAATAGGGTGAGAGCTGCAGCATACCGGCCGCCTCTTCAACACGCTCGCGGCATTCGTCTCTGGTGCGCCCGGACAGTTTCATGCCGAAAGCCATGTTGTCGAAGACTGTCATATGCGGATAGAGCGCGTAGGACTGGAACACCATGGCGATCGCTCGCTTCGATGGCGCATGCTGGTTCACCGTCGTGCTGTCAAAGGAGAGGGTTCCTGACGTAATGTCCTCCAGGCCGGAGATAAGCCGGAGCAGCGTGGACTTGCCGCATCCCGACGGCCCCACGAACACCATGAACTCACCCCTGCGGATGTCCATCGTCACGCCCTTGATCACCTCGAAAGCACCGAAGCTCTTGCGGATGTTCTCCAGTCGGATCTCTGCCATGTCTACTCCCTCAACCTTTGACGCCGCCGGCGGTCAGTCCCGAAATGATCCGGCGCTGGAATATCAAAACAAGCACGACAACCGGGACGGTGACGATGACCGACGCCGCCATGATGTTGCCCCAGGGGATCTCGAATTCGCTGTTGCCCGACAGCAGGGCAATGGCCACCGGGACGGTCCGCTGCGTATCCGATGATGTGAATGTCAGCGCAAAAAGGAACTCGTTCCACGCGGCGATGAAAGCAAGCAGCCCCGTCGTCACCAGCGCCGGCCACATCAACGGCATGAACACCTGGGTGATGATGACCCATGGCGACGCGCCATCGACGATCGCCGCCTCCTCGATCTCAATCGGCAATTCCCGCATGAAGGTCGTCAACACCCAGACGGTGAACGGCAGGGTGAAGATCATGTAGGAGAAGATCAGCGCGAAAGGCGTGTTGAAGATGCCGAACCAGCGAATGAGTTCGAAGAGGCCGGCAAGAACAGCGATCTGCGGAAACATCGACACCGAAAGGATGGTCAGCATCAACAGCGCCCGCCCGCGGAAATTCACCCGCGCTAGCGCGAATGCGGCGGTGATCGAAAGCAACAGCGATGCGGAAACCACGACGCAGGCGACCATCGCGGAGTTCGCAAGACTGCGAACGAACCCGCCTTGGCCCATCACGGAAGTGTAGTTGGCGAAAGAGATCGAGGTCGGCCAGTAATCGACTTGGAAAAGCGCCGTGCCGGTCTTCAGGCTCGTCAGGATGGCATAGTAGAACGGAAACACCGCAATGATGACGATGATCGTGACGAGCAGGTAGAAGAGCGTATTCTTGGTGATCGAAAGCAGCATCAGCGTTCCTCCCCACCGAGCTTGACGCGGCCGAGCCACATATAAAGGACGGTGACGGAGGCGATGATCAGGAAAAGCACCGTTGAGGCGGTGGCGCCGTAGGCGAACTTGTCGAAGTCGAACAGGTTCTCGCGCGCCATCACCGACATGGTTTTCGTCTGCGCATTGTTGGGCGTCAGGACATAGATCAGATCGAAGATGCGCATCGCATCCAGCATCCGGAAGATCACGGCAACCATGATAGCCGGCCGGATCAGTGGCAGCGTCAGACGCCAGAACACCTTGATCGGATTGACGCCGTCGATCTTGGCGGCTTCATAGATGTCGCTCGGAACCATCTGCAGTCCCGCAAGGATCAGAAGCGCCATGAAAGGCGTCGTCTTCCATACGTCGACGACCAAAACGGCGATCATTGCCGTTTCCAGATTGGCGGTCCAGGCGATCTTCTCGCTGATCAGGCCGAAGCCGAGCAGAATCTCATTCAAGATACCGAACTGGTCGTTGAGCATCCAAGCCCACATCTTGGCCGAGACGATCGTTGGGATCGCCCAAGGAATGAGGATTGCGGCCCGTACGACCCCGCGTCCGACGAACCGGGCATTCAGCACCAGGGCGACGATCAGCCCGAGCACGGTCTCGATCAGGACCGAAAGGACGGTGAACTTGGCGGTATTCCAGACAGCATGCCACCAGACCGGATCGGCAAGCAGCCCGCGATAGACGGTTCTTCCGCTCTTCAGCGTCACCCACGACAGATAATTGGAAAAGCCGACGAACTGCGCGTTGCCAAGGTCGTTGAGGGACGCATTGGTAAAGCTGAAATAGATTGTTCTGAACAGCGGCCATCCGGCGACGATCGCCAGGATCAACAGCGTCGGCGCCAGAAACACCCAGGCAGAGCGAATGCGTTCGGATTGCAGCTCCGTAGAGGCTCTGAGCTTGGAAACCCTTGGTTCAATCGCTTGTGGAACTACGATTTCTGTCATGAAACGCCCCTCCTCATTGACTCAGGCCGAAGACCGGACCGACGGCTTGACAGCCGCCGGTCCCGATAGTCACCAGGCGTCGCCCTTGAGGGTCGTCAGGTCGGCTTCGAGAAGCTCGAGGTTCTCGGCAGCTGAGCCGCTGCCGGACAGTGTATTGTGGACTGCAGTCCAGAACTTCGAGGACACTTCATTGTACTTGACTTTGGCCGTCGCCGAAGGGCGCGGCACCGCGTCCTGGAAGATGGGCTTCCAGTTCGGCATGAAGGGCTGTGCCGCGGCAACATCCTTGTCGTCATAAAGGTCCGTCAGCGTTGGCAAATTGGACAGCTCGACGGCACGCGCCTTTTGAACGTCCTTCGACGCCAGGAATTTTACCAGCGCGATGGCCGCTTCCTGCTTTTCGGAGTATTTCGACACCGCCAGATTCCAGCCGCCGAGCGTCGAAGACGGCTTGTCGCCGGCGGCTGCGACCGGTAGCGTCATCACGTCGAACTTGCCCTTAACGGCGCTGTCGGCACCATTGCCGAGGGAATAGGCATAGGGCCAGTTGCGCATGAAGACGGCGTTGCCGGTCTGCCAGACGCCGCGCGATTCTTCTTCCTGATAGGCGAGCACGCCTGGCGGTGAGATCGTGCCGATCCAGCCCTTGGCGCGCTCGAGTGCTGCAGCCGCCTTCTCATTGTTGATGGAGATCGCTCCGTCCGTCTCGACGATCTGGCCGCCGCCCGACGACTTCACCCATTCCAGCGCGTTGCAGGTCAGCCCTTCGTAGGAATTGCCCTGGAACACGTAGCCCCAGAGGTCCTTCTGTCCGGCCTGACGTTCTTTATCCTGAACCTCTTTGGCGGTGGCGGCCATCTCGTCCCAGGTCTTCGGCGGCTGCTTGCCGTATTTGTCGAGCAGGTCCTTTCGGTAAAACAGCGCCGGAGCATCGGTAAACAACGGCAGCGCCACGAGCCGGCCATTGACGGTCTGCGACGCGATGATCGACGGGAAGAACTGGCCGACCACGTCTTTGGTTGCCTCCTTCAAATCGATGAACTGGTCGGCAAGCTGCGGCGCCCAGATCACGTCGGTCTGATAGACATCAATGTCCTTGTTTCCGGCCGCAAGCCACAGGCGGTATTGGGAGAACTGCTCGCTGCTCGATGATGGCATGGTGACGAGCTTGACATGATTGCCGGTGTTCTTTTCGAAAACCGCCACCTGCTTCTGAAGAAATTCGATGCTTTTCCCGGTGGTGTTGGCGGCGAACGAAATTTCGGCGGCGCGGATCGGGCCGGCGACCGCGACGGCGAGCGCGGATAAGGCTAAGGCAAACTGTTTCATGATTGTTTCATGATCTCCTCCCAGAAATTGAAATCGATTTGGCCCGCAGAACATTGCAGAAGGCCTTGGCGGCGTCAAGCCGACAAATCAGCACTTCACAGTTGTACAACATATCAATCATGGCATCATATACAGCTTAAGAGGCAATTTCTGGTGTCTGCAGGCGATGCCCCAAGTCGGCCGTATTGAAATCGATTTCAATCGCCGCTGAATTAGGCGCTTGCCCGTTGCGCATCGCCAAAGCATCGTCCATTGATTGCCTAGATAAAGAAGACATCCGATGAAACTTCGTGAATTTGCAAAGCAGCTTGGGCTTTCTCCGACGACGGTCAGCCGTGCGCTCAGCGGCTACCCAGAGGTGAGCGAAGCCACGCGCGCCAGGGTTGCAAGCGAAGCAATGCGGCTTGGCTATCGCCCCGATATCAATGCCGTGCGGCTAAAGACCGGACGAGCCGGAGCGATAGGCGTTATGATGGGACGTTCAGGAGAAATTCATTTCGCGGAATTCGTGTCGGGAATGGCGCAGCGCCTGGAAACGGCCGATACGGATATTCTCATCACGCCCATCACCGCGCACAATGATGACGACGAGATCCAGGCCTATCGACGCCTGGTCGAAAGCCGCCGGGTGGATGCAGTGATCATTCATTCGCCACGTCCCCGGGACCCTCGGATCGAGATGCTGAACAGCCTCGGCGTGCCTTTCCTGGTTCACGGCCGCTCGGAGACCGAGCACGTTCACGCCTGGCTCGATATCGATAATGAAAATGCTGTGCGCAGGTCCACCGAACACCTGCTCGACCTCGGGCACCGGCGCATCGCCATGATCAACGGCCTCAGGGGCAAGACCTATTCGATCCACCGCGAGCAGGGTTTTCGGCTGGCGCATCAAGAGCGTGGGCTGACTGCCGATCCCAACCTGATGGTCTGCGATAAATTTTCCGACGAAAGCGGCTTTCGCCATGCCCGCTCCTTCCTCGAGAGAGCGAATGCGCCGACCGCCATCGTCGCGGGCTCCACGATGACGGCGCTTGGTGTTTACCGCGCCGTCCGTTCGCTTGGGATGACGGTGGGACAGGATGTCTCGGTCATCGCCCATGACGACGTCTTCCCTTATCTGACGGCCGAAAACATGGTGCCGTCGCTCTCGACAACGCGATCCTCGATGCGTGCTGCGGGCACGCGCTGTGCTGAGTTAACGCTACAGCTTATTGCCGGACGTGCCGCGGATGAGGTCCATGAATTGTGGCCGGTCGAACTGATTCTCAGGGAAAGTACCGCCCCACCGCCCTGACGGAGCAACCTCTCGACGCGTACAGAACCCGAGTGTCTTCTAAAGATGATCGATCGGAGCGACCTTCCCCGCCAAGAATGCCAGAGCCGCCGCGCCGACAAGGCCCGAGTTCTGATCCAATGCCGCCAGCATCACCTTGACATCCTTGAATGCCGGCATTGCCCACTGGCTGATATAGGCTTGAATGCCCGGTTGCAGACGTTCGAATTCGTGGGAGAGCCCTCCCCCCATGACGATGATATCGGGACTGAAGATGTGGATCAGGCTGGTGAAGCCGCGACCGAGAACCTCCGCTTCCTCGTCGACCAGTTGATTTGCGAGACGATCGCCATTTCTAGCCGCCGCAAAAACGCTGCGGCTGTCGATGGTGCCGCCACCGCTGCCTATCGTCGTCTCTCGGCTTTCCACCGCCCGCATTTGCGCGCGCCGCGCAAAAGCCGGCCCGGATCCATAGGCCTCGAAACAGCCCCTGTTGCCGCAAGGGCAAAGCTCGCCGTTCGGCACGACCGACATGTGGCCGACATGGGCGGCCATGCCCTTGCGACCGCGCACCACGCGACCGTCCGAGATAACGCCGCCGCCGATCCCGGTGCTGACCGTGACATAGACGAGGTTATCAAGGCCCTTGCCAATACCGAACTGCCATTCGCCGATCGCCGCGGCAATGGCGTCGTTTTCGAGATCGACCGGAAACGCAAACCGCTTCTGCAACTCTGCCTTCAGCGGAAAATCAACGAAGCCCGGAAGGGTCGGAATATCGGTTGCGACACCGGCGACCGTATCGAGCGGGCCCGGGGCGGATACGCCGACGCCCACCACCGAAGCAGGCTTCGATGCTGCAAGCAGCCGATCGGCGAGGCCGCAAATCTGGGCGAGCACCCGGTCGGGGCCGGCCAGCGCATCCGTTGGTTCGGCCAAACGCGTCAGGATCCTGCCTTGCTCGTCGACAAGGGCAGCGCGCACCTGCGTTCCGCCGAGGTCTATACCAATGGCAACCTGCTGCATGTGAACCACCCGTTAGAGCGCGCGCATCCATGCCATTCGCTCATCGAGCGACGGCGCATTGAAAGCCAGGGAACCGAGAACCACCGTTTCCGCGCCGGATTGGCGCAAGAGAGGCACAGTGTGCTCGCGAATGCCGCCATCGGCCGCCAGCACGATCCGATCGGCCGCACCGCAGCCGGCGATGATCCGCTTTGCCTGTTGAAGCCGGGCGCCGGCCTTCTCGTCGAGGCCCTGGCCCTTTACGCCGATCGCCGTGCCAAGCAGCGTCACGAAACGCAGCCGGGAAGCGTATCTCTCGATCCGCTCGACCGGGGTATCGACCTTGAGAACCATGCCGGCTGCGACACCGCGGCGATCGAGAAGATCGAGAGCCTCGTTCGCGACGCTTTCGTTTTCGACATGAAGACTGATCAGGTCGCTGCCGGCATCGGCGAACTGCTCGATCTGCGACAGGATGATGCTATCGGCAACCATCAAGTGAACATGGATGGGGCGCGTGGAGACTTTGCGCACGCCGGCCACGAGATCGGGGAAAAACAACATCGCCGGCGCGAAATGGCCATCGGCGACATCGATATGGAGGATGTCGACATGAGGATCGACACGTCCGAGATCATCGGCGAGACGCATGAGATCGGCCGACCAGACGGAGAATTCGGCAATCAGCCGATCCTTCGGAAGATCGTCGATCCAGGTCTTGGAGGGGGTAGGCATCGTTTCAAAGCTCCTTCAGAAAGTTGCCGACGGCAAGCCGAAAGTCGGCGACATATTGCGGACGGCTCTCGGTTTTCGGCGTGATCTGCACGAAACGCGCGCCGGCAATCCGCGCGGCAAGAGCGCGTGCGTGACCAAGAGGATGAATGCTGTCGCGATCATGGCCGATGACCAGCGTCGGAAGGGCGAGATTGCCGACTTCATCATCGGTCACATCAGGACCATCGTTGGAAATCCTGGTCAGCATTTCGGCGGTCACATCCAGAGGCGTGCGCGAGAAAAAGCCGGCAAGCGAGGCCAGATTGTCCGGCGCCTCGGCGGCGAGCCGCACGCCTATCGGTCCTGCCAGGAACGTGGTCTTTGCCTCGCCCAGTGGCAGAGTTTTCATAAGCCGCCCGACTTCGGCATTGGGCGCCATATTCTCCGGCGCGGGTGCCGTCAGCCAGGCCGGCCTTGCGATGATCAGAGCCTTGACGAGATCGGGCCGCTTGACCGCGAGACGCAAGGCGATCGCCGCACCCATCGAGATGCCGCCGATCATGATCGGCGGCGTAAGGTTCTTCTCGATATAGGCGGCGATATCATCGCAGAAGGTCGCGATCGACAACCGCTCCAGATTGCCGGCTTGGGAGTGTCCGTGGCCGCGCGCTTCGATCGTAACCCGGCGAAACCCCGCGTCGAGCGGAAAGACTTCATCGGTCTGCGCCGCGTCTCCGCATAGGCCATGCTGGAATATGACAGACGCACCCTCGCCCGCCATATCCACATTGAGAGTGACCCCGTCGCTAGTTTCGAACGGTTGAACCCGTCTCATCTTCCTGCCCCCGCAGAATGACCATTGAGGATATTCTTCAGGAAGGCCGCTACACCGGCCGCCTCCGAGGCCGAAAGACCATGCGTGACGAGACTGCCGTTAAAACCAATCGCCTTGAGACGGCCGAGATAATGCGTGTAGTCGAGGACACCCTTGCCGGCGGTCGCGAACCTACCGTCCGGATTGCGGTCTTTCGCATGCGCCATGACGATCCGATCGGCCAGAAGGTCGATGGCGGAAGACACGATGCTCCGCTGCTCATCCAGCGTCGCGACCTCGAAGAGATTGGCCGGATCGAGCACGATCTTGATGCGGGGGCTCTTCAGTGCCGTGATCAGCCGATGGGCTTTCTCAGCCGAGTCGACGACATTGGCAAGCTCGGGCTCGATGCCGAGATCGACCTCGTAGCGCTCGGCGATCTCGATGGCCGCCCCCATGGCCTCGAGGAGATCCTGCCAGGCCTCCGGCGTATTGTTGTCGGCATGCGCCGTCCACTGATCGATGGGGTCGCGTGTGCCGGTGCAGAGCGTGATCAAGGTCGTCGACATGCCGGCGCTGCGCTCGGCCAGAGTCGCCAAGTTGCGAAGGCCGGCCTCGCGAACGGCAGGATCCGGGTGGATCATGTTGAAGGTGCCGGAAACGGCGACAATCTCGACGCCGCTCTCGCGCGCCGCTTCGGCAACCGAACGGGCCTGGGCTTCCGTGATGATCTCCGGCATCGGCGGAAGGCCGGAGCAGGCCATATTGTATTGCGCGCAGGTGAACCCGGCCGCGGCGACCGAGTTGAGAACGGTTACCGGTTCCATTCCCTCGAAGGTCTTTGCGAAGATGCCGAGCTTCATCACACGCCACCCGTGACATCAGCCAGCGCGACCGGTTTGCCGCTTTCGGCAGAACGCGCGACGGCGACCATAGCCCGGACGGAGGCCAGGCCATCATCGATGTCGGCACCTTCCATCACTGCGCCATCCAGAATGGTGCGGGCGAAGCCTTCGACCTGACGGCGATAAAAATGACCGTCGGCGCCGAGAACGCGATGGGTCGCGCCGTCGGCTTCCCGGAAAATGTCGACTTCGCTGGTCTTGTAGTACCAGGGGTTATAGGTCTTGCCCAAAATGCTGCCGTTCTTACCATAGATCTGGAAACCTTCGTGCCAGTCCATGCGCACCTGGACGGTGAGATCGAGATGGCCGAGCGTGCCGGAGGCAAACTCCACATCGACGAACCAGCACCAGATGCCGGCCCGCTCGGACAGGCGCGCGGTGACGGCAACGATGTCGCCGGCAAAATAACGCGCCGTGTCGATCAGGTGGCAGCCATGCGCCAGCATGTAGTAGCGGCGCAGGTCGGCTTTCGGATTGGCAGCGGGCTTTCGCGCATTGGCGCTTGAAACGATCAGCGGCTGGACCGCATCGGTCATCGGATAGCGGTGGGTGCTGTCGCAATACCACGCCTTCAACGCAACCATCTCGCCCATCTCGTCGCGGATGAAGGATTTCGCCGCCTGAAGCCCCGCGTCGAAACGCTTCATATGCCCGACCTGAAACACCTTTCCCGACGTCTCGACTTCAGCCTTCAATTCAAGGCACTCTTCGACGGTGACACCGACGGGTTTCTCGCACAGCACATGCTTGCCCGCCTGAAGGGCGCGGATCGAGGCCGGAACGTGAAAGGCATCGGCGGTGGCGATGATCACGGCATCAAGGTCGGGGTCGGCCAGCATCCTGTCATAGTCGTCGTAGGTTTTTTCCGCTCCATGGGTGATCGCCATTCGTTCGCGGAGATCCGCGGCGACGTCGCAGATCGCATGGAGATCGGCATTCACAGCCTTCGTGCAGCTCTCGAAGTGCGCCGCCTGGGCAATCTGGCCGGCCCCCAATACGCCGATGCGAAGGCGCCGTTCCTGTTTTGCTGGCATCGATAACCCCCTCTAGGTCGGATGTTGAAGATGAACGCCGGTTTCGTCTTCGCTTCACAGCGCCACATGGGTTTGAGGATGGAAAAAATGAAGTTTCGCCGGATCGATTGCCAGATTGATCGATTGGCCTGCCTCGACCGTACTGACAGCTTCGAAGCGGGCGACGGCGTTGGCCGCACCGCTTAGGTCTTCGACGGCGTCGGGGTCGCCCGAGTCGATCCGAACTGCGTCGATTTTCAAATGCACGATCAACTCGGAGCCAAGCTCCTCGATCGATTTGACGACGACCGGGATCGTCGGATGGGAGGACCCGGACGGCAACCGGCTGTCGTAGAGGTCCTCCGGCCGAACGCCGAAGATCAGCGCCTTTCCCTCGAAGGCGGAAAGGCCGGGAGCCCGCTCGAAGGCGCCGTCGGACAACGGGATGGAGAAGCCCGGCAGATGGATCCGCATGCCCTCCAGACGCCCTTCGAACAGGTTCATCGACGGCGAGCCGATGAAGCCTGCGACAAACGCATTGACCGGGCGGTGATAGAGGGCCTTGGGCGTATCCACCTGCTGAAGCACGCCGCCCTTCAGCACCGCGACGCGATCGCCCATGGTCAGGGCTTCGGTCTGGTCGTGCGTCACGTAAATCGTCGTCACCCCCAACTGCCGCTGCAGGCTTGCGATTTCGGCGCGCATCTGAACACGCAGCTTGGCATCGAGGTTGGAGAGCGGCTCATCCATCAGGAATGCCGCGGGCTCACGGACCATGGCGCGGCCCATCGCAACACGCTGGCGCTGGCCGCCGGAAAGCTGGGCGGGCTTGTTGCCGAGCAGGCTTTCCAGCTGCAGTATCTTGGCAATCTCGTGAACGCGCTTGGTTCGCTCGGCCTTGGTCTTTCCGGCCAGCTTCATCGAAAAGGCAATGTTGTCGAACACCGTCATGTGCGGATAAAGCGCATAGCTCTGGAAAACCATGGCAATGTCGCGGTCCTTGGGCGCAAGATCGACGACATCCTGACCGCCGATGCTCAAGGTTCCACTGCTGATTTCCTCAAGCCCGGCAATCATGCGGAGCGCAGTCGATTTTCCGCATCCGGACGGACCGACCAGAATCAGAAACTCGCCGTCATGGATCGTCAGGCTCAGATCCTTGATCGCATGGTAGCTGTTTCCATAGGTCTTGCAGATTTTGTCCAGTACAACCACAGCCACGTCTCATCCTCCCGTGTCACACCGCTCACGTTTCGACCGGCGCTCTTCCCGCCACCTCCGAGCCTTTCGACAAGAAAGCTCAGGCCTGAGCTTCAATGTCAACAAAAGAATCGATCGCATTCCGCGCGCACCTTGTCGGGTATCTCACCGTATCCATTTGAAATATATCACGTTTGATCCGAAAAATAGAATTATTATGCGCGCTAAAATATTTTTACGCGCGTAACTTTTATGGCCAGCGCGGTCGCCGTTAAGGACCTTTAAACCCTGCGATCAAGATGTTGTTTTGCTCAGGCGGCCCACAAATTCGACACCGACCAGTTGCACGCTAATCGTGGCATCCCGGAATCGGGCGCGGCACCGGCGCATTTTCCCCCGCCATCCATGCCAGGCAGGTCCGGTTGTCCGGCAGGCCCCGGCGCCCTCCGCGTGCGGTCACGGAAATGGCAGCCGTCGCTGTGGCATAGGCTACACAATCAAGCGGGGTTTTGCCCTCGGCAAGGGCAAGAGCGTAGGCCCCATGAAAACAGTCGCCGGCGCCGGTCGTGTCGACCGCCTGGACCTGATAGGCCGGCAAAAGCCAGCGGGTGGGATCGCCTTTCTGGCGGAGGCAGGTTCCTCGTTCGCCATCGGTCAGCACGACAGCGGACCGCTCCGCTGACCAGAGCTTCTCCAGGATGATCGTTGGATCATCTTCACCGGTGTACTCTCTGGCGAAAGCGAGTGGCAGCACCAGATGGTCGGCGAAGGCGAGGAGCCCGTCCGTCGCGGCACCCACCGTCCATTCGATATCGGCTATCACGGCAAGCCCGAGTGCTCGCGCCCGCGCCACGACGCTTTCCGAATGCGTGGCATAACCGTCGATCAGCAGGACTGGGGCCCGCATCAAAACGTCATCGGGCAGCGCATCGGATGTTCCGTGCAGCACATCGTCGTCATAGGCTATGAACCGGTCGCCGTTAGGAGCGACGGTGATCACGGAGCGGATCGGCGCGGCAGCGGCGTGGCGGGGCGCCAGGGATATGTCGACGCCCTCACGCTCGAGTTCGGCGCCGGCCGGATCGGTCGCAGCATCCTCGCCGAGCCAGCCGATAAAGCCGGCGCGCCCGCCAAGCCGAGCGACGGCAACAAGGGCCGTCGCAACATTGCCGCCATGGTCCGTGGCCCGTTTCGTCACCTTCCCCTTGCCGGCCGAAAGCCCGCGATCGACATAGATAATGTCATCGATGGCAAGGGCGCCGAAGCCTAGAACCTGGAGCGGGCGCGACACGTCTCAAGCACCGGCGGCCGCCAGCGCTTCCTCCGGCGCCATGCCATTGTGAATAACGAATTTGAAGGCGCGCGCGGCCATGGTCGTATCGCCGTGACCCCAGAGGTTACGGCCGACGACCGCGCCCTTGGCGCCGGCGCGCAAGGCTTCCGATGTCTGGACGAGCGCGCCGAGCAGCGTATCGGTCTTCGGGCCGCCGGCAATCACCACCGGAATCGGGCAGGTCGCGACGGTCTCGCGGAAGGATTCGAAATCCCCGGTGTAGCCGACCTTGATCACGTCGACGCCGGCTTCGAAACCGATGCGCACCGCATAGGCGATCTCATCCGGGGTGAACACGATCTTGCCGCCGTCGGAGAAATCACGGGGATAGACATGGGCGACGACCGGCATTTCGAAGCGGGCGGCAGCGTTGACCGTGTCGGTCAGCCAGCGGATATACTCTCCTTCGGTGGCGCCGCGCACCGGAATGGCGACGGCCAGCGCGTCCGCACCATAACGCACCGCGTCTTCCGGAGTGGCGATGAGTTGGCGAATCCGGTCGTCGGCGGTGAAGCAGCCGCCCTGAATGACGAGGGCGGCCTTTCCGGCATAATCCGACCAGAGGTGGCGCGCCGCGCCGGGCTGGATGCTGATGTAGTCGGGGCCTCCCGCCATCACGCGTCTGAGCGCGCCCGGCAGATCGGCAAGCCCGCCCTCGCGAACATTGCCATAACCGACAAAATGATCGACCGCGCCCCCAAACAAATGCCCCGATGGGTTTGAGAACAGGCGTGCGAGGCGGACTTTCGTTCCGAGACCCATGGCGATGCTTCCTTTGCGATTGCGGCGTCGAAAATGCCGGCGGCGTTGTTGAAAAACCCTAACTCGAAAACAAACAAATGTTCAATATTTCGAATTCTTTCGTTTTCACGCGGAAAGAGAATTTTTGACGTGCATTTTTTGCTGCTGAAGGCTATTTATGCAGCATAAGCCGCAGCATCAGGCGGTTGTCTTTCGTTTTTCAAAAGTCGCCTTATCACAACGAGGCGCGCCGCAGCCGGGATCGAACATGCTTGCAGAACAGAGGCGGCAGCAGATCATGCTGGAACTTCAACGAGTCGGTCAGGCCCGCACCCGCCAGCTCGCGGAATTCTTTGAGGTTTCGGAAGTCACGATCCGCTCCGATCTCGAAATCATGGACGCGAAGAAGCAGCTGATCAAAACGCATGGCGGAGCAATCGCCCTGCCGTCCGACTCGCCGGCCGCAGCCTTCGAGGAGCGCATGCAGCGCAATTTCGATGCGAAGCGGCGCATTGCTCAGGTGGCAGCGCGGCAGATCATCGACAACCAGTCGATCGTCTTCGACAGCGGCTCGACGCTGCTGCAGGTGGCCATGCAGATGCCGCCGGTCAACAACGTCGTGGTGGCGACGACGGCGATGAACATCGCCCAGCATCTGATGTACCGGCCGGGGCTCGACGTCCACATGATTGGCGGCCGGGTGTTTCCCAGCACCGTCAGCACGATCGTCTCGGATTCCGACAAGGCGGTCGGCGGGCTCGTCGCCCACCAGGCCTTCGTCAGCGCCCATGCGATCGATCAGGCCTTCGACGTCGTCGATGTCTCCGAGGATATTGCGCGGACCAAGCGCAACCTGGTTCGCATGGCCCGGCGCGTCGTGCTGGTGGCGGATTCGAGCAAGTTCGATATCGGCGCCTCCTCGAAAGCCTTCTCGCTGTCGCGCGTCGACCTGATCATCACCGACAGCAACATGCCGCACAGCATCCGCCACCGGCTGGAGAAACTCGGCGTGGAGGTCCGTTACGCGTGATCTTCAGCCTCTCTCTTCACGGGAGAAGCGAGCCGGGAGAGGCTTTGCCGCGGCTCTATGGCGCTCGGCGCCAGGGGGACGAGATCGGCTAAAACCCCAGTCGTCGAAGCGTCTCGCGATTCTTGCGAACGGCGGCGGCAGGATCGGTTCCGGCATGGCCCGACTCTTCCTCCACCACGATCCAGCCGGTAAACTCCGGCGCCGCCCGAACTGCCGAAATCACGGCGGGCACGTGGCAGACGCCTTCGCCGAGCATCGCCCAGATCCCGCCGGCGTCGACATCCTTCAGATGCACGTAGCGGATACGGTCCCGGTAGGCCGAAAGCGTATCGCCGATCTCCTGGCCGCCCCGCAGGATATGGCCGGTATCCGGCACCCAACCCACGCGTGGTTCCAGGAGAGCAAACAGCCGGTCATAGTCGGCTCTGGTGAAGAGCAGCGTATTGTGGTGCGAGGAAGGGTGGACGGCGACGGCGACGCCGGCCGACCGTCCGATCTCGGTCGCGCGATTATAGCACTCCGCCGCGATGGCGAACTTGTCCTCGCGCGGCCCATCCGAAACGACTGTGGCCGATCCCATCGAGACCATCGCACCGGGAAAATTCGCCGCGAAATCCACCCATCGCCGGGCCGTCTCCAGATCGGAAGCGATCTTTTCCGTCACCGTGAAACCGCTGGCGGAGCCGAAGGCAAAGGAAACCAGTGTCAAACCGGCCTCCGCAAGCGTCCGGGCAAAGTCGACAGGCTTAAGCGCGTAGTGACCGATCATCGTGTCGGTGATTTCGAGACCGGCATATCCGCCATCGGCGATGGCGCGCACCAGATCGTCCGGCCCGCCGCTCCACCCCTTGCCCAGCATCTCCCAAGTGAATGTCTGGCAGCCGATCTTCAGCGCAGCATCGTGCATAACTTGGTCCTGACCTATTCGTTGATGACAACCGAAATCGAAGGAGCTCCACGCAGGCGATCATCGCGGCCCTACGAAGGGCTTTGCCTCCGGGAATTGCGACGCTTCCCAACGTCTTGTCATTTCGTAGGGGAAAATGTTAGCGTGCGTCAACATAATTTATTGCTCGCGAATTCAACGTGCATCCGCGGCACTCCGCGCTTGGAACGGCAAGGTCAGGTTCTTCAATGGCACAGACACTCAGGATCGGCGTTGTGGGATGCGGCAGCATTTCGCTCGCCTATATGCGCAACGCGCCGCTGTTTCGCGGCGTCGAAATCACCGCCTGTGCGGACATCAATGCAGACGCCGCCAGGCGCCGTGCAGCCGAGTTCAACCTGCGGGCAGCAGAGGTCGATGCCCTTATCGACGACAGGAATATCGACCTGATCCTCAACCTGACGATCCCGGCCGCGCATTTCGACGTGTCGATGCGGGCGCTGTCGGCGGGCAAACATGTGTTCACCGAAAAGCCGCTCGGCGTCACGGCCGCGGAAGGCCGCCTGCTGGTGGGCGCTGCTGCCGAAAAGGATCTCATGCTCGGTTCGGCCCCGGACACCTTCCTGGGAGCGGCCGGACGCTATGCCCGGCGGCAGATGGAAGCCGGCGCCATCGGCAGGCCGGTGACGGGAACAGCCTTCATGATGGGCCGCGGCATGGAGCATTGGCATCCGGACCCCGGCTTCTACTACCAGGCCGGCGCAGGCCCGGTGATGGACATGGGCCCCTATTATCTGACGATGATGGTCAATCTGATGGGGCCGATCCGCCGTGTGCAGGCCGTCGCCACAAGCGGGCAGGAAGAGCGGCTCATTACCGCCGAAGGGCCGAAACAGGGCACCACGTTCAAAGTCGGCACACCGACCAGCGTGCTTTCGCTGCTGGAATTCGATTGCGGCGCCACGGTTACCTTTGGCACTTCCTGGGACGTCTTCCGCCATTCCAACCACCCCATCGAACTGCATGGCACCGAAGGCTCGCTGCGCCTGCCCGACCCCGACAATTTCGGCGGCCGCATTGCGCTCTCCGACCGTGGCGCGCCTTGGGAGGAAACCGATACGTCAGTCGCACTCTTCGGTGCCGTCAACTGGCCGATCGCGGCACCGGACCGCGCCAATTATCGCATGCTTGGCCTTGCCGAGCTCGCCCGCGCCATCATCGAAGGCCAAGCGCCACGTGCTTCAGGCGATCTCGCGCTGCATGTGCTCGATGTCATGGAAGCAATCCTCCGGGCAGGTGAAACCGGTGTCGCCCAGACCATTCCGGATACTGTCGCCCAGCCAAGCGAATTGCGGGAAGACGAAGCAAGGAGCCTGCTCGCATGACGCAACTGGATGAATCCGCAAGACGCGCACTGGCCTGGCCCGGCGAGTCGCAGGAGCCGGTGGAAAGCTGTACGCCGGCGCTGGCGCGGCAACAGTATCTGGACGGTTTCGCAGATATCCAGTGGCCGCTCGAGGATGTGGCGGAGATCCTGGAAAGACATGTCGGCGCAACCCGTTTGAAGATCTGGCGCGGCCGCGCCGCGCCGCGCCAGCAGGCCCCCGCCTTGCTGTATCTTCATGGCGGCGGCTTTGTAATCGGCGCGCCTGAAACCCATGAGGACATCTGCCGGAGCCTTGCCAATATGGCTGGCGCCGTCGTGGTTTCGCCCGACTATCGCCTCGCCCCGGAACATCCATTTCCGGCAGCGATCGAGGACTGTGCGGCCACGCTCATCTGGATGAGGGATCAGGCTGATGCACTCGGCATCGATCCGGCACGAATTGTCGTTGGCGGCGACAGCGCCGGCGGAAATCTCGCCGCTGTCATCGCTCTTCTGGCGCGGGACGGACAGGTGCCTGCCGTCATCGGCCAGGTGCTAATCTATCCGGTGACCGACCAGTTGCAGGCAACCGACAGCTATTTGCGTTACGCAGAAGACTTCGGCCTGACGGCAGCGGCGATGCGATGGTTCCGCGACCACTATTTGCCGGACACCGCAAGCGGGTCCGACTGGCGAGCCTCGCCGCTGCGGGCGGCGTCGCTGGCGGGCGTGGCGCCCGCCGTCGTCATCCTTGCCGGTCACGACGTGCTTTTCGACGAAGGAGCCCTCTATGCCGAGCGGCTCAGTTCGGAAGCCCAGGCGACAAGCCGGACATGGCCCGGACAGATCCATGGCTTCGTCTCGAAGCGGCGGGCCATTCCGGAGGCCCAGGAGGCTCTTGAAGCCATTGCAACGGCATGGCGCGCCATGGACCCTGCGCTGGCCCGTTCAACTGCAACCGACGACTGATCTCAAGCCGAGTCGCGCATCACCAGCGTCGCTTCCAGGATCACCCTGTTCGTTGAAGGGGTAGTCCCCTCGTCCTCGCTTTCAATATGAGAAAGCAACAGTTCCACGGACTTTGCCGCGATCTCCGGTGCGTTCTGGGCCATCGTCGTCAGCGACGGGCAGGTATATCGGCTGAGCGGGTGGTCGTCGTGCCCGGCAATCCGCACATCGCAGCCGTCGCTGCGGCCGATTTTCAGGCCGGATGCGAAGGCCGCCGCCATGGCGCCGAAAGCGAAGCGGTCGTTGGCGCAGAGCAGAGTTTTGCCCGGTAGGCCGCCACGCGCGAGAATCCTCTGCATCTGCTCGTATCCGAGGCGCTCGAACTCCCAGGACGGCGGTGCGTCGCAATCGATGACCAGCGGCGAATGCCCTTCCCTTGTCATGGTCGCACGGTAGCTCGCCTGCCGCTCGCCGGCGTTTTCCGTCAGATGCGGAATTTCCAGGAATATCGGCGGCTCACCGGACCGGCAGAGATATTGCACAATGGCTGCCATGCTTTGGGCGTTGTCGTTGCCGACGTAAGGAAGATCGCCGCTGGCAGGATTGTCGAAGCAGACGACAGGGATCGCGTCTTTCAGCCTTTCCAGCGCGGAGCGGCGCGAACCGGCCCCGAGCGGCGCCACGATCGCGCCGGCCACCTTCAGCGACAGCAAGGTCCGCACCGCCTCCGCCTCCAGTTCCGGCCGCGTGTGCGACGAGATCTGGACCGGCCAAAATCCTTTGTCGCGCAACTCGAGCTCGATCAGCGACACGACCTGCACATAAAAGGGGTCCGACATGGTCGGGACCAGGATCCCGATATTCCTGGTCCGTTTGCGATTGAGATGCCGCGCGAAAAGGTTCGGCTCGAAATTCGACTTCTTGAGAGCCGCCTCGATACGTTTGCGTGTCACCTCTTTAATCTGCGAGGGATCATTGAAATATTTCGACAGCGTCGGACGCGACACGCCGGAGGCGGTCGCGAAATCATCCATCGATTTATAACTCTTCTTGGCCATTCAGTTCCTTAACGACGGGATGATCACGCTGGATCTATTTGATAATCGCACTGGCGGCACTGCCTTTCTAAACAGGAAATAATTGCCTCCCTCCGTCTGTTCCCCTCCTATGCCGGTGGCTGAAAACTTTCATTTGTTTACGAAAGTAAAGAAAAAATGCATCACAAGCAATACAAATTCTCCGAAAAAATATCGGCCTCGATGCTTCATAATATGTTTTATTATCAAATATTTAGCAAAGGATACATCACCCATGCGGACGTCGATTTTTTTCCGCATCGCATTTCTCCATTGACAGACAGGCACCTCAGGGAACCTAATTTGCCTACGGTCTTGAGGAGGATCGATCACTGAAAATCTATGGGAGGCACAGATGAATATCAGAAAATTCAGCGTGACCATGCAGGCTGCCGTGGCGGTGTGGGCGCTTTGCGCCACCTCGGCATTCGCCGACACCACCATCGAATTCATTCAATGGTGGGAACCGGAAATGCCGTCCGGTGCACTGCGCGGCATCATGAACGATTTCGAGGCGGCAAATCCCGGCATCAAGGTGACGCTCGTCAGCGGTCCCTATGCCACGACCCGTGACCAGATCGTCGTCGGCGCCGCCTCCGGGACCTTAAGCGACGTCGTCGGCCTGGATGGCGCCTGGGTCAACGGTCTCTCCAAGCAGGGCGCGATCGCCTCCATGGACGAACTGATGGAGAAGGCGAAATACGACAAGAGCCAGATCACCGATATCGTCAAGGTCGACGGCAAGAGCGTGATGTTCCCGCTGGCATCCTTCGTCTATCCGGTCTTCGTCAACCTCGATATCGCCAAGGCGTCGGGCGTCGACAAGCTGCCGACCACGCGCACGGAATTTGCCGAAGCCGCCAAGAAGATGACCGACGCGTCAAAGAACCAGTATGGCTGGGTTCTGCCGCTATCGCTGCAGTCTCCGAGCGGAATCCAGAACGACGTGATGTCCTGGGTCTGGGCCTCCGGCGCCTCGATGATGAAGGACGGCAAGCCTGACCTCGAAAATGAGGCCGTCGTCGGCACGCTCGATTATCTGGCTTCCCTCAACAAGGAAGGCGTTATTTCTCCCGGCATTTTCGCCAAGAAGGAACAGGACAAGGTCGAGGAATTCGTCAACGGCCGCGTCGGCATGATGGTCGATTCCCTCGCCCATGTGAATCTCATCCGCGAACGCAATCCGAAGCTCAAATTCGGCATCTCCGCCTTGCCGGCCACCGACGGCTATACGGGCAAACGCGGCATGCCCTATGCATCCTGGGGCATCGGCATCAGCGAGGGCAGCAAGCACAAGGAAGAAGCCTGGAAGCTGGTGGAATATCTGATGAGCCCGGACGTCAACGGCCGCCTGGTGTCGATTGCCAACGCCTTCCCCGGCAACGTCCATGCCAAGCCGGACTTCGTGGCATCGGACCCGATCTTCGCCGAAGCTTTCAAAATCTTCCAGAGCGGCTATCCTGCCAACGAATTCGTCGGCCTTCCGGTTGCCGAAGAACTGATGCGCGACATGAACGTCGAAGTTCAGAAGATGTTCGACGGTGGCCAGTCGGCCAAGGACGCGGCTGCCAATACCGAGAAGGCCTGGCTCGCGAAGTTCTGATGCCTGTCGCCCGGAAGTGCGCAGCGGTTGCGGGATAACGAGATGCATCAAACCAAAGACTAAGCACATCACTTTCACGAGACCGCCGGCAGCGCGACGTGGCGCTGCCGGCGTAAGTCGTCAAATCTCGGCAGAATGGGAAGTCACAGCTCATGAATCATTCCGCTCCGGCTCTGGTGGTTGCGCAACTCAACGCGCGGAAAAAAAGATGGCTTCGTTACAGCACCTTGAGGAAGCTGGTGCCGTATTTCTACGTGTCGCCGGCCACCTTTTTGCTTGTTCTGCTGATGCTGTTCCCGATGGTGATGGTCTTCAAATATTCATTGATGGACGGCGCCATCATGAAAAAGGACGCTGCATTCGCAGGCGTCCAGAATTACCTGACCATCTTCGAAAATCCGGTCTTCTGGCAGTCGGTCGGCCAGACGATGTATTTCACGATCATGAGCGTCGTCTTCCACTTCATCATCGGCCTGGCCTTTGCGCTGTTGCTGAACACCAACCGCGTCGATCCGCTGATCCGGAGCATATTACGTGTGCTCTTCATCCTGCCGTGGCTGTTCACGGCCGTCATCATCGCCATCATCTGGCGCCTGCTGCTCGACCCGAACGGCGTCGTCAACAGCGTGCTGATGGCGCTCCATATCATCAACTTCAAAGTCGAGTGGTTCTCGTCGACCCACACCGCCATTCACGCCCTGACCTTTGCCAACATCTGGGCGGGTTATCCGCTTTACATGGTCAGCCTGCTCGCCGGTCTCCAGGGCATTTCGAAGGAGCTTTACGAGGCGGCCGGGATCGACGGCGCCAATGAACTGGAAAAATTCTGGTACATCACCATTCCGCAGCTGATGCCGATCATCATCAGCATCGCGCTTCTCGATTTCATCTGGACGATGCAGGTTTTTCCGCTCGTCTGGATGACGACCGGTGGCGGCCCGATCTATTCGACGGAGGTTCTGTCCACCTTCACCTACAAGCTCGCCTTCTCCCAGTATGAATTCTCTCTGGCTTCGGCGAGTGCGATGATCATCCTCATCATTTCGATGAGCGTCACCTACTTCTACATCAAACACCAGCAGCGCAGGTGACCGCCATGGCAAAGCGTTCCTTCAAAAGCTCGGCCCTGCCGACCATCCTGACCTATCTCGGGCTGGCGGTCGGCCTCGTCTTTTCGACCTTCCCGATCGTGTGGATGTTTTTCAGCTCGCTGAAATCGAACACGGAAATCTTCGCCCTTCCGCCGCGGCTTCTGCCGGAGGATTTCACCGTGGCCGCCTATCTGACAATCTTCAACGATCCGGTGAAGGTACGGTTCTTCATCAACAGCTACTTCGTCGCCGGCGTCGTCACCTGCCTGACCCTCGTCATCGCCATCCTGACTGCCTACGGCTTCAGCCGCTATTCGTTCCGCTTCAAGAACACCTTGAACATCTTCATCATCAGCACCCAGACCGTTCCGCCGATCACGCTTCTCATTCCATATTTCGGCATGGTCGTCGCGTTCAGGATTTTCGACACCTATCTGGCACTGATCCTCACCTACATGGTCTTCACACTGCCTTACGCGGTGCTGCTGATGACGGGCTATCTCAACACCCTGCCGAAAGAGCTGGACGAGGCCGTGCTTGTCGACGGCGGCTCGAGCTGGACGGCGCTTTGGCGTGTCATCGTGCCCGTCTCCATTCCCGGGATCGTCGCCACGGCGGTCTACACGTTTCTGCTGGCGTGGAACGAATTCCTCTTCGCCCTGACGCTGACAAAGTCGATGGATCTCAGAACCGTTCCGATCGGCATCCAGCTGCTGATGGGCCAGCACGCTTTCGAATGGAATGAAATGATGGCGATGAGCGTGCTCGGCTCCCTGCCCCTGCTGGTGCTGTACCTGGTTGCCCAACGCTATTTCCTGGCGGGCATGACCGCCGGCTCGGTCAAAAGCTGAGGAGGGACCAATTCTTCTTAAGCGTTGATATCCGCCACGGCTTATTGCGAAACTTCGCCGACCGCGTGCAGGATCGAGTGGGCAATATCGGCAAAGCCAAGTCCGGCGGGCTGCGAGGAGACCCACTTGGGCGCGAATTGCAGGTGCGGCAGGACCGGGATGATATTGTTGACCCCGAAGGAATTGCGGATAAAGCCGAACATCGGCGCGTCGTTTCGAGAGTCGCCGACGAAGGCGGTCACGGTGGGCGTCTCAGTCGGATCGACACCAAACAGGCCGGTCAGAACCCGCTCGCTCATCGATCTCTTGTTGTAGTCGCCGATCCAGGTGTTGATGTGGATGGAGCTGATCGCCACCGTTCCGCCCATGGCCCTGATGCTGGACGCCAGATCCTCGACCTCGTGCGGATCGTGACCCTGTATGTCGATTGCGACATCCGCCAGCCGGAAGACCTGGTCGTGGGCGATCCTGAACGGCCTGCTCTTTTGCGTGATCAGCGCTTTGATCGCCTGCAGGTGCCGGCGTTGGCGCTCGCCCTGCAGGACGCCATCCTCCCAAAAGTCGAAGACGACGTCGCCATCCCGGCGGGTGACGCAATATGCGCCGCTTTCGCCGATGACGGCGGCCACCGGCCAGGCGCGGACGATATGTTCGCACCAGCCGGCTGAGCCGCCCGTGACCGGCACGACGGCAATGCCGGCCCGGCTGAGATCCCACAAAGCCTCAAAGGTCTGCGGCAGAAGTTTGCCCTCTGTCGTCAGGGTATCGTCGATGTCGGTGAACAGGTAGCGCACGTCCTGCAGCTCCCGCGCTGATGGCGCCAGGTCCACGTAGCTCATGTCGTCTCCTCGCTGCATGTCACCACGTCCAACCCGCTTTCGGCGAGGGCATTGGCGGCCGACGCTTCGCCGGGCAGTCGATCCGTGTAAAAACGGGTGAGTTTGCTGAATGGCGCAACCCGCACGGAGGCGGTGCGTGTCCACTTGCTGACATCTGCGGCGAGAATCTGTGTTTGTGAATTTTCAAGAAGCGCGTTGGTGATCTGGGCTTCGCTGTAGCTGAAATCCATCAGGCCGGTGAGCGGGCTCAGAGCACCTGCGCCGACCACGGCGTGGGTTGCATAGAATTTTTCGACGAACCGGATCACATCCGTGCCGACCACGTCGCGGTCATCGTGTCGCAAAAGACCGCCGGTCAAATGGACCTCGACACTCGGGGCGTCGCACAGGCTCAAGGCGACGTGAATGTTGTTGGTGATCACCGTCAGACCCTGGTGATCGCGCAGCGCGTCGGCAACGAATTGCACCGTGCTGCCGATGCCGAGAAACACGGTCGCCTCCGCCCCGATGTCGGCGGCGACGCGTTTTGCGATAAGCCGCTTGGCCCGCCGGTTGAGCTGGGCGCGGGCATTGAGCGAGATGTTGCTGCCCTCGACCGGCAGGTCGACGCCGCCGTGGAAGCGCCGCGCATGCCCCAGATCGCATAAGGCATTGATATCGCGACGAATGGTCTGCGTCGTCAAATCGTACCGACGTGCCAGCTCCTCGATGTACTGAACACCTTCGGTCTCGATCAGCGCAAGGATCTCGCGTTGCCGGCTCGATATGATCCGCTGCCCCATCGCCGCTCCTTAGGTGAGGTAGACACTGGGATCGTCTGTTATCACGCCGGTCAAACCCGCGTCCCAGAAAGATGCGAGCCGCCTTGGGTCGTTGCAGGTCCACGCCCGCACCTTGATGCCGCAACGAACGGCCTCTTCGAGAAACCCGATACTGAGAGCCTTATAGTCAAGATGGATGGTCGTTGCCGGGATCGACCGAAGGATATCCAGCCAATCCGCAGGCACCTTGCTCCACAGCATGGCGAGCTCGTAACTTGGATCGAGCGCATGCATTCCTTTCAGCGCAGCGGCATCAAAGCTCGAGATCATGATCCTGGTGTGCGGCGCCCCTGCCTTCAGATGCTGATCGACGACATTGACCAGTTGGTCGAGCGATTTGTGATGGGCATGCTGCTTGATCTCGACATTGGCGTTGAGGCCAAATTCGCCGAGGGCCGAGACGACCCGCGCCAGCGTCGGCAGCGGTTCCCCCTCGAATTGCGAGCCGAACCATGCGCCGGCGTCGATGGTCTTGAGATCCGACGCAGTGAGGTCGGCAAGATTTCCCTTTGACGATGAGCAGCGATCGATTGAAACATCGTGGATCACCACCGGGGTGCCATCGCCAAGAAGGGCGACGTCGAGTTCGACCCATTCCGCGCCTTGTTCGGCGGCTGCCCGAAAGGCAGCAATGGTATTTTCGGGCGCCACCGCAGAGGCGCCCCGATGCGCCTGAATTTCACTGCGTGGCGGGCCTGATCGCGGCTCTACGGTCGTCATCGTCTCATCTCTTTCGTCGTCTTCTGCTGGATGAAGAAATAAAAATCCCGCGTCAATCCGTGCGTTTTCCGGTATTGCTGTTAAAAGGGTGCATCGCATCAACACGGGCGAAAACGTCGATATTCGCATTCTCGGCAAAGTCCGGGCGGCCCGGCACCGTCAGGACGACTGTCCGCTGACTCTCACCCAATCGCACATGCAGGTGGCTTTCTCCGCCGATCGGCTCGAGCAACTCGACCGTCGCATTCAGGCGAACGGTCGGCTCCGCCGGCTCGGTGACGAGCAACGCGTCGGGGCGAAGGCCGACCATGTCGGTGCCGGCAGGCAATGCCAGGGTGCCTGCTCTGTCGGCGGCCCTGAGCACGTCGACCGGCACAAGGTTCATAGGCGGCGAGCCGATGAAGCTGGCGACAAACAAACTCGCCGGTCGATCGTAGACCGCCACCGGCGTGCCGACCTGTTCGACGAGGCCACCGTTCATCACGACCAGCCGGTCCGCAAGGGTCATCGCTTCAAGCTGGTCGTGGGTGACGTAGATGCTGGTGGTCTTCAGACGCCGTTGCAGCCGGCGAATTTCGACGCGCATCTGCACCCGCAACTTGGCATCGAGATTGGAGAGCGGCTCGTCGAACAGAAAGGCGGCCGGCTCGCGGACGATGGCGCGCCCCATCGCCACACGCTGGCGCTGCCCTCCGGAGAGTTCGCGAGGTTTGCGATCCAACATCGGTCCGATTTCCAGGATCTCGGCGGCCTCCGCCACGCGGCGGTTGATTTCCGCCCGTTCGGTGCCGCGGTTTTTCAAACCATATTCGAGATTTCCGCGCACGGTCATATGCGGATAAAGCGCATAGTTTTGAAAGACCATCGCAATGTCGCGGTCGGCCGGCTCCGCCTTGTTCACATTGCGGCCGGCAATCTCGACATCGCCTTCGCTGATCGTTTCCAGCCCGGCAACCATGCGAAGCAGGGTTGATTTGCCGCAGCCGGAGGGACCGACGAGCACGATCAGTTCGCCGTCTGCAACCGACAGGTTAATGCCTTTGACAGCCGGAACGGCACCATAGTTCTTCTTGACGTCGATGATATTGATCGTGGCCATTTCATTTCTCCGTTTCGACTAGGCCTTTGACAAAAAGGCGTTGCATGGCGACGATGACGAGGATGGGCGGCAGGGCGGCCAGAATGACCGCTGCCATCACGAGGTTCCAGCGCGGCTCGGCATCGGCAACCGCTGCCATGCGCTGAATTCCCATCACGACGGTATAGAAGCTCTGGTCGGTGGTGATGATGAGCGGCCAGAGATACTGGTTCCAGCCGAGCACGAAGAGGATGATGAACAGGGCGGCGATGTTGGTGATCGACAGCGGCAGCAGAATATCGCGGAAGAACTTCATCGGCCCTGCCCCGTCGACACGCGCGGCCTCCATCAATTCGTCAGGCACCGTCAGAAAGAACTGGCGAAACAGGAAGGTCGCCGTTGCCGAGGCGATCAGCGGAATGATGAGGCCGCCGTAATTGTTCAGCATCCCGAGGTCGGCGACGACCTTGTACGTTGGCACGATGCGCACCTCGACCGGCAGCATCAGCGTGATGAAAATCATCCAGAATGCCAAGGTCCGGAACGGAAACCGGAAATAGACGATGGCAAAGGCCGAAAGGATCGAGATGGCGATCTTCCCGACGGCGACGCCGACCGCCATGATCAGCGAGTTGATCATCATCGGCCCGATTGGCGGCGCTCCCGAGCTTGTCATCCCCGACGACAGCATCGTCGAATAGTTCTCGATGATGTGGCTTCCCGGGGTCAGCGGCACGACGCCCGACAAGAAGTCATTGGGCCCGTGGCTCGATGCGATGAAAGCGACGTAGACCGGAAACACAACGATTGTGACGCCGAGAATCAGCACAAGATGGGCCAGAAAATTCAGGAAAGGGCGATTTTCAACCATCCTCGGGCTCCCTCAATATTGCACGCGGCGTTCAATGAAGCGGAACTGCACCGCCGTCAGGGCGACGACGATCACCATCAGAATGACGGACTGCGCCGCCGACGAGCCTAGATTCAGCCCGATGAAACCGTCGAAATAGACCTTATAGACCAGGATCTCGGTTGCGCGCGCCGGCCCGCCCTGGGTGGTCGCATGGACGATCCCGAACGTATCGAACATCGCGTAAACGATATTGATGACGATCAAATAGAAGGTCGTCGGCGAGATCAGCGGGAAGACGATCGTCCAGAAACGCTTGGTCGGCCCGGCCCCATCGATGGCGCCGGCCTCCTGAAGCGAGCGGGGCACGGACTGCAGCGCAGCCAGGAAAAACAAGAAGTTATAGGATATCTGTTTCCAGGTGGCGGCGATCACGATCAGGATCATCGCGTCGTTGGGATTGATCAGATGGTTCCAATCGACGCCCATCGACCGCAGCATATAGGCGACGATGCCGATCGACGGATTGAACATGAACCACCAGAGAATGCCGGCAATCGCCGGGGCGACGGCATAGGGCCAAATCAGCAGGGTCGAATAAATTCGGGAGGTGCGGAGCACGCGCATTGCCGCGGCCGCCAGAAGCAGCGCGATCGACGTCGACAGCACCGTCACCAGAATGGCGAAGATCAGCGTGTGGCCGAAGGCATTGATATAGATCGGATCGGCAAAAAGCCGCCGGTAGTTTTCGAACCAGACGAAGATCGTCTTGAAGCCGAAGGCATCCTCGCGCAGGAAGGATTGCCAGAAGGCCGTTGCCGCAGGCCAGAGAAAGAATACCACGGTCACGCAAATCTGGGGGGCAATGAGCAGGTAAGGCAAAAGCTTGTTGGGAAATACGGTCCGTTTGGTTTGCATGAGCCCTCACACTGACGGATGGGAAACGGGGGCCGGTCTTTCGCCAGCCCCCGTCGCGGTGCCCATTAGTTGGCGGACTCGAAATCGCGAAGCTGTTCGTTGCCGCGTGCGACGACGGAATCGACCGCTTCCTTCGCCGTCTTCTTTCCACCCAGCAAAGCGGCAAACTCATCGTCGATGATGCCGCGCACCTGGACGTAATTGCCGAAGCGGATGCCCTTGGAATTGTCGGTGGGCGTCACCCGCGTCAGCTGTTTGATGCCGATGTCGGCGCCGGGGTTTTTCTCATAGTAACCCTGGTCCTGGCCGAGTTTATAGGCAGCTTCGGTGATCGGCAGGTAGCCGGAGAACTGATGCCAGTCGGCCTGAACCTCCGGCTTTTGCAGGTAGGTGAAGAACTTCGCCACACCCTTATATTCCTCTTCCGGACGGCCCTTCAGCGTCCAGAGGGTGGCGCCGCCGATGATCGAATTGAGCGGCTGCTTGATGACGTCATCGTAAAAAGGAAGCGGTGCAAAACCGACTTTGAAGCCTTTGGCGTTGTTGATGACGCCGGCCCGGCCGGCCGACGAGTTCATATACATCGCGCATTCTTGCGAATAGAACATCGGAGGCGCATTGTCGCCGCCGACAGGCCCGCCGAATTTGAACAGACCTTCGTCCTGCCACTTCTTCAAATTGTCCCAATGGCGGATTGTCAGATCGTTGTTGAAGGTGAATTCGGCGTCCAGGCCGCCGAAACCGTTAGCCTTGGTGGAGTACGGCTTGTCGTGCAGGGCATTGAGATTTTCGGTCTGGATCCAGGAGATCCAGGCGCTGGTGAAGCCGCATTTGGCCGCACCCGATTTCATGATGGTCCGCGAGAAGGATTCCACCTCCGCCCATGTTTTCGGCGGCGTTTCCGGATCGAGCCCGGCCTTCTTGAAGACGTCCTTGTTGTAATACATGATCGGCGTCGAGGAATTGAAGGGCAGCGATAGGACATTGCCGCTGGTGTCCGAGTAATAACCGACGACCGGGGCAATGAATTTGCTCTGGTCCCAGGCCTCGCCTTCGTCTTTCATCAGCTGGTAAACCGGGTAGACCGCCCCCTGTGCGGCCATCATCGTGCCGGTGCCGACTTCATAGACTTGGACGATTGCCGGCTGCTGCTTGGCACGAAACGCAGCGATCGCGCCGGTCAGCGTCTCGTCATAGGTGCCCTTATAGACCGGCACGATCTCATAATCGGACTGAGATGCGTTGAAGCCCTTGGCGATCTGTTCAAGCTTCGCGCCATTCTCGCCGCCCATCGCATGCCACCACTGGATCTTCGTGGCGGCCATGGCCGGGACGGATAAGGACAGGCTGGTCAATCCTGCAGACAGGAAAAAAGCGATCTTGTTCATCTTCACTCCCATTGGTCTCGGTCCGCAGCCTCCCGCTCCAGACGTCCGGCAATGGTAACAGCCATAGTTCACTTTGCAATAATGAAATGTTCAAATGAACATTTACCGAAAGCGGCAGGACGGCGCAATCAACGGATTGCGATTCCTGTCAATGACTTCCCTTCTCCGGTCTCGCGGCTTTCCATGGCAGCCGTCGTGCTTTATGACGATTTTGTGACAGTCCATGGAGTGCCGATGTTAAGCTGGTTTCGAAAACTCATGCCGCGGGAAGATCGATTCTTCGATCTCTTCGCTCAACACTCAAAAACCGTCGTCGGTGCGGCCGAAGCGCTCAACGAACTTTTGGGCGGCACGGACATTGAAGGCCATTGCGCCCGGATCGTTCAATTGGAGGATGAAGCGGACGAGATTACCCGGCAAGTGCTGCTTGCCGTGCGCCGCAGTTTTGTCACGCCCTTCGATCGCGGCGACATCAAGGATCTCATCCAGTCGATGGATGATGCGATCGACATGATGCAGAAAACCGTGAAGACCATCCGGCTGTTCGAGCAGAAGAGCTTCGACCCTGTAATGCAGGAAATGGGAAAGACGATCGTCCAGGCGGCACATCTGATCGCCGAAGCCCTTCCCCTTCTCGACCGGATCAGCGCCAACGCCCCGCGTCTGGCCGCGCTGGCGGAAGAAGTAACGCGCGTCGAGGGCCGGTCCGACGAGTTGCATGAGCAGGGCCTGAAGGATCTTTTCCGCCGCCACGGCGCCTCAAATGCGATGGCTTATCTTATCGGCAGTGAGATCTATGGCGAGCTTGAGAAGGTCGTCGACCGTTTCGAGGATGTCGCCAATGAAATCAGTGGCATCGTCATCGAGAACGTTTGATGGAAGCCACCCTCGCCCTTCCCCTCCTTGCCGCGCTCGTGGCTGTTGCCCTCTTCTTTGATTTCTTGAACGGCCTGCACGATGCCGCCAATTCTATCGCCACGATCGTGTCGACGCGGGTGCTGCGCCCGCAATATGCGGTGTTTTGGGCGGCTTTCTTCAATTTTATCGCCTTCTTGTTCTTTGGTCTGCACGTCGCAGAAACGCTCGGGACCGGCATTATCGATCCGGCGATCGTCACGCCGCAGGTCATCTTCGCGGCGCTGGTGGGCGCGATCGTCTGGAACATCGTCACCTGGGTCTTCGGTATCCCTTCGAGCTCATCGCATGCGCTGGTCGGCGGGTTGGTCGGTGCCGGTCTGATGAAGACAGGTTTCAGTTCGATCGTGTGGAGCGGATTGTTGAAAACGGCCGGCGCCATCGTGATGTCGCCGGCGGTCGGATTTTTCCTTGCGCTGCTGCTCATCCTGGTCGTGTCGTGGATCTTCGTGCGGCAGACGCCGTTCGCTGTCGATCGGACATTCCGGATCTTGCAGTTTGTCTCCGCCTCGCTCTATTCCCTCGGCCACGGCGGCAACGACGCTCAGAAAACCATGGGCATCATTGCCGTGTTGCTCTATTCGCAAGGCTATCTGTCCGGCGGCTTCCATGTGCCGCTCTGGGTCGTTCTCTCATGCCAGGGCGCAATGGCGCTCGGCACACTTTGCGGCGGATGGCGAATCGTCCACACGATGGGATCGAAGATCACGCGCCTCAACCCAATGCAGGGCTTCTGTGCCGAAACCGGGGGAGCCTTAACACTGTTCGGCGCAACCTGGCTGGGCATCCCGGTCTCGACGACGCACACGATCACCGGCGCCATCATCGGCGTGGGTGCCGCCCGTCGACTGTCAGCCGTTCGCTGGGGCTTGGCCGGCAATATCGTTATTGCCTGGGTCGTCACACTCCCGGCCGCCGCGACCATTTCAGCGCTCTGCTACTGGCTTTCGGACTTCTTCTAGAGCGTGATGCCGTGAGCGGTTTTCTCATGACATCATGCTCTAACTCTTTAATTTAGAACAGGATTCATCTTCGTCACCGGTGCGTCCCAGCTCCGTAGCGCATCGCAGACATCGGCTCTGCCCGGCGCGCCGATGCGGCCGCCGAAGACCTGGCATTTGAGCGCCGCCGCCATGGACGAGAAGCGCATCGTCTCGGCGGTCGGCACGCCGTCTGCGATCGCCAGAGCGAAAGCGCCATGAAAAATATCGCCTGCCGCGAGCGTATCGACGGCCCTCACCTTCGGAGCGGCAAGATGGAAGATTTCGCCGCTTCGGTCGTCGCACCAGAAGGAGCCGTTTTCTCCTGACGTAACGCTGATGAAGGCGTGCTCGAACTTTCGCTTCAGAAGGCCGACGGCCCTCGCCGGCTCGGCAGTTCCAGTGAGGCGCTCGGCGGCCGGCTGCGAGAACACGATGTGGCTGGCCGCCGGTGCCAGCATCTCGATTACGCCGTCGCCTGCAACGTCACCATCGAGAATGGCTGGTCTGCCCGCCTCTCCGGCGGCGAGCAGCGTCCGCAATGCCAGCTTCGGCCAGCGGACGTCGACCAGAACCGCATCGAAAGCAGACACGTCCTGTTTTGTCACCGGTTTGACCGTCTCGTGCAGGGCCGCATCGTAGAAGGGCACGATCAAGCGCTCGCCCTGATCATCGATAAGGATCGTCGAGACGGCCGAGCGGGCGCCTGCCACACGGACCATGCCGCTGGTATCGATGCCGCTGTTGCCGAGGTCGGCGATGATGCGTTCGCCGGTAGCATCATCACCGACCGCACCCCAGAGGCTGGCATGGCCGCCCAGCCGGGCGACCGCAAAGGCCGCGCTCGACGCCATACCTTCGGCGACCTGCAGCATATCGTAGGGGAGAATCTTGCCTTGACCGGTCGGCAACGAGCGCACGCGAAACAGCGTATCCAGGACGGCAGCGCCGACGCACAAAATGCGGCGCTCCGGATCGAAGGCATAGGAAGTCGTCAAAACCGTCGTCTCACCTGCTCACTTGACGGCGCCGGCCGTCAGCCCTGCCACGATCTGCCGTTGCGCAAACACCGTCAATATCAGCACGGGCAAGGTGACGATCAACGCCGCCGCCGCAAGCGGGCCCCAGCTAACCTGTTCGAATGACAGCATGTTGTAGACCGCGACCGGAAGCGTACGCGTTTCGCGGCTGGCGAGCACGATGCCGAAGACGAAGTTGTTCCAGGAGAAAATGACCGACAGGATGAAGGCGACGACAATGCCGGGTTTGGCGATCGGCAAAGCGACCAGGCGGAAAATCTGCCAGGGCGTCGCGCCATCGATGCTTGCAGCCTCTTCCAACTCCATCGGCGTCGTCTCGAAATAGCCGATCATGATCCAGACGACGATCGGCACGGTGACGACGAGATGGATGATGATCTGCGGCATCAGCGTGCCGAGCAGGTTCAGCCACTGAAACAGCAGGAAGAGCGGGATCAGGAAGGAAAGGCCGGGCGTCATGCGCGCGATCATGATGACCATCGCAGACTTCTCCGCCTTCAGCCGCGCGATGCCGTATCCGGCCGGCACGCCGATCAGCAGCGCCAGAAGCGTGGCGGCACCCGTCACCAGCACGGAATTCCAGAGATAGAGGAAGAAATTGTTCTCCTCGAAGACCTTCAGATAATTCGTCCAGGCGAACCGCTCCGGAATGAAGATCGGCGGATAGGCGCCGTTGTCGATCTCATATTTCAGCGACAGCGAGATCATCCACAGGAAGAACAGCACGACCGGTGAGATCATCACCAGGGCGACGAACAGCAGTCCGATGCGATCGAGTGTCTTGCGCTTCATCAGCGTGCCTCTCCATCGGACCAGTTGGCGCGCTGCCGCAGCATCAGAAGGACGAAGGAGAGCAGCACGATGAGGATGAAGAACACCACCGCCATGGCCGAGCCATAACCGATATCGTAATAGGCGAAAGCGGTGTTGTAGAGATAGATATTGATCGTTTCCGACGCCGTGCCCGGGCCGCCTTGAGTCATGGCATAGATGATGTCGAAGCTTTTCACCGCATCGATACTGCGGATGATCACGGCGATCATCAGGAAGGGCGCGATCATCGGTAGCGTCAGATAGCGGAATTTCTGCCAGACATTGGCGCCGTCGATCTCGGCGCTTTCATAGGGCTCGCGCGGAACCGCCGCCAGGCCGCCGAGCACGATCAGCATTATAAGCGGCGTCCATTGCCAGGTCTCGACCAGCACCAGCGAGGGGATGACGCTGTTCTGATTATAGATCCACTCCTGCGGGCCGATACCGATGAAGGAAAGAAGATAATTGAGGACGCCGAGCTGCGGATGGAACATCATGGTCCAGACAAGGGCGATGGCGACCGGTGTCGCCATCATCGGCATCACGAATATGCCACGCAGAAGGCCGCGCAGCGGAAATTGCGCATCGAAAATCAGCGCGGCGAGCGTCCCGAGAAAAAGCGGCGCCACGACGGAGAGCGTCGTATAGAGCACCGTATGCCACAGCGACTCCCAGAAGCGCATGTCCACGGCCAGACGGGCATAATTGTCCAGCCCGGCAAAGACCTGGGACTGGCCGAGCGTCCAGCTGTTGACGCTCATCCAAAGGGTAAACACCCATGGAAAAACGATGACGGCCGCAATGACGATCAGCGCCGGGATGACGAAGGGCCAGTAGTTGGGAGCAACGCGACCCGCGTTGCTCCTTGCCTTCGAGGCGGCCTTGGCGGCTGCGGCCGTTTCGATGCTTGCCGAGGTCATTATCCCTCGCTTTTCGCCAGGACGGGTTCGAACTGCGCCGTCGCGGCCTTGAGTTCGGCTTCCGGATCGGCGCCGCCAATCATATTGGTAAGACCGACGCCATAGATGTCGCGGAATTCGGTGACCGGAATGATGACCGGCAGTGCGAGCTGCGAGATCTTGCCGGAACCGACGACGGCATCGAGCCATGCGCCAGGCATCTTGACGCCTTCGCGGACTTTCGCATCCTCGAGCACGGACTGGCGAAAAGGAACGCCGGCGCCGGCCTGCAGCAGACGGGCGCCCATGTCATGCGAAATCGCCCATTGGCAGAAGAGGTAGGCGGCTTCCTTTTTCTGGCTGGCCGCGACGACGCCGAGCCCGTCGCCGAAGGTTCCCGCGGCCTGTGCTTTCGGGCCTTTCGGCATGATGCCGTAACCGACCTGGCCGACGACGCGCGACTTTTCCGGATTCTCGATCGGCGGCGCAAAACCGACGCCATCCAGCCACATGCCGATCTTGCCCTGCAGGAAGGCCGACTGTGCCTCAGCCCAGTTGAAGCCGGAGACGCCGGGAGGGGCGGTCTTGGTCATCAGCTTCTGGTAGAGCTTTGCGGCATCGACCGCTTCCGGCGAAGTCGTGCGCAGCTTCCCATCGGGGCCGAGCGGGCTCGAACCATAACCGAGCAGCAGCGACGTCCAGACCGGCGTATTGGCGTTTTTCAGGCCGCGGGCGACGAAGCCGTAGGTATTGGTCGACGGATCGGTGAGGGCTTCGGCCGCACTTGCCAGCTCTTCGAACGTCGTCGGGTAGGAAAGACCCTTCTTCTCGAACAGCGCCTTGTTCCAGTAGATGATCCAGTAATCGACCGAGAAGGGAAGAGAACGCAGAGCGCCGCCGGCGTCCTTGGCGAAGGCGAGGCCGGCTTCGGCGAAATCACCCTCCGTCAGCGATGGGTCGGTCAGCGCAGGATCCTTGAGGAAGCCGCCGATATCGGCAAGCCAGCCGCCCTTTTCGAACTGCCGCTTCTGGACGTGATAGCTCATGTGCACCACGTCGAAACTCGGCTTTCCCGAGCTGAGCTCGATGGTCGTCTTCTGGCGCTGCTGCTGCTCAGGCGTCGCTTCGGCATTGACCTTGATGCCGGTGAGCTCCTCGAATTCGGGTAGGTATTTCAGAAGTATTTCGCTGCGCGGGCTCTTGACCAGATTGACCTCGAGCGTGGTGCCGGCGAAGCGCTTCCAGTCGACGGCAGCCGACGCCGAGCGCAAGCCGAGCATGCTGCTCGCCCCGAAAGCGGCCGTGCCCGCCAGAAAGCCGCGTCTCGTCGGATTCAAAAATGATGGCATGGTATTCCTCCTCCTTTTGCCGGCGGTCTCCTCACCTCCGGCTGATTATTCCCGATTATATCCTCAGCGCACGATCCCTTGCACCGTTGATGTGTGCGACAAGGCTGTTGACGGCGTCCTCCGCCGATCGTCGTTCGATCGCTTCGAGCACCTTCAGGTGTTCGCCCATGACGGGCCCGACGTGACCGTCGATGCGAAACCGGTCCTGGCTGATCAGGCGCATCTTGATCGAGTTCACGCGGTAGGCGTTCGAAATGATGGTATTGCCAAGCGCATCGATAAAGGCGTCGTGCATGCCCCAGTCGACGGCCTGCGCGCGCAGTTCGAGCTCATGCGAGCCATCGCCGCTTCGAATGGCGTCGGCGATATCCCGATGCTGCTTCAAAAGCCCGGCGATCGTCTCGTCCGAAGCCGACCGGGTGAAGAGCGCCACGGCTTCCTTCTCCAGGAACACGCGCAGCTGAAACGCCTCGCGGATGAGATTGAGATCGATGTGGGCGATCTGCAATCCCCGCTGCGGCACCGTTTTGATCAGCCCCTCGGCTTCAAGCCTTGGGATGAGCTCACGGATGGCGCCAAGCGTCAGTCCGGTCAGCTCCACCAGACGGCGTTGCGACACGAACTGGCCAGGACGTACGTCACGCGCAAGAAGATGGCGCGTGAAGCTCGCATACGCCTTTTCCCGCAGCGTCGGCTGCTCGTCCATTCCGTCCATCGCCTCTTCCCGCAGCATGCTCGACTATGCCGCTTTCGACTGGAAAAGCTTATCGAAAGCCATAACGAGTTGCGCCTGCCCTTCGCCGGATATTGAACCGAGCGGTGGGCGAACCGCAAGCCAGATCTCCTCCGACATCACGTGCGCCACCATCGCCTTCACGGCCGGGACGACAGGATATTTCAACAGTTCGGCCACGAACCCCTCGATGCGGGGGTCGTCCTGGCCTTCTTCGGCCATCAGCTTGACGTCGCGGGGTACAAAATTCGCCATCCCGGAGATAGCCCCCTGGCCGCCGAGCCGCACGCCCTTGGCGAGATGCCGTTCATCACCCACCAGGATGATGAGATCGCTATGCGCCTTGAGCAGGCTTTCGGTATACGGCCAGTCGCCGGAAGAATCCTTGACGCCTGTGACGATCTTGGGGAAGGCGCTCCGCAGCCTTCCGATCAGCGACACGGTCAGCGGAACCATGGTGAGCGAAGGAAGGTTGTAGACGATGATATCCCGCGCCTTGTCGCCCAATATGGCGAAGACGGCCGAAAACCACTGGAAGACACCGTCGTCGCTGACGTTCTTGAAATAGGACGGTGGGGCAAGAAGGATATTGCGAGCACCCTCGGAAAGCGCATGATCGGCCTGCATCGCCGCGTCCTCGGCAGCGTCGACCAGCACGCCGACGATGATGTTTTTCGCGGCGATCCCGGCATCGAGGAAGGCCGCAAAGACGCGGTCCCGTTCCCGGCTCCCGATCGAGGAGCCTTCACCCGTCGTCCCGAACAGCGTGACGCTGGAGCATCCGGCAGCAAGGCACCGTCTTGCCTGCGCGATCATAACCTCAATCGCGATATCGCCATTGCCGTCGAACGGCGTGGCGAGAGCGACTGACAGCCCGAATTTCTGGGTCAAATATATCCCTCCCGATTATCGCAATCGATGTAGCAGAGTGACATGTTAGTTGTAAAGAGATGATTGCAGGCTGAGCACTATACGATTGTCGCGCAGGAACTCCCTCAACCGGCATGTCTTGCTGTCGGCCCATTTGCTCGCACCAGCGCCATCAGCATCGGCCCGATCGCAAACTCGCCTCTTTCGGTCCTGCGGGTGAGATCTCTGAGATAACCACCGGGCGAATTGATATACCCTCCCCTTTCCAGAATGCAGGCGATGACGGTCGCGGCATTTTCCGGGCCCATGCCGGAGCAAGCTTCCTCATAGGCCGAGGGGCTGACGCCGAGCATCGAGCGCACCAAGACCGCGGCGGACATCAGATCTCGCCAATTGCCGATTGTTCCGCCCGGCCCATAATCGAGAATTTGTGGGCAGGCTTGGAGAACAAGTGCAAGCGGGAAGGATTTCAGACCTAGGCCGGACACCGGAGCTGCCTTGCCAACCATTCCAACCGACGGCTTGAGCGGCCTCGGCCTTTGCTCACCCGGCGGTTCGGCCATAGCCTCGTTGCTTGTCGCTGCCTTTTCGCCCTGCTTCGTTTCGAAGCGTGGTTCAAGTTCATTAATTGAGTCGGGGTTTGAATTCTGTTTGTGACGCTCAATATGAGACTCATTGGCGTCTATTTTTTTTCTTTTAATCTGCCTTTCCAGCAAGTTGACGGCTTCGTCTCGCAGTAGGCCCATCTCGTCGAGCAACGATGCCAGCGCTTCGATACTCGCGACGCGCGGGATCCTGGCGACGATCGCACGAAACATCATCGTCATCTGCTCCCAGTCGCCCGGAACCGCTTCTTCGATCGCCGTTGAAATCAGCTTGGAAATGTCTCGCCGGCAAACCGTCAGCCGTTCCCGGGTTGCTCTCAGCAGTTCCCGGTCGGCAATCGCCTGAGCGGCAAGGCCTTCGATCTCGGCCGCACGGGCAAGCAGCGGCGCGACGCTGAAGCCGAAGGCTTCGCCGATGGCGCCAGCCCTGTCGCGGCGGGCATAACGCTTTCCATTCGGGCTGTCCTTGCGCAGGATCAGGCCAGCCTCGACCAGCACGGCCAGATGCCGCCGGAGTGTGGCCGGCGTCATGCCGCGGGCGCGGAGTGAAAGCTGCACGTTCGACGGAAAAACGATCAGGCCTTTTTCCTCGGAGATCTCGTCATCGGGATAGAAGGTCAGCAGCGCGTCGAGCACCGTCAGCGCCCGATCGGTCACGCCGAGCGCCGGCCTCGCTTCGCAGATTGCCCTGAACAGCTTCCACTTGCTGCGTTTCATCCCCGGCTCGATGGTCTCGGCCAGTTGCTGGCTTGCCAGCATGCCAAGCGACATCGGCCGCCGCCCAAAGGGCGTCGTCACATATCCACTCTCCATTTGCCTTCACCTTCGTTCAGGCAAAAGAAAACCATCCACCAATTTGGTGCCTAAGACGCTTGACTGTGATTCGTGGAAATGCGATTCTCGATGTGCTTAAGATCTGAGAAGGGCTTCCACGACGCCGTCGTTGGGGGCCTTTTTCTTTTGCGCGTTACGCTCCTCTGTCCTTGTTGAACTCCTGGAACAGGCCCTTCAGCCTTTCCTGGACGAATTGATCGAAACCGGGTGCGGTCTTGCCGTCGAAAACGAAGGTTGCCCCGGACGCTGTCTTTTTGATCGTAACCGGCACGCCGCTGACCTGGGTCTTGGCAATCGCCGGCTTCGACGCCGCCGTCCGCTTGGTTGCCAGCACCAGTGCGCGCTGAAACCTCTCGTCGCTTGGAATTCTTCGAGCGTCGTCCGCGGACAACTCGACGATGATCTTCTCGATATCGGCACCTTCAAGCCGCTCGCCCAGTTCCAGCCACCGCCGGCGGCCAATATCGGGCGCCGCACCGATGGCGTTGATGAGATCAAGGGGAACCTGCCGTATCACAATCAGCATTCTCGACAGCGCCGCCTTGTCGACGCCGAGCGCCGCCATGATCACATCGCGGCCGAAGCTGCGGTCTTCGAGCCTTGAGGCGAAGAGCGCGCGTTCGATATATGAGAGATTGGTTCGGGCGCTGTTTTCCTGGCCTTGGCTGACGACCAGCTGACCATCGGTGAGGTCGCGGACGACCGCGCGCACCCTGATGCCGAGCTCCTTGGTGGCGGCCAGGCGACGATGACCGTAGGCGACCTGGTAGCGTCCCCTGGTTTCGGGATGCGGGCGGACGAGGATCGGAACCTGCTGCCCATGCTCACGGATCTGTTCGACAAGCTGTGCCAACTCGGCCGCGTCGATCGCCAATCTGTCGCTGACGAAAGACGCGTCGATCAGGCCGGTATCGAGTTCGACGATGGCCTGGCCGGCGGCGAGCTGCCGTTCCAGCTCACTCGCCCGCTCCATCTTTTCGGTAATGTTGCCGAGTGTCTTGGTAATGCCGCCGACCGGGGCCGTACTGCGCTCCTGCGGCACGAATCCAGCGATCGGGCGATTGTCGCGCGGTGCGACAGTTTCCACCCTGGCCGGGTTCGGAGCGGAGATTTCGATGAGATTCTTGCGCGCCATCTATCTACTTCCTCCCCCAGGTCGAGCGGATATGCGCCTCGATCTCGCTGTTGACGAGATTGAGCGACTCCAGCGCCCGGTCATAGGTGCCGCGGGTGAACTGCGACCGCTCAACCTCATAAAGGGTCTGCTTGGTGACACCGGCGTCGGAGACCGCCGTCGATTTCACCATCGCATTGTGAAGCATCCGATTGCCGAAGATCGCCCGCATGAAACCGGTCATCTGGCTCTGCGGCCCATCGTTCGGCTCGAACCGCGTCACCAGATAGCGCATCCAGTCATAGCTGGTGCGCCCGCCGGCCTTCTCGACCACCGACATCAATTCGCTCGTCATCGTCAGGAACTGCGACATCGACATGACATCGAGCATCTGCGGATGAACCGTGATCAGGACCGAGGTCGCTGCGCAGAGCGCCGACATCGTCAGGAAACCCAACTGCGGCGGGCAGTCGATGACAACGACGTCGTAAAGGCTTTCGATCTCCGTCAAGACCTCGCCGATGCGCGCAAAGAACATCGTCTCCGCCCTACCTGAAGACATCGCCTTCGGCGTCTCGTGCTCAAATTCCATCAGCTCGAGATTGCCTGGGATGAGATGCAGATTGGGCGTGTAGGTGGCGCGCACGATGTCGGCGATGGGGCGCGGCTGCTCGTAGCGGATTGCGCCGTAGATCGTTTCGCCCTCGCCGACGTCGAATTCCGGCTGATGGCCGAACAAGGCGGACAGGGACGCCTGCGGGTCGAGATCGACGGCGAGCACGCGGTAACCCCTCAGCGCCATGAACTGCGCCAGATGGGCCGCGGTCGTGGTCTTGCCGGAACCGCCCTTGAAGTTCATGACGGAGACGATCTGGAGCTTTTCCCCGGGCCTGCGGGCCGGGACATATTTCGGCGTTCCATTTCGCTCGTCGAGGACGCGGCGAATCCGATCCATATCGGTTGCGCTGTAGAGCCGCCGTCCGTTTGCCAGCGGATCGGGCCCGTGGCCGTCGGCAGCCACCTGCCGAAGATAACCTTCGCCGATGCCGATGAAGGCCGCAGCCTCAGCCGGCGAAAATGTTCTGATGGTCTTTTGGGATAGCGGCGGGAAGATTTTTGCCTGATGCTGCTGAAGTTGATAGGACAACTCTTTCGCGTCTGTTGCCAGAAGCGACGGGAGATGCTCTTGATCGTCCTGAAGAGCAAGACTCGGCTGCATGATCTGTTTCCCAAATAACTGCGCAATTTTGAACGAAAGCGCTTCAGTTGCGCAGTTGCTATATGCCGCGATTCGTGACCGAATTACAAATGCTTAACCAAAAGGCGGCTCGAGGCATGTCAAACGAGCGCGCGAATCTGGCGGTTTCGCAGGCCAATCGGCGGGTGATTCGCACCCTCCCGCAGTGCTGACGAGCAAGGCCGGCGGTCTCGTTATGCACATGAAATTCATTGAATTTTATGTGATGCCGCCGGCGGGACGGAAAGGCTCGGCCTGCCTATTGTCCGTCATCCTTCAGGTAGTTGCTGCCGTTGATCACCAGGAGCCCGTCGGAGGCTTTGTCCGGTTCGAATATGCTCAGGCTTTCCGTCTTGCCACTCGCGTCGGTGAGCTCCAGACGATAGCCGGAAAGCGTGTAGCGTCCGCTGGCGCCAGGCCGGTTGCCCGACGTGGTGACGCCCGATCGCGATCCGGCGATTTCGTTCGTCATCGAGGCGCCGGACCAGCCCGTGCGTTCGAACGTGCCGTTTGAATGAAGCGTCAGCGTGTGGCTGGAAGCGACCGATCCCGACGAGGTCGCGGTCATGCCGCTCGAGGCGAAGGTGGAGACCCATTCGCCGTCGAGCGTCGCGCCATCCTCAAACGGCGGCACTGCACGATGGTCATCCTCGTCGATCACCAGGTCGTCGCCCTTTTTCGAAAATGGCTTCGTCTCGATCTCGATCGTGCCGTAGGCAGAGGAGACGCTGCGCATCTCGATCGACCCGGCGGAGGAGAAGAAGCCGCCGCCGGTGAGCTTGTAAAGGCCGCAGTCGGCCGGGTCTTCCTTGCAGTGTTCGGCCATGCTCCGGCCGTCCTTCGGCAGCTCCGTACTGAACAGGCCCCTCGGATCGAACATGGTGATCTCGCTATCGGAATAGAAATCCACGCCGCCGAAGACATTCGGCCGGACACCGGTATCGAGATGGGTGAAGACGCCGTCGAGCCCGCCGTCGCCGCCTGCCGGCACAAGATCGAAATCCTTATCGGAGGGATCAAGCTTGACCGAACGCACCAGCGCCTCGAAATCGGCTTCGGCACTTTCGCTTCGGTCGCCATTCAGGTTCAAGAGCACGAGCTGCAGATAGACCTGCCGCTTGTCGCTGGCGACGCCGACGACGATCTGGCTGATGCTCACATTCTTCTGATTGATGCAGCAGCGTTCTTCCACACGGATGTCGTGGCCGTTTATCGTAATCCCGTAATGCTTGATGAGGATATCTTCCTTGGCCATGTCAGGCAACGTCGCGACGAAGGTCTTCATTCCGGCCGGGAGGGACGCGCGCGGGCTCGACAGCGGCTTGGTGATCTGGATCAGGGCACTGCCGCGCTTGTCGTCATCCGTTTCCGGAAAATCCTTCTGCAGCATGAAGAGATCGCCCTTGCCGGCCTTCCGCCAGCCGGCATCAGGCAGCGTCACCGTCAGGCCGCCGATATCGGCAGGCGCTGCCAATGCCTGGGAGGAGGACAGAAGACAGAAAAACACGAGAACGAAGCTGAAGGCTGATTTGACTTTGCCAATTCGATCGACATGCGCGCAGCCCATGCGCCGCTCTCCTCTTCCTTCGACTACCGCCGACGGGATTTGGAGCCGCGCAAAAGCTTTTCAACCCGGAGCTTCCATGAAGATTTCTCAAACTCTCGCATAGACTATGCAGGCCTCCGACTCAGGAACCGGGCGCAATCAATTTCAGCGAGGGGAAATAGCTGCGATAGCCGCCGACATCCCGCGTCAGGAGCGGCAATTGTTGCACGGCAGCGTGAGCGCCGATGAAGAAGTCGGGAAGCACGCCGGTGCGCGTCCCGCCAGCCTTGCGATATTGCGTGAACACCTTGCCCGCAAGAAACAAAGCGGGCTTGGGTATAGGCCTCATGTCGAGGCCAGCCTCTTCCACAAAAGCCTCCAGCGTCTCGATCCTTTCATATCGAACCGCAAGTTCGGCATAGATTACATCGTTGATCAGCAGCGGACCTTCGATACTCGCTGCCTCGAGCTGAGCAATAGACCAATCCGACCATTTCGGATCGTCGGTCACGAGGTCCAGGAGCACATTGGTATCGACGAGTGTCACGTATTGCCGCGTGTCAAAGCCATGATGGCTTCCGTATCGAGGCCCTCGCCAGCATGACCGCGCAGCTTCTCGAAGCGGCTGGCCGGCCGTTTCTTGTCGGCGCGCGTCAGAACCACACTGCCGTCGGCAGCACGATGAAAATCGACCTTGCTGCCTGGAACGATGCCAAGCATATCCCGCACGCGCCGGGGAATGGTCACCTGCCCTTTCGCGGTAACGGTTGTGGCCATAGCGAGCGCCTTTGTAATACTCTTTTGACAGAAAGTATTACTTCATTCGACAAATTTCAAGGCTGCCGCTAATCCGCCATCGATTGGTAGAGCCAGTCAGCTAGCGTCTGCGCCGCCACCCGCGCGGCTGCGTCCGGAAGCAATGCGTCATCGGTCAATTCGACGCCGAAATACGGGGTCGACGGGTCCGTTATCACCGGCCGCTCGTCTTCGTTCGCGGCGAGATAGATCCGTGCGACGTCATCGATACCGAACTGTTCCGGGCCGCCGATTTCAACGATCCTGCCCAAAGGCGTTGCGAGGGTCAATTCGGCCAGAAAAGCGGCGACTTCAGCGGCTGCGACCGGCCTCATCAAGGCAGGAGGCAGCCGAAAGACGTCGCCTTGCGCACCGATGTCGATCAATCCGTTTATGAACTCGTAAAACTGGGTGGAGCGGAGAATCGTGTAGGGGCGATCTGAGGCTCGGATGAGATTTTCCTGCACCATTTTCGCGCGAAAATAGTCGCTTTCCACGAGCCGGGGCGTGCCGACGACGGAGAGGGCGAGATAATGCCCGACGCCTGCCTCGGAGGCGGCGGCAAGCAAATTCTTCGTCGACGCCCTGAAGAAATCCAGTGCCGCGCTGTCACCGAACGATGCGGCGTTGGTCACATCCACGACCGCGTCGGTTCCCGCGATAGCCGCGTCAAGGCCTTTGCCGGTCACCGTATCGACGCCAAACGACAAGGACGCGTCCGTAACCTCGTGGCCCGACCGGCGCAGCCTTTCGCTGAGCCGCGTTCCGATGAGGCCGCTTGCTCCCACCACGGTGATTTTCATGTCGGCATCCTCGCGATCGATTGGATCGACAATGACCGGAAGCCCAAAACCCTTCCATCATGCGTGTGGCTCGGCGCCTTCGCCTTAGGTATAGCGGAGTAGACCTAAGGTCTAGGATGACCCACCGGAACGGCAGCGATCTCACACTTGCTCTTTCGCGCCGAGGATCCGGGCTCGGTGCAACACTACCCCTCCGCGCAATGTATGGATTTCCATGAGTTGCGGCTGTGCTTTGACGGGACTACGGTTCGCAGCATGAGCTCGCCAGCCCCGACATCAAGAACGAGTGCTGCACCAAATGCGAATGATCCCCCGGCCTTGTCTGCCCGGCAGGAATGGTGGATGACGAGCCTGTGGTCGCACCGCCCCCGCGCCCTGTATCTGGGGCTTTTCGTCGCCGCGTATGTGCTCGGCTGCGGTTTTGCCCAATCACTCGCAATCGTGCCGGGAACGGGCATTTCCATCTGGCCTCCGGGCGGGCTTTTCATTGCAACGCTCATCCTCGCCCCCAGGCGCAGCTGGCCGTGGTGGATAATGGGAGGCTGTGCGGCTGAGCTGTTCAGCAATGCCCTCTGGTTCTACAGTCCGCTGCCGGCGGCTTTTCTGATATATGTCGGCAACGCTCTTGAAGCAGTGGTCGCGGCATGGCTGGTCAATCGGGCCTTGACGCGGCCGGCCCAGCTGGAAACCTTGCAGGAGGTTCTCGCATTCGTCGTCCTGGGCGCCGGAATTGCGCCGATCGTCAGCGCGACCGTGGGAAGCGCGACGCTCGCATGGTTCGGCATCCAATCGCAATCCTTCGTGACCGCCTGGCCTCTCTGGTGGATCGGTGATGCAACCGGTGTCCTGATCGTCGCGCCGCTGGCGCTCTCCGTCTTCCATAACTGGCGCGGCAAGACCCGCCTCTCGGCGGCGCAATGGGTGGAAGCTTGCGTCCTTGGGCTGATTTTTCTCGGTGTCGCCGCTCTTTCGCTCAGCGGCTACCTTCCCTTCGCCTACATCATCATGCCGCCCCTTCTTTGGGCGGCGGTCCGCTTCGAATTCAAGGGTGCGGCCATATCGCTCGTGCTCCTGGCCCTGATCACGGCCGTCTTCACGATAACAGGCGCCGGCCAATTTGTCGGCGATGCCGAATCCCAGAAACACAAGCAGATCATGCTGCAGCTTTTCCTGGCGATCTCGGCATTTTCGGCGCTGATCGTCGCTGCCATATCCAGGCAGCATCAGCTGGCCGTGCACACATTGCGTCAAAGCATTGAGAGGTTGCGCGACAGGGAGCAAGAGCTCTCGCAGCTCGTCGATATGGTTCCGAGCCACGTCTGGCGTCTGACACCCGAGGGCGAACCAACCTTCTTCAACAGAAGGATGGTCGACTTCCTCGGCCTCGATGTCGCGGATGCGGACAGGCCCGGCATGAGCCGGCTGGAAGCGGTCATCGAGGCCGTCATTCACCCCGATGATGCAGCAGGCTTCCAGGATGCGCTCAATCATTGCCTCGTCACCGGCGAAAACTTCGCCTTGCGGTATCGGCTGCGCCGCGCCGACGGCGTCTATCACTGGATGTCGAGCCGCGCCGAACCGATGCGGGATCAGACCGGCATCATCGTCCAATGGTACGGCCTTTGCCACGACATCGACGATCAGGTCCGTGCCGAAGAGGCGGTGCGCCAAAGCGAGCGAGCGCTGCAGCAGATGATCGACGCGGTGCCGGTTCGCGTCTGGAGCGTTGAGCCGGCGAGCGGGTCGGTCTATTTCAACAAACGCTACCAGGATCATTTCCGCGCCGTCATCGCCGATTTCGACGCTCTCGGCGAGCCGCGCATCGAAGACCTGCTGCGGCAGCTGATCCATCCTGAAGACGCGCCCGACGTCCAGCGCACGCTGCGCAATTGTTTCGAAAGCGGCGGCGGTACCGCCATGCGGTTTCGCTGGCGCGAAAAGGACGACGTCTACCGCTGGGCGGAATGCCGAGTGGAACCCCGACGCGACGACGACGGAAGGGTCGTGCAATGGTACGGCGTGTCTCTCGATATCGACGAGGAGGTGCGTGCACTCGAGGCATTGCGTGAGCGCGAGCGCGAGCTCTCGCAGCTCGTCGACATGGTCCCGGCCCAGATCCGGCGGCTGACACCGACGGGAGAGCCTGTCTTCTTCAACAAACGCCTGATCGATTTCTTCGGTCTCGACGTCGGCGACATGGATAAGCCGGGCGTCAGCCGCCTGTCGGCTGTCATCAATACTCTCGTTCATCCCGACGACGCACCGAGACTGCTCCAGACGATTCACCATTCCCTCACCAGCGGCGATCCCTTCTCGATCAAATACCGCATGCGCCGTTTCGACGGAGCCTATCGCTGGGTCGACGGCCGCGCCGAGCCGCTGCGGGATCAGAACGACACGATCACGCAATGGTACGTCATCTCGGTCGATATCGATGACGAGATGCGCGCCCAGGAAGCATTGCGCGACCGGGAACGCGAGCTCTCGCAACTGGTAGACATGGTTCCGAGCCTGCTCTGGCGGCTCGATCCGGAAGGGACGCCGACCTTCTTCAACCAGCGCCTGAAGGATTTTCTTGGTCTCGACATCATTAATAGGGAAACGCCGAGGTTGAGCCGGCTTACGGACCTCATCGAGGCGGCCGTCCATCCCGACGATGCCTCCAGTCTCGCCCAAGCACTCAACCATTCTCTCGCCACCGGCGAGCGCTTCTCCAAGCAGTATCGCCTGCGACGCGCCGATGGCATCTATCGCTGGGTCAGAGGCAGCGCCGAGCCGCTGCGGGATGAGAGCGGCCGGATTGTTCAATGGTACGGTCTCTCGCACGACATCGACGATCAGCTACGTGTCGAGGAAGCGCTGCGAGAAAGAGAGCGCTCGCTCTGGCAGATCGTCGAAACGCTGCCGGCCATGATCGATTGCGCGGCTCCCGACGGAGAGCCGGTCTATCGCAACCCCCAGCTCCGCGACTTTCTCGGATATAAGCTCGAAGAGCTTGATGGAACGGGGAAAACCCGGCTGGACGGCACGCTCGACGCCGGCGTTCATCCCGACGACGTGGCGGGTGTCAAAGAGAATTATGCCCATTCATTGTCCACCGGCGAGCCCTATGCGCGCCGGCATCGCCTGCGGCGCTACGATGGCGAATATCGGTGGGTCGAGACGCGCGCTGCGCCGATGCGAAATGCCGAAGGCGTCATTGTCCAGTGGAACGTCATCTGCCTCGATGTCGACGCTGAAGTTCGGGCGGAGGAAGATCTACGCCAGGCGCGCGAGGGTCTTGCGCGGGCAAGCCAGGTGGCGAGCCTTGCCGAGCTTTCGGCCTCCATCGCTCACGAGGTGAACCAGCCGCTCGCGGCTGTCGTCGCCAACTCGCATGCCTGCCAGCGCTGGCTGATGGCCGAACCGCCGAATATGGAGCGGGCGCAGAGGACGGTCGAGCGCATCATCCGCGACGCCAACTCGGCCGCCGATGTCGTCAGCCGCATCCGCGCCCTGTTCAAACAATCCGCGGACAGGAGAGTTCATACGACGCTTTCAGGCGTCGTTAGTGAAGCACGCAACCTCATGGCCGAAGAAGCGGCTCGCCGTCGCGCCCGTATGGAAGTGGAGGTTGATGGCAACCTTCCACTCATTGCCATCGATCGCATCCAGATCCAGCAAGTTCTGATCAATCTCGTCCGCAACGGCATCGAGGCGATGGACACGGTCGACGGCGACAGGGTGATCGGGATGCGCGTGCGCCATATCGGGAATGCCATTCAGACCGAAATCAGCGATCGCGGTCAGGGTATCGAGTTCCCCGAGAAGATGTTCGAACCTTTCTTCACGACCAAGGAAAATGGCATGGGCATGGGTCTGGCGATTTGCCGCTCGATCGTCGAGCTGCACGGCGGACGATTGTGGGCAGAGAAGAACGATCCGCACGGCGCGACGTTGATCTTCACCTTGCCAATAGAAACGAAGGTGGCGTCATGACGGAAGACGACCATATTGTCTTCATCGTCGATGACGACCAACGTGTCCGGGAGGCGCTCAGCGAGCTCATGGACGCGCATGGCATGCGCGCCATCGCCTTCGAATCCGCCGGCGATTACGTGACAGCGGACAAGCCCGATGTGCCCGCCTGCCTTATCCTCGATATCGAGCTGCCCGACATCAATGGCCTCGATCTGCAGAGGCAGATTGCCGACGGCGATCATCCGCCGATCGTCTTCATTACCGGACATGGCGACATCCCGTCCTCCGTGCGTGCGATCAAAAGCGGCGCCGTGGATTTCCTGACCAAACCGTTCAGTGACGCGGATCTCCTGACGGCAATCCATGCAGCGCTCGCCGAGGATCGGGAAAAGCGATCGGGACGCGCCGAGCTCGACATGCTCAAACGACACTATCTCGACTTGACGCCGCGCGAGCGCGAAGTGCTGCCGCTCGTGGTCAGCGGTCTTCTCAACAAGCAGGCGGCAGCCGAACTCGGAATCAGCGAAGTCACGCTGCAGATCCATAGAAGAAACGTGATGCAAAAAATGGCGGCGGCGTCGCTCGCCGACCTCGTGCGGATCGCGGAGAAACTGGAAATACCGATTACCCACTCGCGCCGGGTGGGGGGGAATTGAACATGAACGAAACAAGACATGTCGTCGCCGTTGTCGATGACGATCCAAGACTGCTTGAATCGATGGGCGACCTTCTGGAATCGGCGGGTTATGTGGCCCGCGGCTTCCCATCGGCGGGCTCGCTGCTCGTCAGCGGGCTGTCGGACCTCGACCTGCTCATCACCGATATCGGAATGCCCGGCATCGACGGCTTCGAGCTTCGTGACCTGGTGAGAAAATCACGTCCCGAGTTGCCGGTGTTTCTGATTACGGGCCGCCATGAGATAGCCGATCAGGGCCGCGCTCAGGGAGGCGGCGGTTTCTTCCGCAAGCCGTTCGATGCCCAGGCCCTGCTGGCGGCTATCGCCAATGCTTTACACCAATCGAGAGATGGAGGGTAACATGAGAGTTGACCAGCCGTTGCTGCGGAGATCGGCGCCGTTATCATTGCAGGGCAGGTATGAAGAGGATCAGCCGCTCGTCATTATCGTCGATGACGACGCGTCGGTTCGCGAAGCGCTGTCGGAGTTAATCCTGTCGGCGGGTTTTCAGTCGGTCAGTTTTGCCTCGACCCGTGAATTGCTTGACGCCGATATCTTGGAAAACCCCGGCTGTCTGATCCTCGATGTGCGCATGCCCGGAGCAAGCGGCCTCCACCTGCAGAGCCAACTGGCCGAAAACGGCATTTCCAAGCCGATCATTTTTCTGACCGGCCACGGCGATATTCCGATGACCGTCCAGGCGATGAAGGCGGGTGCTGTGGATTTTCTCACTAAGCCGGTGCGGGACCAGACGCTGCTCGACGCCATCACTGCGGCCATTGCGATGGATGCAGAACGACGGGCCGAAGCCGCAATCGCCAAACGTAATGTCAAACGCGTGGAGACACTGACGCAGCGCGAACGTGAAGTTCTGCACGAAGTGGCGCGCGGACGCCTCAACAAACAGATCGCCTTCGATCTCGGCATCAGCGAAGTGACGGTCAAGCTGCATCGCAGCAACGTCATGCACAAGATGGAGGCCGCCTCGATCGGCGAACTGATCCGAGCCTGGGAGACGCTGCCGGCGCAAATGCGGCAAGCTGGCTCGCGTTAATTTTCTGCCGGGCGCTTTCCAATGGTTGAGGTATTCCGGTCTCGAACATCAGTTGCCTGTCCATTTGATGCGCCGCGTATCCGATTCGCGTTGAAAAAGACGACGCGGCGCCGGCAATGGGTTTCGCCGTCGCCCGCATGCGTTATCTCTAAATTAAAGCTCAGGGACATGACCTCATGCCCGGCCTAGATTCCATAAAGGAGATCACGCCTGAACAACCGATCGCTAACCGCACCTTCCCCAGAAACCACCGCCTTCGACATCGAAGCAGACTTCTTGTCGGCCATGGGGAACGCCAAACGGCTTCACATCCTGCATGTCTTGACCGAAGGAGAAGTGTCGGTGAGCGACCTGGCCGAGGAAGTGGGATTGAGCCAATCTTCGACTTCCCAGCATCTGGCAATTCTTCGAGAACAAGGACTCGTGCAGACGCGAAGGGCTGCCCAGACGATCTTCTATTCACTTCAATCCGGCACGGCGAGGACGATGCTCGATACTCTCGCCGACATCTTCGGATCGCGCCGTCGATCCCCAGCAGAACGCGTCCAAGCCGGGCGCCTGACGAAATGACCAAGCCTCGCTCCCGCACTCGTGATTGGTCGCCAATTATCGAGGATAGGATGACCTTGCAGCCAATCAGGCCACATCGAGCCCTGATGGACGTTTGATGTACGCCTCCTAGACCACGGTGTGATTACGCCTCCGTTGCGAATGGAGATAATCAATCACATCAGCAACGAAACGGTCAGGAAGAGGCGATCATGGACGTATATGAGGCAGTCACCAGCCGACGGTCGGTGCGCGGATTCAAAGACAGGCCTGTGGCAAGGGAGATCCTTGAGCGCGTGCTGTCCGCCGCGGCTTGGTCGCCGTCGGGATCGAATATCCAGCCATGGAATACCTACGTGATGACCGGCGCGCCGCTGGCCGAGCTCAAGACATCAGCCGTCGAGCGCGTGGCCCACGGCGATGCCTGGGACAAGCGGCAGTACGAGATGTATCCTCCGGCGCTGAAGTCCCCTTACGGGGAGCGCCGGTCCGCTTTCGGCAAGGAGCGCTACAGCGCGCTCGGCATTGCGCGCGAGGATTGGGAGGCGCGCCAGCGGGCAGCGATCGCCAACTGGAACTGCTTCGGCGCGCCCGCCGCCTTGTTCTGCTATATCGACCGTGAGCTGGGTCCGCCCCAATGGGCCGACGTCGGCATGTACCTGCAGACCGTCATGCTGCTGCTCCGCGCCGAGGGACTGCACAGCTGCCCGCAGATGGCGTGGTCACAGGTTCGCGAGACGGTCGCGGAGGTCCTGTCGCCCCCGGACGGGCTTATCCTCTTCTGCGGCATGTCGATCGGGTACGAGGACGCCGCGGTCAGTTTTGCCCGTACGGGCCGCGCCCCGCTTGCCGAGACGGTCACGTTCGTCGACGATTAGCTGCTGCGCTCAGAAGACGAGAGACCCCTTCCATGTTTCCTGCGCATGATACGTCCTATCACGCGCGATATCGGAGAACGCCATGACCACGCATAAAGTCGGCTATCTCATCGGCAGCCTAGCCAAGGGCTCGATCAATCGCAAACTCGCCAAGGCGTTGGTGCGGTTCGCCCCGCCGGAACTTGAAATGTCGGAGATATCCTTCAAGGACCTGCCGCTCTACAGCTACGACTATGACGCCGACTACCCTCCGGCCGGCAAGGCATTCAAGGCCGCAATCGCCGCCGTCGACGCCGTGCTGTTCGTCACGCCCGAATATAATCGATCGATACCCGGCGGGCTGAAAAACGCAATCGACTGGGCAAGCCGCCCCTACGGCACCAACTCGTTCACACGCAAGCCGTCAGCGGTTATCGGCACGTCGCCGGGCGCGATAGGCACAGCAGTCGCCCAGCAGAATTTGCGCAGCGTGCTCAGCTTCTGCAATTCGCCCCAGATGAATGCCCCGGAAGCCTACATCCAGTTCACACCGGGGCTGATCACCGATGACGGCGAAGTCACGAACGAGGCCACCGCGGATTTCCTTCGCAAATTCATGCAGGATTTCCATGTTTTCATCGCAAGGGTGCGCTCGGTCCTGCCGAAAGACGCCTAGACGACGTTTAAAAGGAACTGGCCGCTCCCATGCGGCAGCAGCCAGTTTCCATTTTTCGAGCTACGTCTTTAAGCGAAAGCGTAGGAACCGTCTGGCCGCTTCGGCACGCGTCGCTGCCAGTGGATGTAGCCTTCCTCCTCCATTGCCTTCTCGTCCATCTCGACGCCCCAGCCGGGCCGATCCGGGCGCAGTTCGAGGTAACCGTCCTTCGGCAGATAGGGATCGACGACGTAGCGGGTTTCCCCTTCCCGCTTCTCGATATCGTTGCCGCCATAGACATAGGCCTGGCCCTTTGGCAGCCGGTATTCGAGGATGCGGAAATTCTGCGCCGCGGCCGAAAAATGCACGTTGACCGCCGTTGCCAGCGGCCCCATCGGATTGTGCGGCGCCACGCCGACGAAGAAGGCTTCGGCAAGTGTCGCAATGCGGCGCATTTCGCTGATGCCGCCGACGACGCAGATATCCGGCTGGATCAGATCGGCGCCCTTGACCTGCAACAGCCGTAGGAACTCGTTTCTGCTGTAAAGCGATTCACCGGTGGCGAGCACGCAGTTGAGCCCCTGTTTCAGATCGCCCCAGGCCTCGATGTTTTCAGGCCGCAGCGGCTCCTCGAAAAACAGCGGATCGTAGGGCGCCAGCGCGTTGCCGAGCTGGCGCGCGGCGATCGGCTCGAAAATCTTGGCATGGGCGTCGAAGGCGATCTCGTATTCGTCGTTGACCGTTTCGCGCAGCGAGCGGAAATAATCCGCCGAGGCTTTGACGACATTGCCCCAGCGATTGGCGTGCATGTCGATCCGCCAGGGGCTGAGCTTGAAGGCGGTGAACCCCCATCCCTCCTTCAGGCGATCGAACTCGTCGCGGGCCGCCGGCGCATCCGGCGCGGTGTAGACCCCGGCATAGACCTTGATGCGGTCGCGCACCTCGCCGCCGAGCAGCTTGTAGACCGGGACGTTCGCCGCCTTGGCCGCCAGATCCCACAGGCAGTGATCGAGCGCGGAGATAGCGGCAAGGCCGAGCGCGCCCGGCGGGAAACGGCTTTGCTGAATCAGCAAGTTGACGAGATAGTCGACCCGTGTCGGATCCTGGCCGGCCACAAAGGCATAGAGGTAATCGAGCAGCGGCGGCAGTGCCTTGTCGGGGCCGTGATTGTAGCATTCGCCCCAGCCGGTCAGCCCGTCATCGGTATCGAGCGCGACGATCACGCGCGGACGGTCCTTGTCGCGGGTCATGAAAACCCGCATGCGGTCGATCTTCATCATTCTGTCCTTCTAGCGATTGAAATAGCTGCGGCGCGCTACGCGCGTCTGCACGTAGACATGCTCTTTGTCGGTTCCGGGATTGTAGGCGCCGGCAGCTTGCGGCACCGAGACGTTGCCGCCGCTCGGGAAGCGCGACACGAATTCCTCGTCGATATCGCAGCCGAGCCCCGGGCCGTCAGGAACGGCGATCAGGCCGTCGACCTGCTGCGGATGCGGCACGATCGTCTGGCGTCGGCCGTCCCAGTCATCGTCGAGGCGCTCGAGAATGAGGGCGTTCGGAATGGCCGCCAGCAGATGGAGAGCCGCATATTCCGCCACCGGCCCCAGCGATCCGGAATGCGGCGCCATCTGGATATGATGGGCCTCGGCCATGGCGGCGATCTTCTTCATCTGGGTGATGCCGCCGGCCCGCCCGGTATCCGGCTGGATCACGTCGACCAGTTCCTTCTCGATAAGCTCGCGCTCGCCGAAGATGGTCGCCGAACGCTCGCCGGCCGCAAGCGGCACATGCGCTGCGTCGCGAATGCGGCGGTAGCCGTCGAAATTCTCCGGCGCGATCGGATCTTCTACCCACATCAGCTCATAGGGTTCGAGCGCCCGCACCAGCCGGCAGGCATCCGCAGGCGTCAGCCATGGCGGCCCATGCAGATCGATGGCGATATCCATGTCGTCGCCGACGGCATCGCGCAGCGCCGCGACCTTGCGGACCGGGTCGGCGACGCCGCCGCACTTGATTGCCTTGATGCCGCGCGCCTTGAGCGCAAGCGCCCGCTCGGGCGTATTGGCATGCGAATAGATCGGGATCCGGTCGCGCACCTTGCCGCCGAGCAGCATCCAGACCGGCACGCCAAGCGCCTTGCCCTTGATGTCCCACAACGCCATATCGATCCCGGTCATTGCACCGCTGCCGACCGTTCCAAGCATGCCGTGCCCCATCATGGTGATATGCATCTTCTGCCAAAGCCGTTCGATATGAGCCGGATCCTCCCCGATGAGGAGAGGCGCAAGGTCGTGGATCGCCGTCTCGACGACACGCGGCCAGCCCGAGCATTCGCCGATGCCGGTAATGCCCTCATCGGTATCGATTTTCAGAAAAAGCCAGTTCCGGGTGCCTCCGAATTGCTTAGAGGTAGCGCCGCCGGGACGATGATCGGAAGCCCAGTTGGAAGGGTCGGGCTGACCGACTTGCATGAGAAATGTGCGGATTCCGGTGATTTTCATCTCTGAGAACTTCCATTTTTCAGATGGTCTGGCTTCAGATTGCCGGGCTCCAAATTGACGGGCGCGACGTAGCGGAAACGCCTGGAATGATCGCGATCGCGCGGATCGGGGCGTGGGATCGCCGATATCAGCGCCTGCGTGTAGGCATGCTCGGGTGTGCGGCAGACCTGCTCCGCCTCGCCGATTTCGACGAGCTGGCCTTTGTACATGACGCCGACACGGTCGCACATGTAGCGGATGACGCCGATGTCGTGGCTGATGAAGATATAGGCGAGGCCGAGTTCGTCCTGCAGCCGCATCAGGAGGTCGAGCACCTGCGAGCGCACCGAGACGTCGAGCGCCGAGGTCGCCTCGTCGGCGACGATCACACGCGGATTGAGCGTAATGGCGCGGGCAATGCCGATGCGCTGGCGCTGGCCGCCGGAGAATGCGTGCGGGTAGCGTTCGCGCGCCCTCGGATCGAGGCCCACCTGCTCCATGAGGTGGCAGACCCGCTCTTCCAGCGCTTTCCCCTTGGCGACGCCATTGACGAGCAGCGGCTCGCCGATGATCTGGGAGACGGTCATGCGCGGATTGAGGGAGCCGAACGGATCCTGAAACACCATGCGCAATTCGCGGCGCGCGGCGGCCAGTGTGGGACCCTTTGCCGTTACCAGATCGATGATGTCGCCGCCGGCATTGCGATAAAGGATTTCGCCGGCAGTCGGATCGATCAGGCGCATGATCGAGCGGCCCATCGTCGTCTTGCCGGACCCGCTTTCGCCGACGATGCCGAGCGTCTCGCCCGGCAGAAGCGAAATGGAAACATCGTCCAGCGCTTTCACTTCACCGAAATCCATCGAGACGTTGCGCAGTTCCAGGATCGGCGCTTTTGTCCTGTCGAGAGGGGGGCGTGCGAGGCGGATTTCGGCCTTCTGCTCGAGCTTCAGCACCGAGCCGATCAGCATGCGGGTATAGTCGTCTTGCGGCGCATGAAAGATTTGCTCGACCGGCCCATATTCCTTGGCGACGCCGTTATGCATCACCAGCACATCGTCGGCGATCTGCGCCACTACACCCATGTCGTGCGTGATGAACAGAACGGCCATGCCGTTGGCCTTCTGCAGGCGGGCGATCAGGTCGAGAATTTCGGCCTGCGTTGTCACGTCGAGCGCCGTGGTCGGCTCGTCGGCGATCAATAGCTGCGGTTTGCAGGCGAGCGCCATGGCGATCATCGCGCGCTGGCGCATGCCGCCCGAATATTGGAAGGCATAGCGATCCAGGGCTTTTTCCGGAAAGGGAATCTCGACCTGCTTGAGCAGCGATATGGCCTCGGTGCGCGCCTCCGCCTTGCTCATCCGCGTGTGCAGGCGAAGCGCCTCGACGATCTGGTTGCCGACGGTGTGGATCGGCGATAGCGACGACATCGGCTCCTGAAAGATCATGGCGATGTCGCGGCCGCGGATCGCCCGGATCTGGCGTCCGCGCGGATTGAGGCTGGTCAGATTGGTCGAGCCGCCGTTCTGGTCGTTCAGGATGATCGATCCGGCCGCAATCCGGCCGGGTGCGTCGACGATCTGCAGGATCGAACGCGCCGTCACCGACTTGCCGGATCCGCTTTCGCCGACGACACAGAGCGTCTTGCCCGGTTCGATCGAGAAAGACAGATCGCTGACGGCGCAAAAGACGCCGGTGCGCAGCGGAAATTCGACGGTCAGGTTTTTCACCTGGAGCAGCGGCCTGCCGGCAATGGGAACGATATCGGTCATGCCGGCCTCATTTATTGTAGGGATCGGCCGCATCGCGCAGGCCGTCGCCGAGAAGGTTGAGCGCCATCACGGCAACGACGACGGCGCAGCCCGGCATGAAGAGCCAGGGTGCCGTGGCGATCGAACGAATGTTCTGGGCCTCGCGCAGCAGCACGCCCCAGGAGATGGTCGGCGGCTGCAGACCGAGACCCAGGAACGAAAGCGAGGTCTCGGCCAGGATCATCGCCGGCACGGCAAGGGTGATCGACGCGATGATGTGGCTCGCGAAGCTCGGCAGCATATGGCGGAAGATGATGCGTCCTTCACGAACGCCGTCGAGCCTGGCGGCAGCGACGAATTCCTCGGTGCGCAGGGACAGGAAGCGGCCGCGAACGACGCGGGCGAGCTGCGCCCAGCCGGTCAGCGACAGGATGATCGTGATCATCATATATTGCAGCGTCGCCGGCCAATCCTGCGGCAGGGCCGCGGCCATCGCCAGCCAGATCGGGATCGTCGGCAGCGACAGCACGAAATCGATTAGCCGCTGCATGAAGAAATCGATGCGGCCGCCGTAATATCCCGAGATGCCGCCGATCACGATGCCGAGCATCAACGACAGGAAGACGCCGACGAGACCGATCGACAGCGAAACCTGCGAGCCTTGCACCGTTCGGCTGAAGACGTCGCGCCCTAGCCGGTCGGCGCCGAAGAGAAGCAGCGGCGTGGTCTTGTCGGGCGAGGCGATCAGATGGATGTTTGTGTTGAAGAGGCCAAACACGGAATATTCATAGCCGCGCCCGAAGAACTGGACGTCGACACGCTTTGTCGTGTCTTCCTTGAAGATGGCGGCCAGCGTTTCCGGATCGCGGGTCAGCTTCATCGGATAATAATGCGGACCGAAAGAGAACCCGTTCTCGGTATCGATCAGATGCAGTTTCTGCGGCGGGTGAAAGGTCGCCCGCGCATTTTGCAGGTTCGGATCGTTGATGGCGAAGAAGCCGGGCACCAGGGCAACGATATACATCATCACGGTGACGACGAGCGCCACCATGGCCAGCCGGTGCCGGCGGAAAGCCCACCAGATCAGCTGCCATTGCGACGCGACGGCGGCGCGATCCGGCTGAATATTTGTAACGGCAATGTCGGCCACGTGAGGCTCCTATTCCAACCGGATGCGGGGATCGACCAGCGCAAGCAGGATATCGCTGATCAGAGAGCCTATCAGCGTCAGCGCACAGATCAGCAGAACGAAGGCACCCGCCAGATACATGTCCTGGGCCATCAGCGCCTGCAGCAGCAGGGGTGCGGCCGTCGGCAGGTTGAGGACGATCGCGACGACGACCGAGCCGGAGATGAGGTTGGGCAGCAGCCAGGCAATGGTCGAGATGAACGGGTTGAGCGCGATCATCATGGGGTATTTCATCAGCAGCCGGAATTCCGACAGACCTTTTGCCCGTGCGGTGGTCACGTAAGGCTTCGGCAGTTCATCGAGCATGTTGGCGCGCATGACGCGGATGAGGCTTGCTGTCGACGAGACGGCAAGAATGATGACGGGAAGCCAAAGATGCGAGAAGAGGTCTACCATCTTGGCGAAGCTCCAGGACGCGTTCTCGTATTCCGGCGAAAACAGCCCGCCGACATCCTGTCCGAATTCGACCGCCGCGATATACATCAGCACCAGCGCCAGTAGGAAGGACGGAACGGCCAGGCCGAAGAAGGTGAAGGCGGTGAAGAAATAGTCGCCTATCGAATATTTGCGCACGGCGGAATAGACGCCGATCGGCAGCGCAATCGCCCAGGTGGCGATCAATGTCGACAGAGCCAGAATAAGCGTCAGCGCCATGCGCTCCCAGATGAGATCCGAGACCGGCTGCTGCCATTCGAAGGAGATGCCGAAATCACCGCGCGAGAGGATGCCCCATATCCATTTGAAATATTGGATGAGCATCGGATCGTCGAGGCCGAAACGCTCACGCAATTGCGCCGCCGTATTCTGATCGACGATCTCGTTGGAGGCTGCCAGCGTCGCGATATAGGTGGTGACATAGTCGCCGGGCGGCAGCTGGATCAGCACGAAAGCCAGGAAGCTGACGGCAAAAAGCGATGGAATCATCCATAGCAAGCGTTTGGCGATGAAGACCAGCATGGGCGCCTCTTGCATTGAACGCTGCCTTCCGTGCCTTGCCGGCTGTCAGGGCCGGCAAGGCATCTCGGAGGGCGAACCGAAAGAAGGCGCCGTACCGTCAGGCACGGCGCCGGAGATCCAAATCAGCTCGTGAAGGTGAACTGCTGCGGCAGCGCGGGCCCCGGATTGGGCCAGGACCAGCTGTCCGGCTCCTTTTCGGGAACATTGCGCAGGTTGTTGCGGATGATGCCGAAGCCACCGACGGCAAGGCAAAGCCCGACGGTCTCGAATTCCTCCGCGGCGATATCGAAGATCTGCTTCATGACCGCACCGCGCTTGTCGAGATCGGCCGTCGAACGCGCCTCGTCGAAAAGCTTCATGCGCTTCTTCTGGCTCTCCGGCGGTTCTTCGCCGCGTGCACCGTTGGAGGTGTACCACAGCGTCCACGGAATGGCGTAACGCGAGCCTTGCGGATGGAAGGCGAAGAAATCGCGCGGATCGAGCATCGGATCGAGACCGCCGGGGCCCGGCCATACCTGCGCATCGTGGGCATTGTCGTCGCCGCGGGTGTAATAAAGCGCCCGTTCGATGGTGTTGACCTTCATGTCGATGCCGATCTGGGCCCAATGCGTCTTGACCAGCTCGAGTGCGTCGACGAGGTCGGGATAGAGCGTCGGAATGACGTCGATCGAGAAAAACACCTTCTGGCCGTCCGGCCGGAGGCGGAAACCGTCGCCGCCCTTCTTGTAGCCGGCCTGATCGAGCATCGCGCCTGCCTTGTCGGCGTCAAATTCGGTGAACTGGCGCGCGTATTTCTCGTTGTACCAGGGATGGGTCGGACGCGGTCCGGCCTGGTAAGGCTCGCTCTGTCCGAAATAGACGATATCGATAAGCTCCGGACGATTGATGCCGATCGATAGCGCCTGCCGGAACGATTTATCCGCAAACATCTTGCGCATGGCAGGATCTTTGTGGGTGATGTTGAAGTAGATCTGGCACTGCTGCGAGGCTGAAGGCACGAGCGTCAGCAGACGATAATCGCCCTTCTGCATGTTCTGGGACAGCGTCGGCTTGTTGGCAAGCACGCTGATATGGCGCTCCTGGATGTCGATCTTGCCCGAGATGACGTTCAGCATCAGCGATTCGACGTCCTGCGAGATGCCGAAGTTGATCTCATCGATATAGGGAAGCTGATTGCCCTCGGTATCGACCTGCCAGAAATAAGGATTCCGGGTCATCACGACGCGGGTGGCGCCACCGACATAGGGCTCCTTGACCACCCATGGATCGAGCGTCGGCTTGTCGACATTGCCCCATCGCGTCGGAATCTCGATGTCGCCGCAGCGGCTGCGGAACAGCTCCGTCCAGCTGGTGACGCCGGCTTTCTTCGCATCGGCCTCGATATTGGGATTATATTTCGGCAGGAACTGGCTGCAGTAGTGCTTCGGAAAGAGCGTCGGATGCTGACCAAGCGGCGTGGCGAGGTTTTCCAGGTAAAGGGCGTTGGCCGCCGCAAAGGTGAACCTGACCGTATAATCGTCGACCTTCTCGACGGTTACCGGCTTGCCGGCGACAGCAAGCTGCGCCGGTGTCGCGCTGTAGAGCTCGGTGTTTTTGACGCAGTCTTCGATCGCGAAAACGACGTCATCGGCGGTAAAGGGATGACCGTCCGACCAGCGCACGCCTTCGATCAGATGGAAGGTGAATTGCGTCGCGTCGTCGCTGACTTCCCAGCGCTCGGCGAGGTTCGGCTCCACAGCGGTAAATTCGAGGTTCCAGCGCACGAGGCTCTGGTTGCCGACCATGCGCAGAATGCCGTTATGGTCGGATGAACCGCGAAGGCCGCGGCGCAGAGAGCCGCCATAGGTGCCGACTTTTTCGAACGGCTTGACCACCATCGGCTTCTTCGGCAGGCGCTCGGCGAGCGGCGGCAGTTTTCCATCTTTCACAAGTTGTGCAAGTGCGGGCGCCTCGCCGCCTGCGGCGAAAGCGCGGCCCGCGATGGACAGCGCCGCTGCACCGGCCATGCCGCCAAGCACGGCGCGGCGGGTAACGCCGCGCGACAGAATTTCATTAGGCATCGAGTTCCTCCCTTTCTATGCCGGCGCAACTTTTGAGCCGGCTGATGCGGCGGGCTCCCGACCTGCCGCTGCGCCCTCCTCGGCGCCCGGACGGAACCATAGACACGTTCCCAAATGATTACAAGAGTTGACAGATAATTACAAATTTTGTAGCGATGCAGCATGAAAGCTTGAATTACACGCCTTAAAACCTAGGCTGGAGCGCACAAAAGACGCCAATCTGTCAGAATCTGTGCATCGCATTGAAATGTCGTTGGCGGACAACTGCCTGACGTTCAGAGAAAAGGACGATAATGACATTCGCGGCCGACGCCGTTCCGAACCGAGGCGCGACGCGCTTCAGCGACATCATCTACGAGAAGATCGTGGGGATGATCGCCGACGGCAATTTTCCGGTGAACGAACGGTTGCCGTCGGAGACGAAGCTCGCCGCCGATTTCGGCGCTTCGAGGCCCGTCGTGCGCGAGGCACTCGAGCGCTTGAGAGCTGATGGCCTGGTCGTTTCCCGCAAGGGCTCCGGCTCCTATGTCCGGCAAAGACCGGATTCGTCGATGCTGAAAATGGTGCCGGTCGGATCGCTCGCCGATGTCCAGCGGTTTTTCGAATTCCGCGCAGGCCTCGAAGCCGAGGCGGCGGAGCTCGCCGCGCGAAACTGGCAGCCCGCCGACAAGGAGAGGATAACGGCAGCGCTTCTTTCGATCGAGCAATGCCTGCGCAACGGAGAGCTCGGCGCCGAGGAGGATCAGGTTCTGCATGATGCCATCGCCATGGCGACCGGCAACCAGTTCCATATCACCGTGCGCGAATGGTTCAGGCCGCATTTCGCCATCGGGCATTCCGTTACACGAAGCCTGAGCCTGAAGCGCACGCTGGAGCAGATCCGCAGCGTCCAGGACGAGCATGCGGTGATCGTGGAGGCGATCTTCGCACGCCGGGAAACCGAAGCGCACGATGCGATGAAGAAACACATATTGAATGCTCGCGCCCGCATGTTCCAGGGCGTTTGAGCGAGAATGGGAGGAAGAACGATGAAACGGATCGCTATGACGGGGGCTGCCGGACGAGTCGGAACGCTGCTGCGCCCGCTCCTCCGCGCACATTTCGGGCACGTCAGCCTGATCGATCTGCAGGAGCCCACCGGGCTTGGCGACAACGAGACCTTCGTCAGGGCCGACCTTACAAAGCTCGACGAGACTAAGGCTGCGCTGAAGGATATCAACGGCGTCGTTCATCTCGCGGGTATCGCCAGCGGCACCGACATGAACGCCATTCTGCACGCGAATGTGCTTGGAACCTACAATCTCTACGAAGCTGCCCGGATCAACAAGGTCGAGCGGGTGGTCTACGCCTCCAGCAACCATGCGACCGGCTTCTATCCCCGCGGCGAAATCATATCGCCGCTCGATCCGATGCGTCCCGACAGCCCCTACGGACTTTCCAAATGCTGGGGCGAACTGGTGGCCGGGCTTTACTACGACACGTCAGGCATTCGCTCCCTTTCCATTCGCATCGGCAATGCCGGGACCTACCCCAACAGCGAGCGATCGATTGCGATCTGGATCAGCGCGCGGGATCTGGCGCAGTTGGTGCGGATCGGGCTCACTCATCCGTTGATCGCCGCGACGGTGGTTTACGGTGTTTCCGATACCGACGAGAAATGGTGGGACAACGATCTGGCGAGGAGGCTCGGCTACCAACCGGAAGACCGGCCGCGCGATCACGCCCGCATCGAACAGGGAGCCGAAGGGCCTGTCGCGCTTGCGTTCCAGGGTGGCGGATTCTGTGAAATCAACCACGATGGCACCATCCGCATGCGTAACGCCGAAGGTTTGGCAAAAAGCCTGGAGGCGGCCGAATGACGGCGCCTCGGATCATCCACCCGCAAGTCCGTTCCGTGATCGAGCAACCGCTGACGGTCGGTGAATCGCCGGTATGGGACGACGAGACCGGCACGCTGTGGTTCGTCGACATTCTGGCTCCGGCCGTCGTGCGGCTCTCGGCTTCGGGAAAGATCGACCGCTTCGACATGCCAGCGGCGGTCGGCAGCCTCGGGCTTTGCCGCGATCATAGGATTGTCGTCGGCCTCCAGACGGGCGTCCATCTCTTCGATCCGGCCTCCCGCGATATCGAATTTCTATGCGACCCGGTCGGGCGCGAGATGATCGGCCGACTCAATGATGGAAAGGTCGGTCCGGACGGGCATTTCTGGGTCGGCTCGATCAGCGAAGCCAAGCCGCAGATCGAAGAGGCCGCTCTTTACCGCGTCGGCGCCGATGGCAGCACGCGGACGGTTGCAACGAGACTGACGAGCTCCAATGGCCTCGCCTGGTCGCCGGACGGCCGGCGGATGTATCACTCCGACAGCCGGCAATGTTTCCTGCAAGCATTCGACTTCGATGCCGAGACGAGCAGTCTCGGTGAAGGACGTCGCCTTCGCAGCTTCACAGAAGATGAGGGGCGGCCGGACGGGGCGACGACTGATCGCGACGGGTTTTACTGGAGCGCCGGCGTCTCCGCCGGCCGCCTCAACCGCATATCGAGCGAAGGTGAAATCGTCGAGATCTACATTCTGCCGGTCCCGGCACCGACCATGCCGTGTTTCGGGGGACCTGATCTCAGCACCCTCTTCGTCACCAGCCTGTCGACGGACCGCACCGGACGTTTCGAGGCGGGCACGGTCATCGCCTTCGACGTGGATGCAGAAGGGCTGCCGCCCTTCCGCTTCGGCAACCAATTATCTTGAAAGCGAACGGGGAAGAAAAATGAGCATCGCGATCATGCGCAAGGCGCTCACGGGCGTTTCGGGTGTTCCCGTCACGGCCTATGACAGCAAAGGCGAAGTCCAAACGCGGATTACGGCCAAGGTCTATGCGCGGGTGGCGGCCGCGGGCATTCACAACATCGTCGCTGCCGGCAATACCGGGGAATTCTACGCGCTGACGCCGCAGGAAATCCGGATCGTCCACGAAGCGGCGGTATCAGGCGTCGACGGCCGCGCGCCGGTGACGGCGGCGATCGGCCGGTCGCTGCGCGAGGCGATCGGCATGGCGAGGGATGCGTCGGCGATCGGCGCAACCGCCGTCATGTCGCATCAGCCCGTCGATCCTTTCGCAGCACCTTCGGCCCAGATTGGCTATTTCTGCAATCTTGCCGATGCGTCCACTCTGCCGCTCGTCGCCTATGTCAGGGCCGAGGGTTTTGGTGTCGACGATATCGTCCGCCTCGCCAACCACGGCAATATCGCCGGCATCAAGTTTGCCACGACCGATCTGATGCTCTTGTCGCGCGCGATTCCGGCGGCCGATCCCGATGGTGCCCTGTTCGTCTGCGGCCTGGCGGAGAGCTGGGCGCCGACATTCACCGCCGCCGGCGCGCGCGGCTTCACGTCGGGCCTCGTCAACGTTGCGCCGCAGCTTTCGCTTGCCGTCCACGCCGCGCTCGAAAAAGGCGACTTTGCCGCGGCACGGGCGATCGTCAACAAGCTCGAGCCGTTCGAGCGGATGCGAACCAAATTCCGCAACGGCGCCAATGTGACCGTCGTGAAAGAGGCGGTCACCTATTCCGGCCTCAATGTCGGCCCCGTGCGCGTGCCGGGGTTGCCGCTGCTCGACCAGCATGATCGCGAGGAACTTCATCGGCTGCTACGAGGCTGGGAGGCCGAGGGCAGCATTCAAACTGATCCGGACCGGCAGCAGCCTGCCAAGGCGGCCGGCTGAGTTCGACATTATTTCTGCAAACAACAGGATTGGGAGGTCTAGAGATGCTGAAACAGCTACTGACAACGATCGCAATTACCGGCGCCCTGATAACGACGCAGCCTGCCTGGGCTGCCTCGCCGCCCAATATGCTGGTCATAGGCACCAATCTCACCGGCATCCGCACGCTCGATCCGGCCCAGAACAATGCCCGCACCGTTTCCGAGCTGATCTCGAACCTCTACGACAATCTGGTGCAGCTGTCGCCGGACGATCTCAAGACGCTGAAGCCGATGCTTGCGACGCAATGGAGCGTCTCAGACGACGGCAAGATCATCACGCTCACCCTGCGCGACGACGCCGTCTTCCAGAGCGGCAACAAGGTGACCGCCGAGGATGCGGCCTGGTCGATCCAGCGCGTCATCAAGATGGGCCAGGTCGGCTCGACTGACGTGGCGCTCTGGGGCTTCAAGCCCGATAACGTCGAAAAACTCGTTCGGGCAAAGGACGAGCATACGCTCGAGATCGAACTGCCGCAGTCGGTGAATACCGATCTGGTGCTCTATTCGCTGGCCGGCTCGTCGATCGGCATCGTCGACAAGAAGACGGTGCTGTCGCATGAGGCGAATGGCGATTTCGGCGGCGCCTGGCTTTCGGCCAATTCCGCCGGCAGCGGTCCGTTCAGCCTGGCGCAATGGCGGCCGAACGACGTGGCGATCTTCAATGCTCAGCCGAAATACTGGGGCGGCAAGCCCGCCATGGCCCGCGTCGTCGCCCGCCACATCCCGGAATCCGGCAACCTCAGGCTGCAGCTCGAAGCCGGCGACGTCGATGTCGGCCAGTATGTGGCAAGCGGCGATCTCGATGCGCTGTCCACCAACAAGGATATGGTCATCGACAATGTCCCGGGTCTTGGCTTCTATTATATCGCCCTCAATCAGAAAGACCCGGATCTGCAGAAGCCGAAGGTTCGCGAGGCCTTCCAGCACGCCTTCGACTGGAAGGCGATCTCCGGCAACATCATGCGCTATACGGGCTTTCCCTGGCAGTCGATGATCCCGCGCGGCATGATCGGCGCGCCCGATGAGGCTGCCGCCCGCTATGATTACGATCCCGCTAAAGCCAAGCAGCTGCTGGCGGAGGCCGGATATCCGAACGGCTTGAAGAAAGTGCTCAATCCGTCGGGGGCAGCGACCTTGCCCTTCGCCGAAGCGCTGCAGGCGAGCGCGCGGGCTGCCGGCCTCGATCTCGATCTGGTGCCCGGCGAGTTCACGCCCGCCTTCCGCGAACGCAAGTTCGAAGTGCTGCTCGGCAATTCCGGCGCCCGCCTGCCGGATCCCTTCGCCGTCGCCACACAATATGCCTTCAACCCTGACAATAGCGACGAAGCGCGCCTCGGCAGCTATTATCTCTGGCGCACAGGTATGAAGGTGGACGATCTCAACACCCTCATCGATCAGTCGATGAAAGAGCGCGATACGGCCAAGCGCACGGATATGTTCAAGAAGATGGACGGCATCTATGCCGGCATGGCCGCTCCGCTCGTCATCTTCTTCCAGCGAACCGACCCTTACGTCATGCGCGCCAACGTCAAGAATTATCACGGGCACACGACGTGGTCGACGCGCTGGCATGACGTGACCAAGGAGTAGAGCGCGTGGCGAGCGCCGATCTGACATCGAAGCAGGAAGGCCGTCGCTCTCAAGCGGGCGGGTTCGCCGATGCGGCCCCGCACCCGTTGATGAGCTTGCTGCGGCGCCTGGCGGGACGCGTGGTGGCTGTTGTGACCACGCTGCTCGGTCTGCTTTTCCTGACCTTTTCGATGGGGCGCCTGCTGCCTGCCGACCCGGTGCTTGCTATCACCGGGCCGGAGGTCAGCAAGGAGGTCTATGATCGGGTTTATAACGAGCTGGGGCTCGGACAGCCGATCTGGATGCAGTTCCTCTCCTATGTCGGAAAGATCGCCACAGGCAATCTCGGCACGTCGGCGACGACGGGCCAGCCGATCCTCACCGATCTGATGACGATCTTTCCCGCCACCATCGAGCTTGCGATCATCGCCATGATCATCGGCGCCATTATCGGCATTCCCTTGGGCGTCACGGCTGCCGTCAGGCGCGGAACCATCATCGATCACATCGCCCGGATCGTTGCGCTTGCCGGCCACTCCATCCCGATCTTCTGGACCGGGCTGATGGCGCTCTTCCTTTTCTACGCCAAGCTCAAGCTGGTCGGCGCATCGGGCCGCATCGACGTCTTCTATGAGGGCCTCGTCACCCCCATGACGGGCTTTCTGCTGATAGACGCAGCGATACAGCAGCAATGGGACGTGTTTTACAACGCGCTTGGCCACATCATCCTGCCGGCGGCGATCCTCGGTTATTACTCCGTCGCCTATATCAGCCGCATGTCGCGAAGCTTCATGCTGGAGCAGTTGAGCCAGGAATACATCATCACCGCCCGGGCCAAGGGGCTCGGCACCCGCAAGGTCGTCTGGCGGCACGCCTTCCGGAACATCCGCGTGCAGCTGCTGACGATCCTGGCACTGACCTTCGGCGGGCTGCTCGAAGGCGCGGTGCTGATCGAGACGGTTTTCGGCTGGCCGGGGCTCGGCCAGTATCTCACCCGCGGGCTACAGATGAACGATATGAACGTCGTCATGGGTTCGGTTCTGACGATCGGCGCCGTCTTCCTGACGATCAACATCCTGTCGGATGTGCTCTACCGCATCCTTGATCCGAGAACACGGTGACGCCATGACGATCTCCTCAGAAGACGCAGACGCCCACACCCTCGGCTTTCGCAGTTGGTTGCGGGCAGATGAGCCTCAGGGCTGGTTCCAGTCGTCGGCGCAGCAAATCCATCAGGGCTGGCTGAAATTCAGCCTGCACCCGCTTGGGCTGGCCGGCCTCTTCATCATCGTGCTGCTGATCGTCGTGGCGACGGCCGCCCCCTTGCTCACCAGCTACGATCCGATCGTGCAGGATATGGCCGGGCGACTCGCGCCGCCCTCGGCCGCCCATCTTCTCGGCACCGACAATTTCGGCCGCGACGTCTTTGCGCGGGTGATCTACGGCGCCCGCACCACGCTTTACATCATCATGCTGGTGACGATCATCGTCGCACCGCTCGGCCTGCTGATCGGCACGGTCTCCGGCTATTTCGGCGGCATTGTCGATGAGATCCTGATGCGCATCACCGATATCTTCCTCTCCTTCCCCGGACTGGTGCTGGCGCTCGGTTTTGCCGCCGCCCTCGGCCCCGGGATCACCAATGCGATCATCGCCATTTCGCTGACGGCCTGGCCGCCGATCGCGCGGCTGGCGCGCGCCGAAACGCTCAGCCTGCGCAAAGCGGATTATATCGCCGCCGTGCGCCTGCAGGGCGCGACATCGCTTGCGATCATCACCCGCCACATCCTGCCGATGTGCATTCCCTCGGTGATCGTCCGCGTCACCCTCAATATGGCCGGCATCATCATCACTGCCGCCGGTCTTGGCTTCCTCGGCCTCGGCGCGCAACCGCCCTGGCCGGAATGGGGCTCGATGGCCGCCAGCGGTCGTGAGTTCATGCTCGATAGCCCTTGGGTGATCGCCGCGCCCGGCATCGCCATCGCACTCGTCAGCCTCGCCTTCAATCTCGTCGGCGATGCGCTGCGCGACGTGCTCGACCCGAGAGGTTCGGAATGACAGAGCCGCTCATCGACATTCAAAACCTCGATATCGCCTATGGCGGCGGCCACATGCGCGCGGTGCGCGGCGTGAGCTTTGCGCTCGGGCAGGAAAAACTCGGCATCGTCGGCGAATCCGGATCGGGCAAATCCACCGTCGGCCGGGCGATCATGAAGCTGCTGCCGCCGACCGCGATCGTCCGCGCCGAGCGGATGGCCTTTCGCGACGTCGACCTCCTCAAGGCCGACGAACGAAAGATGATGACGATCCGGGGGCGGCGGATCGGGCTGATCCTGCAGGACCCGAAATATTCGCTCAATCCGGTCATGCGCATCGGGGAACAGATCGCCGAGACCTACCGTTTCCATCATCCGAAGGCGGGCGCGAAGCAGACCTATCAACAGGCGCTCGACATGCTCGAAGCCGTCCAAATCCGCGATCCCGAGCGCGTCGCCCGTCTTTATCCGCACGAAATATCGGGCGGGATGGGCCAGCGCGTGATGATCGCCATGATGCTGATCGCCGAACCCGAAGTGCTGATCGCCGACGAGCCGACCTCGGCGCTCGACGTCACGGTCAGGCTCGAAATCCTGGCGCTGCTCGACGAACTCGTCTCACGCCGCAATCTCGGCCTGATCTTCGTCAGCCACGACCTCAATCTGATCCGCAATTTCTGCGACCGCGTCCTCATCATGTATGCCGGCCGTGTCGTGGAGGTGCTGGAGGCGCGCGATCTCGACAAGGCGAAACACCCTTATACGCAGGGGCTGCTGGCATCCTTGCCGACGATCGAGAATCCTCCTGCCCGGCTGCCCATCCTGAAACGCGACCCGACCTGGCTTGACGACCTCGCAATGGAGGTGCGGCCATGATCCGGATCGACAACCTTACTATCCGTTTCGGACACGGCCAGCGGCCCGTTGTCAGAGATGTGAACCTCACGGTCGAGAGGGGGACGGCGTTCGGCCTGGTCGGCGAGTCCGGCTGCGGCAAGTCCACGGTTCTCCGGGCCCTCTCCGGCCTCAACGCCAATTATGATGGCAACATCGAACTCCAGGGCGAGACGCTGGACCGGCAGCGCAGCCGGCCGTTCTATCGCCGGGTGCAGATGGTGTTTCAGGACCCCTACGGATCGCTCCATCCCCGCAAGACCATCCGCTCGCAACTGAAAGAACCGCTGCGCAACCAGGGGCTGGAGACGAATTCCGTCGACGTCAACGCGGTACTCAGATCGGTCGGCCTCGATCCGGCGCTGAGCTACCGATTTCCGCATCAGCTTTCCGGCGGGCAGCGCCAGCGTGTGGCGATCGCCCGCGCCCTGATGCTGAACCCTGACGTCCTGCTTCTCGACGAACCGACATCGGCGCTCGATGTCTCTGTCCAGGCCGAGATCCTCAATCTGCTGCAGGATCTGCGCGCCGAGCGCGGCCTCACCTACCTCCTTGTCAGCCACGACCTCGCCGTCGTCTCCCATATGTGCAGCCGCGTCGCCATCATGGAAGCCGGCGAGATCGTCGAACAGGTCGATATCGAGGCCCTGCGCCGAGGCGCCGTCGAACATCCCTATTCGCAACGCTTGCTGCGGGCGAGCCGGATGTACGGGAGGGTGTAGCCGTCGATCGGTACGCCCTGCCGCTTCGCGGGTCACCGCAAGTGGGCGTCGATGGCGAAAATGATCTCTTCCCAATCGTTGGGATGAATTTCGTGGCCGCCACCTTCGAGGCGGACAAGCTTCGCGCCCCGGACGGTTCTTGCCAGCAGTTCGCCGTGCTCAACCGGATAAATCGGGTCGGCCGTTCCGTGTATGACGAGGAGGGACGCGGCCAGTTCCGCCAATTTTCCTTTCAAGGCCTGCCCGCCCCTCAACATGAAATGATTTGTGGCACTGACGAAGTTCTTCGCCCGCCTGACATCCCGTTCGACAAAGGCGCGCGCCCGCCCTTCGTCATAGGTGTGCGCCACCCCGGCGATCATCCGGGTGTCTCTGACAAGAAATTCGATCACCTGGGCATTGTCTGTCCAGTCGATGGCGTCACCCGTCGCGGCGTGCGCCATGTAGGCGTCAGTGGTATGCGGCAGCCCGCTAGTATCAATGCCTATTGGCGTGGTGGACATCAGCGTCAGCGTCTTGACGCGTTCGGGATAGGAGAGCGCTGCGATCTGGGCAATCGTGCCGCCCAGTGACATGCCGATCAGATTGACGCGGTCAATGCCGTAGCCATCCAGTACCCTGACGGCGTCCGCAGCCATGTCGTCCATGGTGTAAGGCGGTTCCCCCGGCTCGTAGATCGTCGAACGGCCAGTGTCTCGATTGTCATAGCGAATGACATAATATTTTAGAGCGGCGAGCTTCTGGCAGAACCCGTCCGGCCACCACAGCATCGACGCCATCGCGCCCATAATCAACAGGATCGGCTCATGCGCCGGGTCGCCAAAGGCCTGTGTGGCGATCTCGACGTCATCAAACTTGATATTGCGTTCAGTCACTTGGAGCGTCCTATACGTGTATCGGGTGAAGCGGCGAAGGCTTGGGTCCTGATATCAGCAGCCATAACCCATGATGGGGCTAAGGCAGGTGTGCCGCATCAGGCATTTTGCCTAGGGCGGGTTCAAAACACACATGGGATGACTACGTCTCCATCTCTGCTAATCTTAAACTTCACCTATCGGAGGACTTTGTGTCGACATCCCTCAAAAGTCCTTGTTCTCAGGCCGTGCAGCAGAACTCGATGCGATGGAATCCGCGTTCCGGGACGTCTCCGGCGGTCGGCAACGCTCCATTCTCCTCGGAGCGGAAGCAGGCGGCGGCAAGAGCCGGCTGGTCGAGGAGGTCGTCGACCGACTGTCAAGCATGATGCCGAAAAGTGTGAGCGGTTTTCGGACGACATCATGCTCTAAGTCCTTAATGTAGAACAGGATGATTTTAGGCCGGGTCGGCCTCCAGGCGTTCCGATCAAACAATAGGGCGCGGCTATTTCCAGCTCGTGTAATCAGCGGCGGTGCAACCAAACGGCGCACGATCTTGGCCAAACCGCTTCTTCAGCTGCTCGCATCCCCACTCGTTCAACGGCGCCGGCATGAGGTTGTTGATGTCCATGCCAGGCGATTGGAATTGCGTCGGCGAGCTCGTGACGTACCAAAGCCAGAAGCCGACCACACCGACGACGATCAGAAGCAAAGTGCCGAAGAAAAGCTGCAGCCGCCTCAAGATCGACACCGTCTTTTTGGGTTCTTCGATCAACACCGGCGCAGCCTGATCGCCGTCTTGCTGATGCCCCAGAGGTGCGAGAGCCGCGGCGCGCTCGGCATCCGTGAGCTCGACCCGCTGCAGACGATTGTCCAGAAGCACCGGCAGGGCCGTATTGCCGTGCCTGACGGCCATTCCGATCGCCTTGCCATTGGCTTCACCGACGATCAGCGGCTCCTGTCCGCTCTTCATCCGCGTGTAAGCCGATCGTCCCGTTTTGTCAGCGGCGATCTTGTCATTGTAGGTGATGGAAAGGACCCCGCGCTTGCGGTCAAATGCACTGATCTCGACGGGGACGGGGATCAGCCTGGCAGGCCGGCGCAATTGACCCTTGACCCGCCAAATGCGGATACCAAGAAAAATCATGCCCAGGCTCATGCCGCCAAGCAGGACCACGAACAGCGTGAGCGTGATGATCCTGTTCCAGAGCATGTCCAGACCCAGGCTCATTGTCGCGAGTTCCGGATGGTCGACGGAAATCACAAGATCGGTTTCATAATCGCCGGTATGGAAATCGACGAACATGACCTCGACCTCGGTGTCGTAGTTTCGTCCGCCGTAGCTGTAGACAAGGTGTGCCTCGCAGTCGGTGAAGACTGCCTTGCGTGTCGTGCATTTCCCGTTTTGCACGTCACCGTTCTCAAGCACCAAGGGATTCTGGCTGATCTGGAAATCGCGGATCACACCGGGTGCTTCCGAGACGAAGAGAAAGACGGCCAATGCCAGGATAATGGGCGTTGACCAGAAGTAAGCGTTCGGCGTGGAGATGACGTTGCGCGCCAGTGAGAGCGGGCGGCTGGGGAGAACAAGCGAAGACAACGGCGTCGGACCCCTCATGTGACAGCGCAGCGCGCCGGTAAAGCTTCAAAGCGGCCGATGACCAACGAGCGGAGTTGGCGTCATCCAGACCGGCTTGCACAATCCCATTGTGTGATACCGATCTACAACCTGTTGCGGGCGATCGGCAATGCTTTTCTACACGCGCAGGCGGCAATCCCGCGTTGGTCCTGTCGATAACGCGAGCGACACGAGATACATATTTCACTGATGCCTCCGGACGCAGCATCGAGACGATGAAAACCGAGCGATCGTCAGGCGATCGGTTTGCCGAGAGCCGGATTGACCTCGCCAAAACTGTTGCCTCTTCGCCTTTAAAGTTGCGTCACCGGTATGAAGGTTGATAGAGGAGCGGCGGCGGTATAGTTTCGCTTTCGCAAATCGACGAATGACACAAGGAATAGTTATCTCATGCCGACAGGTACGGTTAAATTCTTCAATGACGACAAGGGCTTCGGCTTTATCACCCCCGAGGATGGCGGACAGGACGTGTTCGTGCACGTGTCTGCTCTGCAGCGCGGCGGGTCGCTACGCGAAGGCGACAAGGTCAGCTTCGACGTCGGACAGGATCGCAAGACCGGAAAATCGAAGGCTGAGAACGTCTCAACCCTCTGATTCAAAGTCGAAGATTACCCAACCCGCGTTGAGCGGGTTGGGCTCGTCGCAACGCCATAGGCCGCGACGACGGTAATCGAGGTCTGTGCGTGTCGTTTTGGGGTACCGGGACGGCAGGAATGCTTCACGCATCCACGTCAGGCCGACGCGAGGCGCTATCTACGCCTCCGATAAAATGCTTTCGGCCGCCTTCTCAGCAATCATGATCACCGGCGAATTGGTGTTGCCCGAGATGATGGTCGGCATGATCGAGGCATCGACGACCCGCAGCTTCGCCAGCCCATGCACCCGCAATTGCGAATCAACCACCGCCATCGTGTCGCTGCCCATTTTACAGGTGCCGACCGGATGGAAGATCGTTGTGGCGATATCGCCGGCGCGGCGAATCAGATCCTCGTCACTCTGGTATTGCCTGCCCGGCAGCATCTCCTGCGGCCGGTACCTAGCGATGGCGCCGGCCTCCATCAGCCGGCGCGCATGCCGAATCGATTTCGTTGCCACGATCCGGTCGCCAACGGTCGAAAGATAATTCGGGCGGATGTCCGGCGCCACGGTAAAATCCGGGCCGCCGACATGCACGGTGCCTCGGCTTTCCGGCCGCAGATTGCAGACGGAGACGGTGACGGCGGGATATTTGTGCAGCGGCTCGCCCAGTCGGTCGGTGCTCAGGGGCTGCACGTGATATTCGAGGTCGGCGGTCGCAACGGCCGGATCGCTCTTGGCAAAGATGCCAAGCTGGCTCGGCGCCATAGACAGCGGCCCGGAGCGGCGCAGCATATATTCAAGCCCCATGCCCGCCCGGGTCAACAGGTTGTGATAGAGCTGGTTCAGCGTCTTTGCGCCCTCGATGCGGAAGACCGTACGGATTTGCAGATGGTCCTGCAGGTTTTCGCCGACACCCGGAAGTTCATGGGTGACATCAAGCCCGGCGGCGGACAACACATCCGGGCGACCGACCCCGGAAAGCTCCAGGATTTTCGGCGAATTGATCGCACCGGCAGACAGGATGACCTCGCGACCGGCGCGAGCCAGATGATTCTGCCCGTTTAGCCGGAACCGCACGCCGGTCACCATTCTGCCGTCGAATTCCAGCCGCTCGGTTTCGGCGCCGGTCAGCACACGCAGATTGAGCCGCTTCATCGCCGGGCGCAGAAAGGCCTTCGTCGTGTTCCAGCGCAGGCCCCCGCGCTGGTTGACCTCGAAATAGCCTGAGCCTTCATTGTCGCCATCGTTGAAATCGTCGGTCTTCGGGATACCGAGTTCTTCAGCTGCATCGCGAAAGGCATCGAGGATCGGCCAGGAAAGCCGCTGCTTTTCCACCCGCCATTCGCCGCCTGCCCCGTGCATCCGCGACTGGCCACGATAGTTGTCCTCGGATTTGAGGAAATAGGGCAGCACGTCGTCCCAGCCCCAGCCGGAATTACCCGCCTGCCGCCAGCCGTCGTAATCGGCCGCCTGGCCACGCATGTAGATCATGCCGTTGATCGACGAGCAGCCTCCCAGCACTTTTCCTCGCGGATAAGGCAGTGATCGGCCGTTCAGTCCTGCCTCCGCCGCCGTCCTCATCATCCAATCGGTGCGTGGATTGCCCATGCAGTAGAGATAGCCGATCGGCACATGCACCCAATGATACCGGTCGCTGCCGCCGGCTTCGAGCAGCAGGACGCGGTTTTTCGGATCGATCGACAGCCGGTTGGCCAGAACGCATCCCGCCGATCCGGCGCCGACGATGATGAAGTCGTAGCTTCCCGCATCAATGGCTGCATCATTCATACGCATGTTCATGCCGCCGCCCCCGCTGCCGCCGGCGGGACCGCTGTCAGACGCCGCCAGAGCGGTGCCATCGCTTCGGCGATATCCTGATAGAGAGCGTAACGCCGCGCATAGTGCGCCTCGAGCGAGACATCCGGACGATAATTCCGCTCTGCCCGAACCATGGCCGCAGCACCAGCGCCGAAGTCCGCGAAGACACCGACGCCGGTTCCGGCCGCAATCGCCGCTCCCAGCGCACCGGTTTCACGCGAGCGGGCAACGCTGACCGGAACGCCGAGCACATCGGCGAAGATCTGCGGCCAGATCAGGCTGCGCGAGCCGCCGCCGGACAGCACGGCTTCGTTGAAGACCGCGCCCGCCTTTCGGATCGTCTCGATGTGCTGGCGATGACCGAAGGCGACACCTTCGAGAAGCGCGCGAACGAGATGTCCCTTGGTGTGCCAACCGGCAAGACCGTAGAAGCCGGCGCGCGCGTGGCCGTCCTGCTGGGCGCCATAGAGATATGGATGGTAGATCGGATCGTCTGTCGTGGGCTCGATCGCCCCGGCCAGCGCGCAGCAGGCATCAAAGGGCGAAACGCCTTCAGCATGCTCGCCTTCGAAGAACTCCCGCACCAGCCATTCGAGATTGGCAGCCGAGGTGGCGCTGTTCTCCATCGCCATGTAGCGGCTGCGATCGAAGGTCGAGGACATGAAGACTGGCCCGCCGAGGTCGGGGCTGTCGATGATGACTTGGTTGATGCTCCAGGTGCCGGCAATGATCGAGGCGCTGCCGGTGCGTGCAACGCCCGAGCCGAGCGCCGAGGCGACGACGTCGAACAGTCCGCCGGCCACCGGTGTACCAGCGGCGAGCCCGGTTTGCCCCGCCACCTCTTCCGTTACCGTACCGGCAATGTCGGCGCTTTCGATGAGCGGCGGCAGGAGGTCCATGCAATCGTCCAGTCCATAGGCCTCCATCAGCGCCTTGTCGTAGCGGCGCGCGGCAAGATCCAGCAGACCGGCCCCCGACATGTCGGACACTTCGCTGACACGCTGGCCGGTCAGGCGGTTGACGACGAAATCCTTGGAGAAGAACACCGTACCGATGCGGTTGAACAGATCCGGCCGGTGACGCTTCAGCCAGGCAAGCAATGTCGGCGTCTGGGATGGCCACGGACGCTGGCGGGCAATCGGATAGGTCCGGTCACCAACACCGGCTTCTCGCCATTCATCGACCAACCCGGCCGCCCGCGTGTCGAGCGACTGGATGCCGATGAGCGGAGCGCCGTCGCGATCAAGCGCATAAAGACCGTTGCCATGCCCGGCGCAACCGATCGCGGCGATTTCCTCCGGCTGGATCTCTGCCTTTTCGATGCAGGCGCGGATGACCTGCCGTGCATTTGTCCAGAGTTCGTCCAACCCTCGCTCGACATGCCCCGGGCTCGGCATGCGGCTGTGTCCTTCTTCGGACGCAGCCGCGATCTCGTTGCCGTGGCGGTCAAAAATCACCGCCTTGATAACGGTGTTTCCGGCGTCGAGCCCCAAAAGATACTCTCCCATGCAGAACCCTCCCGAGATTCGAAATCGCTGCTCAGCCCTGCTGATAGAGCGCAAAGGCCTGGTCGCCGCTCGCGTCCTCGTGCACGATCGCCATCAGCCCGCGCACCACGGCACTCGGATTGGCGTGCTGATAGATGTTGCGGCCATAGACCATGCCCATTGCACCCTGCCGCATCAAGGCCGCGGATTTGTCGAAGACGGCACGAAGATCCTCCTTGCCGCCGCCGCGCACCAGAACCGGGCAACGGGCTGCTTCCACCACTCTGTGGAAATCCTCGGCATTGGTGGTTGGGTCCGCTTTGACGATATCCGCACCCATCTCACGGGCGAGCCGCGTCAACGTCACGATCTTGTCGGCATCGCCGTCGACCATGTAGCCGCCCTTTTCCGTCACCGGCTGCATCACCAACGGCTCGATCATCAGCGGCATGCCATACTTGTCGCAATCGGCCCGGACGCGGGAAATATTCTCAACGCACTGGCGGAAAAGGTCCGGCTCGTCCGGCAGCATGAACAGGTTGACGACGACGCAGGCTGCATCCATCTCGATCGCGCCGATCAATGGTTCGGCCTCGTTCTGCAGCACCGCCCACATGTCGCGGTGGCGGATCCGGTTATAGGGATTGCCCATGTCGATGCGCATGACCAGCGTCGGCTTGTCCTTGCCGGGCACATGCTGCAGCAGGTCGGCCTGGCCGTAATTCATCTGGATCGCGTCCGGCCCTGCAGAAACCAGCGCCTTGACGACGGCCTGAATGTCCTCCAGCCCGTTGAGGAAGGATGGTTCGTTGCAGACGCCGTGATCGATCGCCACATCGAGGCAGCGGCCGCCGCCGAACAGCCGGTTCATCCGGACTTTGCTGTTGTGTCGCATTCTGTGCTCCTTGGTTCGTTCCTTGCGGAAAGCATGTCTTCGTCGACGCCGTGGCGTTGGTTGAGAAGGGTGAGAAAACGGTCGCGCTCACGGGCGCGATGCGCGAGCGTCCAGCGCTTTTCCTGCGCCAACAGGTCGAGTGCGGCATCCATCATGTCGAGCGTAAGCTCGCCTGAAACGGCCAGCGTCGTGCGCCGCAAAAGCAGGTCGTCGAGATGTTCCACCGCTTCCTCGCGGATCAGGAACTGCACTTCGCGCATCGAGTAGGCGGCGTGCGGCAGCACTGCATCGGGGCCGGCCGCGATGAAGTCGCCAACCGCCTCGGCATCCGTGCCATATCGGGCAAACAGCTCAGCCATGCGCCGGCCGGAAAGGCCCTTGCTGGCCGCCATCTGCGTCAGCCAGGCGGCCGCGCTGGCGGGAAATGCCCGCCCGCCGCCGATCGGTCGATCGGTTGTCGCAATGCGGCGCCGCCTGCCCAGCCTTTCCAGAGCCATGTCGGCCGCCAGTTCCCCGAAGGATCGGAATGTCGTCCACTTGCCGCCGATCATGCACAGAACCGGTGGGCCACCATCCTTCGGCTCCACGACCGTGCAGAAATGATCGCGCGGGATGCGGCCGGTAAAGCTGTCAGTGCTGGCCGGCAGCGGCCGCACGCCGGAAAACTGGAAAACGATCTGTTCCGGCCGGACGGTGATATCAGGCAGCACGAAGGCGAGCGATTGCAGGATATAATCCCGCTCGTCCGCCTCGCAGCGCACCGTTTCCGGATCGTCGACGCGGATATCGGTCGAACCGACGAGAACCTTGCCAAGATAGGGAAACAGGATGCAGATCCGCCCGTCCTCGTTTTCATAGTAGATCATGTGATCCGCGAGTGCGTCGCGCAGGTCCGCATTGTCGACGACCAGATGCGAGCCCTTGGTACCGCCCATCAGCGGCGCCGGCCGTGTTTCTGGCGAAAACAGGGTCTGATTGGCGATGTCTATCCAGCCGCCGGTGGCGTTGATGATCAGCACCGGTTCGACGCTAATGGAAGCCCCGCCGATCAGGTCCTCGACCCGATATTGGCCATCCTCTGTCCGATGCAGTTCCGCGTAATTCAGCGCCATCGCCCCGAATTTTGCTGAAAGACCATCCTGCAGAAGCTCGATGCCCAGCCGCTCCGGATGGCTGACCCAGGCGTCGAAATAGGTGGCGGAACTCTTGATGTCGGGATTGAGCGCCGGCCACTTGGCAAGCGTCGTGCGCCGGTCGCGAAACTGGTGGCGCGGCATCAGCGCCCGCTTGCGGGTCAGGAAGTCATAGATGCTCAGGCCTGCCTTGATGGCGACGGCGCCACGCCGGCTCGGGCGGCGGCTGAGGCCCAGGAAGCGGACGATGCCATTGCCGAGGCCGGAAAATATATCGAACACCGGCACCGTCGTCGGCAGCGGCGCTACGTAGTGTGGCGCATTGCGCAGCAGCCGATCCCGCTCGACCAGCGATTCCTGCACCAGCTTGAATTCGCCATTTTCAAGATAGCGAAGCCCACCATGGACCATGCGCGACAGCGCCGAACTGGCCCCTGAGCAATAGTCGTGTTTCTCGACGAGCAGCACGTTCAGCCCCTGCAGCGACAACTCGCGAAAGACACTGATGCCGTTGATGCCGCCGCCAATGACGCACACGTCCACCTTCGGGCTCTGGCGGAGCCCGTCCAATATCTCTTCCCGTTTCATGATGGCGATCCGCTACCTGTCCATGTCAGTCAGTTTCGCCGCTATGGCCGTATCGATGGCCGCAAGATCGGCCGAATCCAGCCGGATGGTCCCGGCTCGCGCATTGTCGAGCGCTTGCGCCGGATTGCGCGCCCCGCAAAGTGCAAAGGTGACGCCCGGCTGCGCCAGCGTCCAGGCAATCACGATCTGGGCGATGCTGGCGCCGTGTTTTTCGGCGACCGGCCGGATGTCGTCGGCCAGCGCCGTTGCCTTCTGGCGATTGTCGACTGAAAAGCGCGGATTATCCTTGCGCTGGTCGTCGCCTGAGAACACCCGGTCCGGACCGATGGTGCCGGACAGCAACCCCAACGCCAGCGACGAGTAGCTCAGCGTCGCAATGCTGTTGGCCTTGGTCAGCGGCAGAAGCTCCGCCTCGATCTCCCGGTCGATCATGCTGAACCGCTCCTGGATCGCATCGAGACCACCAGCAGCAATATAGGCATTGAGTTCGTCGGGGCTGACATTGCTTGCGCCGATCGCCCGGATCTTGCCCGATGTGCGCAGGTCTTCCAGCGCCCGCATCGTTTCCTCGATCGGGGTCGTCGGATCTTGCCAATGAGTGATGTAGAGGTCGATATAATCGGTTCCAAGCCGCCTCAGACTTTCCTCGACCTCATGCAGGATGGCGTCGCGGCCGAGATAACGGTGCACCGGCTTGCCGTCTTGATCGAAGAAATGACGACCCTTCTGCGTATGCCAGACAAGGCCGCATTTGGTGGCGATGACTGCCTTGTCGCGGCGCCCGGTCAGCGCCTTGCCGACGATCTCCTCGGAACGTCCAAGCCCATAGGCGGGCGCCGTATCGATCAGCGTCACGCCGGCATCGAGCGATGCCTGGATCGCGGCGATGGATTCGGCTTCATCGGTCCCGCCCCACATCCAGCCGCCGATCGCCCAGGTGCCCAGTCCCACCGCCGAGGCGGAAACGCCCGATTTGCCGATCTCACGTGTCAATTGCTGTCCGCTCATGCCCATTTTCCTTCGCCATTCGCCAGTGCCAGCACCCGCGCACCCGTCGCCTCATCGGTCACCAGCGTATCGAGATGATTGCCCCTGAGAACGCTGAGGATCGGGCCTGCCTTGTTCGGCCCGCTCGCCACACCGATCTTGGTGGGGATCGAGGCGAATTCCGGCAGCGTCAGCGACACCAGCGAACGGTTGAGGCTATAGTCGCAGACTTGGCCATGATCATCGAGCAGATGCGCCAGCAATTCGCAGGAGGCGCCGGACCGCTCGATCGCGGCGCGGTCGGTGCTTGAGGAGGGATGCAGGTCGTAGTAGCTCGAATCGTCCGACAGAATCGAGCCGATGCCGACCACCGCCACTTTCGCCTCGCGCGCCCGTTTGAAAACGTCTGCGACGGAACGCATGTTGATCAGCATCGCCCGCTGCTCGGCATCGTCGGCAAAGAGGGGCGCGTGGATCTGGTAGGAACGTCCCCCAAGCCGGTCGGCCATCAAGGTCGAGACATGATTGACGTCAGTATAATGTTTACCCTGCACGCAGCCGGTTGCTGGAATGACCTCGACATTGAATCGTCGCGGCGGCTGCAGACCGGCGACGACGGCGCTCACCCCTTTGCCGCCGGTGATGCAGATCGTATCGCCGTCGATGATCTCTTCCACCAGCAACCTTGCTGCCGCTTCGCCAACGGCCTGAAGCGCCGTCTGCGGATTGTCGGACACGGTCGGCACCACCACAGCACGGCCGATGCCGCCAAGCGCTCGTAGCCGTTCTTCCATATCGACCAGCGGCTCGACCGGCGACTTGATCTTGATCTCGACCAGACCGAGCTGGCGGCCGCGCTTGATCAGGCGGTTGACGGTGGCGTGCGAGATGCCCAGCTGATCGGCAATCTGCGCCTGTGTCAGCCCCTCGAGAAAATGCAGGACCAGAGCCTGGTGCATCTGCCGGGCGATGACGATTTCCTCGCGCGGCGCATTTGCGGGTTTGAGCTTGGCTATCGGCATATCAGGCAGCCTTCCGCTTGTGCAGGAAATGGTCGATCGAGACGGCGGCAAGCAGAATGCAGCCTTTGATCATGTCTTGCCAATAGACGGACACGTCAAGCAAGATCAATGAGCTTGTTACGACTGACAGCAGGGCAATACCGAGAATAGCCCCAAGGATCGTGCAGGAACCGCCATTCAGCGACGCACCGCCGATCACCGCGGCGGCGATGATGTTGAGCTCCATGCCGACACCAAAGGTCGGGGTCGCGGCACCGAAGCGGGACATGTAGATCACCCCGGCAACGCCGGACAGCGTGGCGCAGAGCACCGTCACCCAGAACTTCACCTGGTTGGTCTTGATACCGGAATAGAGCGCCGCCTTCTCGTTGCTGCCGGTGTAGAACACCTTGCGGAAGGCGGTTGCCCGGCGCAGCAGGAAATCGAACAGCACGACGACCGCGACAAAAATCAGGATCACATAGGGGACGCCATAGACTGTGCCCTGCCCCACCGCCTTGAACGAGGGCGGCAAGGTGAAGAGCGACAGCGGCGTACCCTTGGTGATGATCAGGCAGATACCACGCACGATGACCATCGCCGCAAGCGAGGTGATGAAGTGGTTGAGACCGACGACCGTGACAAAGAAGCCCATGACACAGCCGATCAGGCCGCTGGCAATGATCCCGATCAGGGATGCGCTCCATGGATCGAGCCCCATCAGGAACAGCGAGCCCGACAGCACCATCGAGAAGCAAACGACCGAGCCGACCGACAGGTCGATGCCGCCGACAATCAACAGGATGGTCATGCCGACGACGACGATCCCTTCCACCGAGAACGACATCAGCATCGCCCGGAAGTTGCCGAGCGTCAGGAAATGCGGCGAGGCAAAACTCATGACGATGCAGAGCGCCAGGATGATCGCAATCAACCCCGCCTCGCGCATCGTTCCCAGCCGTTTCCAGCCGGGCGCGCGTGCCTGATGTGCCGTTGCCAGTGTAGCGTCCGCCATGACCCTGTCTCCTGCCCCTGCTTTTTCCCTACGCGGCATGCTCTGATGCCTTTGAATTGTTGTGACCGCCGATACCGGAGGCGAGCCGCATGATCGTTTCCTCCGTCATCGCCTCGCCCTCGACCTCGCCTGCGACCGTGCCCTCGTGGATGACCAGCACCCGATCGCACAGGCCGAGAAGCTCCGGCAGTTCCGACGAGATGACGACGATGCCGATGCCGGAGCGCGCGAGATCGCGCAGCAGCCGGTGGATTTCCGATTTGGCGCCGACATCGATGCCACGGGTCGGCTCATCCATCAGAATGACCTTGGGATCGACCGCCAACTGCTTGGCAATCGCCACCTTCTGCTGGTTTCCGCCCGACAGCGACGAGACCGGCATATCGATGCCACCCATCCGTACGCCGAGCCGCCGGGCCAGGTTGTGGGCACGATCCGCCTCGGCCTTGGAATCCAACAGTCCCAGCGGTCCGGTCAGCGATTTCAAATCGAGAACGGCAATGTTCTGGGCGATGGAAAGATCAAGGAAAATGCCGGAGCCTTTCCGGTCTTCCGACAGGTAGACGACACCCGCCTGCGCTGCCTGCGCATAGGACCGCGCCCGCAGCCGCTGTCCATGCAGTTGCACCTCGCCGCCGGTTACAGGCCGCAATCCGCAAATACCTTCAGCTATCTCCGTGCGCCCCGAGCCGATCAGCCCGCCGACGCCGAGAATTTCACCCTTGCGCAGGTCGAAGCTCACATCCGTGAAGCGGCTGCCGTCGCCGAGATCGCGGACGCTCAAGATGATCTCATCGGTCCGCTCCGCCAGCGCCTGCTTTTCCGGATAGAGCTGGGTGATCTCGCGCCCGACCATGCGGCGCACCACATCATCCGGCGTCAAGTCCGCCACCTTCTCCGTCGAGACATAACGGCCATCGCGAAACACGGTGACCCGGTCGCACAGGCTGAAGATTTCGGCCATGCGGTGGCTGATATAGATGATCGAAATACCCTGCGCCTTGAGGTCGCGGATGATTCCGAACAGGACCTGCGTCTCCGATTCCGTCAAAGCAGCCGTCGGTTCGTCGAAGATCAGCACCCGGCAATCGAGCGTCAGCGCCTTGGCGATCTCGACAAGCTGCTGACTGGAAATCGACAGGTCGCCGACTTTGCGGCGCACGTCGATCGGCGCCAGACGATTCATCACGACCTGCGCATCCCGCTCCAGCCGGCCATAATTCATGAAAGGGGAGCGGCGGCGGTTGGTCGCGGCCATGAACATGTTCTCGGCCACCGTCGCATCGGGGCAGAGCGCGATTTCCTGATGCACGAGGCCAAGCCCGAGCGATTGCGCCACGGCCGGCGACGTCACCGTTACCGGCGCGCCATCGACGAGAACGTCCCCTTCGGTCGGCTGCTGCACGCCGGCAATGATGTTCATCAGCGTCGACTTGCCCGCGCCGTTTTCGCCGCAAAGCGCATGAACCTCGCCCTTCTCCAGGCTGAAGCTCACATCCGTCAACGCCTTCACCGCCCCGAAGTGCTTGCTGACATTGCGGATTTCCAGAACCGGCATCGACGCCATCATCGTCTCCTCCTCACGCTCGCGGTGGCTGTCCGGAGTTTCCTGCCTCCGGACAGCCGGCACAAAGGCTTACTCCTCGATGCCTTTGGTGCCCCGCCGCTTCAGATACTTGTCCCAGTAGAAGTCGTCGGCATTATCAGCCGTGACGATCGACAGGCCGTTGTCGACGAACGGAATGCTCATCGGGTTGAAGCCGGCGCGCTTGGCGTCGTTCATCGGGTCGATGAGTTCCGGATGCTTGGCCAGCCACAGAAGCATGAAGCCCATGTAACCCTGCATGCCCTGGTTCGGATTGATCGAACCGAACACTTCGCCTGCCTTGATCATATCGAGAATGTTGGCATTGACGTCGGCGCACATCACGAGGATCTTGCCGCCGCTTTCCTTGTTGGCCTGCGAAGCGCCGATGGCCGAATTCGCTTCCGGCATGAAGACGGCCCCAATGTTCGGATGGGCCTGCACCAAGCTCATCAGGCCCTGATAGGCCTTGTTCGGGTCCTGGTTGGACGCAGCGCGGCCGACGAGCTTCATGTCAGGATATTTTTCCTCCATGCGGGCGATGAAGGCGGCGATACGCTTGTCGTGGTTGTCCTGGCCCGGATTTTCGAGAACGGCATATTCACCCTTGCCACCCATCTTTTCGGCAATCGCGTCCGCCGCATAGGTGCCTTCGCGGGTATTGTCCGAGGTGACGAACGAGATGCGCTTGGAAAGCGGTGCATCGGCTGCGAAGGTCACGACCGCCGTGCCCTGGTCGATTGCCCGGTTGATCGGCTCGATGAACGGATCGGAGTTCATCGGATGAACGAGGATGCCGGCCGGGTTCTGGGCCAGCGCCTGGTCGAAAGTGGCGATCTGCTTGTTGACGTCATATTCCGGCGTGCCGGTATAGGCGGTCTCGCAGCCGAGCTGCTGACCGGCCTGCTTGAACATTTCATAGACCGGGAACCAATATTCGACGCCCGATACCATGACGTTCATGACGTATTTTTCACCCGGCTTGCAGCGGAACGGATTTTCCGTGTCCGCGCTGGCCACGCCGGCCAAAAGCGTCGATGCAAGGACCGCCAATGCGGTCGTGCTTAGAAAATTGCGCAAGTTTCCTCCTCGAGGCCGAAGCCCCTCCCAAATATCCGGCGGCGCCTTAGCGGCTGCCGATGATCCATTGAAGACCGGAGTTCCTCCTCGAAATCCGGTATGGGCAGGTAATCCCAGACACAGCAGCCTGTCAATATAATTCACACACTGAAATATATTTCACTCGCTAGGTCTTTGGATCGGTTGTTTGCCGCACGCGTGGGCTAACGGAGCACGCCGGCTTCTTCGGCCGCTACTTTGAAAGCCAATGCGGCCGCGGCTGCATCGGCTCGCCCGTGGACGGCGTCCGTGCAGATCTTCTTGGCGGTGGCGAAGGATGCCGCTTTCTCACGCGGCCAACAGGTCATCAGATATGCGAGCGCGTCCCTGCTATTGCGGATACTTTTAAGATGGTCGCCATCCCCAACGATGACCTCAACGGGCTGGTCCCAAAAATCGCGGCGCATCGACATCTCCTCAGCTCTTCGGCTATGGCTGAACGTCATCTGCGCGGGCTCGTTCCAGCATGGGACTTTGGTCCCATACGGTCGGGCGAAAGATCCTTATGCGCTGCACGTGCGCGGTTCTCCTCCACTGGATTGTGATCCTCATTCGCTCTACAGCAAGGGACGTGTTCCGAGCCCGTCCCCTTAAGGTGCAATTCATCTATGACGAAAAAATTTATCTCGCCGGTCCTGAAGTGTTCCTTCCAAACGCCCGTGAAATGCTCGACCGGAAGGCCGCGCTTGCCCGCGAGGCGGGACTTCACCCACTCTCACCTGGTGATCTGGAAATCCCGCAAACGAACTCGAAGCGCGAGCGGGCGGCAGCGATAAACGCAGTGGATGAGAAGATGATGATGGAGGCCGATGCCATCATCGCCAATCTCACACCGTTTCGCGGCATTGCCGCCGATACCGGGACGGCTTTCGAACTCGGCTTTATGTGCGCAAGCGGCAAGCCTGTCTTCGCCTATACGAATGTGGCCCGCGATCACAGCGGACGGGTGAGCGATCTTTATGGCGGCGCCGTCGCCTATGATGGTGAAGGTCGGCTGCGAGACCCGAACGGGATCGCGGTCGAGGATTTCGGCCTGGCCGACAATCTCATGCTGCACGCCGGGATCGAGCGGCGCGGCGGCGTCCTCATCGTCGGAGACGCGGCTCGCGATGCGCTCTATACGGATTTAACCGCGTTCAAGACCTGTCTCGCCATCGCAGTCGAGAAGCTGCGATAAAGGACTGTCCAGGCGTTTAGATGATCGAGATGCGCCGTTCGTTGGGCTTCCACGCTGAGCTATGGATTTGAGTCCCCCTTAAAGCGCTGACATATCGGAGGGAAGCGTTAAACCGAAGGCGTCACGCGCCATCAGGCAAGCAGCATCTCCGGGAACGCATTCGCGACAAACGACAGGCCGAATATCGTAGACGACGCAAGATGTCTCAACACCGACCCGACCGGACAATGCAGCGCAACGCGACCCGTTACAACGCATTCCCGTCTCATCTGCAGCGACGAAGCGCGGTGGCAGCAAATCGAGAGCAGCATCACTTTCCGTGGAAAATCTTGGCCAGTCAGGTGAAAAGGAGCAACACGCACCGCAGGTTTGGCAATCTAGATCGCTTAGTGAGTTCATAACCAGCTCCTACCACGGCACCTCCCGGCAACGCAAAGTGCTTAATACGGAAGATGACTTGAGGCGGAACGGATTCAGGCGGCCTTTGCGGTGTCCTCGCTATGACAAATCTCCATTGACAGCACTTTTAGGCATTCCTTGCTGAAAGCTGCCAATGAAGTGCCGAACGATAGAAGACGGCGAGCAAACAAAATCACGGACGAAACTGACCATTGACATTGGCGGTGTTAAGGCCGAAGCCGCACTCGGCTGCGCAATGCGCGGCCGTTTTCACGAGGATTCGAGAGATGAAGACCAAGGCGGCTGCAGCCAACGCCGGAAACCTGATCATGACGGGTATCGTGCTGATGCTGCTCGGCGATCTGCTCTTTGCGCTGAACGATGCTATGGGCAAATGGCTGCTCACGAACTTCGCCCTCGGTCAGGTACTGGTGATCCGCTCGGTCGGCTCTTTCATCGTGCTTGGGCCGATGATCGCACGGCAAGGGCCGATGGCCCTGTTCCGTGTCGAGCAGAAGCGCCTCCAGTTCATACGTGTTTTCATGGCGACCGCCGATGTCGCCCTGTTCTACGCGGCCGTCGCCTATCTGCCGCTCGCCGACGTCATGACCTTCTATATGGCCGGGCCGATCTACATAGCCGCGCTCTCGCATTTCTTTCTTGGGGAGAAGATCGGCTGGCGTCGCTGGCTAGCCGTTTTGGTCGGCTTCGCGGGCGTCGTCATCGCGCTGCGTCCGTCGACGGCGATGCTGTCGCTTCCGTCGCTCTTCGGCCTTGCCGGCAGCCTTGCCTTTGCGCTGTCGCTGGTGATGAGCCGTTATCTGCGTTCGACCAGCGACACGACCCTGGTGACGTGGCAGACGATCGCCGCCCTTGCCACCGGCATTGCGCTGAGCATCGGCCATTGGCAGCCGGCAACGCTCGTCAATTGGTCCGGCATGCTCCTGCTCGGTGTCGTCGCCACCTGCGCGCATCTCTTGATCACCCGCTCGCTGAAGCTCGCACCGGCATCGCTGCTGGCGCCGATGCAATATACGCTGCTGCTCTGGGCGATCGTGCTGGGCTACATCTTCTTCAACGATATTCCCGATATGCAGATCATCGTCGGCGCCGCAATCATCGTCTTTGCCGGGCTCTTCATCTTCCATCGGAAGAACCTGAAAGAGACGGTTCCGGTCGAAGCCGTCCCGCCCGACGGCCATTGAGGCTATAGCGCCGCTTATCTTTCAGTTTCGCACAGGACGCCGCTGTAACCCCTGGAATTCCTGCATTTCCACGGAACAATTTGGACGCCTGCACGCTACTCCCGAGCATTCAAACCCGGGAGATCGCAATGGCGTTCATGACCCTCGAAGACCTATCCTCGCAATTGAAGAAGATCGATTTCTGCATGCTGTCGACGAACGCCGGGTCGGGCCGCATCTCGGCCCGCCCGATGAGCAATAATGGCGACGTCGAATATGACGGGGATTCTTGGTTCTTTTCGTATGAGGACAGCAGGAAAATCACGGAGATCGAAGGCATCGACATGGTCTCGCTGACGTTCACGGCACCGCCCAGTCTCCTCGGCAAGCCGGGGATCTTCATAGCTGTCGAGGGCGTCGCCTCACTGGTGCGGGACAAGGCGGCATTCGAAGACCATTGGGTGCCCGATCTCGAGCGGTGGTTTCCGGAAGGTGTGGACACTCCCGGGATCGTTCTTATCAAAGTTTCGGCGTCCTCCATCCGCTACTGGGATGGTGAGGAAAACGGCGAGGTCACCCTACCCGGATTAGCGAGCTAAGAGAGCGGCATAACGGTGTGCCCTACTCTGCGGGCGGCTCTTCCCAGCCGAAGACGCTCCGGCCGGCGAAATCGGCGGACTGGCGGAATTCGCCGGCGATGATTTCCTTGAGGTCAGGGCCTGTCACATAGCGTTCCATCTGCCTGGATTGATTATCCAGGCGCTTGAGCGCCTGCAACTCTTCCTCCCGTCCGAGCCTGGCCTTCTGCACTGCCGATTTCATTACGCCGATCGTCTCGTCATAGACCTTGAGCGGCACCGGGAAGGGATGGCGGTCCTTGCCGCCATGGGCGATGGAGAAGCGTGCCGGATCGGAAAAACGGCAGGGTGCGCCGTGGACGACCTCGGCCACCATAGCCAGCGCCTCCACCGTGCGGGCGCCGACACCGGGAACCAGCAGCAGCTCTTCGAAATCCGCCGGCCCGCGGTCGGCTGCGGCAGCAAGATTTCCATGCAGACGCCGCATATTGACATCGCTCTCGCGCACGTCGTGATGCGCCGGCATGATCAGGTGCGGCAGCATCGGCTGCTCGGCTGGCTCGGGCGCCGGCTGCTTGACACGCAGCAGCGCGGCGGCCTCGCGGATGATCCGGTCAGGACCGAGTGTTGCCAGCAGATCGAGCTGGCCGCGCCGCGACCGCTCGGCGCGCCGGTCGGCCAGATTGACGATCGTGCCCTGGCTCCTGCCCTCGATTGCCACATGCGGCGAGTCGACAAAACTCTCCAGCCCCTCCGACAGCCAGTGATAGCGCCGTGCCTGCCGCCTGTCGCCGTTCATGCCCTGTTGCACGACCACCCAATGGCCGTCATCGGCGACGATGAAACCGTGCAGATAAAGATCGAACCCATCCTGAAGCGCAGCGCTGTCGACCTTGGCGATGAGACGGCTCGTTGTCGCCAGGCCTTCGCCATCGAGGCCGACGCGTTCGCCGATCGAGACGAGCTCGTGCGGGGTTTTGCGCGATTGCGCGCCGCGGCCGCCGCAGACATGCAGGCCGAGTTCGCCGGCGCGCGGTTTCAGCCCGCGCTTCAACGCACCGAGAACACTTGTGGTGATGCCGGAGGAATGCCAATCCATGCCCATCACCGCGCCGAAGGACTGAAACCAGAAGGGATGAGCGAGCCTGCGCAGGAATTCGTCCCGGCCGTAGTGATGCACGATCGCTTCGGCGATCAGGGCTCCGAGCCGCGTCATCCGGTCGCCGAGCCAATGCGGCACACGTCCCCCGTGAAGGGGAAGATCGGCGCTGCCTGCGCGTTGTGACATCTCGTTTCCTTACGCTTTCCATCACTCCGACGCCGCACGGAACCCAAAAATATTCCAGGCGTTTGTTTTCGCAGTTAGAAGCCGAGGCAATCATGACCGCAATCGAGACCGTCTTCAATAACCCGAGCCTGCCCCAGGCAAAATCGCAATGGCCGGACGGCCGCGAAAAACGGAATAACAGCGCTTTGCGCCTGGAGGGCATCGCCGAGAAGGCGGCCTTCCTGATCAACGGCAACCGATATTTCGCCGAAGTTTCGCGGGCGCTGCGGCAGGCACGGCGCACGATCTGGATCATCGGCTGGGATTTCAATCCCGACATCCCGTTGGAACCGGAGCAATCCGACGAGACTTTGGCAGACCTGTTGCATGGGCTCACGGCGGCCAATCCCGAACTCGAGATACGCATCCTCATCTGGGCGCTCGGGCCGGTCTATTCGGAAAAATCCCTGCAGGTGCTTCGCAAGAAGAACTTCCCTAAGAATGCCCGGATCGACCTGCGTTTCGATCTTCAGGGTGCCGTTCGCGGCTCTCACCATCAGAAACTCGTCTGCATCGACGACGCCGTCGGCTTCATCGGCGGCATCGACCTGACGTCGCGGCGATGGGACACAAAGCGCCATCATGCCAGGGACAGGCTCCGGCGGGACCCCGAGGGCGTGTCCTACGATCCGCTCCATGACGTTCAGGCGATGGTCACGGGCGACGCCGCACGGCTGATCGGCGATATCGCCAGGCGACGCTGGGAAACAGCTACCGGCGAAAGGCACCCGCCGCTTGCCGAGCGCGCGCCCTTTCCCTGGCCGGACGATCTTGCTGTTTCGCTGCGGGATATCCCGGTGAGCTTCGCGCTGACGGAGCCGTCGACGACCTTGTGCGCCGGCATCAGCGACGGTATCGCCTCGACATTGGATATCATTTCGCGAGCACGGCGCCTGCTTTATATCGAGGCGCAATATCTCGCCTCCTTCCGCGTCGCCGACGCCATAGCCGCACGGCTGCAGGAGGAAGACGGGCCCGAGGTCGTCATCATCTGCACGCGCAGCTCCCACGGGCTGATCGAAAAGATTATCATGGGCGGCAATCGCGACCGCGTCATCCGCCTTCTCAAACGGGCCGATCGCGCGAACCGGCTGCGGGTCTATTTTCCCGTTGTGCCCGGGCCGACAGTGCCCGGGCCAATCGTGCCCGGGCGGACAGCACCAGCGACTGTCGACGAGGTCGAGGTGCTCATCCATTCCAAACTGATGATCGCCGACGATGAGCTGGTACGCATCGGCTCCTCCAATCTCAACAATCGCTCCGAAGGGATTGATTCGGAATGCGATATCCTATTCGAATCTGAAACAGACGAGCACCGCCGCGCGGTGGCGGAGCTGCGTAACCGCCTGCTGGCGGAATATCTCGGAACAGGCACCGAGACCGTTGCAGCCGCCTACGCGCAAAGCGGCTCGGTGATCGAAGGGATTGAGGCGCTGAATGACGGCGCCCGGGGTCTGAGAGAATTCGTCGTCGAGCTTTCCGGCAGCACCTCACCGGTCAGAGGGACCGGGTTCTTTGACCCGGCCCGGCCTTTCCTGCCGCTACGCCGATTGGGCCTCGGCGCGCTCGTCCGCTTCCTCGTCCGTCCCGCGTGACCTTCGGAAGACGATCTCACTGATGAGGAGAAGCGTCGTGCCGAGTGCCAACGGAATGAAGAAATAGGCGCAGCGAAACGCGATCAGCGCGCCGATCGAGGCTTCCTGCGGCACGGCATAGGAGACAGTCGCCTCCAGCACGCCGAGCCCACCAGGAACATGGGTTGCGAGAATTGCCGAATTGGCCAGCACATACGCCGTCACCGACCTGAAGAAAGCGACGTCGCCGAAGGCAGAGAGCATCTGGTGCAGGCAGGCGGAAACGAGGATGAAGTTGATCGTCCCGATCGCGACCTGCGCGACGGCAATCGAAAATCGCGGCAACTGAAACGACCATCGCCAAGCGCGCAACTTGCCGCGGATGAAAAACGCCAGCGCCGCATAGACGACCGGCACGATGAGCGCCAGCACACCGAAAATGCGTACATTGGCCGTATCAAGCCGCAGCAGGCGCCCGGCATCACCCGGATTGACGATTAGAGCAAGGCCGCCGAGCGTGATCAGCCCGAGCCCGACCGTGACGCCGCAGAACAGGATAATTTTCGCTACGTCCTCGGTCGTCAGTCCCCAGCGCGAATAAAAGCGGTAGCGGAAAGCACCGCTGCTCAGCCCGGCAAAACCGATATTGTGGCCGAGCGACAGGCTGATGAACGAAGCCAATGCAATTTTAGGATAAGGCAAGGATTTGCCGAGCGAACGGATCGCCAGCAGATCGAAACAGCCAAGACATAGATAGGATGCCGCAGCAAAGAGAAGCGCTGTACAGAAGCTTGAAAGCGGGATGCTGCGAACCGACTGGACGATCTGGTCGAGGCTGTACTGCTCGAAGATGCGATAGAGAAGAAAGACTGCAAAACAAAGGGCGGCAACCAGCAGTCCATTCCAGATCATGCTTTTCAAGCTCATCGATTGTCCTCGGGAGTGCGAGCGTGGTGGGTCGATAATCTGGAACGATCAAACGAGTTTTGTGTTCCCCCGGAACACGATCGATGTCCCAAGGGACGAGTTTCAGCGGACCCATGGCGGAAAAATCAATCAGACTCCTGACTTATAACGTGCACAGTTGTATCGGCAGCGACCGTAAGCTCGATCCCGGGCGCATCGCTTCGGTCATCGCCGAGGCGCAAGCCGACATCGTCGCGCTTCAGGAGGTCGATGTCCTCCGGCGCAGGACCGGCGGCATCGACCAGGCGCATATGATCGCCTCGCTGCTCGAAATGCAGGCCCATTTTCATCCGGCGCTGTCGGTTGCCGAAGAGCAATATGGCGATGCGATCATCACCGCTCTGCCGACAGGCGCGGTCAAGGCCGGCCCGCTGCCATCCATCGGCGAACAGCGCGGCGCCCTTTCCGTCGAAATCCTGGTCGGCGACAGAAAACTGCTGGTTGTCAACACTCATCTCGGGCTTCGCGGCCGCGAGCGCATGCGGCAGATGACGACGCTATTGAGCGCGGGCTGGCTGCGCGGCACGGCGGACGAACCGCTTCCCACTATTCTCTGCGGCGACTTCAACGCCATTCCGTCGTCGGCGACGTACCGACTTGCCGCGCGATCGCTGAAGGACGCCCAGCTCGCAGGCAAGGACCGGCCGAAAGCGACCTTTCCCTCCCGCTACCCGCTGATGCGTATCGACCACGTCTTCGTCAGCGACGATCTCGTCGTCAAGAAAGCGGCCGTGCTGCAAAACCGGCTGACGAGGATCGCTTCGGATCACCTCCCTCTTCTTGCAGAAATCTGCTTCGCCTGAACGCTGGCGCCACGCGCGACCTCCTAGGCGTTGTTATCCACTGAAAAACGACACGCATCAGCGCTTGCAGCGACATTGAAACGAATATTTCACGAATAATGTTATATGGAATATCTGTTCCGCCCGCGCATCATGTGTCCGGGTGATGGATGTTCAGTCGTTCGAGCGGATCGGGACCTTCACTCGAAATCGACTGCTCTCTTGGAGGAAGAGGAGGGGTTGATGTTGGCTAGGCTGTTGTCACGTGTGCGCATCCAGACGCAGGTGATGGTGTTCATCGCGCCATTCGTCTTGAGCATCATGGCCGTCGGCGCCATGGGCTTTTATGCATCGAGCCTGCTCCAGGGGCGGATGGATATTTCCAACTCCGTCCTGCAGTCCTTGAGCGGCTTTCGCAATCTATCTGCCGCGATGGCCGAATTCCTCGCCAATGCCACGCAGGAAAACAGAGACGCCGTCACCGCCAAGCTTGCCGATCAGCGTGCTCTTCTGAAATCCGGCCTCGACAGGCTCGCCGCGGATCGCAGCGGCCAGCAGGAGTTGGAACAGGCGCTCTCTTCGATCGATGGAATTTCGACACGCATGGACTCGCTGTGGCAGCTTCAAGAAAGCCGGACGGCACTCCTTGCCGATCTCCAGAAAGCGCAGAGCGTCGTCGTGTCGTCCCAGACGGATATCGTCGAGGGCTCCAAGGTTCTCCAACGCGCGGCCGACCTGCAGGAAGACGAGTCTCGCAACACGCTCGGCGACGCGCGGCGCATTTCGGATTTCGCGTCCTTCACCCAATCGCTGAACGACAAGGCCCAAGCCGCCGGCCCGATCAGTGGCGCGGATCTCGACGAACTCGCCCGGCAACAGCGCATCGTCGGAATGGCGCTCGGCGGCGATGCGCCGGACGCTAAAAAAGCGATCGACGATACCATCGCGACCCTGAAGCCGCTTGTCGAGGCTTCCGGCCAGACCGAGGCGCGCGTCGCTGGCCTTCGTGATGCGACGGCCCAGATCGTCGGCAGGCTGCCCGAATTGCAGGTCGTCGCCACGCGGCGGTTGAAGGCCGTGACGGATAAAGCGGCTGAAACGGCCAAGACGGTCGAGCGTGCCAAGACCAGCCAGAGAGACGGTCAGAAGCTGACGACCTCGGCATATGTGATCCAGATCGTCCTGGCGAAACTGACGCTCGCCCCGACGGACGCCAATCTCCAGCGGCTTTCGCAGGAAATCACCGCTGTCAGAAAAGGGCTGGATATGTTGATCTCGAATGCGGGCGGCGTTGCCCAATTCGATAATCTCAAACCGAAGCTTCTGCCGGCACTTGATAAGATGCAGAAGGCCGCCACCGATCTCGTCCGCATCAGCGCGCAGCGCCAGGAAGAATTCCGCGCCGCCGCTGCCGATGTCGACCGGATGTGGTCGCAACTGACGGCGTTCGCCGAAATGCAGCGGCAGAACGCAGCCGAGGAACGTACCGACGCCAATGCCATGTCTTTGGGAACGACGATCCTCGGCGCGGTGATCGCAATCCTTGCCGGCGTCGGGCTGACGGTCACACTCAAGGGCCCGATCAACCAGATCACCTCGGCCATGCGGCGGCTTGCGGATGGCAAGCTTGAAACGTCGATCGTCGGCGAGACCCGGGCCGATGAAATCGGCGATATGGCCCGCGCGCTCGAAGTCTTCAAGAACAATGCCATCGCCAAGGTCGAGATCGAGGAGCGTAGCGAGATCGAACGGGCGAAGGCTGAGGAGGAAAGGCATCGCAACGACGAGGAAAAACGTGCCGTCGAACAGCAGATCGACTTCGCAGTGACGGCCTTGGCCGAAGGGCTCGGGCGCCTGGCGCGAGGCGATATTTCACAGACGATCGCGTCGCCCTTCTTCGGCCGGCTGGAGCAGCTTCGCAACGACTTCAATTCGTCGCTGCTTCGCCTGCAGGAAACGATCGATCAGATCCGCACCAACACCCGCATGATCGAAGGCAATGCCGGCCAGATGGATCTGTCGGCAAGCAACCTCGCAAAGCGCACCGAGCAGCAGGCCGTCGCGCTTGAGGAAATCGCCGCGGCTATCGAGGAGATCACCACCACGGTTCGCTCGTCGGCAGCCTGCGCCGACGATGCCCGCGAGATCATCACCGACACCAAGAAGACGGCCGATTCCTCATCCGGTGTCGTCGCCAGCGCCATCGAGGCGATGAGCAAGATCGAAGCCGCTTCGGACGAGATCGTGCAGATCATCGGCGTCATCGACGACATCGCATTCCAGACGAACCTGCTCGCGCTCAATGCCGGCATCGAAGCAGCCCGCGCCGGCGAGGCTGGAAAAGGCTTTGCGGTCGTGGCTCAGGAGGTTCGCGATCTCGCTCAGCGCTCCGCCGAGGCCGGGCAAAGGATCAAACAGCTGATCGGGCGCTCGCGGACGGAGATTACCAACGGGGCGCGGGTCGTGCGGGAAACCAGCGAAGTCCTCGAAAGCATTTCCGCGAAAGTGGTCACCGCATCCGAGCAGATGGACGTCATTGCGCGGTCGAGCCGGGAGCAATACAACGCGCTGCACGAAGTCAATTCCTCCGTCAACCGGATGGATCAGATGACGCAGCAGAACGCGGCCATGGTTGAGGAAACGAGCGCGGCGACGAAGGAACTTGCCGACGAGACGAAGACGCTCCTGCAACTGATCGACCAATTCCAATTGGATGAAACAGAGACGCGTCGCGTGAACGCTGCATAGTGGGGCTCCGCTCTGCTTCGTAGCCGCCCGTGACGGGCGGGCGGGTCAGTGACGACTGTAGAGCGGCGGCATCACCTCTTCATCCGAGAGATCCGGATAGAGCCGCCGGCGTGTACGATCGAGCGCTTCCGCCTCCCTGCGCTTCCGTTCCAGAAGTACGGCCGTGACGTCTTTATAGGGAGCGCCGTCCTTCAAGGCGACACGGACGATCCCGCCCTGCGAGAGGAAGTCGCAGAAGGATCGCACCGAGCGAAGACGTGTCGTAATCTCGATATAGCGGTCGTCATGTCCAGTCATGTTCGCCTCCTTAAGATGTAAAATGTCACGAACACTTCGGCAAGAAGATGACACTGGTTTCATGACGGTCCCAGACCCGATCGGCCATGTGCGGAAGCCGGTTCCAAATGCGCAAACAGGTGCAGATTTCGCTTTGGAGCTTTAGGCATTATCCTCTGGCGAATTTCCGATTCATAGTGGCGGCGACCAAGGGCAGCGCCGTGGTCGCGACGGTTCCGAGGGGCAGTCGCCTGATACCCCGGGTGATAACGAATGCCGCAGCCATCGCGCCGGCGAGCTTCAGCCACGGCTGATTGCCGAGCTGGGCATGGGCACTGGCATCTGCCCATCGGACGTTTTCAGTCACGACGGCCGCAGTCTGGTCTCTGATTACATGAAGGCGGGCCTGGAGGTTTTCGAGCTCCTTCCTCAGCTCCCGCAACCGACTTTCCAGAACATGCTCCTCCGAGACCAGGAACGGTTCCTCCATATAAGCATCGGCCGGTGTAAGAGCATCCTGGCCGAGCGTTGCGAGGTAGGCCTCGTACTCGGCTTCGCTCGCAAACCCCTCACGCCGGATCAGCTCCGGGTTGATGCTCGTCTCCTCTCCGTTCGCCGTCCGCGCGCCGACATCGTCGTGTCTCTGTTCCGCGCCGACACCGGCGGGCTCGTCCTTAAACATGATGCGTCTCCCGTTGTTTCCTCGGCAGAACGCTCGATGGCTCTATTTGATCCATCACGGCCGCGATGCGCTGAAACGCTCCGGCCGAAATTCCGCCAGCAGTGGATGACGGCGTCCGGTGGCGATCTCGTCCGCCAGCAGTTCGCCGGCGATCAGGCCGAGCGTGGCTCCACTATGGCTGAAGGCGACGAAATAACCCCAGATCGACGGCAGCTCGCCGAAGACCGGTTCGCCGTCGCCCGGAATGGGCTTCGGGCCGACACCATAATCGTCGATCTCGAGCGTGGGGTTGCCTTCGAGAACTTTTGACGCCTCGCGCAGCAGCCCGTCCAGCGTCGATTGTCTGACCTCATAACTGCCGTCCGGCTTCATTCCGACCTCTTCCTCGGACCAGGCCGAATCGAGCGCGAACCCGCCATTGGGCATGGGCCGGATGGCGACGCGGGGAGTGTTAAGCACGGCCTTCAGCGAATGGCGGATCGGCTTCGTCCTGACGAGAAGGGCGACCGGCGTTGCGTCGGCGATATGCTGACCGGCTTCGGCGACGATTGCCGGAACGGCGCTGCCCGCGGCAAGCAGCACAGACTCCGCTTGCCAGTGCCTGCCGTCCGCCGTGCTCACGCCGCGGACGCGGGCGCCTTCGACATCAATTATCGCGCGCCCAGCGTCTGTCACGACCTCGCCGCCGAGCAAACGGAACTCCGCTGCGAGAATGCCGATCAGAGATGGGAGATCGACCCAGCCTTCCCCAGGATTGAAGATCGCACCCTGCACCGTCACCGCGCTGGCGTCGACGCCGGGCGTCGCGCCGGCAATGTTTTCCTGGGTCAGCCATTGCGCGTGATAGCCGAGATTGCACTCATAGTCGAAGACCTCGGCGATCTCGTTACCGGCGTCATCGGCATCCCAGGTCAGCCCGCCATCGAAACGCAGCCAAGGCGCATCCGGATATCGGGCGGCGAGCGTTCGATACCGGTCGATACCGGCGAGGCGCAGCCGGTGATAGGCGTCGGAGCGTTTCCGGGCAGAATTGAGCCAGGCGAGCGAACGGCTGGAGGCGCCATTGGCAAGCGGCCCGTCACTGACGAGCACGGTGGCGATCCCAAGGCGCGCGAGATGGACAGCCGTCGAGACGCCGAATATGCCGCCGCCGATGACGACAACCTTCGAAGGTTTTGGGGTAGCATTCATGTCGATAACCTTGTTTCCTGCTATGTCGAACGAATTCCGATGCATCCGTCGTGAGTGACGTTGGCGGCATGCTTCACGTCAGGGGCTAGAGGACTTCCGCAAGGAAGCGCTTCAGCCGCTCGCTTTGGGGATTGTCGAAGATCTGCTGTGGGCAGCCGGCCTCGACGATCCGGCCCTCATCCATGAAGACCACCTGATCGGCCACCTTCCGCGCAAATCCCATCTCGTGCGTGACGACGGCCATGGTCATGCCCTGGCGGCCGAGAGCCGCCATCAAGTCGAGAACGCCCTTGACCAGTTCGGGATCGAGCGCACTCGTCACTTCGTCGAACAGGATAAGCTCCGGATCCATGGCAAGAGCTCGCGCGATGGCGACGCGCTGCTGCTGCCCGCCCGATAGACCTGCCGGGCGATGATCCCTGCGCTCGGCAAGACCGACCTCGGCCAAACGCGCCTCGGCGATGCGTCGCGCCTCCTGCCTCGGCATCTTCTTGATCTTCGTCAGGGAAAGCATGACGTTCTCAAGCGCTGTGTGATCGGGAAAGAGGTTGAAGTGCTGGAACACCATCCCCACCCGCCGGCGCAACCGTTCCGGTTTCATGGCCAGAATGCTGTCGCCATCGAGCAGGATGTCACCGCCCTTCGGTTCCACCAGCCTGTTCATGCAGCGCAAAAGCGTCGATTTGCCCGAACCGGAGGGGCCGATGATGCAGGTGACGGTCCCGGCGGCGATGTCGAGGTCGACACCCTTCAGCACGTCGAGATCGCCATAGGCCATGCTCAGATCCCGGATGTTCAGGGCGCCGCCCTGGAAGCGCGGTTTCGTCTCTCCGGAAGATTTGGCCGCGGGCTGCGGGACGGCAGCGGCTTGCAACTCGCTGACCTCGGCCAGACCACTCGCAGCACCCGTACCGCGGCCCTGTTTTCCCAGGCGTAGTCTCACGTCGATGTAGTTGACCAAGTGGGTGAGCGGCACGGTGATGACGAGATAGAAGACGCCCGCCAGCAGCAAGGGCGACAGATTGCCCGTTACGACAGCCTGATCCTGCCCGACGCGGAAGATTTCCCGCTCGGAGGCGAGCAATCCGAGGAAATAGACGAGGCTGGAATCCTTGACGTTTCCGATGAACTGATTGACCAGCGCCGGCAGGACGCGCCGGATGCCTTGCGGGATGACGATCAGGCGCATGCCTTGCCCGTAGCTCATGCTCAGCGCTCGACAGGCTTCCATCTGGCCGCGCTCGACGCTTTGGATACCCGAGCGGAAGATTTCGCCGATATAGGCCCCGGCGATCAGGCTGAGCGCCAGGATGCCGAGCGGGAATGGCGACGGGCCGAAGATCTCTCGTCCGATCCGGGCAAAACCCTGACCGATGATCAGGATCGTGACGATTGCCGGCAGGCCGCGAAAGATATCGGTGTAGATGCGCGCGGGCAGCCGTAGCCAGCGGGACTGCGAGATGCCCATCACGGCGAGAGCCATGCCGATGACGACGCCGAGCACGGTCGAGGCGGCGGCCAGGATCAGGGTGTTCTTGAGGCCGACGCTGATCATGCTCGGCAGCACTTCCGCCATGGCGTCCCAATCCAGGAAGCTGCGGCGCAGATTTTCAAGCCAGTTCATCGAGATCCCCATCGAAGCCCACGCCGGGCATAAGGCCGTCCGCCGGAGCGGACGGCCTGCGGCCTCACTTCTTAGGAAGATACTGGTCCGGCATCGGCGAGCCTGGGAACCATTTTTCGTAGAGGGTCTTCCAGGTGCCGTCCTGCATCGCGTCGTGAAGGGCGCCGTTCAGCGCCGTGCGGAAGGCATCATTCCCCTTGCGGATCACGAAGCCCGCCGGCGCATCGAAGGATGGGATGTTGACCGCAACCTTCAGCGCAGGATAGCGCTCGCCATATTGTTTGGCCGCCTCGTAATCGAGGAAATGCGCATCGACCGTGCCATTGTTGAGGGCGGCGACGGCGGAATTGTTATCGGGGAATTTCACTAGATCGGTTCCACCGAAATTCTTGGCCGCATAGACCTCCTGCAAGGTGCCCTGAACGACGCCGAGACGTTTGCCCTTGAGGCCGTCGGCATCCTTGATGCCGGCATCCGCGGTCAAAACCGAGAGATAACCGGCAAGATAGCCGTCAGAAAAATCGACGGTCTTCTTGCGGGCTTCGGTGGTGCCGATCGCGGCGACGGCAACGTCGAAGCGTTCGTTTGCCACCGACGGCAGGAGGGCTGAAAATTCCTGGCCCGTGAACGTCACCTTGTCTTTCGGGAAGCCGAGGCGGGAGACGACGTTGAGAAACAGTTCGATATCGAAGCCGGTGAACTGACCGTCGGCCGTCGCAAATGTATAGGGCTTGGAATCTCCCATCGTGCCGACGCTGATCGTCCCCGTCTCGATCAGGTTATAGGGATTGTCGGCCGCAACGGCAGAGCCTGCCCCCATCGCAAGAAGGCACGTCAGAATGCCGGCCCGCAATGGGGCGAGGGTGGCCGCAAATGTTTCAAAAGGCTTCATCGTCGTTCTCCGCTCTGAAAGGAATGCTCTTGTCGGCATATTGCTTCGCCCACACTCTGTCGCGTATCAGCAGCAGAGCTTTATGGGCAGGATACCGGTCTCTGATATAAAGAGACCGGTCTCACAACATATTTGATATCTGTCAATTGACCGGCCGTCAACAACTCTTGTAGTCCTCGGTTATGGAAGATTCCGCTCATCCGAAACGGCCAGTCACGGTCGCCGACGTTGCGAAGGCCGCAAAGGTCTCGAAGGCAACGGCCGCCCGTGTGCTCGGCGGCTACGGCGTCGTCAGCGTCCAGATCAAGGATCAGGTGATGGCGGCAGCCGCCGCACTCGAATACCGCCCGAACGAGCTCGCCCGGAGCATGAGCACGGGACGGTCGGGCATCATCGGCGTGGTTGTCGGCGATATCGAGAACGCTTTCTTCAGTCTGGCAGTGCGCGGCATCAGCGATGCGGCCCGCCTTGCAGGCTTCAACATCATCATCGCAAATTCGGGCGAACAACTCGATGCTGAAAGATCGGCCGTCGACCTGCTGATTGGCAAGCGCGTCGATGGCCTGATCGTCACGCCGGCCCGCTGCGACCGCCTCGATCACCTGCAGCATGTCCGCCGCGCCGGCGTGCCGCTGGTTCTGTTCGACCGGGCCATCCCCGAACTCGATGTCGACGCCGTGACCGGCGACGACCGGGAGGCAGCCCTCACCGCGACCCGGCATCTGATCGGCCAAGGACATCGCCGCCTCGCCTATGTCTCGGCCATGGATGCCGAGAGAGGCGGGCTCACCGATATCGCGCTTATCTCGAATTCCGCCGTGCGCGAACGCGTGGAAGGCTTCGTCAGCGCTCTGACCGAGGCGGATTTGCCGAACCCTCTTCACTCCGTCAGGCTCGGTGCCACAGACCAGCATCAGACGGACGCGGTGATGAAACGTCTGCTTTCGGAAATATCACCGCCGACGGCGCTGCTGGCATCCGACAGCCTCGTCGGCTTGCGCATTTTCAAGTCGCTGCAATCGCTCGGCCTGTCGATCCCGCAGGATGTCTCGATGATTTCCTTTCTAGACGCCGACTGGACCAGCGTCACCGTTCCACCGATCACCATCGTCGACCAGCGCGTCTACGAGCTTGGCAAACTCGCCGGCGAACGGCTCGTCGCCCGCATCGAGCGCACCCCGCTTGCCGTCGAACATCTGCGCGTTACCACGAGCCTTGTCGTGCGCGGCTCCGTGGCGACGATCGGCCGGTGAGATCCGGGCTAAAGCCGATATGCTCTAATCATAGAGCTCGCCATGACCAATCTGCTCCTGCCTGGCAGATGTGTCGCTGATAGCGGGATCGTCGGCCGGATCGGGATCTTTCTTGTTGGCATCACGCAGAAACTGGGCGGCTTCAAGCAGCGCTGCAGTTATCTCTTCGGTTGCCCATCCGGCTTCATTGGCGGCGGCAACCAGTCCTTCCAATGCGTCGCGCGCGGCATCAGTCGCCTCTTTGAAGCGTTGCGCGGGCGCTTCGGTTTTCGGCGATGGAAAGGTCATCGGAATTCCCTCCACTAGGTTCTGACTATTGGAGATGAACGCAGCCCGCGGGAAATGGATGCACGATCATGCGGATTTCGGCGACGACATCCGCCTCAGATGACCGTCTGCAACAGAAACGGCGAGCGCTCTAGCGGACGCTGGGCAAGGATCCTCAGCATCGCCGGGCCTTGTATGCCGGTCGTCGTCGTGGAGCGGCCGTCGTGGTAGACCACCGTCATAACGCGGCTGAGGCTATCGTACCTGATCTGTGCGATCGTGCGCGTGTGAACCTGAAAGATGAATTCGTGGGGCTGAGATTTCCGCCTGGACCGCTTCGAGCTCATTGTGATGCCCCAGCAAAATGACGGCAGCATTGACCCGGCCGTCCCCAGCTCAGGATACGCGTGATAGTCGACAACACATCCCTCATCGAGTGCCTCCAATGCGCTCAATATTCGGCCAAGCGACAAAGCGGTCAGTTCCGGCAATCGAACCGGCAGCCTCCAGATCAGAGACTTGGCCTCACACTACAGACGCCGATCAAGCACATATTGTTTCCACGGTCGCGTGACATCGGCGTGACATGCAGATCACGGCTCGAAAACTTGTCCGAAACGGGCATTGTGAGGTGTCGATTTCACCAAGGGCAACGACAGCCCATCAATGCAATGTTCTATGTATTCCATAGGGACGGGCGGCGTGCGGCCAGTATCCGACGGTGCGTGCGAGCGACCGAATGGCTTCGTCCACGACGAAAACCGCATCCCCGAGCCGTTCGATCTCGCAATCCAGTTCGTACACCTCGACTTCGTCAAGACCTTCAGTGAGCAGCAACCGCTTGCTGGCCTCGATCAGGCGCTCCGTGCGCCCGACAATATCGAGAGCGCTTCGTATGATAATGTCGAGCATGCAGTTGCCCCCGCTTGAATGACCAAGTGTCGGGCATAATCGGAATGCTGACAATCCCAAAATCTTGTCAGATGCGCGCGCGGATCGTGTCGTAGAAATCCCACACCTCACGCAGCGCCGACTGGTGGCGGCGGCGCGGCAGAGAGGCGCGCCGTCCGGCAAAGGCGAAAGCAGCCGCGACCGCAGCAACGAGAAGGAGCGTCGAGGCCGGATAGAGCTTCACCGCCGCTTCCGTCTGACCCACCGCTTTCCCGGCCCCTCTCTTTACCGATCGGGCGCCATCACGGATTTGCTGCTGGAGCGTTTCGATTTGCAATCGCAGCGCGCTCAACTCTTCGCCCAGGCCGTGATCAGGCTGCCGGGGAACGCCGACGGAGGCCGTGCTCCTGTCGATAACGGCTTTCGGCACCGGCTCGCCGATCTTGCCTCCTTCGGGGTCGAGGGTAGCCGTCTCGGTGCTCTTGCGTCGCGGCATGATCCATCTCCTTCGCAAAAGTGATCACTCTGTGCTAGTCGTCATCGAACGAGAAAACCGGCCGATAGTGGCGCTCGGCAATCAGCAAGCTCCGGTCGGGCCGGATGATGTAAGTTTCCTCGACCTGCCGTCCCCATTGATCTGTGAAGCTGTGTGGGAAAGAAGAACCCACGGGCGATTTCGTCAACTTCGTGCGTGGCTGACCATTATAGGTGATGCTGCCGGGGATAGGGGCCAGTCCAGCCGACGTGTAATATCCTTCGCCGGTCGTGCAGCCCGCCAGAACAACGGCAAAGACCAGCCAAAATCCCGTGCTCCGCTTCATAGAACCTCCAGCCGTTCCGTCCTTTGGACGTCACTTACTCCATCGCCAATGTAACAGGGGACGACGGACATTGTTCCAGAATCGGCTGGAGACGTCGCAACAAGTTGCCCAACAGCATAAGGCTCGCCTTTGAGCGTATGGGCTTGGCGTTCGAACCCGTCCTTCAAGCCCCTCAGGCGGCGACTGCAGGAATAGGCAAGCCCAGGATCTCGGCATGTCGACAAAGTTTCTCCCAAGCCGCATCGCCGACCGGCACGCCTTCTTCCAACGCCGCACGGCGCCTTCGTGCCGCGCTGTCACCCGGCATGCGGACCGGGCCATTGTTCCAGGGCGCGGAAGGGTTGCTGCGGCAAGCAGAGGCGAGAAAATCGGACTGCGCGGTAAAGGCATCCAGCCCGGCGAAAAAGGCGGGATCGATGACTTGAAGAAAGGCGCTTTGCGAAAACACGCCAGGCGGCGTGTTCGCCCGGCCCTTGCCGGAAAGCCCCTGCCCCAGCAATTCGACGATCAGCCCGAGCCCAAAACCCTTATGTCCCTTCAATTGGCCGCCAAGGGGCATCATCGTTCCGCCGCGTTCGGTCACCTCGCGCGGGTCATCGGTCGGCTCGCCAGCGGCGGTGAAAGCCCAGGCCTCGGGAAACTTCTTGCCGGCCTTCGCCAGGTTTTGCGTCATAGTCGTGGTGGTGATCGAAGCTGAGACGTCGATCAGGATCGGATCCTCCGATGTCGGGAAACCGGCCGCCATCGGGTTCGGCGTCAGTAGCGGCTTGGTGCCGCCATAGGGCGCGACACGGCTTGCCGCGGGATGCGACACCGATAGCTGCACGATCAGGCCCTGCTCGGCAACCTGCCGCATGAAGGCCGAAAGAGCGCAGGTATGATGGCAGTTTCGGATCGCCGCGGTGACGACGCCATGATCGCGTACGCGTTCGCAGGCCTGGTCGATCGCCTTGGTCAAAAGCCATGCGCCGGGCAAGGATTTGCCGTCCCAGACAAAGGCCGCGCCGCGGTCATTGACCACCTGATAGCTGCCGGATTTCGCCAGCGAACCGTCCTCCAACGCTTCGACATACCAGTTCAGCAGACTGACGCCATGCGTTTCATGGCCGATCATGTCGCCTTCCACCAGGACAGCGGCTGTGGTTTCGGCCTTGTCGGGCTCCATCCCGGCGCCGGTCAATATCTGCTCGGCGAATTGAGTGAGGGCAATGCGGTCAATCAGCGGCATAGGCATCCATCCGTCATGTCATGGAAGACGCGGGCCATCCGAAAGAGTGTGGCCCGCGCTTTAAGTCCGCAAACCAGCTTACTTGAAGCGGATCTGCGACAGCTGCAGTTCGGAATTCGTTGCGATCGTCGGCTTGAAGTCGAGACGCGGCGAAACGCGGGTGAAACCGACCATATGGAACATCGGAATATCGGCGATGATCTCGGTGTTAACCTTGGCGAAAAGCTCCTTCCAGAGTTTCGTGCGCTCGTCGCCGGTGGCTGAGGTCGCCTTGGCGATGAGTGCGTCGACCGCAGGATCCCGAACCATGGAGTGAGAGCCGTCGGCCGCGTATTTCACGAATGCGGTGAAGACGGGATCGCCGGTCGCATTGTCGTGCTGCGACTGGGTCAATGTCGGACCGGAATCGGCGACGAAAGGTGCAACGAAATAGCCGTTCCATACGGAAACGTCATACATGTCGAGCTTGACGTTCAAGCCGACGTCCTGAAGCATGGCCATCATCGCTTCCATCGCTTCGGTGGCGTTGGGATATTGCCCATTGCGGCCGATGATGCGGATCTGTTGATCGACTGGGACGCCGTCGGCTTTCGCCGCCTTGACCAATTCCTTTGCTTTTTCGGGATCATAAGGCCAGGCGGGGATATCGGCATTGTAGCCGATCGTTGTGGGTACGACGAGTTGCGTGGCGATCTTCGCCTGTTCGGGAAACAGCGTTCCAAGCATTGCCTGACGATCGATGGCGAGGTTCATCGCTTCGCGTATGCGCCGGTCGTTGAGCGGCGCTGCCCGCGTATCGATGCGCAGCGATGTCGTCTCCGAATTCGGATAGGCGAAGTCGGTTTCCTTGTTGGTGGCATCCTGCACTGATACGGCCGGAACGATATCGGCTTCACCGGCATCGACCATGGCCGCCGCGACGGCGCTATCCGAACGGAACAGATAGGTCGCCTGCTCCACCTGCGGCTTGTCCCCCCAATAGTCCGGATTGCGCTTCAGCACGATCGACTGGCCGATCTCCCATTTGTCGAAGGTATAGGGGCCGGTGCCGACCGGCTTGCGGGTAAATTCGTCTGCGGGTGTCGCTTCGGCCGATTCGACGGCCATCACCGTCATCAGCAACGGAAGAATCGGCTGCGCCGGTTTTGTCGTAATGCGGATGGTGTTGGGATCAGGCGTCTCGAAGCTGAATTCCGTGCCGCCGAAATATTTGCCGCCGGTCTCGCAGCTGAGCTTCTTATTCTTGTTGCGCTCGATCGTGAACTGGACGTCTTTGGCGGTGAACGGTTTGCCATCGTGCCATTTGACATTCGGGCGCAGCTTGAACTCCCAGGTGTCGTCGTCAATCTTCGACCATTTCGTCGCCAGGCGGGGTTTGAGGCCGCCGTTGACGTAGTCGAATTCCACCAGCATCTCGTTGACGTTTTCGGAAATGACCCGGCCGACGTCTTGGCGCGCTGCCATACAGGGCTCGACGACATCGACGGTTTCGGCAAGTACAACAGTGACGTTGCTCTTGGCACCTTCAGCGTGAGCCGAGCCGATACTCAGCCCGATCACCGCGGTTGAAAAGCAGGCAGCTACCAAATGCAGTTTCATTTCGTTCTCCTCCCATGCGCCGGCGGCGCCCCTTAAAGCAAACCTCGTCTTGTCTTTCGGTGGTCCGGCCCTCGCCTCCTCATGCGAGAGCCAATCTAATACATAAGAGCACTAATATACTAGTTGAGAAATGCGATCAAGCGCGGCGCCCGAAACACGAGCTGTCACCCGTCTGAATTCTCGTTTTTTAGCCGTGGTAAAGCGCGTCAGTCCGCGCATCTCTTCATGGGTAAGAGCCGCTCAGCGGCACACGCATTGGGCCCGCCTTTAAGCCGGCGAATGATCGCGAAGTTTCGTCGCCGATACTCCCCGGTCTCAGTTGCGCAGATCTTGGGGCAACAGGCCGGCGGGGAAATTCTGGTAAGCGACAGGGCGCAGAAACCTGCGGATCGACATGGTCCCGACGCTGGTCGCACCGAAATTGGTCGAGGCCGGATAAGGTCCGCCATGCACCATAGAATCGACAACCTCGACGCCGGTTGGGAAGCCATTGACCAACAATCTGCCCGCCCTCCTTTCGAGGATCGGCAGCAGGTCGCGGGCAAAGCCAAGATCTGCGTCGTCCATATGAATCGTCGCTGTCAGCTGTCCCCGGAAGCTTTCCGCAAGGGTGAGCATCTCTTCCGGCGAGCCGACGCGCACGACGAGACCGAGAGAACCGAACACCTCTTCGCTGAGCGAATGATCGGCAAGCCAGGCCGAGCCATTGGTCTCGAAAAGGTTCGGGCCGGCGTCCCGGCCGGCGCTCTTTGCAGAGAGAACCGGCGCAACGGCATTGCTTGCCCGCATGCGCTCGACACCTTCGTGATACGCGGCGGCAATGCCTTTGGTCAGCATCGTCTGCGGCGCCACCTTTTCGAGAGCCGACTTGGCAGCGCCGGCGAACCTGTCCGCCGCCGGCCCGTCGACGACGACGGCAATACCGGGTTTGGTACAGAACTGGCCGGCGCCAAGCGTCAGTGAACCGGCCCAGCCTGAACCGATCGCCTCCGCCCGGGCAGCGGTCGCAGCCGGCAGTAGGAACATCGGATTGACGCTGCCGAGCTCGCCGAAAAACGGAATCGGTTCAGGGCGCTGGGCGCAAAGGTCGAAAAGCGCACGGCCGCCGGCAAGCGACCCGGTAAAGCCGACCGCTTTGATAGCGGGATGCGTCACCAGAGCCGTTCCGACATCACGGCGCCCGCCCTGAATCAGGCTGAAGACGCCAGCCGGCATGCCGGTGCGCTCGATCGCAGCCGCGATCGCCTCGGCAATGATCTCACCGGTGCCGGGATGGGCTGAATGTCCCTTGACCACGACAGGGCAGCCGGCGGCAAGCGCGGCTGCCGTGTCGCCGCCGGCCGTCGAGAATGCCAGCGGAAAATTCGAGGCGCCGAAAACGGCGACCGGGCCGATCGGCCGCTGCACCAGGCGGATTTCAGGCCGCGGCGCCGGCTGCCGGTCGGGCTGCGCCGCATCGGTGCGAGCATCAAGATGTGCGCCTTTGCGAATATGCTCGGCAAACAGCTTGAGCTGGCCGGTGGTGCGGGCGCGCTCACCGTTGAGCCGGCCCTCGGGGAGCCCGGTTTCCTCGGTTCCGATCAGGGTGACCGCCGCGCCGCGCCTGTCGATTTCCTCGGCGACGGTCTCGAGGAAAATGGCGCGCTCCTCGCATGTCTTTGCGGAAAACGCCGCGAATGCGGCTTCGGCGGCGCGGCAGGCGCGGTCGACCAATTCCGTGGTGCCGACGGCGAAATCATGGGCCGGGCCGTGTGCCGGCTCGGAGCGAAAGGTCGTCGTTCCGGCAATCCACTCGCCAGCGATCAGATGCCTGCCTGAAGGGGTCCAGCTCATTGTTATCTCCTTGGCGGAGCCTCGCTCCGTCCATGTGCGGTGATTGCGCAAGATGCGCCGCGTAGAACATGATGCCGAAAAGTGTGCACGGTTTTCGGGCCTGATATCATCCTGTTCTAGCGGCCGTTCACCTTCCGCCATTCGGCAAAGAGTGTCAGATTGCTTTCATCGGTGGCCGGGTAGAGACCGATGATCGTATGCCCCTGCTTGACGCGCTCGGTGACGAAATCCTCGTAGGCGGTCATCTCCACCGCTTCGTCGGCGATCTCGTCGGCGATCTCGGCCGGAATGACGATCACGCTGTCGTCGTCGCCAACCATGATGTCGCCCGGGAAGACCGCCACATCGCCACAGCCTATCGGCACATTGATGTCGATTGCCTCGTGCAGCGTCAGGTTCGTCGGGCTGGAGGGACGGTTGTGATAGGCGGGGATATCAAGGCCACCGATCGTCATGGCGTCCCGGAAGCCGCCATCGGTGACGACGCCGGCGCCGCCGCGCATCATCAGACGAGTAATTAGGATGTCGCCGGCAGAGGCTGCGCGCGGATCCTTGCGGCTGTCCATCACCAGAACATGGCCGTCCGGGCAGGTCTCGATGGCAAGCCGCTGCGGGTGTTTCGGGTTCCGAAACACGTTCATCGCATTGCGGTCCTCGCGCGCCGGCATGTAACGCAGGGTGAAGGCCGGTCCCACCATATTGCGGCCCTTCGGCTGCACCGGCCGGACATCCTGGATCGTCTGATTTCTCAGGCCACGCTTGAACAGCGCCGAGCAGAGCGTCGCGACCGAAACACCCATCAGTTTTTCACGGGTTGCGGGGTTCATATTTCCTTCTCCTCGTTCGAATTCAGCTGCCGAAGCTGCGCGTTTCCACGGTCCAGTCGCGGGCTTTGCCCGTCAGGCTGCAACCAAGCCCCGGACGGGCGGGCACGATCATCCGGCCATCCCTGATATCGAGCTGTTCGTTGAACAGTGGCGCAAGCCAATCGAAATGCTCCACCCACGGTTCGTGCGCATAGGCGGCCGCCAGGTGCAGATGGATTTCCATGGCGAAATGCGGCGCCAGCCGCATGCGTTTCGCCTCGGCTTGCGTGCAGATGCGCAGAAAGGGCGTGATGCCACCGACCCGCGGGGCATCCGGCTGAATGAAGTCGACCGCATCGGCACGGATCAGGGCCATATGTTCGTCGGCGCTTGCCAGCATCTCGCCGGTAGCGATCGGCGTGGCCAGTTCGCGCGCCAGTGCCGCATGGCCCTCGGCGTCATAGGCATCGAGCGGCTCTTCGATCCATTCGAGATTGAGCGGTTCGACCAGCCGGCCGAAACGCAAGGCCGTGGTGCGGTCCCATTGCTGGTTTGCATCGACCATCAGCGGGACACGGCCATCGATATGGCTGGTCACCGCATCGAGCCGGCGAAGGTCGATCATCGGGTCCGGCTGTCCGACCTTGATCTTGATGCCGCCGATACCGGAAGCGATCGAATGGTCGATGGCGTTGCGGATTTCCTCGACGGTCGATGACAGGAAGCCGCCGGAGGTGTTGTAGCAGGCAACACTGTCGCGATGGGCGCCAAGCAGTTTTGCGAGCGGCAGGCCGGCGCGTTTCGCCTTCAGGTCCCAGAGGCAGATATCCATGGCGGCAATGGCCTGCGTCGCAATGCCGGAACGGCCGACCGAGGCGCCAGCCCAGCAGAGCTTGTCCCATATCCGCGCTGTATCGTTGGGGTCCTCGCCTATCAGATTGTCGGCAATCTCGCAGGCATGTGCATAAAGCGCTGGCCCGCCTGCCCGCTTCGAATAACTGAAGCCAAGGCCGCTATGACCCGCTTCGGAGAGGATCTCGCAAAACAGAAACGCAACCTCCGTCAACGGCTTCTGCCGGCCGGTCAAAACCTTGGCGTCGCTGATCGGCCGCGCCAACGGCAGATAGGCGAGCGACAGGGTGACCGATCGGATGGCGTCCAGCTTGGCCGGGCCGGCCGCAAAACCAGCCTTGGGCGGTTGCGCGGGGATCGTGCGTCGATTGGGATCAAACATCGTGGTGCCTCAGTTGATAGCCGGTTCGGGAGTCTTGCCACCGAATTCCGTCGTCAGGAAGTCGAAGTCGCAGCCTTTGTCGGCTTGCTCGATATGCTTGGAGAACATAAAGCCGTAACCGCGCTCGTAGTGTCGCGTCGGCGCCACCCAGGCGGCGCGGCGGGCTGCGATCTCCTCTTCCGAAACCAGCATATTGAGGCTGCGCGCCGGAATGTCGAGTTCGACCATATCGCCCGTTTTCAGCAACGCCAGCGGCCCGCCGATGTAGGATTCCGGCGCGGCGTGCAGCACACAGGCGCCGAAACTGGTTCCGGACATCCGGGCATCGGAGATGCGCACCATGTCGCGCAGGCCGAGCTTCAACAGTGCCTTCGGCATCGGGATCATGCCCCATTCCGGCATGCCCGGTCCGCCCTGGGGGCCGGCATTGCGGAGCACGAGAACCGTGTCCGGCGTCAGCGGATAGTCGGGATCGTCGATGATCTTCTTCATCTCAGCATAGCTGTCGGCGACCAGCGCCGGGCCGCGATGGCGATGGAATTTCGGGTCGCAGGCCGCCGGTTTGATGACCGCGCCGTCGGGACACAGGTTCCCCTTGAGCACGGCCAGGGAACCTTCGTGATAGACCGGGTTAGACAGTGGCCGGATAACGTCGTCATTGTAGATCTTCACCTGGTCCAGACCATCCACCAAGGGTTTTCCCGTCACGGTGATCGCGGTGGGATCCAGCTTGTCGCCGAGCTGCTTCATCAGCGCACGCAAGCCACCCGCATAGAAGAAATCCTCCATCAGGTAGGTCGAACCGGAAGGACGGATGTTGGCGAGAACCGGCGTCGTGCGACCGATGCGATCGAGATCATCGAGCTCCAGCGGGACGCCGGCGCGCCGCGCCATGGCGATCAGGTGAATGATGGCATTGGTGGAGCAGCCGGTCGCCATGGCGACCGTGACTGCGTTGTCGACGGCCGCGGAAGTGATGATCTGGTCCGGCGTCAGATCCTCCCACACCATATCGACAATGCGGCGGCCGCAGGCCGCCGACATGCGCTGGTGGTTGGCGTCGGCTGCCGGGATCGAGGATGCGCCCGGCAGCGTCAATCCCATAGCCTCTGCGATCGCCGTCATCGTCGACGCCGTGCCCATGGTCATGCAATGGCCATAGCTGCGGGCGATTCCGCCTTCGATGCCCTGCCACTCCTCCTGGGTGATCGTGCCGGCACGGCGCTCATCCCAGTATTTGAAGCCGTCGGTACCGGAGCCTAGCGTCTTGCCGGCATAGTTGCCGCGAAGCATTGGGCCGGCGGGCAGATAAATGAACGGAATGCCCATGCTGGTTGCGCCCATGACAAGGCCGGGTGTCGTCTTGTCGCAGCCACCCATCAGAACGGCGCCATCGACAGGATGGCTGCGCAGCAGCTCCTCGGTCTCCATCGCCAGCATATTGCGGTAGAGCATCGTGGTCGGCTTGACGAAGTTTTCGGAAAGGGAAAGAGCAGGCAGCTCCATGGGGAACCCACCCGACTGAAGAATTCCGCGCTTCACCCACTCGGCGCGTTCACGGAAATGCATGTGGCACGGCTGGGCATCGGACCAGGTGTTGATCACGGCGATGATCGGCTTTCCCTGCCAGTCCTCCGGTGCGTAACCCATCTGCATGGTCCGCGACCGGTGGCCGAACGAGCGCTGATCGTCCGGCAGCATCCAACGGGCCGACCGCAATTGCTCGTAGGTTTTTCTTGCGGCCACGGCTCTCTCCCACACTTTCGCTTGCTTATCTCAGCGCTTGCACCAACTGATATTTTAGTTTGACATATATATCAATGGAAAGTTTGCGTTCTTGTGCATTAGGTCGTGCAAAGCTATGAATGGACTGAAAAGGATGCCTCACCATGAATTCCCAGTTCGCCTCCACATTCGGCCTGACTGCACCCGGTTTTCCGGTCGTCGCCGGCAGTACGGTCCAGCGGGTCTATGATGATCTGCGAAAGCGCATCATCACCATTCAGCTACCGCCAGACACCACGTTGTCGCGCACCGAGCTTACGGAGACTTATGAAGTCAGCCAGACTCCCATCAGGGACGCATTGCAGCTTCTCAAACAGGAGGGTCTGGTTCGCATTTATCCGCAATCCCGCACTGTGGTGACCAGGATCGACGTCCTGCAAATTTACGAGGCACATTTCCTTCGCGTGGCGCTGGAAACGGAGGTTTGCCGCCGCCTCGCAACCGATCCGGATCCGGATCCGAGCGTCATTACCCGCGCCCGGTCGATCATCAAGATGCAGTCGGCAGTCGCTGACGACGCCGATCAGATCGCGATCTTCCAGGAGCTCGACGAACTCTTTCACCAGACGTTGTTCGCAGGCGCCAAGCGCAGCAGCCTCCACCAATTGATACGCGAGCGGTCCGGTCATCTCGAGCGCATTCGTCGTCTGCATCTGCCCGAAAAGGGCAAGATCGCGAGCATTCTCGATGGGCACCACGCCATCATCGATGCGATCGCCGCTCGCGACGAACAGGGCGCGGTCGATGCGATCCGCGAGCATCTCAGCCGCACCGTCGCAAAAGTGGAAGACATGCGGAAGGAGTTCCCGGACTATTTCGTCTGATCTGCCGCGCCGCGGGTTTTGCCGAAGTCAATTGACCGGCGTCAGCAGCGGCCTGCCTGCAAAGAAGGCGGCAAGGTTGTCGACCGTCAATTGCGCCATCCTGTCGCGCGTTTCCTCGGTACCGCTTGCATGGTGGGGATAGAGCACAACATTATCGAGTGCTGCGAAGCGCGGATCTGGATTGGGTTCGTTGAGGTAGACATCGATGCCGGCCGAGGCGATCCGCCTTTCCTGCAAGGCCTTGATCAAGGCCGGCTCGTCGACCACGGTGCCGCGGGCAATGTTGATGAAGCTGCCCGTCGGCCCGAGCGCATTCAGCACGTCCGCCGATATCAGTCCTTCGGTCGAGGGTCCGCCAGGGGTCGCGACGATCAGGATATCAGCCCAGTCCGCCAGTTTTACCGGTGCGTCGAAATAGGCAAAATCGTTGCCGGCCTTCTTCGTCCTCCCATAATAGCCGACCGTTAGCCCGACAGCTTCGCATCGCTTGGCAATCGCCATCCCGATGCGGCCGAGGCCGACGATCCCGGCCTTCTTACCCGACGTCGATGTCGTCAGCGGCATCATGCCCTTCTTCCCCCAATCGCCGGAGCGCACATAGCGATCGCCTTCCGGCAGGCGCCGGCGTGCCGCCAGCATCAGAAGCAGTGCCATGTCGGCAACGTCGTCGCAAAGCACCTCGGATGTGTTGGTGAGCTTGATGCCGCGCCGTGTCATCGCCTCGACGTCCATCTGGTCGTAGCCAGCCGAGGAACAGGCGGCGAGCTTTAATGCCGGCAATTTCGAAAGCAGGGCTTCGTCGATCGTCACATGGCCGTTGCAGACCAGTGCGGAAGAGACCGGGCCTGCTTTCCGCAGGAGAGCATCCCGCTCTTCGCCTTTGACAAGATCCAGCCGGTGCAGCGTGTAGGTCTCTTCCAGCATCGCCATCTGATGGGGCCGGAGCGGATAGGCGACGATGACATCGGGCTTCATGCGGAAACGAGTCCTTCCTGTAGTTGGCGGGCGGCGCGTCGGGTGGCCTGGATTTCTGGATCGGGATCGAGGCTCGCGGCAAGAAGCGCCTGCGTGTAAGGGTGGGAGGGCGCGTTGAAGATCTGTTCCACCGGACCCTCCTCGACAATCTCGCCAGCCTTCATGACGATGACGCGATCGGCGAAATCGCGAACCACCGGCAGGTCGTGTGCGATGAAGAGGTAGGACAGGCCGAATTCGCGACGCAGGCCCTCAAGCAAGGCAATCACCTGCGCCTGGATCGACACGTCGAGCGCCGAAACCGCCTCGTCACAGATGATCAGCTTCGGCTCCATCGCGAGCGCACGGGCAATCGCGATGCGCTGGCGCTGGCCGCCGGAAAACTGATGTGGATACCGGTCGGCCATATCCGGTTTCAGGCCAACCTTGACCAGCAACTCGGCCACCCTCTCCTTCCATCTCGCTTTCGGCAGGATATCCGGGTGAATGACCCAGGCCTCGGAAATCAACCGGAACACGCTCATCCGTGGGTTGAGTGATTGCGTCGGGTCCTGAAAGACCATCTGCAAATCGCGACGCAGCCCGAATATTTCTCTAGGGGTCATCGCAAGCAGATCGTTTCCGCGGTAGAGGACCTTTCCCTCCTGCGGATCGTCGAGGCGAACGATCGCCCGGGCAAGAGTTGACTTGCCGGAACCGCTCTCGCCGACGACGGCAACCGTCTCGCCGGGCATGATGACGAAGTCCACGCCCTTCAGCGCCTGAAATGCGCCAAAACTCTTCTTCAAGCCGATGGCGCGCAGCAGCGGTTCGCCCTGCCGGTCACGCTCTTGCGCCATCGCACCCTTCCCGGGTGCGGCGGCAATCAGCTTCTTCGTATAGGCGTTCTGCGGGTTGCGATAGACTTCGGCCGCATTGCCGGTTTCGACGACGCAGCCGGAATTCATCACCACGACCCGGTCGGCGATCTCGGCAACGACGCCCAAATCGTGAGTGATCAGCAACAGGCCCATTCCGGTTTCCTGCTGCAACTCCTGTAGAAGTTCGAGCACCTGCGCCTGCACCGTAACATCAAGCGCGGTGGTGGGTTCATCCGCGATCAGAATATCGGGCTTGCAGGCGATTGCCATGGCGATCATCAGGCGCTGCCGCTGTCCGCCGGAGAACTGGAATGGATATTTCCGCATTGCCGCCTGCGGATCGCTTATCCCGACGCGCCCGATTAATTCGAGCGCCCTCGCGCCGGCGCGTTCCGCCGACTGGCCATGCGTCGTCATCATCTCGGTGATTTGCCAGCCGATCGGATAGACCGGATTGAGGTGGGCGAGTGGGTCTTGAAAGATCATGGCGATCTTGGCGCCGTTGATCGTCCGCCGCTCCTCGGTCGTCATTTTCAGCATGTCGCGGCCGTTGAGGAGAATGGTGCCGCTGGTGATCTTGCCGGGTGGCATGTCGATCAGGTTCATGATCGCCGACGCGGAGACAGACTTGCCCGAACCACTTTCCCCAAGGATCGCCAGGGTCTCGCCGCGATCGAGATGCCAGCTGACATCCTGCACCGCCTTGACGGTCCCGCTGGCGGTGTGGAACTCGACCGAAAGGTTACGAACGTCCAGAAGATGTTCAGCCATTTTTCTTGCCTCTCATTTCCCGGCCTCTCATTTCAAGCCGCCAGCGTTGCGTCGGATCGAGCGCGATGCGCAGCCAGTTCGACAGAAGATTGAGCGACAGCGTCGTCAGGATGATTGCAAGGCCGGGCCAGAAAGACAGCCACCAGGCATTGGTGAGATAGGGCCGCCCTTGAGCAACCATCAGACCCCAGGTGATCTCAGGCGCCTGAATGCCGATCCCCAGGAACGACAGCGAGGATTCCGCCAGCATGACGAAGGCGAAATCAAGCGTGGCGATGGTCACCAGCGTCGGAAAGATCACCGGCAGGATGTGTTGGAACACAATGCGCCGGTTCGATGCCCCCATGACCTGGGCCGCCTGCACAAACATCCGCTCGCGCACCTCAAGCACTTCGGCGCGGGCGGTGCGCAGATAGATGGGGATCCGGGTAATCGCCAGGACGAGGACGATATTGGTGACCGAGGGTTCGAGCATATAGAGCACGATCACCGCCAGAAGCAGCGACGGAAAGGACATGATGACGTCGCCGAGGCGCATGATCCATTGAGCGGCGGAAGAGCGGCTGTAACCGGCCACCAGACCGAGCGCCGTGCCGACGACGGAGGATGCAAGCACCGCCGCCGCGGCAACCAGCATGGTGTTTTGCGCCGCCACGACGACGCGGGCCAAAAGCGGCCTGCCTAGCGCATCGGCGCCAAGGATGTAAAGCCATCCGCGGGTGATATCGAAGGGCGGCGCGTTTCGGCCCCGCAGGTTCTGCTTGGTGGCGATGCCCTCCAGCAGAAACGGGCCGAACATCGCACAGAGAAGAACGATCAGTAGGAATAGAGCGGCGAAGAAGGCCAGCTTGTCCGCCCACAGCATGGTCAGCCAGCGGCCGATCGGGCCACTCGGTTTTTTCTCGACGAGGATTTCTGTGTCGGTCATCGCCATCGCTCAATACCGGATGCGCGGATCGAGCAGCACATAGGCAATGTCGATCAACAGGTTCATGATGAAGATCGCCAATGCCGAGACCATGATGACGGCCAACACGACGGCGAAATCGCGAAGCAGGATGGAATCGATCATCAGCTTGCCGATTCCCGGAAAACCAAACACCGTCTCGACGACGACGGCACCGTTCAAGATAGCGGCGGCCTGGTCGCCGATGACGGTGATCACCGGCAGCATGGCGTTGCGCAATCCGTGAACGAAGATGATCGAGTTGGAACGGACGCCCTTGGCGCGCGCCGTCTTCACGTAGGCGGAAGACAGAACGCTGATCATCGAGCCGCGCACCACCTGCAGAATCAGGCCAAAGGGCCGGATGAACAGCACGCTGACCGGCAGGACCCAGTGCCAGAAGGTTCCCGTTCCGGATGTCGGCAGGACATGAAGTTTGACGGCGAAAATGACGATCGCCACGATGGCAAGCCAGAAATCCGGGGCCGCAGCACCGATCAGCGAGAAGAAGGTGGCAAGACGATCGAAGACACCGCCGACGCGAAACGCCGCGAGCGAACCGATGACGATCGCGGCGACTGTGACCAGCGCCATGGTGATGACAGCCAGCCAGAAGGTCCAGACGAAGGCCTCCAGCACGACGTCCATGGCAGGACGAGCCTGCCGCAGCGACTGACCGAAGTTGCCCTGCGCGAGATCCGCGACATAACGGCCGAACTGGATGATCAACGGTTCATTGAACCCGTTCATTTCGCGGAATTGCTGGCGCATTTCCGTGGTCGCATCAATCGGCAGGTAGAGATCGGTCGGATCGCCGGTCAGCCGGGACAGGAAGAACACGATGACGATAAGCACCACGAGCGACACGCCGCTGGCGATCGCGCGTTTGCCGATGAAACTCTTCATGCCACTCCTCCCGAGTGAAACCCATAGGGACCGTTCGCCTGGTCTTCGCGTGTCCGCCGTCAGTTCCCTGTCGACAAGCGGAAACTGAAATATTAGTGTATCTAGAATTTTTGTGAACCCCCTTTCTCAAATTCATCAGCTCTTATCGACCGGCGGCTTCCGTCTCCAAGCGATATCGCCCGTGCCGATGATGGTTGCCCCAATGATGACCGCCGCGCCGATCCAGGTCTGGGGCGCAGGAATTTCCGAGAAAAACAAAAAGGCCATCAGCGCGACCATGGGCAGCCGGAGAAAGTCGAGCGGCGCCAGAACGCTTGCAGCCGCCATGCCGAAGGCGCGGGTGATCAGCGTCATGTTAAATGCCCCGAGTGCCCCTTGCATGGCGAGCAGCCCGAGTTGGCTCCAACTCGGCATCGACCAAACAGGCAGCATGACAATCAGGCCGAGCGGCACCGTCGTGATCAGGTTCCATGCAACCAGCCGGTCCGCGCTGTCCCTCAACGCCATTCGCCGCAGCATCAACTGGCTGGCCGCCGTCAAGACCGCTCCCGCCAGCGCAAAAAGCAGCCATTGGTCGAAAGCGGACGCTCCAGGGCGAATGATGATCATGACGCCGATAAAGCCTGCCACGATGCCAGCGACGCTGGAAACGCCGACACGTTCCTTGAGTACGAGCCACGCACCGAGAACGAGAAACATCGGCATGGTGAAATTGATCGCTGTGGCATCGGCCAATGGCGCATGCGCAAAGGCGATGAACAAAGCAACCAGCGAGGCAAGCTTCAGACCCGCACGCACGACATGCAGGACCCGGTAGGGAGAGGCTCTCAGACCAACGCGAGACACGATCCACGGCGAGACGGCTAGGAGCCCGAAAAACGATCGGAAAAAGCCGATCATCAATGGATGTACACCGCCGGCCAGCGAGCGCACGATGATTGCGTCGAGACTGTTTAACAAGGCGGCCGCCACCATCATGCAGACGGCAAGGCCTGTGCGACCGGGCTGCATTCCATTTCTCCTGATCGACGAGTGCAGCCCATGCCATATCGGTCGTTCGATACCGCAAGCGCGCTGACCAGCATCTGCAGCCACGGTCTTATCGCGATCCGCCAGCGGCCGTCCACACTAAAATACAAATATATTAGTTTTAAAAAATGCGGGCTGAGCGGCTTCACGTGACAACGGAATTACAGGGTTGCAAGAATCGAGGGAATACACTCTACGTCTGAGAATGAGCCGCAAAACGACCCGTGCTGGAGAAAATCACGCCGTCCCTCCTCTCGGGAAGGCCGGCTATATCTCCTCGGCCCGACAGTTCCGGCGGTGCGTGACCTCCTCACCACCGAATTAGCGGCCAGATGTAACCGCGACATCCCTCCCAGCTCTCGGGCCTTCGGAGCAGGACGGATAGGTCCGGGAATTTCACAACCCCACGTCTACTTACTCCATAAGGATATTTTCATGAAGCATATGCGCAATCTCCGCCTGATGATGGCAAGCACTGCCTTCCTGGCCCTCGCCGGCCCCTCCTTCGCGCTTGACGGCGCTGATATGATGAAAAAGCTCAATGCCGCTACCAGTGCCGGCGGCACGGTCATCACCTTCGAAAAGGCTGATGTCGATGGCGATACGGTAACCGCGACGGGCGTCCAGGTGGGATATGCAAACCTGCCCGGCGACACTTTGAAGATCGGCGAGCTCACCTTCGAGGGCGTCGAGGAGACCGAAGGCGGCGGCTATCACGCCAAAACCGTCTCTTTCCCGGATATCGACATGAGCCAGGAAGAAGGCCGCTTTTCCGCAAAGGACATCGAGATCGCGGGCCTCACGATTCCGGCCAATGCCACGGGCGAGACGCTGAACGACATCCTCCTTTATGAAACGGTCAGCACCGGGCCGATCGCTCTCAACATCAAGGGCAAGGACGTGTTTGCCATCGAGGGCATCGAGTCGAACCTCGAGCGCCAGGATGGCGGCTTTACTTATGACGCCAATGTCGCTGGCCTTAAAGCCGACCTGTCGCAGGTCGAGGATGCGAGCGCGAAGGACGCCATCGAGAAACTCGGGCTGACCACGATCGACGGCACGGTGACGATGAAGGGCAGCTGGGAAGTCGATAGCGGCAAGATCGCTGTCGACGAATACGCTTTCGACTTCAAGAATATCGGCCGGCTGAATATCGCCGTCGACTTCTCCGGCTACACGCTGGCCTTCGTCAAGTCGCTGCAGGAAGCGGTGAAGACCGCCGAGGCCAATCCGAACAAGGAAGAGGCCAACCAGGCCGTCGGCCTTGCGATGTTGGGACTGATGCAGCAGCTGACGTTCAACAGCGCCTCGATCCGTTTCGACGATGCCTCGATCACCAAGAAGGCACTCGACTATGCCGGCGCCCAACAGGGCGTCACGGGCGACCAGCTGACGCAATCGCTGAAAGGCCTTGTGCCGATCATGATGGCGCAGCTCAACCTGCCGGAGCTGCAGAACCAGGTGTCGGCTGCCGTCAACACCTATCTCGACGGGCCGAAGAACCTGACGGTCAGCGCAGCACCGGAAAAGCCCGTTCCATTTCCGATGATCATCGGCGCCGCCATGGGTGCGCCGAACACCATTCCGTCGGTCCTTGGCGTCAAGGTCACAGCGAACGACTAAGCTGGCGCGCCAGCAGCTGGAGGCGGGTTCGGACCTGCCTCCAGCTCCATTTCCCCAGCCGAGATTCGGCGATTTCCTGGAATTGCTCTACAGCTCGTCGCTGCGACGCCTCACGGCGTGCTTCAGCGCGATCATGTGTCTTCGCCGCTCCAGCATATAATCGGCATAGCCGACGCAGAAAAACAGCAACGTTGGGCCGGCGTAGATGATGATCAGGGCCAATGCGATAAGGATGAATGCGGTCGTCATGATCTTGTTTCCATCATATTGGTCGTGCCGCATTTAAAGCGGCGACAGCGGATAGGCCCTCATCTCGGCTTTCCCTGTCCTTATTTGATAAAAATTCGCCGGCTTCCTATTCGTTCCGTCCCCGATCGATTTCCATTCGCGCCGCGGAGGCGAAGCGCGGCCTTTCCTCCCGCATCGCCGCCGTTACGCGCTTCAGCAGCGGGACCGACAGCAAATCCTCCAGCAAAACCGAAAGCTTCGGCTTCCAGTTCGGATAGCTGTCGCTGGTGCCCGGAATATTGGTCGGCGCTTTCTCGTCGGTGAGATCGGCAAGCCGCACCGATGTCAGAAGCGATGGAGTGCGCGCAATGAAACGATAGGCGCTCACCGTCAGATCTTGCAAGGCTTCCTGGCTTGCCCGCGCCGCCGTGAGCCGGGGCGGCACGTCGAGGCCCGCGGCGTTGAAGACCGCTTTCAGATACCTCCGCTCGCGCCTGCGGTGTTTGAGATGTTCTTCGGTGATATCGGGCGGCACGATACCGTGTTCACAGCGATCCTGAATGTCGGCGCCGCGCCACCAGCCGGCAAGCGTTTGGTGGTCATGCGTCGAAATGCAGGCGAGCGCGAGGACCGGATAGGCATTGGCGGGCTTGAAGCCCTTCTCATCCTGTTCATAGGAAAGGATCCGGTAGGAGAGAATGCCGGCGGTAGCCAGATCCTCTTGCAAGCCTTCGGGAATCATTCCAAGGGACTCCCCTATGACAAGGCATCGATGTTCGGCGGAAACCTCGGCGAGGATCTGCAACAGCCGGTCCTCGGGATAGCGGACGTAGGCGCCGCTATCCGGCCTGCTGCCTAACGGAACCAGGAAAAGGCGGCGGATCGCCGGGGCGTGATCAATACGAATGGCGCCGGCGTAGCGCATGGCGGTGCCGACCATGCGCCGGTAAGGCGACATCTCCCCTCCGGCAATTTCGGACGGCAGGTATCCGGCAAGGTGCCAGTCCTGCCCATCGACGGCGAATGGATCGGGAGGACTGCCGATCGTGGCCTGCGAGACATAGATATCCGGCTCGCTCCACGTCGCCGAGCCGTCGACCGCCTCCCCGACGGCAAGATCGAGATAGAGTCCTATCCTGAGGCCGCCCTTGCGCGCCCGATCTGCCGCCTGCATCAGCTGGCGGTGGGCGAGCCATTGCAGCCACATGTGGAAGCGAACATCATCTGCATGCTCGCGTTCGAAATCGCCGACAGCGTCGCTGTCGAAGCGCTGGAACTCGGCCGGCCATCGTTGCCAGCCGGCGCCCGCCCCGCGCTCGACCATGGACGAGGAGAGGCATTCGAACAGCGCATGCAGCCGAAGGCTGTCGCCGCCATGCGCGACAAATGCGTCGAACTCGGCTTCGTCATCAACACGGCGTTGTCGCCGCGCCGACCAGAGATCACGAAGGGCTCCAAGCTTGGTCCGCGCGACGCCGATGTAATCGACGAGATCGGATTGGCGAAGGCGCTCCAATTCCTGTTCGAGTTCGGAATTGCCGGCAAACCCCGGCACCTGATCGACCGCGATATAGAGCGGGTTGAGATGCTGGCGGCTTGAAGGTTCGTAGGGGCTGCAGCGGTTGGGATCGGCGAGGAACGGCGCGTGAATCGGATTGAGGCCGATGAAATCCGCTCCCAGCGCCCCCGCCAGATCGGCCATATCGGCCAGATCCTGGAAGTCTCCAATACCCCAGTTGCGTGCCGACCGGATCTCGTAGAGCTGCAGACTCATGCCCCAGATCCGGGTATCAGACAGGAAATCCGGAAGAAACGACGCCGGGATCTTCCCTCGCGCCGGCTTCGCTTTCCACTGCGGCGCGCCGGCCTCTTGATCCGCCGTCAATTCAATATTCAATGCCGAGAGTATCTTGCGCTTGGTCGCGGCCGAGATCACCACCTCCCGGTTTTCGGGACTGGGCCTGGTCGGGCTGATGCCGTGGCGGCGGGCGAGTTTGTCGAGTTCTGCGGATTTCATCATTCGACCCTTTCCTCCCACCGCCGTCACGCCTCGCTCAGGCTCCAGATCACTGCCCAGGGCGCCAAACCGCCGCCGTCGCGTCCGCCGAGCCGGAGTATCGTCTCAGCATCGTCCGGCGGCGAGTCGTGCGCTGTCGCCTCGTCGCCGAGGTTGGCGCGCAGGTGAAGATGCCGGCCTTCCGCAAGGGGCCAATCCACTGCGATCGCATGTCCCGCCGAGCGGTAGACAGCGCTTCCGGCCGTCGCGCCTTTCAGCAAAGGAACGATCCTCCGGTGCCGGAGGTCGAGAAGCGTTCTGTAAAAATCGAGCACCTCGGAGGAAGCGCGTTTCGACCAATCCAGTTTGGCCGCAGCGAAGGTCGATGGCGCCGTCGGGTCGAGAAGGTCGTCGGCGTCGAAGCCCGGCAGGCGCGAAAGCTCCTCGCGACGGCCCTTTCTGACCTTCTCGTTCAGCTCCTCGTCGAAATCGCAGAAAAACGGGAAAGGTTCTGCAGCGCCCCATTCCTCGCCCATGAACAGCATCGGAATCTCGGGCGCCAGCAGATAGATTGATATGACGGCTTTGACGGCGTCGGCCGGGCTCGACGCCAACACCCGGTCGCCCAGCGCCCGGTTGCCGATCTGGTCATGGTTCTGGATGAAGGAGATGAAGGCCGTCGGCGGCAGGTGACCGCTCGGCCTGCCGCGGCTTGCCCCCCGATAAGGCATCGGTTCGCCCTGGAACACGAAGCCTTCCGCCAGCGCCCGGCCGAGCTTACCGGCGTCGCCGGCGTAATCGGCATAATAGCCGAAGGTTTCACCGGTGGCAGTGATATGCAGCAGATGGTGGACGTCGTCGTTCCACTGGGCGGTGAACAGCTTCGCTTCGCCTTTTTCGTCGCGCTTCAGCAGATCGCTGTCATTCTCCTCGTTTTCGACGATCAGATGAACGTGCCGGTCGCCGGCTGCAGCCCTGACGCGGCGGGCAAGTTCGTGAAGCAAATGCTCGTCGCTATCGTCCTTGATCGCGTGAACGGCATCGAAGCGGAAGCCGTCGAGCCTGAATTCGGTGATCCAGTAGATGGCGTTCTCAATGATAAATTCGCGGATCATCTCCGATCCGTCGCCGTCATAGTTGATGCCGTGGCCCCAGGGTGTCTTGTGATGGTCGGTAAAGAGCGGCGCGTAGGAAGGGATATAATTTCCGTCAGGCCCGAAGTGGTTGTAGACCACATCGAGGAATACCGAGATGCCGCGCTGATGGGCTGCGTCCACCAGCGCCATGAAATCTTCGGGCCGGCCATAACTGCTGTCAGGTGCATAGGGCAGCACGCCGTCATAACCCCAGCTGTAGCGGCCGGGGAATTCGCTGACCGGCATGACCTGCAACGCTGTGACGCCCAACTCCCTGAGATGATCGAGCCGCTCGATCGCGGCTGTGAAAGTCCCCTCCGGCGTGAAGCAGCCGATGTGCATCTCGTAGATGACCATTTCCTCCCACGGCCGGCCGCTCCAGTCGCTCGTCCTCCAGCGATAGGCGGTGAGGTCGACCACTTCGCTCGGGCCATGCGCATCCTGCGGCTGGAACCGCGAGGCGGGATCGGGAATTTCAAGACCGTCCGGCAGAACGAAGCGATAGCGCGTGCCGGCATGGGCATTCGGAACCGTGCATCGATGCCAGCCATCTTCCGCCGTCTGCATCGGCCGCGGATCGGCGCCTTCGATCTTCAACGACACGCTTTCATGCAGGGGAGCCCAGAGCCGAAACAGAATACCCTCTTCAGTGACTGCGGGGCCGAACGTCATATTGGTCAAGGGAAAGCCTTCTGTGAAGAGCATAGGATTTGGGTAACTTTTGCAGGAGCAAAAAGTTTCGTCCGCACGCGGACGCCATCGGGCATCCCTCGTTCAGCAAATGCTGGAAAGAGTATGACTCTATCCATCTCGAGTAGGATTTTATCCTACCGTATGCTATAACTATCCTGCAAAATAGGAGTGCAGCGTATGCGTTCGACGCAACAGATGAGCATCACACTTCCCGTGGAAATGGCGAAGCGAGTCAAGCAGCGGGTGTCCGACGGTGATTACGCCTCGGAAAGCGAAGTCATACGCGAGGGCCTGCGAGCTTTGCAGGAACGCGAGAATGCTGTCGAGCACTGGCTGCGAACTGAAGTCGTGGCCACCTATGATGCCCATAAGGCCGACCCCACAAGGGCCAAGCTTCTCGAAGAAGCCCGGAAGCGGCTCGAAGCACGCATGGACGAAATCGATCGGGAAGACGACTGATGAAGCGTTGCCATATGTCAAAACGCAACCAGTGGCTTGGTGAAAGCTCCGGACACTAAATTTGAAAGCCGCGCTTATGTTGTACAGCGATCAGCCGTGATGCGAAGATGACGACTATGGTCCACACTTTCAGCTTTGCCTCAATGTTTCTTATACTCGGGCTGTATACACCTGATCTGCCAGAGGACTTTTCCATAAAGTCGCTCGACTCCGTCGAAATTAAATGCCCCGGTTTTGGAAAAACTTCATCCGACGCGGTGCTTGTTGTGGAGTGCGATGGAAGCAAGCGGACGTTAAGACTCGCGAAGAGCTTAAACTTTGACGGCAGTTCCTACATTAGAAATCCAGACACTCATGCAAAGGAAATATTGTCGGAGGTCGGCAAGATTATAAATGAGGATTTAAATATAGAACGTCGCCATCTGACATTTTGCGATCCAACGGTAGACACTCTCGGCAGATGCAAGACAGTTTACACTCTGAGTGGCACGAGGGATTTTGATGAGGCAGCTTTGGCGATAAACCCCAGAGATAATAAAATGGATAGCTTTTCATACTTTCTGATCGTCTCCTGGGAGGTAGGCAAATAGAAAGTGGAAATGCTCCAACTCCACCCGTTCGGGTTCAACCTCATCCAAGATTTCGACCGCACTCCGCCGCTGCGTTTCGACCGTCACGCCGCCGCGACTTTGCCCGAGAGTGCCTTGTCCATCGCCGCCTGAAGCTGTTCCTGGGTGAAGGGTTTGGTCATCCGGAGCATCCGGCCGAGGCCGTGGTCTTCGGAAAATTCGGCATAACCCGAGGCAAGAATAATCGGCAGGCTCGGGAAGGCTGAGCGGAGGTGGCGCGCAAGCTCGGCGCCTGTCATGCCGGGCATCGCATGATCGGTGATGACGAGATCGCAATCTCGTCCGTCAGCGAGGAATTCCAGGGCCTGCGAGGCGGAAGATGCCTCGCGCGGCAGGTGTCCGAGATCCTCCAGCATCGCCACAGTTCCCGTCCGGACAAGCGCATCGTCGTCGACGACGAGAATGGCGAGCGGCCGTGATACCGGGTTTAAGGCTTCCGTCGCAGGAGGCTCGACGGCCGGCTGCGTCTTGACGAAGGCCTCGGCGACGGGCAGCCAAAGGGATACGGTCGTGCCCTTGTCCCTCGCGCTCAATATCTGGATCGAGCCGCCGGATTGCGCCGCCAGGCCATGAACCATCGACAGGCCGAGGCCGGTGCCCTTGCCGACCCCTTTAGTGGTGAAAAACGGTTCGGCAGCGCGAGCGACCGTTGCCTCATCCATGCCCTCGCCATCGTCCGACACCGATATCCTGATGTAATTGCCGCCGGCGAGGCCGGCCGGCCGACCGTCTTCGGCCGCTGCCGCGACAACCGTCACGGCGCCGCCGCTTTCGAGCGCGTCGCGGGCATTGACGAACAGGTTGAGCAGCGCCAGCTCCAACTGGTTGCTATCCACCAGAAGCGGAGCCAGATCCGCCGGAATGCGCTTGTGGATTTCGATGCGCGGCCCCACCGCCTTGGCGAGCAGATCCTCGACGTTTTCGAACAGCCTGAGGAAATCGACCGCCTGCGGCTTCAACTCCTGGCGGCGCGCGAAGGCAAGCAGGCGCTGGGTCAGCGCCGTGCCGCGCTCGGCCGCCTGGATCGCATTCGTCAGCAGGCGTTCGCTGCGTTCATCCGCCGGAAGCCGCTTCTTCAGGAGGCCGAGGCTGCCGAGCACCGCCATCAGAAGGTTGTTGAAGTCGTGCGCCACCCCGCCCGTCAGGTGGCCGATCGTGTCGAGCTTCTGCGCCTCGAACAATTGCGCCAGCGCTTCCTCACGCTCGCGCGTCCTTTGATCGATCCGGTGCTCCAACTCCTCGTTAAGCTCCCGCAGCTGAGCGGCTGAGGCCTCGAGTTCGGCGGTGCGCTGGCGAACCCGAGCCTCCAGTTCGGTATTCAACCGTTCGAGTTCCCGCGTCTTCCTGTAAAGATCGGCAAAGACCCTGACCTTGGCTCTTAGCACCTCAGGCACGATCGGGACGGAGACGTAGTCGACGGCGCCCACCGCATAGCCGCGCAACCGGTCGGGTTCGGCTAGCATCACCGCGGAAACGAAGATGATCGGGGTGTTCTGATAGCGCGGATGCTGCCGGATCATGCCGACCAGCTCGAAGCCATCCTGTTCCGGCATGCAGACATCGACGAGGATCACCGCGATTTCGGTGCGCAGTAGGTGCTCGAAAGCTTCGCGCGCCGATTGCGCCTTGATGAGGTTTTCCTCGAGTTCTTCGAGAATGACCTCGTAGCTCAGAAGTTTCGCAGGCTGGTCGTCGACGAGGAGGATGTTGACGGGGTTCATGACCGGATCCTCAGCGGTGCAGCCACATGCGAAGCGCCGACAGAAGCTGTTCGGTATTGACCGGCTTCGCCAGGTAATCGGATGCACCCGCTTCCAGGCATTTCTCGCGGTCGCCTTTCATCGCCTTCGCCGTCAGCGCCAGGATCGGCAGCCGTCGGAACCGTGGCTCCGAACGGATGACCTGCATCGTCTCGTAGCCGTCCATTCCCGGCATCATGATATCCATGAGCACGATCGCCACCGAAGGCTCGTTGTTGATGACGTCGATGGCTTCGCTGCCGGTCGTGGCCGTCAGTACCCGCATTCCCCGGCGTTCCAGTACGCTGCTCAGCGCAAAGATATTGCGGGCATCGTCGTCGACGAGCAGCACGGTCTCGCCGACGAGATCCTCGTCCGAGCTGTGCAGTTCCTGCAGGGTCGCCTGTTTTGCCGCCGGCAGGTCGGCGACGACCCGGTGTAGGAACAACGCCGTCTCATCGAGGAGACGCTCCGGAGACTCGACGCCCTTCACGACGACGCTTCGGGCCATACTGTGCAGCGTCGCATCTTCTTCAGGGGAAAGCTCTCGACCCGTGAAGACGACCACCGGCACCTCACCGATCTCGGCGTCGTCGCGTATCTGCTCCAGTACATCGAAGCCGGACATGTCAGGCAGCGAAAGGTCGAGCACCACGCAATCCGGCGGATCCTGCCTGAGGGCGGCGAGCGCTTCCGATCCGGAGCCGACACTTGTGATGTCGATGTCGTCATGTCCGAGAAGCGCGGTGACGCTCAGCCGCTCGGCCTCGTTGTCTTCCACCAGCAGCAGATGCTTGCGGCGCGGTTGCGCGTAGGCCTTCAAGCGCGACAGCGCCTTGCCGAGGCCCTCGGGCGTCGTCGGCTTGCTCATGAAGGCGAAGGCGCCGCGGGTGAGCCCATGCTGGCGATCCTCGTCGAGGCTGATGATCTGCACCGGGATATGCCGCGTCTGCGGATTCTGCTTGAGCTGGCTCAGCACCGTCCAGCCGAGCATATCGGGCAGGAAGATGTCGAGCGAGATCGCCGCCGGCCGGTAGTCCTGCGCGAGTGACAGCGCATCGCTGCCACGCATCGCCACCAGAACCTTGAATCCGCTGTCACGGGCAAGATCGACCAGGACACGAGCGTAATGCGCATCGTCCTCGACGACGAGCAGCACCGAATCGCCGGCCGCTATCTGGTGGCGATCGTCTTCCACATGTTCGATGGTCTTCTCGGCGCGGCGGCTGGCTGCCGCCTCGGCGAACTCCACCACATTGGCCGATGGAAGGGACTTCGGCGCAACCGCGCCGGCGCCGACATAGGTGAGCGGCAGATAGAGGACGAAGGTGCTGCCGACGCCCGGCGTGCTGCGCAGCTGAATCTCGCCGCCGAGCAGGTTTGCCAGTTCGCGGCTGATCGCCAGCCCGAGACCGGTGCCGCCATATTTGCGGCTCGTTGAGGCATCCGCCTGCTGGAACGCCTCGAAGATGATGCGTTGTTTTTCCGGCGGAATGCCGATGCCGGTATCGACGACTTCGAAGGCAATGACCGAAGGCGCGTGCCGGAGCGACGGATGATCCGGGGACCAGCCACCCGCCGCCAACGCGACGCGAAGCGTCACACCACCTTGCGCGGTGAATTTGAAGGCGTTCGACAGCAGGTTCTTGAGGATCTGCTGTAGCCGCTTCGAATCCGTGATGATGCTCTTCGTGACATCACCGCCGATCTCGACCGCAAACGACAGGCTCCGGTTTTCCGCCTCGTGACGGAATGGCCGGGCCATCACCTCAAGCAGGTTGCTGACGAAAATCTCCTCGGCATCGACCGAAACCGTTCCGGATTCAATCTTCGACAGGTCGAGGATATCGCTGATCAGGTTCAGAAGGTCGGTTCCGGCGCCATGGATCGTCTTGGCAAATTCGACCTGCTTGCCCGACAGGTTGCCGTCGGGGTTTTCGCCGAGCTGCTGGCCGAGAATGAGGATCGAATTCAAAGGCGTGCGCAGCTCGTGCGACATGTTGGCGAGGAATTCGGATTTGTACTTCGATGTCAGGGCCAGCTCGGTGGCCTTTTCCTCGAGCGCGCGCCGGGCCTGCTCGATCTCCTGGTTCTTCGCCTCGACTTCGACGTTGCGTTCTTCGAGCTGCTGCGCCTTCTGCCCGAGCTGCTCGTTAGTCTGCTGCAGCTCGCGCTGCTGCGTCTGCAGCTCGGCGGCGAGTTTCTGCGACTGCTTGAGTAGGCCTTCGGTCTGCATGGTCGCTTCGATCGAATTGAGGACGATGCCGATCGACGTTGTCAGCTGGTCAAGGAAGGACAGCTGCAGCTCGGTGAATTCGCCGGCGGAGGCAAGCTCGATCACCGCTTTCACCTGCCCCTCAAAATGCACCGGCAGCACGATCGCGCTTCGCGGCAGGGTCGTGAACACGCCGGAACTGATCGGAACGACATTCTCGGGAAGGTCGGTGACAAGAATCCGGCGAGCATCACTGGCGCACTGGCCGACAAGTCCCTGGCCGAAATCGAGCCGCGGCGGATGCGCCGCCTCGACCCCTTGCGCATAGACCGACAGAAGCGACAGGAACGGTTGTTCCTCATCGGCATCGACCTGGTAGATCACTCCCTGATGCGCGCTGACGAGCGGCGCCAGCTCCGACAGCAGCAACTTGCCCACCAGCGTCAGGTCGCGCTGGCCCTGCAGCATATTGGTGAAGCGGGCCAGGTTGGTCTTCAGCCAGTCTTGTTCGGTGTTGCGCTCCGTTGTCAGGCGCAGGTTGTCGATCATCGTGTTGATATTGTCTTTGAGTTCGGCGACTTCACCGCGTGCATCGACCTTGATCGAGCGCGTCAAGTCGCCCTTGGTGACGGCGGTCGCCACCTCGGCAATGGCGCGCACCTGCGTCGTCAGGTTGGCGGCAAGCAGGTTGACGTTGCCGGTCAGATCCTTCCACGTCCCCGCCGTACCTGGCACATTCGCCTGGCCGCCGAGGCGGCCTTCGACGCCCACTTCGCGCGCCACCGTGGTCACCTGATCGGCGAAGGTCGCAAGCGTATTGGTCATGTTGTTGATGGTTTCGGCGAGTGCTGCCACCTCGCCCTTGGAGGCGACGGTGAGGTTCTGCTTGAGGTCGCCGTTCGCCACAGCCGTCACCACCTTGACGATGCCGCGCACCTGTTCGGTCAGGTTGGCGGCCATGACGTTGACGGTGTCGGTCAGGTCCTTCCAGGTGCCGGCGACACCCGGCACCTGCGCCTGGCCGCCGAGCTTGCCTTCGGTGCCGACTTCGCGGGCGACGCGCGTCACTTCACCGGCGAAGGCGTTGAGCTGGTCCACCATGGTGTTGATAGTGTTCTTCAGTTCGAGGATTTCCCCCTTCACGTCGACGGTGATCTTGCGGGAGAGGTCACCGCGCGCCACGGCGGTCGTCACCTCGGCGATGTTTCGAACCTGGGTCGTCAGATTGGCGGCGAGCAGGTTGACGTTGTCGGTCAAGTCCTTCCAGGTGCCGGCGACGCCGGGAACGACGGCCTGACCGCCGAGGCGGCCATCGGTGCCGACTTCGCGCGCCACGCGCGTCACTTCGCCGGCGAAGGAGCGAAGCTGGTCGACCATGGTATTCAACGTATCCTTCAGCAGCAGGATTTCGCCGCGCACGTCGACGGTGATCTTACGCGACAGGTCGCCATTGGCGATCGCGGTCGCCACCTCGGCGATGTTGCGCACCTGCGCCGTCAGATTTCCGGCCATCGAGTTGACGCTGTCCGTCAGGTCCTTCCAGGTGCCGGCGACGCCGGACACCTGCGCCTGGCCACCGAGCTTGCCTTCGGTGCCGACTTCGCGGGCGACGCGCGTCACTTCGCCGGCGAAGGCATTGAGCTGATCCACCATCGTATTGATGGTGTTTTTCAGCTCGAGGATTTCCCCCTTCACGTCGACGGTGATCTTACGCGACAGGTCGCCGCGCGCCACGGCCGTCGTGACTTCGGCGATGTTGCGCACCTGGCCGGTCAGGTTGGAGGCCATGGAATTGACGTTCTCGGTCAGGTCCTTCCAAGTGCCGGCGACACCCGGCACCTGCGCCTGGCCACCGAGCTTGCCTTCGGTGCCGACCTCGCGGGCGACGCGCGTGACTTCTGATGCAAACCGGTTCAGCTGATCGACCATGGTGTTCAGCGTTTCCTTGAGTTCCAGGATTTCCCCCGAAACCGACACGGTGATTTTCTTCGACAAGTCGCCATTGGCAATCGCGGTCGAGACTTCGGCAATATTGCGCACCTGCGCCGTCAGATTGCCCGCCATGGAATTGACGCTGTCGGTCAGGTCCTTCCAGGTGCCGGCGACGCCGAGCACGTTGGCCTGGCCGCCGAGCCGGCCTTCCGTGCCGACCTCGCGCGCCACACGCGTGACTTCACCGGCAAAACCGTTCAACTGATCGACCATCGTGTTGATGGTTTCCTTCAGCTCGAGGATTTCGCCGGACACGGTGACGGTGATCTTCTTCGACAGGTCTCCCTGGGCGACGGCGGTCGCGACTTCGGCGATGTTGCGCACCTGTCCCGTCAGGTTGGAGGCCATGGAATTGACGCTGTCGGTCAGATCCTTCCAGGTGCCGGCAACGCCGCGCACATTGGCCTGGCCGCCGAGCCGGCCCTCGGTTCCGACTTCGCGTGCGACGCGGGTGACTTCCGAGGCGAAGGCGTTCAACTGATCGACCATCGTATTGATGGTTTCCTTCAGCTCCAGGATCTCACCCTTCACGTCGACGGTGATCTTCTTCGACAAGTCGCCATTCGCGATCGCGGTCGAGACTTCGGCGATGTTGCGCACCTGCGCCGTCAGGTTGCCGCCCATCGAGTTGACATTCTCGGTCAGATCCTTCCAGGTGCCGGCGACGCCGCGCACATTGGCCTGGCCGCCGAGCCGGCCCTCGGTGCCGACTTCGCGGGCGACGCGGGTGACTTCCGAAGCAAAGGCGTTCAGCTGATCGACCATCGTGTTGATGGTCTCCTTCAGCTCGAGAATTTCCCCCGACACCGTCACCGTGATCTTCTTCGACAGGTCGCCATTGGCGATCGCGGTCGAGACCTCGGCGATGTTGCGCACCTGCGCGGTGAGGTTGGAAGCCATGGAATTGACGTTGTCGGTCAAGTCCTTCCAGGTGCCGGCGACGCCGGGCACCTGCGCCTGGCCACCAAGCCGGCCTTCCGTGCCGACTTCACGCGCCACGCGCGTCACCTCGCCGGCAAAGCCGTTCAGCTGGTCGACCATCGTGTTGATGGTTTCCTTCAGCTCGAGGATTTCGCCCGAGACGTCGACGGTGATCTTGCGTGACAGGTCACCGCGCGCCACGGCCGTCGTCACCTGGGCGATGTTGCGCACCTGCGCCGTCAGGTTGCCGCACATGGCGTTGACGGAGTCGGTTAGGTCTTTCCAGGTACCGGCGACACCCGGCACCAGCGCCTGGCCGCCGAGCTTGCCTTCGGTGCCGACCTCGCGGGCCACGCGCGTCACTTCCGAGGCGAAGGAGCGCAACTGGTCGACCATCGTGTTGATGGCTTCCTTGAGCTGCAGGATCTCGCCGCGCACGTCGACGGTGATCTTCTTGGAAAGGTCGCCGTTGGCAACGGCGATCGTCACCTCCGCGATGTTGCGCACCTGCGCCGTCAGGTTCGACGCCATCGAGTTGACGCTTTCGGTCAAGTCCTTCCAGACGCCGGTCACTTCAGGCACTTGCGCCTGCCCGCCGAGTTTTCCGTCCGTGCCGACCTCGCGGGCAACGCGCGTCACCTCGGAGGTGAAGACGCTCAGCTGCTTGATCATCGTGTTGACGATATCGGCCGAGCGCAGGAATTCGCCTTTGAGCGCCCGGCCGTCGACGTCGAGGGGGACGGTCTGCAGCAGATCGCCCTTGGCGACCGCGGTGATCGTCCGGGTGACGGCCGTCGTCGGCCACAGGAGATCGTCGATCAGGCCGTTGATCGATCCCTCCATCTCCGACCAGGAACCATCCGACAGGCCGAAGCGCACGCGCGTGCTCGTGCGCCCGTCGCGACCGACAACCTGGCCGACATGTTCCAGTTGCTGGGCCATGCGCTGATTGCCGGCGATAATGTCGTTGAGGGCATCGGCGATCTTGCCGGTGACGCCGGTCAGATCCGACCGCATCCGCACCGAAAAGTCGCCGCGCCTGACCGCGACAAGGACCTCCAGGAGCGCGCTGGCATCGTCGAATGCCATGGTTTTGTGGTCGTGGCCATTGAGGCTGTCTGCCGCGACGCTGTCGCGCGCGCGTTCACTGGTTTGGTTGCTCACGAAAATCCCCCTCTTCGACGACTGGTAATTTAGTGCTCAACGCGGAAAATGGTATGGGCTATCCCCGCATACAGCTTATCATCATTTGCCATTCAAAATGAACTTGGTAGCTGCATCAATCCACAACGCCCGCCTGAGACCTTTCAAAGGATTTGCGGATTTTCGTGCAGGCGGGAACAGTTCCGCGCCACCCGTCGTTTCCGTCGTGATAATGGAGAGCGACATGTCGAACGTCTCAAGGACAGGCAAGGAAGAGATCAACAGCGCGACCAGCCCGACCACCTTCGGAAAGTCGGTCGAGAGCCAAGCGCAAATGCAGGATGCGGCGGCGGAAGCCTCACCCGAAACGGGCGGCGAGATGCTCAACATCTACCGGCTGGAACCGATCGCCGCTCCCGACGATCCAAGATGGGACAATGCCCCCGGCCACGGCATCGTCATCGTGGCCGCCAGAACGCCGGGTGATGCAAGGATCGTCGCCGCGGCGCGCGAACTCGACTTCATGGAAGTGGATGCGGCTCCCGCCGAGGATGTGACCACGGTCAATGCCAGTGCCTTCCGCGACGACAAGCTCTATACTGTCATAGAGATCGACCGGAACAGACGCGATATCAAGCGCGGCATCGTCGAGGGCATGGTCTCGGTCGACACGATCCGCCCAGTCCAACCGGATTAGAGGCCACCCCTTTTTATTGGAGTTCTCATGAATACGGCCAATCTACAGCTCAAGGGGCTGATCATGGCGATGACGTCGATCTGCGACGCAATCGTCGACAAAGAAGTGCTGACGCGCGGGGAAATCAACGCCGCGCTGTCGAAGGCCCAAAAGGCAATCGAGGAGGACGACGATCATGAACTGTCGGGCGCCAACCGCGCCGCGATCCTGTTTCCCATCCGGGTGTTGCAACTCGCCGGTGAAGCCGCCGGGAAAGGTGAACAGCTGACATTTTCGGATTATGCGAAGCTTGTGGGAAAACTGAGCTGACGTCTAAGGTTTACAAAACGCCGCATCGCTCGGATGGATCCGGCACGCTGTCCGGCAGCTTGTCGAGCATTGTCGACTTTTCCAGATAAGTTGATTTATTTGGTCTTGTTTTCCCGGCGTTTCTGAGGCTATACCCCGGCCGAATACACACACGCACTGGGATTTCTACGTGACCAGCCTCAAATCACTTCTAGCCGCCTGCGGCCTCTCCGCCCTGATCGGCCTTGCCGCAACCCCGTCTTTGGCAGGTTCGACGACCTACCCACTGACGCTGGAAAACTGCGGCGCTGAGGTGACGTTCAAGAAGGCTCCCGAGCGGGCGATCGGCCTCGGCCAGAACAGCGCGGAAATCCTGCTGCTGCTCGGCCTTGAGGACAAGATGGTCGGCACCGCCTTCTGGCCGAGCAAGGTGCTGCCGCAGTTGGCGGAAGCCAATGCCAAGGTCAAGCTTCTCACAGTCGAGATGCCGACCTTCGAATCGATGCTCGCCGAAAATCCCGACTTCGTGGCCGTGGCGTTGCCAAGCCTGGTCGGACCGAACAGCAAGATCGCCAAGCGCGAGGATTTCGACAAGGTCGGCGTCGCCACCTATCTTTCGCCCAGCACCTGCCTCAGCACCAAGGACGTCAAGGACCAGTACGGCAGCCGCGCCGAACTGTGGAACATGGATCTGCTCTACAAGGAGATCGATGAACTCTCGCAGATTTTCGACGTCGCCGATCGCGGCCAGGCGCTGATCGCCGACTTCAAGGCGCGTGAAGCCAAGCTTCGCGGAAGCGTTGCCAAGGACGGCAAGAACCTCTCCTACGTCTTCTGGTTCTCCAGCCCCAGCCCGTCGGCCGACGCCTATGTCGGCGGCAAGAACAGCGCCTCCGGCTTCATCGCCGACGTGCTCGGCGGCCACAACGCAATCACCGCGGAAGCAGAATGGCCGACCGTCGGCTGGGAAGGCATCATCGCCGTCAACCCGGACGTCATCGTCGTCGCCAGCCTCGACCGCAACCGCTGGGAGCTCGACAAGCCTGAGGCCAAGATCAACTTCCTGAACACCGATCCGGCCGTCAGCCAGACCCCAGCCGTCAAGAACAAGGCGCTCGTCGTCATGGACGGCCAGGCGATGAACCCGACCATTCGGACGATTTACGGCGCCGAGCAGGTGGCCGAGCAGTTGAAGGCCCTCGGTCTCCTGAAGTGACGGACGCGGGCCGTCTCTTCAGGCAGTTGGGAGCGGTCGCCGCGCTGCTCCTGGCCTCCTTCTGTCTCATCGCTGTCGCCATCGGCGTCAGTGTCGGAATCGGTGATCTGCCGATTCCGCTGGCGACCACCTTTTCGGCCGTTACCAACCGGCTCGGATGGACCACGGTCGAATTGAACCGCATCCACGAAACGGTCATCTGGGATTATCGCCTAAGCCGCGCGCTGGTCGCCGCCTTTTGCGGCGCGGGCCTGGCGCTGTCGGGCGCCATTATGCAGTCGCTGCTGCGCAACCCGCTTGCCGAACCCTATGTGCTCGGCATCTCCGCCGGTGCCTCCACCGGCGCCGTGGCGATCGTCATCCTGGGGCTCGGCGCGGGCGCGGTGTCGCTGTCATCGGGCGCCTTTGCCGGCGCCTTCGCCGCCTTCTTCTTCGTGGCGCTGCTCTCGAACGGCACCCGCGGCGGTGCCGACCGCACCATCCTTGCCGGCGTGGCTGCCTCGCAGCTCTTCAATGCCTCGACTTCGTATATCGTCACGACCTCGGCCAATGCCCAGCAGGCCCGCGACGTGATGTTCTGGCTGCTGGGCAGTTTCAGCGGCGTGCGCTGGCCGGAATTCGCGTTGGTCTCGGTTGTCGTCGGCCTCGGTCTTGCCGCCTGTCTGTTTTATGCCCGCGTGCTCGACGCCTTCGCTTTCGGCGACGAGGCGGCCTCTTCGCTCGGCGTCAATGTCGGCCGCGCCCGCATGGTGCTCTTCGCGCTCACTGCCATGATGACGGCGACGATCGTCAGCATGGTCGGCTCGATCGGCTTTGTCGGCCTCGTCGTGCCGCATGTCGCCCGCTTCGTCGTCGGGCCGCTGCATATCCGCCTGCTACCGGCCTGCGCCATCGCGGGAGCGATCTTCATGGTGCTCGCCGATATCGCCGCCCGCGCCCTCATTCCCGGCCAAATCCTGCCGATCGGCGTCGTCACGGCGCTCGTCGGCGTTCCCTTCTTCTCGATCATCCTCTACCGGTTCCAGCGCGCGTCATGAGCATCAAGGCCGACAACCTCACCTGGAAAATTGGCAGGAAGACCATCCTGGACGGCGTTTCCCTGGAGGCTCAGCCGGGCCGGATGCTCGGCCTACTCGGGCCGAACGGCTCCGGCAAGACCTCACTGCTGCGGCTTCTCGCCGGCCTGAAGCGGCCCCATTCCGGCCGCGTCACTCTTGATCGGAACGACATCGGCACGATCAGCCGCCGCTCGATCGCCCAGCGCATCGCCTTCGTCGAGCAGCATGCGGCGACCAATGCCAATCTGAAGGTTATTGATGTCGTCAAGCTCGGCCGCTTCCCGCATCGTTCCATGTTCTCCGGCTGGACGAGAGCCGACGAAGAGGCGGTCGAAGCGGCACTTGCGCGTGCCGGTATGGCAGAGAAGCGAGACGATCGCTGGCAAAACCTGTCGGGCGGCGAAAAGCAGCGCACCCATATTGCCAGAGCGCTCGCCCAGTCGCCGCAGGAGCTGATCCTCGACGAACCCACAAACCATCTCGACATCCAGCACCAAATCGGCTTGATGCGGCTCGTCTCCAGCCTGCCGATCACCAGCATCGTCGCCCTGCACGATCTCAACCATGCCGCCATGTTCTGCGATGAGCTGATCATCATGCAGCAGGGTAGGATCGTCGCGTCGGGCGCACCTGAAGACGTGCTGAGCGAGAACCTTCTGCGCGACGTCTTTTCCGTCGAAGCCCGCATCGAAGCCTCGCCCCATCATTCGCGCCCGCATATCCACTATCTCAGATGAAAGTGGCCACCTCACGTCACGATCTGCAGCGGCAAAGCAGTCGTCTTTTTCAGCGTTTTCAGGACGATGCTTGACTTCACCGAGGCCAGATTATCGGTGACCCGGATCATTCTCTCGAGAAATTGGCTGAGATGGTCGAGGTCGCGCGTCATCACCTTCATCAGAAAATCGGCATCCCCCGTCTGCGAATAACACTCCAGAATCTCCGGCGCGGTTTCGATGAAGCGATGAAGCCGCTCGTTTCCACCTTCCGTATGCGCGCGCAGGCTGACGAGGGTATGAGCGACGACGGCAAAACCCAGTTTTGCAGGATTGAGGATAGCAACGACGCTCTGGATGTATTGCTCATTGCGCAGCTTTTCCAAACGGCGTGCGCATTGGGTCGCGGAGAGATTGACCTTCTGCGACAATTCACCCTGCGTCACCTCACTGTTTTGCTGGAGGGCGGCGAGCAATTTGATATCGAACTGGTCAAGCATGGCCCATCCAAATAAGCAGAATTTCCGCATAGTATAGCCAAATGACGCAGATTGTCTGCATCTTCATATCGCATTAGGCAGATAATCGCATAAAATCGCCGCGGAAGTTCCGTTAGTCTCCAGCCATTGGATAAAACGGAGGTGGACTTGTGTTTGAGAAACTGAATAACCGGCCGGCCGACAGCCTGCTTGCCCTCATCAAGGCCTTTCAGGTCGACGAGCGCAGCGGAAAGATCGACCTCGGCGTCGGCGTCTATCGCGACGCCATGGGCCGTACGCCGGTGATGCGAGCCGTAAAGGCGGCGGAACAGTTTCTTCTCGAGACCCAGGACAGCAAGAAATATCTCGGCCCGGAAGGCGATCTGCAATTCGTCCGACTGCTGCAACCCATTATTTTCGGCAAATCGCCGACGTTCGATCATCGCCTCGTCGGCATTCAGACACCCGGCGGCAGCGGCGCGCTGCGTCTCGGCGCCGAGCTCATCCAGACGGCAAATCCATCCGCTAAGGTTCTGTTGGGGACGCCCAGCTGGCCGAACCACGCGCCGATCTTCGCCTCGGCGCGGCTGGCCGTAAAGGACTACGCCTTCGTCGATCTGACGTCGCAACAGGTCAAATTCGAAAGCGTCGTCGACGCCCTGTCTTCCGCTGCGGAAGGCGATGTCGTCCTCCTTCACGGTTGCTGCCACAATCCGACCGGTATCGATTTCACCATGGAGCAGTGGCGGCAGATTACCGGACTCCTCGTTGCACACGGGCTGGTGCCGTTCATCGATCTTGCCTATCAAGGGCTTGGCGACGGTCTCGAACAGGACGCCGCACCTACACGGATGATCCTCGACGCGGTCGACGAGGCGCTGATCGCTTATTCCTGCGATAAGAATTTCGGTCTCTATCGCGAGCGCGTCGGCGCGCTCTACCTCATGACCCGCAATGTCGACGACATCGGCAAGGCCGAAAGCAATATGGCGGCCCTTGCCCGTGTGAACTGGTCGATGCCGCCCGATCATGGCGCCGCGATCGTCAGAACCATTCTCGAGAGCCCCGAAATGTCGGCAATGTGGCGCGCAGAACTCGAGGAGATGTGCGAGCGTGTCAACGGCAACCGCGCGGCGCTCGCCGCTGCAGCCGCCGATCTGGCCTTTATCAGCCGGCAGCGCGGCCTGTTCTCCAATCTCTCCATGTCGAAAGAAACGGCCGCAGCGCTGCGCGCCAAACACGGCATCTACATGGCCGATTCCGGCCGTATGAACCTTGCGGGCATGCAGCCGGCCGATGCCGGCGCCATCGTGACCGCACTTCGCGCTGAAGGCTGCTTGAAATGAGCAAGAAGGAAACGACCGGCCAGGCGATGACCCGTTCGCTCGTCGCCCATGGGATCGACACGGTGTTTGGCATCCCGGGCGCCCACATGTATGATTTCAACGATGCGCTCTACGGCGCCCGCGACAAGGTTCGGTTCATTCACACTAGGCACGAACAGGGCGCCGGATATATGGCCTATGGCTATGCCAAATCCACCGGGCGGATCGGCGCCTATACCGTCGTCCCCGGCCCGGGTGTTCTCAATTCCGGGGCAGCGCTTTGCACCGCTTACGGCGCCAACGCGCCGGTACTTTGCATCACCGGCAACATCATGTCCCACCTGATTGGCCAGGGCAGAGGGCAGTTGCACGAACTGCCCGATCAACTCGCGACAATGCGCGGGCTTACCAAGACGGCGGAACGCATCAATCATCCGTCCGAGGCAGGCCCCGTCATGGCCGAGGTCGTCGGCAAGATGCTCTCCGGCCGCCAGGGTCCGGGAGCGGTCGAAGCCCCATGGGACGTGTTTGGCCAATCCGGCCCCGAAGTCGATCTTTCCGTCGGTACGAGAGCGCCTCACCCGGCTGTCAACTCCGATCAGATCGCTGCCGCAGCGGCGCTGATAGCGTGTGCCAGCAATCCGATGATCATGGTCGGCGGCGGCGCGGCGGAGGCCGGCGCCGAGATCGCCGCGCTTGCGGAACTGCTGCAGTCGCCCGTCACCTCCCATCGTTCCGGCAAGGGCATCGTCGCCGACGATCACCCGAACTATCTGAATTTCGTCGCCGCCTATGAATATTGGAAGAAGACGGACGTTCTGATCGGTATCGGCAGCCGGCTCGAATTGCAGTTCATGCGTTGGAAATGGCTTCCCAAAGGCCTCAAGATCATTCGCATCGATATCGATCCGACCGAAATGGTCCGCCTCAAGCCCGGTGTCGGCATCGTCGCCGATGCCAAGGCGGGAACGCGGGCTCTGATCGATGTATTGTCAGGTTCCCGGCGCGACGATCGCACCCGCGAATTTGCCGACATCAACAAAGAGGCCAGATCTCGGTTCTCGGAAGTGCAGCCGCAGCTTGCCTATCTCGACGCCATTCGTGAGGCTCTTCCCAGAGACGGCTTCTTCGTCGAGGAGATCAGCCAGATGGGCTTTACCGCCCGTTTTGCCTTCCCCGTCTACGGCCCGCGCCAATACGTGACATGTGGTTATCAGGACAATCTGGGTTTTGGCTTCAACACCGCCTTGGGCGTGAAGGTCGCCAATCCCAATAAAGCGGTTGTTTCCGTTTCTGGCGATGGCGGATTCATGTTCGGCGTTCAAGAGCTTGCCACTGCCGTCCAGCACAAGATCAATGTCGTCGCCATCGTCTTCAACAATTCAGCCTATGGCAATGTTCTGCGCGATCAGAAGCAGGCGTATCAGGGTCGCTATCTTGGCTCGGAGCTGACCAATCCGGATTTTGTCGCGCTTGCCGAGAGCTTCGGTGTCCGCGCGTTCAAGGTGACAAGCCCCGACGAACTCAAAGAGAGGATCGAGAAAGCCCTCTCTCTCGACGAGCCCGTGCTCATCGAGGTTCCGATCGAAAAGGGATCCGAGGCAAGTCCCTGGCCGTTCATTCATCCGGCGCCGCACGCCGAATGAATCCCTATCTAGGCGACGGTCCCTTGAGAAAGATCGTCGCCAGCGGCGGCAACGTCAGCGACAGGGAAACCGGCCGCCCATGGGCGGGGATGGGTTCGCTCGACAGCGCGCCGTTGACGAGGCCGGAGCCACCATATTCGCGCGCATCCGTGGTGATCCGCTCGATCCACACGCCATCATCAGGCACGCCGATCCTATAGCCGTAGCGCGGCACCGGCGTGAAATTCGATACGACAAGGACGGATGAAGAGCGGTCCTTGCCATAACGGAGCATGCCGAGGACGGAGTTGGCGGCGTCGTCGGCTGCTGCCCATTCGAAGCCCTGGGGATGGAAATCGCCGAATTGCAATGACGGCTCTTCCCCGTAGAGGCTATTCAGGTCCTTGACCAGCCGCTGAATGCCGACATGCTGAGGCCGCTCCAGTACATCCCAGCTCACCGAAGCATCATGGTTCCATTCGCCCGGCTGGGCGATTTCGCTCCCCATGAACAACAGCTTCTTGCCGGGATGACCCCACATGAAAGCGAGGTAGCTGCGCAGATTGGCAAATTTCTGCCATTCGTCGCCCGGCATCTTCGTCAGCAGCGAGCCTTTGCCATAGACCACCTCGTCATGGGAGATCGGCAGCATGAACCGCTCGGAATAGGCGTAGATCATGCCGAAGGTCATCGTGCCATGATGATGGCTCCGATAGACCGGATCCTTCTCGATGTAGCTCAGGCTGTCATGCATCCAGCCCATGTTCCATTTGATGTCGAAGCCTAGCCCGCCTTCTTCCGGCGGCTTCGTCACACCCGGCCAGGCCGTCGATTCTTCGGCGATCGTCATTGCATGCGGGCAGCGCTCGTGGACGATGCTGTTGAGGTGCTTGAAGAACTCAACCGCCTCCAGGTTCTCCCGCCCGCCATACTGATTTGGAATCCATTCGCCTTCGTTGCGGCTATAATCGCGGTAGAGCATCGAGGCCACGGCATCGACGCGCAAGCCGTCGACATGATAGCGCTCGAGCCATTCGAGCGCGCTGGCGATCAGGAACCCTTTCACCTCGTTGCGCCCGAGATTGTAGATCAGCGTATTCCAGTCGCGGTGAAAGCCCTCGCGCGGATCCTCATGCTCGTAGAGCGCGCTGCCGTCGAAGCGGGCAAGACCCCAGACATCCGTGGGGAAGTGAGCCGGCACCCAGTCGAGGATGATGCCGAGCCCGGCGCCATGGCAGCGGTCGACAAAATAGGCGAAATCCTCCGGCGTGCCGTAGCGGCCGGTCGGAGCAAACAAGCCGAGCGGCTGATAACCCCAGGAGCCGCCGAACGGATGCTCCATGATCGGCAGCAGTTCGATATGGGTGAATCCCATGTCGCTGGCATAGGGAACGAGGCGCTGGCTGAGCTCGACCCAGTCGAGATATCTGTTGCCGTCCCGCCCGTCGCGCAACCAGGAGCCGGCGTGCACCTCATAGACTGACATCGCGCCTTCCAGCCTTTCCTGGCGGGAGCGGTCCCTCATCCAGCCGTCATCCGTCCATCGAAACGGCGTCGACGATGCGACGATCGAGGCGGTGGATGGGGCAGCTTCGCTCGCCCTCGCCACCGGATCGGCCTTTTGCGGCAGGCAGGTGCCCTCGGCATCGACGATCTCGAACTTGTATCTTTCGCCGGCGGCGAGGCTCGGAATGAACAGCTCCCAGACACCCGCCGATTGCCTCAGCCGCATCGGATTTCGCCGCCCATCCCAGGCATTGAAGTCGCCGACGACCGAGACGCGGCGGGCATTCGGCGCCCATACGGCGAAACGAACGCCTGATATGCCGTCGATCGACATCGCCACCGCGCCAAGCGTGCGGCTCAGACTGTAATGCGTGCCCTCCGATATTAGATGGAGGTCGAGCTCACCGAGCAGCAGGCCGAAACTATAGGGATCCTCGGTGATCTGCACCGCATCCGGCCATGTGATCTTCAGCCGGTATCCGGTCCTCAAACCGGTTGCCGCCGCGAACAGGCCGGCGGGATGGGCGACACTGAAGGGCGTCACCACCCGTCCACTCCCAGCCTCGATGAGATCGACCGCCTCCGCCCCGGGCAGATAGACCCGCACGATGGTCATCCCGCCGCTTTCATGGGGACCGAGGATCGAAAAAGGATCGCCGTGGCGCCCTTCGATCAGAGCCCAGAGGGCATCGTGCCCGATTCCGGCGAGAAGTTCCGAGCGCTCAACATTCATGCCGGGACCCCCGCCAGACGCGAGACGATTTCGGTGAGGCCGGAAAGCGGGATCGGAAGCCATTTCGGCCGGTTGCGGGCCTCATAGGCGATCTCATAGGCGGCCTTTTCGAGAAGAAAGGCATCGAGGACCCTCCGTCGTTGATCGGGTGGCATATCAAGCGCCTTCGATGCCGAAACCGCCTGCGCATAGGCGTCGAGAAACGCCTCTTCCGCCTGGCGCCCGAAGCGGGCGATGGCCTCGCGCCGGACTTCGTTCTCATGTTCGATGACGGCGTCGTTATCAAGCTGGGCGGTGGCGACGAGATAACTCAGTGACCTCAAAAGCCCGGCGACATCGCGCAGCGGATTGGTCTTGGCGCGGCGCTCGGCCAGGTTTTTCGCGGGCTCGCCCTCGAAATCGATGATGACGGCATCGCCCTCGCTGACGAGGATCTGACCAAGGTGAAAATCGCCGTGCGTGCGCGTCATCAGCGTATGGCGCGTGGCCTCGGCCAGCGTCGCGGCAAGCTCGACGAGTTCGGAGCGGCGCTTGAGCAACGGCGCTGCAAGCAGGTCGATCGCCGGATCGGCATTCTCCTCCCGTTCGGCAAGTTTCGACATGGCATAGGCGACTTCGCCGGCAACCGCCTTCTTCATCGCCTCGACTTCGCTGTCGCCGGCGATTACCGGGCTGAAGGCTTCGTCCGCAGTCTCCCCGGCAAGCACGACATGCAGTTCTCCGAGACGCATGCCGACCATCGCAACGAAGCTGATCAGCGGCTGGAAGACGTCGTCGCCCGGCTGGACGGCCGGGTCGTTCAGCACGAGTTCGTCTGCCCCGCGGCGCAGGTTGTTCAGCATCCAGTTCCAGGCATCGCCCTGATTGCGGATCGCGCCTTGGACGATGATCAATGTCGAGCGGCGTCCACTGGAGTCCGTGTGCGCGACCTCGCCGAGCAAGGGCGCGGTGTGATCGTAGCCGGCGCGGGTGAGATAGCGCGTCATCTCGACTTCCGGATGAATACCGGGAAAGATGTGCCTGATCAGCTTGATCATCGCCAGATCGCCGACGATCAGCGAACTGTTGGACTGTTCGGCCGAGAGCCAATGGACCGGAAGGTCGTCGGTGACGGCAAGACGGTCGAGCCGTTCCGTGCCGAGAAATTCGAGCGTGCCGGTGCGGCCGGTGGTGCGCGAGCGGTCGCCAAGCCCGCGCAGGATGCCGCGCGCCATCGCCTCCACGGCAAATCCGTCCGTCAGGAAACCGACGCGCCGGCCCTGGCGGACCCGACCGAGCGCAAGCTGCTGGGTCAGCACCGATGGTTGCGCATCGTCCCAGGCGACCGCCAGCGGCAGCTGGTAGGATTCGCTATGGTTCGGCAGCACGGCCTCCAGTTCGCCGAGAACAATCCCGTCGGCAAAGGGGATCGGCGTTGCGGAGATCAGACGCGCCGCCTGCAGCGGCTGGTCCTTTGCCCCGAACCACCGCCGCTTCGCCAGATAGGCCGGCAGAATTTCGTTGCTGAGAACGCGTGCAAGCTTGGGTTCATCGACAAGGTCGAGCAGGCCGCGACGGGTGACCATCGTCACCAGATCGGGAAGCTGCTCCGGCGGAGCGGTGCGCCATGCCGGCGGGTCGGCATCGGCTTCCAGCTGGAACCAGAAAAACCCGTAGGGCGGCAATGTCAGCAGATAGGTCAGCTGACCGATCGGCGGAAAGGGCGACATGCCGGTCAATTCGATCGGAACGCGGCCCTCGAAGCTCGACAGGTCGAGTTCCACGGCCTGCGGCAGGCGCGAGAGGTTTGCGACGCACATCAGCGTCTCGCCTTCATATTCCCTGAGATAAGCGAGGATCTTGCGGTTCTCCGGCGCGAGGAACCGCAGCGAACCACGGCCGAAGGCCGGATGCCGACCGCGCAGCGCCAGCATCTTGCGCGTCCAGTTGAGCAGCGAATGCGCGTCCGTGCTCTGTGCCTCGACGTTGACGGCCTCGAAACCGTAGAGCGGATCGGCGACCGGCGGCAGGACGAGACGCGCCGGGTCTACCCTGGAGAAGCCGCCATTGCGGTCCGGAGACCATTGCATCGGCGTCCTCACCCCATCCCGATCGCCGAGATAGATATTGTCGCCCATGCCGATCTCGTCGCCGTAATAGATCACCGGCGTTCCCGGCATAGAGAGCAGCAGCGCGTTCATCAGCTCGATGCGCCGGCGGTCGCGCTCCATCAGCGGCGCCAGGCGCCGCCTGATGCCGAGATTGATGCGGGCGCGCTTATCGGATGCGTAGGTTTCCCAGAGATAGTCGCGCTCGGCGTCCGTCACCATTTCGAGCGTCAGTTCGTCGTGGTTGCGCAGGAAGATCGCCCATTGGCAATTCTCCGGAATCTCCGGCGTCTGCCGCAGGATATCGGTGATCGGAAACCGGTCCTCCTTGGCGATCGCCATATACATGCGCGGCATTAGCGGAAAGTGGAAGGCCATGTGGCATTCGTCGCCGTCGCCGAAATATTCGCGCGTATCCTCCGGCCATTGATTGGCCTCGGCCAGCAGCATCACGCCGGGATGGGTGGCATCGAGAGCGGCACGGATGCGCTTCAGGATCGCATGGGTTTCCGGCAGGTTCTCGTTGATCGTCCCCTCGCGCTCGACAAGGTAAGGGATCGCGTCGAGGCGGAAGCCGTCGATACCGGTTTCCAGCCAGAAGCGCATCACCTTCAGCAGTTCCTCCATGACCAGGGGACTGTCGAAGTTGAGGTCAGGCTGGTGGGAATAAAAGCGATGCCAATAATAGGCGCCCGCCACGGCATCCCATGTCCAGTTGGACTTTTCGGTATCGATGAAAATGATGCGCGTTTCCGGGAATTTCTGATCGGTATCCGACCAGACGTAAAAATCGCGCTCCGGGGATCCGGCCGGTGCCTGACGGGCGCGCTGGAACCAGGGATGCTGATCGGAGGTGTGGTTGATGACGAGCTCGATGATGACGCGGATATTACGCTGGTGTGCGGCGTCGACGAAGGCGCGAAAATCCTCCAAGGTGCCGTAATCGGGGCTGACATTGCCGTAGTCGGCGATGTCGTAGCCGTCGTCGCGGCGCGGCGAGGGAAAGAAAGGCAGCAGCCAGATGGCATTGACGCCGAGCGCCGCGATGTGATCGAGCTTGGCGTGCAGGCCGGCAAAGTCGCCGACGCCATCGCCATTGGCGTCGTAGAACGACTTGATGTGCAGCTGGTAGATGATCGCATCCTTGTACCAGAGGGGCTGCTCAATGCCATCGGGGTTCATCGTGTCCATTCATGCCTCCGCTGCTCGAACGCGCCAGATCGCAAAGGGCAGGATCTCAGGGTTCAGGCTGATGCTCTGCCGTTTGCCGGTCCATTTGAAACGATGCCCACCGACCAGATCCTCGGCATCCAGCGTGCCGCCGTCGCCGAGCGACCAGTGCCAGAGCGGCAGTTCGACATCGCTTTGCTGAAAATTGTGAGGGTCGAGGCTGATCGCGATCAGCAGGACATTGTCGCGGGCCTTACTTGCCTTTTCGAAGAACAGGATATTGTCATTCCAAGCATTCAGAAGCGTCAGCCCGAGATGCGAATGCAGGGCAGTGTTCTCGTTCCTGATACGGTTGAGCATCCTGATTTCGTCGACGATATTGCCCGGCCGGTCATAATCCCAGGCGCGAATCTCGTATTTCTCGCTGTCGGCATATTCCTTGCGCTTGACATCGGGTCGCCCCTCGCAGAGCTCGAAGCCGTTATAGACGCCCCACAGGCCAGAGAGAGTGGCGGCAAGGGCGGCGCGGATCAGAAAGGCCGGGCGCGGCGCGTTCTGGAGAAAGTCCGGATTGATGTCATGGGTGTTGACGAAGAAGTGCGGACGGAAGAATTCCTTCGCCTCCGTCTCAGTCAGCTCGCGCATATATTGCTCGAGTTCCCATTTGGCGTTGCGCCAGGTGAAATAGGTGTAGGACTGGGAAAAGCCGATCTTCGCCAGCCTGTACATCACTTTGGGCTTGGTGAAGGCTTCCGACAGGAAGACCACATCGGGATGACGCGCTCTGATATCGCCGATCAGCCATTCCCAGAAGGGAAAGGGTTTGGTGTGCGGGTTATCGACGCGAAACAGCTTGACGCCCTGGTCCACCCATAGCTGGACAACATCCCTCAGCTCCATCCATAGCGAGGGCAGCGCGTCTTTGGTGTAGAAATCGACGTTGACGATGTCCTCATATTTCTTCGGCGGGTTCTCGGCATATTTGATCGTGCCGTCCGGGCGCCAGTCGAACCAGCCGGGATGTTCCTTCAGCCAGGGGTGATCCGGCGACGCCTGGATCGCAAGGTCGAGGGCGATCTCCAGCCCGTGCCGGCCCGCCTCCTCGACCAGCCGGCCGAAATCCTCGAAATCGCCGAGCTCGGGATGGATGGCATCGTGGCCGCCCTCCTCGGAACCGATCGCATAAGGGCTCCCGGGATCGCCGGGACCGGCCTTCAAGCTGTTGTTGCGCCCCTTCCGGTTGGTCGAGCCGATCGGGTGAATGGGCGGGAAGTAAAGCACGTCGAAGCCCATGCCGCGGATATCGGCCAGCCTCGGGATGACGTCGTCGAAGGTGCCGTGCCGGTTGGGATCACCGCTCTGCGAGCGCGGGAAGATCTGGTACCAGCTGGCAAAGGCCGCTTCCTTGCGCTCGGCATCGACGGCGCTTGCCGTGGAGCGGAGCCGGAACGGCCGCCTGTCGGCTTTGTTCATCAGCTCGGATGTCTGGGGATCGAGCAGGATCGCCGTCCGCTCGGCGTCCGAGGCGCTTTCGAGACTGTCGCTCAGGGCGTGCAGTTCGGGGCCGAGCGCTGCCGGCGCCCCGGCCTGTGCGGCGTGGACGAGGTTCAATCCCTCCTGCAGCTCGAGCTTCAGGTCGAGCCGGGCGTCGTTCTTCTTGGTCAGCTCGTAGCGGAAGATCGCAAAAGCGTTTTTCCACGCCTCGACGGCGAACTCGTAGCGGCCGGTGCGCTCGAGCAGGAACTCGCCGCGCCAGCGGTCGTTTTCGATAAGATGCATCTCCGTCTCGTTCCAATCCGCCATGGCGTCGAGCGGCCGCCAGAGCAGGACGGCGGCGATCGGGTCGTGGCCGTCGGCGAAGATGTCAGCCTCGACGGTAACGATGTCGCCCACCACCCGCTTGACCGGAAAGCGCCCATCATCGACACGCGGCGTGATGTTTTCGATGGCAAGCCGAGGCGATGCCGTCGCCTGCGTGATCTCCAGGGCGGGTCTGGAGGTGATCGGCGTTGGCGCCTTGCCTTGGATGACCAGCGCCTCCCCTGCCCGCAGGCGGAGAACCCCACCGTCGGCTGCGACGGGCAGAAAGCCGGAGGCCGCTTCGCGAAGTGCCGTCACCGGCGCGGGCGCGCTTCGCCGAAGGTCTCTGTTCAGCAGGATGAAGCGCACATTGTCGGCGCTGCGCAGATCCTGCACCTCGGATTGCAGGAGTGCCGAGACCGGCCCATTGGCGTTGCGGATCAGGCGCAGCGATGAAGCAGGCGCATGGTCGATCGTGCCGATTTCGCTATTCGCACGCCGGATTTCGGAAGAGAGATCGAAAGCCAGGTCGTGACGCAATCCCCTGAGACCCGCCCTGTTGCCATGCGTCGGATCGAGCGGCGTGGCTGCGCCATATTCGAAGCCCATCGGAACCATCAGGCCACCCCCGAGCGAAGCGGCAAGGCGCAGGGCTCTCACGGCGCGCCGTTCAAGGATTTCGCGGCTCTCGGTTCCGTGCGCGATACGCCGCGCGAATGGCGGTTCCGGAAAAGCGATCTGCCAGCCGAGCGGCTGCTGCACGCGATGCTCGTCGATGAACCATCTCTCGTCGAAATCCCACCAGGCCATCGACGAAAAACAACCGTTGAAACCTGCCTCGTTGATACCCCCCCTCACCGCAAAATCGGTGCCGGGCGTCCAGGCGAGGAATTGCGCCTCGGTCTTTTCGCGCACCGCCGCCATCAGCGATTTGAAAAACGCCGGCGTCGCCCGATCTATCCCAAGCACCCGATAGCCGGCGAGACCGGCGTCGGACAGCCGCTGCAGCCGTTCGGTCCATTCCGCCAACAGCTGCGATTGTCGTTCCGCCCCCATCGCCGCCATCGGTTCTGCCGGGTCCAGTGGCGAGCGTCTCGGATCGACGGGACGAAATCCCGCCTGAGGATGCCTCCCCCTGCCGTCGAGCATCAGATCCATCATCAAGGCAACGCCGCTCTTGCGGCCAGCCTCCGCCAGACGCGCCACCCCCTCCCCGACATCGCTTCCGAGCGACAGTTCAGGATCGAGACGATCGAAGTCCCGGGAAGCAAACACGCTGCGCTCCCCGTCCCGGTCGAAGAGGGGCGCCGTCAGCACGTGATCGAAACCGGTGTCCGCCGCATGGTCGAAAACCTCGCGCCATGCATCGATGCCCTGGAGAAGGAGCGGATTGGCATAATAGATCCGGGGTGGGGTGCTCAACACACCCCCGTTCGCAGAAAATAACATCGGCCGCCGCCTCGAGTTGCTTTTCAGGCAAACTTCCTTTGGCGGTTGTTGTTCCACCGGCACGGCCAATTCGCGGCTGTACGAAAGCATCAGCCGCATCGGCGCCGGATCGAGGGGACGTATTTCGTTCGAGCACCAAAGCCCGCCCAGGGGACGAAGAGACCTTGAGAATTCCAGCCGCATCCGGATAATCTTCCGCCGTCCGGGGAGAGGGAGTCAGGTGGCTATTGAGCGCGCATCCAAGCTTCGATCCATACTCGTCGCCGCAACCCTGTCGGCTTGCATACTGTGCCTCACCTCCTGGAGCATCGAAACCGATCGTTCGACAGAATTAAAACACGGCCTGTTCGAAATTCGCGAGGAGGCCAGGCGCTTCGTCGCGCAGGAGAACGCCAGTGAGCACGAGCAGTGGAACGTGCTGGAGCCCAACGCGAAGGTGCTGGTTCCCCGATGTGCGGTCCCGCTTCAGACACAGTGGACGCCGAAGAGCCTCGGCCGCTCAAAACCCAGCGTGATGGTCGTCTGCCCAGACGCGGTGCCGAATGCTGTGATGAAACGGTGGGATGTACATGTCCCAGTAGAGCGAAAGACGCACCACCCTTAAGGGCGAGCACCCGAGCTGATTTGATGTACTGAATGAGAGACCGATTGCAATAGAGGCGACCAGACGTGAATGCACCGGTAGAATTGTGCTCCTATCCCGAACTTGACGACCGGATCGTGATCGTTCGGGCGGGAGATGAAGTCGATGGCGTGTTTGTCCGGACCGAGAGGTTCAGCGTCCTGATCGATACGCTTGGAACGCCCGAGCTATGCCGGATGGCGCTGGATCTGCTAGAAGAAAAGACGGCGGCTCGCCCCTTGATTGTCATCAATTCGCATATGGATTGGGATCACTTCTGGGGAAATGCCGCCATTGCCGGCCGCGCTCCGATTATCGCGCATGCCGCAGCACTCGACCGCTTGCGTGATCCCTCCGAGCAACAGGTTCTGAAAGACAAGGCTGGCCAGGAACCGCGGTTTCGCAATGTCGAGCTCATCGGTCCCGATATAACCTTCTCCGGCTCGATGCTTCTCAACGGCGGCGATCTGAAGCTCGAACTCATCCATACGCCCGGGCACACGCCCGACCATATCGCCGTCTGGATTCCCGAGCTTCGCATCTGCCTGGCCGTCGATGCGGTGGAATATCCTATCCCCGAAGTCTGGAGTAAAAGTGCCGAAGACCTTCGCCTGATCCGTTCATCGCTGGAGCGGATCCGTGATCTCGAACCGAGGCTGGTCATCCCCGCGCATGGCCAGACATCTTCGCCTTCGACGGAGAAGGCAAATCTTGCCTATTTCGAAGCCCTGGCCGAACGTGTCGACGGGTTGAGCGAGAACCAGCTGGCGGACGTTCAGCTCAGCCGCTCAAGCGGTTTCCGGCTTGAAGATTTCATCGCCATCCCCGACGGCATGCCTGCGGAAACGGTGACGTTCTACCGGAACTGCCACGAGACAAACCTTGGCGCCACCCTTCAGGCCCACATGGAAAAACGGAAATCCGCGTAGATGGATCTGCAGGGGGAGAATGACATAAAGCCATTGGAAGGCGGACGAACCGGGCAGATCTGGCGCGACGGCGATACCGTCGTTAGACCATCAGGCGCGTGGACGCCCACGGTGCACCGGTTTTTGCGCCATGTCAGGGACAGAGGTTTTCTGGCGGCGCCGGAGCCGATCGACATCACAGGGAAAAACCAGGAGATCGTCAGCTTCGTCGCCGGGCGCGTCTGCGAAGACCTGGGCGACACGTTTGTCGGATCGGAGCGCATGCTGGTTTCGGCGGCCAGGCTTCTGCGCGATTTTCACGCGGCATCACAAGGGTTTCTGGAGCAGGATGGTGAAATCCAGACGTGGATGCTGCCGCCACAGGAACCGCGGGAAATCGTCTGCCACGGAGATTACGCGCCTTACAACGTCGCCACGACAGAGCATGAGGCTGTCGGGATCATCGATTTCGATACCGCGCATCCCGCACCGCGACTCTGGGATCTGGCCTACGCGGTCTATCGCTGGGCGCCTTTGTCCGATCCCTCCCATCCCGGCGTGCTGTCAGGTCTCGATGAACAGCTGCGGCGGGCGGAAATCTTCTGCACGGCCTACGGGGCAACGGCAAAAGAACGGCAACAGCTCCCGGAGATGGTCTGCGGGCGGCTCCAGGCGCTTGCCAATTTCATGCAGGCAAGGGCTTCGGCCGGAGACGAGACCTTCGCGGAGCACGTAGCCGCAGGGGACGCTCAGCTGTATCTAAGCGATATCGACTATGTGCAGCAACATCGAGACCGACTGCTGAACGCGCTCCTATAGCTAGAGCCACTTCCTCCGACGGAAGAAGCCAAAGAGGCCGAGACACAGGACGCCGATGACGCCGAGCACGACGAAGTAGCCATACTGGGTTTTCAGTTCCGGCATATCGCTGAAGTTCATGCCGTAAATGCCTGCGATCGCCGTGGGAACGGCGAGAATTGCCGCCCAGGCGGCGAGCTTGCGGGCAATCGCCGTCTGCTCGGTCTGGCCGATCATCACGCTAGCCTCGAAGGCGAAGGCCAGCACCTCGCGCAAAGCGTCGATATCTTCCTGAACCCGGCGCACGTGATCGGTCACATCGCGAAACAGCGACTGAAGCGTCGGATCCATGCCGGGAAGATCGATGTGCTCATATCGCCGGCAGACGTCGACGAGCGGCACAACGGCATTGCGCAGCCGCAAGAGCTTCCGCCGCAGCAGATAAAGCCGCTCGATATCGGACTTCCCCAGCTGTTCGCGCAGCACCAGATCCTCGAGCTTCTCGACCTCCTCCTGCACGACTTCGATGACCGGCATATAGTTGTCGACGATGAAATCGAGGATGGAATAGAGGATGTAATTTTCACCATGGGCGAGCGCCGCGGGCGTTGCTTCGCACCGTTGCCGCACCGACAGATAAGAGGACGAGTCACCGTGGCGAACGGAGACGACATAACCGCGGCCGACGAACAAATGCGTTTCGCCGAAGATGATTTCGTCATCCTTCATATGGGCGGTCCGGGCAACGATGAACATTGCGTCCCCATAAATCTCCAGCTTCGGTCGCTGGTGGGGCTGTGCCGCGTCCTCGATCGCCAGTGCATGGAGATTGAATTCGGCCTGGACCTGATGCAGCAGCACTTCGTCCGGCTCGTGCAGACCGATCCAGACGATGGCGTTCTCCCGACTGCGCCATTCGCCGGCTTCTTCTATCCTGATGTCGCGAATGCGCTGCCCATGCTGATACACGGCGGCAGCCACGACGCCGGGCCGTTCATAGGGCAACGATGCCGAACCGCCGCCCGCCTGCGCGGAAATTTCGTCCAGATCCTTCAGCCGTTCCAAATCCTGCCGTCCTCCCGCTCCCGCACGGATCACGCATCCGCACCAACGCCGGCCAGGCGTCGCGTCGATCATAATGCTATTTCGTAAAACATGCATCCGTCTCAGTGCGGAACCAAGAAACGCTGATTGCGCATTGGCTTTTGTCAGCTCTGCGCCAGCGACTCATTGCAGAACGCGCAACCCACATCACGTGTCCGTGGAAATGTCATCCCAGTCCTGATCCATGTAGCCGATCAGCCAGTTGAGGGCGTAATGCCATTCGTAGACCACGCCCTTGTCCAATCCGGTCGGCGGCTCTTCACCCTTCAGTCTTGCGTTCACGGCCGCCCAATCATAGCGGTAGATCAGGTCGGCGGCGTCGAGCAGTTCTTTTTGCGGGCGCAGTTTGGCGCGACGCATCAACCCGTCCGTTCCCAATTCGCGAAGCGTTTTCGCAATGAACGGGACGTCGCAGATATGGTCGGGACGTTCGAGCTGCGGCGAAATCCCGAGTGCCCACAACATGACGTGCACGCCTTCGTAACGCCACGCGAAGTTTGCGCGATCCTGATCGGAGGGATCAGGATCGTCCATGAAGGCCTTTTCTTTCGGGGTGAAAAAACTCACTGCATCGAACTGCCGGATGAGAGCCTGACCCATGGCATGGTCGCCGGTCTCGCCTTTCACGGCAACGATCGCAAGCGCGATCGTGCGTTGCACGACCGCCTTGGTATTTCGGCGGGTACTTTCGCTCTCGGGCTCGACGGTCGGCAGATGATCGATCGTCGGCACCCCTTCCGATTGAAGCTGAGCGATAGACCGGGCTTTGCGCGCCCCTGCCTCATCGGCGGGTTGCGAGACGGCTGCCTGAACCGGAAGGATCAATGCAAGAAGGGCAGAAAACAGGCGCTTCATCATGTATGGCTCCTCTCATCTCTTTGACGCATCGATAAACATTTCCAGCGCGATCGGGATATGTTTTGCGCAAAAGCGACGTCGGTTTCCGGAAGGGTTGGTAAACGGCATTTTACATATTGAGCAAATCGTTAAATTTTTCTCGGTACAAATGTCCCTAGCCAAGCCGGTATGAGGCCGGACCGTTCGATCGAGGACTTTCTATGCGTCGTCCAAACATTAAAACGAGTTTGCTGTTGATTTTCAGCGGTGTAGCTCTTCTTTTCGGTCTTGTAGCCTATCTCGCGGTCGACGGTCTTTGCAAAACGAACGGCTCGACCGAGGAAATTGCCACCGACTGGCTGCCAAGCGTGCAGGCGTCGCAGGCAATCAATCTCGCCATGACGAATTTGCGCCTCACTTACCGCGATCACATCATCGCGCAGTCGGAGGCGGAAAAGAAAACACGCGAAGAGGCAATCAAAGTTGCCGAGGATGCGATACGCAAATCGGTCGACGCCTATCTTCCGCTGGCGTCGTCCGATCGCGAGCGCGACCTGATCAAGACGATCAAGGAAAGCGTTGAAGGTTACATCTCCAGCAGCTCGCAACTCCTCGTCCTTTCCCGTGCCAACAAGACCGAGGAAGCCGGGCAATATCTCGGCGGGGGAATGCGCTCTTATTCCGACAAGCTCAAGGAAGCCACGGCGGCCCTGGTCGAATTGAACGTCATCGGCAGCAAGAAGGCCGCCGACCTCAGCACGGAGACCTTCGCCTCCATAGAATTCTACCTGCTTGCAACGATCGCTGTCGCCGGGTTGCTCGTTCTCGGTGCTGTCGCTTTCGTGCTGAAGGCAATCGCCAACCCGATTACCGGCATCACCACCTCGATGCGGCGTCTGGCAGAGGGGGACACAGGTTCACAGATCCCATTTGCCGACCGCGCCGACGAAATCGGATCCATGGCAGGGGCGGTGGAGATCTTCCGCCAGGCCGCCATCGCGAACAAGCGGATGGCGACAGAGGCCGAGGAAAACCGCGTCCGAGCGGAGGCTGACCGCGTTGACACCCAGAGGCTGGCGGAAGCCGACGCATCGGAGCGGTTGCGCATCGCCACCTCGGGTCTCGCCGCCGGTTTGAAGCGGCTGGCCGCAGGAGACCTTGCCTTCCAACTCGACGAGGCCTTCGCGCCCGATTTCGAGGCACTGCGCCACGACTTCAACCAGTCCGTCACCCAGCTTGGCGCGACGCTCCGGGCTATTTCCGACAGCATCGGCACGATCGATGAAGGCACGCGCGAAATCTCCTCCGGTGCAAGCGATCTGTCGAAGCGCACGGAGCAGCAGGCGGCCTCGCTTGAAGAAACGGCAGCCGCACTGGAAGAGATCACCGCAAACGTTGCGAACTCCAGCAAACGGACCGAGGAGACGCGCACGGTGGCCACCGAGGCAAACCGCAGCGCCGGTATCTCCGCGGAAGTCGTTTCCCACGCCGAAGAGGCAATGGAACGCATCGAGACCTCGTCGCAGCAGATCTCCAACATCATCAGCGTCATCGACGAAATCGCGTTCCAGACCAATCTTCTCGCGCTCAATGCCGGCGTGGAAGCCGCCCGTGCCGGCGAGGCCGGCAAGGGCTTTGCCGTCGTCGCCCAGGAAGTGCGCGAACTCGCCCAGCGCTCGGCAAGTGCAGCCAAGGAAATCAAGGGGCTGATCCAGAACTCTTCTAAGGAAGTTGAAAGCGGCGTCAAGCTCGTCCGCGACACCGGCCAGGCCCTGAAGACCATCGGCGGCTTCATCACCCAGATCAATCACCATATGGACTCGATCGCCACTTCTGCGAAAGAGCAGTCGATCGGCCTCAGCGAAGTCAACGTTGCGGTCAACAGGATGGACCAGACCACGCAGCAGAACGCGACCATGGTGCAGGAGTCAACGGCGGCAGCAGATTCACTCGCGCAGCAAGCCCAGACACTTCGCGAGCTTATCGCCCAATTCAGGCTCGACGATACGACGTCCAACCAATCGTCAGCCCTTCGCTCGACGGCAAGAACGATGGCGCAGCCGACAGCCCGCGCCGCGATCCATGCGGTTGCCGCTCGCCGCTAAAGCAGGTCGCGCAAAAGTGTGCAGCGGTTCTGCGGCAACTGCCCTCGCCCTCGCCCTAACCGCTTGCACAGACCAGAGATGAAGGCGCCCGGCAATGCCGGGCGCCTCTCTTTTTATCGTGCGGCGAAGGCCGGATTGCGCCGGGCGCCCATTCTCAGCACGAAATAGATCGCCCCGCCGATTCCGACGCCGAAGAACCAGCCATAGGTGCCCCACCAATCCGGCAGGATGCTGGTGAAGGTCGGCAGAATCGAGGAGAACAGCGCGCCGACCGCAAATGCGATGAAGGCATTGCCGTGCCAGCCGTTCTGGAAGCGGAACTCGCCATTCTCATGATAGAGCGCCTCGACGTTCAGCTGGCTTTTCCGCATGAGATAGTAGTCCACCATCATGATGCCGAAGATCGGCCCCATCGTCGACCCGATGAAGTTGACGAAATGCGCCGCACCCGTCTCCCAGGGAGCAAACGGATAAAGCACGAGAGCGATCAATGCGGCAATGTATCCGCCGCGTTTGAAGTTGATCTGGCGCGGGAAGACGTTGGCGAAGTCGAAGGCCGGCGAGACGAAGTTCGCCACGACGTTGATGCCGAGCGTGGCGATCGCGAATGTCAGGGCCGCAAGCAGCGCCAGGAACCAGCTTTCGAATTTCGCCGATATCATTTCCGGATGCAGCAGAACCTCACCATAGACGGTGAAGGCCGCCGTGGTGGTGACGCCTGCGACAAGGCAGAAGGCCAGAAGGTTGATCGGCAGACCCCAGAGATTGCCCTTGCGCAGCGCCTTTTCGCTGGTTGCGTAACGCGAGAAATCGCAGAAATTCAGATAGAGTGCTGCGAAATAGGTGATCCAGGTGGCGGCCACCGCGGCAAGTGCTGCAAACGAGCCGGGCTCGCCCGGCACGCCGGCATCCTTGGTCTTCTCGATCAGCACGTCGCGCGGGATCTCCGAACCGAAGGAGAAGGTGCCCGACTTGACGACCAGATAGACGGCCAGGATCAGCATCATGATCCAGACGGCCGGACCTGCCCAATCCTGAAACTTGCGAACCGTCTCCATGCCCCGCTGGATGATAAGCAGTTGCAGCGCCCAGACGACGATGTAGCAGATAAGTTCGAGGGTCGAGTGGCCGAGCATATGGCTGTTCTGATGGAAGGCGAGCAGGCTCTCGTTGCGGATCAGAAGAGCGACGATCGCGCCGGATGCGGCGGCGGTCTGCGCGCCGTACCAGAAGCAGGCGACCACCGCCCGAACCAGGGCCGGAACATTGGCGCCGAACGTGCCGAAGGAGGCACGGGCCAGAACCGGAAAGGGTACGCCGGTGCGCACGCCGGCATTGCCGACCAGGCTCATCAGCACAAAGATGACCAGCGAGCCGATGCCGATGGCGATGACGAAATTCACGAAGCTGCCGCACAGCAGGAACAGGCTCGCCGCCAGATAGTAGCCCCACAGGCTGTGAACATCAGATGTCCAGACGTTAAAGATACTGAACGCACCCCATTTGCGCTCCTCGGCGGGTGCAAGATCCTCGTTGTATAACGAGGGAGACGGATTTCGAATGCTCATGAATGCCCTCCCATATCCCCTGAGGCCGACTCGACCCCGGACGGAAGTTTGCGCCTCATTTAGGCATCTGACAATTTAATAGTCATATTGTACACAATGTCGGTGCCCGCGCTGTACAGATCCCGCTGGGCGCCTCGCGCGGATCAGTGCGCGCCGACAACGCGTCCAGCCAGACGAAACGGGCTTGCGACTGCAGCGCCGGCCGCGTCGAAGACATAGGCGCCGACATCGCCGGCGGATGTACGCTTGCCGCTTTCGAAGGAGGCAAGCTGCGCACCGAACTTGGCGAGTGATGCATAGCGATCATGCCCCAGTCCATCGGACGCCTGGATCGAGGTGATGTCGATGACCCGGAGCCTTTCTTTCACGGCGGCCTCCTCGATAACGGGATCGTTAATATCGAGACGCCCGACGCGCGGCCGCTCCCCTGCGATGAAGCTCGAGGCCACGAGCGCCCGGTCGTCCTTGGAAACGAGCAGGGATATGGGGATCGGCATTCGCCCGATATCCGCCAGTTGGGAGCGGAAGACATCGACGTCGATGTCGGGGGCAGCGAGGATTACCGCCAGTTTGCCGACGACATCGTCGCGATGCTGCAGCGTGAGCTGGCGGACCGTCTCCATGACCAGGAACCCACCCATGCTATGTCCGAACAGGACGATGCGTTTCACCTTGCCGGAGGCCGAAAGCGAGGTGACGAGGGAATCGAGCGCGCTACGCGAGGCGAGCGCCGCATCCCGGTCAGCGACATATCCGGCAACGGCTGCAGCCGAAGGCCAGGAAAACAGGATCGGAGCCCCCGGCATTTTCGCATCCGCGGCGATCTGCGCCGTACGATAGAGCGCCTCCTGGTAACTGTAGTTGTAACCATGCACGAAGATGCCGATGGTGCCGTCCGGCTGCACCGACCGGAGCGCCTCCTCAACGAAGGCGTCCTTTGCAAGCTGCTTGCGGCCGATGACGGCAAATTGCCGTTCGGGATCCAGTGTCGAGGTCGGGTATGCGATCGTGGTACCCTTCCTGTCCGGAGGGACCGAAAATGCATATTGCTCATAGGTGAGGTTGTCGGCCCATGCGCTCCCAAAACCGCCCCGCATGGTATCGGGGGTCCTGTTCGTCGCAGCCAGCACGCTAACCCGGTTCGAAACGGCCTCATCGGCCCGAGCCTGCAGATGCACCGGCTTCAAGACATCAGGCGACGGCCTCGAGACGCAGCCCGTCAGCGCCACCAGACCGAGCGCGACCAGCACGGCAGGAGCTATCTTCGCAAGCCCGTTCAAACGTCGTTGCTCCACCGAGCGATCCCTTCGCAGGTCAAGGCGCGCAGCGGCCGCTTCGGCCGCTGCGATGGCTGACGGACTCGTTCATGCCTCTGCCGGGACATCGGCCTTGACGGCTTCGTCTCTCGGGATCCTGAACCATGCGACGTAGAGCGCCGGCAGGAACAGCAGGGTGAGCGCGGTTCCCACAACGATGCCGCCCATCATGGCGTAAGCCATCGGTCCCCAGAATATTTCGCGCGAGATCGGGATCAGCGCGAGGGTGGCAGCCGCAGCGGTTAGCATGATCGGCCGCATGCGGTGCTCGGTCGCCTCGATGACCGCCTGCCAGGCCGCAACACCCTCGGCGCGCAGATGTTCGATCTGCACGACCAGGATGACCGAGTTGCGGATCAGGATGCCGATCAGCGCCAGTATGCCGAGGATTGCGACGAAGCCCATCGGCGCATTGCTGAGCAGCAGCGCCGCCACCACGCCGATCAGCGCCGTCGGGGCGACCGCGAAGACCAGGAAGAGGCGGCTGAAACTCTGCAGCTGGATCATCAGGATCGTCGCCATGATGAACAGCATCAGCGGAGCCACCGCCGCAATCGGCCCTTGCGCTTCGGCGCTGGATTCGACCGCACCGCCCACTTCCACTTTGTATCCCACAGGCAGGCTCTTCTGGAATTCCTCGACCTTCGGCTTGAGCTGGTCGACGATCGTGGCCGGCTGCGTCGAACCAATGACGGCCGCCTTGAGGGTGATCGTCGGCTGCCGGTCACGACGCCAAATCGTCGGCTGCTCGAGCTCGTAGCGGAAATTCGCAACCGCCGAGAGCGGCACGACCTTGCCGTTGGAGGTCGAGAGCTGCAGATTCTCAAGCGTCTGGATGGAATCGCGTTCGGAAGCCCGGGCGCGCCCGACGACGTTGACCAGATAGATGTCATCGCGGATCTGTGTGGCGGTAGAGCCTTCAACGATGCCGTTGAGAGCGGTGGCGATATCCTCCGAGGAGACGCCGAGCTGGCGCGCCTTGTCCTGCAGCACATCGACCTTGACCACACGCGAGGGTTCGTTCCAATCAAGCACCATGTTCGACAGCAGCGGATGTTGCCCGACGACGCCGGCAAATTGCTGGGAGACTTCCCGGACTGTCTGGATATCGGGGCCGCTGATGCGGTACTGGACCGGCTTGCCCACCGGCGGACCGATGTCGAGAAGCTTGACGAAGGCGTCGGTGCCCGGGAAGGTTTTCGTCAGATAGTCCTGCAGTTCCGCCCGCACCTTGTCGCGCACGTCGAGGCCTTTGGTGACGATCACCGTCTGTCCGAACGACACGTCGGGCGTCTGCACGTCGAAGGAAAGGATAAAGCGCGGGGCGCCCTGGCCGACATAGGTTGTCCAGTGATCTATATCCTTGTTGCCGGCCAGCATCTCTTTTTCGAACATGGCCATCTGCCTGTTGGTCTCGGCGATCGAACTGTTATGCGGCAGGTTCCAGTCGATGATCAGCTCGGGCCTGTCAGAATTGGGGAAGAACTGCTGCTGCACCAGCCCCATGCCGCCGATCGAGAGGCCGAAGACGCCGACAGTCAGTATGATGGTGATCCAGCGCCAGCGCATCGCCAACCCCAGAAGCCAGGAGAAGACGGCGGCAAAGCGGCCCTTCTTCTCATGATGCGACTTCATGGTCTTCGGCAGGATGGTGACGCCGAGAAGCGGCGTGAACAGCACCGCCACAATCCAGGAAACGACCAGCGAAACCGCGATGACCACGAAAAGCGTAAAGGTGAATTCGCCGGCGGCGCTGTTGTTGAGACCGACGGGAATGAAGCCGGCGACGGTGACGAGCGTTCCCGTCAGCATCGGAAAGGCGGTCGACGTATAGACGTAGGTTGCAGCTTTCCTCAGATCGTCGCCCGCCTCCAGGCGGGCCACCATCATTTCGACAGCGATCATGGCGTCATCGACGAGCAGCCCGAGCGCGATAATGAGTGCGCCGAGCGAGATGCGCTGCAGCGAGATGCCGGAATATTCCATCACCACGAAGGTGATCGCCAGCACGAGCGGTATGGAGATCGCCACCACCATACCAGCGCGAAGGCCGAGGCTGATAAAGCTGATGACGAGCACGATGACGATCGCTTCGAAGAGCGCCCGGGTAAAGCCGGAAACCGCCTCATCGACGACATGCGGCTGGTCGGAAACACGGTGGACGTCCACACCGATCGGAAGATCGCCGACGACACGTTTCATCTGCGCATCGAGCCCCTCGCCGAACTGCAGCAGGTTGGCGCCCTGTTTCATGCCGATGGCAAGTCCGATCGCCGGCTGGCCGTCGAACCGGAACAGCGATGAGGGCGGGTCCACATAGCCGCGCTTGATCGTAGCGACATCGGTCAGCGGGAAGAAGCGGTCGTTGATGCGAAGGTTGATCGACCGCAGGCTTTCCTCGGAGGTAAACTGTCCGCTCACCCGCAAGGCAATACGCTCCGGCCCGGCATCGACGAAGCCGGATTGCGTCACGGCATTCTGCGCCTGCAGGGTCTGGATGACAGACTGCTGGTCGATGCCGAGGGCTGCGATCTGGCGGGTGGAGAATTCGAGATAGATCGCCTCGTCCTGCGCGCCGACCACATCGACCTTGCCGACATTAGGCACGGTCAGAACCTCGGAGCGGGCATCTTCCACAAGATCGCGAAGCTGGCGCTGGGTCAGGCCGTCACTGGTGAAGGCGTAGATGTTTCCGAACACGTCGCCAAAGCGATCGTTGAAGAAGGGACCGACGACGCCGGTCGGGAAATCGCCCTTGATGTCGGCGATCATGTTGCGGATGCGCAGCCAGGTCGGCGCGACATCCCTTGCCTTGGTGGTCGGCAGCAGTTCGACGAAGACTGTCGTCTGGCCGGCGACGGTCTCGCTCTTCGTGTAGTCGAGCGATTCCAGTTCCTGGAGCTTCTTCTCGATCCGGTCGGTCACCTGCCGCGTCACCTCATCGGCGGAGGCGCCCGGCCACTGCGCGGTGATCACCATCGTTTTGATCGTGAAGTTCGGGTCTTCCTCGCGGCCGAGATTCAGATAGGAGAAGGCGCCGGCGAGAATGAAGACGATCATGAAGTACCAGACGAGCGACCGGTGTTCGAGCGCCCAGTCGGAGAGATTGAAGGACTTCACTGGCTGATCTCCTGGTCGATCCTGATGGCCTGGCCATCCTCAAGTTTATGCACGCCGGCCACGACCACCCGTTCTCCGGGGGCAAGCCCTTCGGTGACGCGGACAGTGCCGCCATCGACGACGTCTCCGTCGATCTTCACGCGGCGGCGCGAGACTTTCTTGCCCGGCACATCGACGATCCAGACGCTCGGGCCGTCGGTGGCGGCAAGGATTGCCGAAGACGGCAGCACGATCTCCGGATCGGCGGCGATGGTGGCTAAGGCTGTGATGACGGAGCCAAGCCTGAAAGCCTCAGGCGGATCGCTGAGCGCGATCTTGGTCCGGCTCGTCCGCGTAGCCGTCTCCGCCTCCGGCGCAATCTCGCGCACGACGCCGGATGTGCGGATCGTCGGATCGAGCTGCAGCGTCACCTCGAACGGCGCACCGATGTTCAACCTCTGGGCGGCGCCCTGCGGCACGTCGACAACGGCGTCGCGCTTGTCCGGCCGCGCGATTGTCACGACGGTCTGGCCGGCGGAGACGACCTGACCGACCTCGGCCGAGGTCGCCGTCACCACCCCGTCGAATTCCGCCCGAAGCTGGGCATAACCGAGCTGCTCCTTGGCTTTGTCGAGATTGGCCTGCGCCTTGGCGACGGCAGCTGCGGCCGTGCGTCTTGCCTGCTCGGCCTCTTCGAGCGCGGCCTCGGTGCCGGAGCGCGACTCCAGCAACGCGCGCTGGCGCTGCTCGGTGGTCACGGCGTTTCTGAGCTGAGCGTCGCTGTTTTCCACGTCGGATTGGGCGCTGCGCACCGCAAGCTCCAGCCCCAGCGGATCGATGGCGGCAACCACGTCACCCTTCTTGACGACATCCCCGACATTGACATTGCGGGCGATCATTCGCCCGAGAATCCGGAAACCGAGTTCGGTCTCGATCGTCGGCTCGATCGTGCCCGTCAGGCTGAGCCTCGAAGCGGACGTCTGCTTGACGGTCATCGACAGCACCGGACGAGGCGCCTCCTTTCCGCTCTCGTCTTCCTTCGGCGCGCAAGAGGAAACCAGGGCCGTGCCCACCATCAGCGCGACTATCTTGAGACGAATACTCACTTGGAAGCTTCCTTGAGATAAGACACGATTTCACCGGGTCTGAGGAATTTGGTCCCGTCGGTCACCACGGTCTCTCCTGTCGAGACGCCCGATTTCACGATGAAGCTGCCGGTCTCGTAACCGGCAACGTCGACCGCCCTGACCGAAACTGCCGACGACGCGGGATCGACGATCCAGACGGCCGGTTTGCCATCCTTGGAGGTCATGGCCGACCAGGGCAATTGGATGACGTCCTGCGGGACGTAAGTGAATCGCCCGACGACGGGAGCGCCGAGCGGAATGGGAGCATCGCTCGTTATCGCGACCTTGACCCTGATCGTGCCGGTGGAGGAATCGATCGTCGGAGAAATTTCGCGAACCCTAGCCGTGATCTTCTGCGAAGGGGCCGACAGAAGGGTCACGGTTCCATCGCCGTCCACCGGACGCAGGAATGCGCTTTCGACCACTTCGAACACGGCGTCACGGTCGCCGTCATGAGCAAGGGTAAAGACAACCTGGGCTGCCTGCGCCACCTGCCCTACTTCGGCATTGCGCGCGGTGATCACACCGTCGGCATCCGCCTTCAACTCCGTGTAGGACAGAGTGTCCTGAGCCGTTTCCAACAGTGCCTGCGCCGACTTCGCCGATGCCTGCGCGGTCAGAAGCGCCTCTTGCGCCTGATCGAGCGCGGCACGCGTCGTCACCTGCGTTCGAAACAGACTCTGCTGGCGATCATAGGCAAGCTGCGCTTGGGTCTGCTGCGCCTCAGCGGACTGAAGATTGGCGGCGGCCACATCCAGGTCGGCCTTCTGCTCTTCCGGATCGATGCGCGCAAGCAGTTGGCCCGCCTTCACGCTCTGCCCGACCTCCACCAACCGCTCGACGATCTTGCCGCTGACGCGGAAGGACAGATCGGTCTGGATACGGGCCCGAACTTCTCCGGTCAGCGCGCCGCCCTCGGCCAGTGGCTCAGACTTGGCCACGACGACGCCGACCTGCCGCGGGATCGGCTCTGTCGGCCCGCTCGAATCGCTGCATGATCCGAGACCGATGGCGCATACGATCGCGATAGCGATCCGAATGGTTCTCATAGTTGACCTCTTGCTCTCCACGGCAGCTGCTATATAATTGACTGACGCATTAGTCAATGAAACTTTGCGCCGCAGGGACGAGTGCGCGCGCAACAGCGGGGAGGTGGGAAATGGCAGCTCAGAAGAAGCTCACAAGGGCGGAACAGAAGGCGCTACGGCCCGTCCAGATCCTGCATGCCGCCTTTGAGGAATTCGTCAAATGCGGCTTTTCCGGCACACGGGTCGAAGACATCGCCGACAGAGTCGGCGTCACCAAGGGCACGATCTACGTCTACTTCGAGACGAAGGAAAAGCTATTCGAAGCCATGATCATTCACTTCTCCGTGCCGTTTCAGGAGCTGCTCGCGATCGCCGATCGGCTGAGTGGCAGCGCTACCGACAGGTTGACGTCCATTCTCGGCCTCTTTTACGACCAAATCCCCGAGGACCGCACGACGCGCGAATTGACGCGGCTGGTCATTTCGGAGGGACAGCGTTTCCCCGACCTGATCGATCGCCACCACGATCAGTTCATCGCGCCGATCATTGCCAAGATCGACGCCCTCATCCTGGAGGGTGTGGCGGCGGGTGAGTTTCGTCCAATTCCGGTGGAATTTTCCGACATCGTAGTCGCGCCTATCCTGACGACGACGGTTCTGCGGCTGATATTCGACGACCGCCGCGTGCCCACTCCCAACAAGGAGGCCTTCCTGCGGACCTATTTCGACCTGCTGTTCAACGGCCTGCTCGCCAATCCCCTGTGATCACCAATGGCTCTCGGCGCCCGCAATCATCGCCCGTTTGCGGCAGCGCTGCGGCCAGTTATCGCCGAAAGCGGAAAAATAGGCGAAAGCGCACGTAGCTTTTCTGAAGTCTTTATGTGAAAACATCGCGTTAGCTTGTGTCTTCGAAGGCACAACCTCAATTCGCGACGGAATAAAAGTGGAACGCAAAGTCAATCTCAAGGATGTCGCGCGCGACGCTGATGTATCGCTGAGTACGGCCTCGCATGCGCTGAACGGAACCGCGCCGCTGACGGTCGAAGTGCGCGAACGGGTCCTGGATTCGGCCAAACGCTTAGGATATCTCGACCGCCGCAGGAAGAAGGCGACGATCGCGGCGCTGCGCGTCCTGCTTCTTGCCATTCCGGGCGATGCCGCGCCGGAGAGCGACCTTAACCTGGTGAGCTGGACCATCCTCAACGGCCTCAGGAAGGAGTGCGAGCGTCGCGGCATCCGGATCGTGCCTTTCGTCAGCACCGGACGGCGCATCGACGGCGCTGAGGTCAGGCAGATCGCGCTCTCCGAGCGCGCCGACGGCATCGTGGTGCTGAACGACGATCAGCCGGAACTCATCCGCAGCCTCTCTTCCCCTGATATGCCGGTTGTTATCGTCAACGGCGAGGATCCGGCCATGCTGGTCGATACGGTGACACCGGAAAACCGCTTCGGGGCGCGTCTTGGCATCGAGCATCTGCTGGCGCTCGGACATCGCCGCATCCTGCACCTGACCTGGAAGGGCCGCACGACCATCCAGCGCAGATATGACGGCTTTTCCGATGCCTATTTCGCTGCACAGCTTCCCGTGCCCGAAGACATGATCGTGGAGGCCGAAGGATATGAGCCTCGTCACGGCGAGGCTGCCATCAACGCGCTGCTCGACCGCGATCCCACGATGAAAGGTGCCACCGCCGTCTTCTGCGCCGCCGACAATCTGGCGCTCGGCTGCCTGAAGGCATTGGCCGATCACGGCATAGGCGTGCCTGAAGCGATCTCCGTGCTGGGCTTCGACGATATCGTCCCCGGCGAATTCAGCCGTCCGCCGCTTTCAACCGTCAGCGTACCTACCGACAAGCTCGGCGCTGCCGCCTTGGCGCTCATCGAACAGAGGCTGGTCGCCAACGACCCGCAGCGGCCGGCCCATCGCCTGGAACTCGGATGCCACCTCGTTCTGCGCGGCAGCATCGCCCCGCCGCGCTAAAAAAATCATCCGAAGGCGTCAAAGGCTGAAGCCTAAATTAACGCAAGCGCTCCGCCCGCAGGCGCGTATCCCGCGGGCTTTCGCCGAAGGTGCTACGATAGATGATGGAGAACCTGCCCGCATGCGCGAAGCCCCATATCGTGCAGATTTCGCGGACGGATTGCTGGTTCGTTGGATCCCGCAATTGCTCACGGGCCGCTTGCAGCCGGATCGTGCGCAGGTAACCAGCCGGCGAAGTCCCCCTGAAGGCCTTGAAGCCCGTCTGCAGGGCGCGAAGTGAAACGCCGACATCGTCCGCAACCATCGTCATGGTGAGAGGTTCGGCGATATTGGCATGCATATAGTCGATGGCACGCCGGACATGCCAAGGCGCAACCAGCGACACTTTCTTTTTTTCCAGATGGCCGGACAGGCGGTGGTGGCCAAATCGGATGACAAGATGAGCGAGCGTTTCGCTCATCGTTGCCATGGCGAGAGGAGAAGACAGAAGCGGACCGCCGTTGCGCATGCCTTGCACGATCGTCTGCACCAGGTTGCCGATAAGCTGGCCCGATTGTGTCGAAAGATCCAGGATGGGCTCAAGGTCGAGCGATTCGGACAGCGGCGTTTCCGCAAGTGAAATGAGCGCACGTTTCACGATTTTCCAGTCGAGGAAGAGGACATCCGAAGTGTGCGGACCCTGGACGAAACGATCACCGGCCTCATGGTTATTGGCCATGAGAACATAACCCGCTCCACTTTCAACCGCCCTTTTCCCAATGGACACTCGAAAGGACCCTGTCTGTGGGAGGTAGAAAGCAAGGTGTTGGGGCGTCTCATTGAGCGTTCGAACTGTCCATGAACTTTGAAAGACGGAGTGAAGGACCGTAAACCCATCGCCTCTTCTCAAGTCTGCCGCCCAACGGAAGTTTCGGTCGTTGCCCAGCGGTTGTGCGGCAAAAACCCCATAACCGGTCGACAATGTTTTAACCATCGACTCGAAGTCGTGGCCTTGGTGCGTCGGTGCGAACTCATAATCCTCGCGCTCAGGAGCGCGCGCCGTGTTCTCGTACCTCATGCAGCTCGATCCTCTCTTTCAGCACCCGCCTCCCCATGGCCGAACGTTCCATCCCGCTCAGGCTTGAGTGGTGGCGAATGGGTTCTCCTCCAAACGCACGGACCCGCTCTTTGAGTCCCTGAAATAAGCTCATCTCGGCTGGCTTGGCCAATCTTGATGAGGTAAGCAAGCTCGGCAAACGAGGGACCGAATCCCCTCATTTGACAGAAGCAACACGCCCCTTCAATGTGCTTCACACTCACAGTGTAAATCAAAACGATCTGCAAATGAAGTATGATCCGCTAGAACATGTTGCCACGCATTTTTTGCGCGATGCACAACCGGCCCGGGTGGCGTCCCGCAACGAGCGGGACCTCTTGCGGTTGATCTGGAAATCCCCAGGGATCGAGCGCTCCGACCTGACCGAGCCGCTCGACCTCACCCAGCAATCCCTGCACAGGATCGTCGCGCGGCTTCATGAGCGAGGAATGATCGTCTTTTCCCATGCCGAAGCCCGGCGGGCGGGCCCGCCCAGCCCGGAACTGACCCTTCGAAAAGACTGGTGTCTGACGCTCGGAATCGCCGTCAACGTCGGCTCGATCGGCCTCTGTCTCATGGGTTTCGGCGAACCTCTGGAGAATATGGAAATCCCGCAGGCAGGCGACTTGCTGTCGGTGGAATTGGAACGGATCGAAGCGGCAGTCGAAGACATTCTTGCCCGCCGGGGCGCCAAACGCCGAGACATTCTCGGCGTCGGCCTTGCGGTCGCCGGCCACCGTATGCTGGAGACTGCCTTCAATTGTCCTCTGCCGCTTGCTCATTGGTCACTGATCGATCTCGCACCTTTGCTCGGGAAGCAGCTTGCCTTGCCGGTCTGGGCGGACAATGTCGCCAGGACCGCAGCCTTGGCGGAAGCGATCTTCGGCGTTGGCCGAGATGCCGCGGATTTTGCTTATATTGCCCATCTTCACGGCTACGGTGGCGGCCTGGTTTCCGGAGGCATGCCGTTTCGCGGCAGTTTCGGCAACGCCGGCGAATTCTCCGTTCTCTTTGCGCGTGAGGACTATGACGACCGTCCCGCACTCAACCAGTTGCTCGAACATCTTCGCGCCAAAGGGCGCCCGGGCCTGACCCTGAACGACCTGAAGAACGAAGAACTGGTGGGTTGGGACGGCGTCGAGGAGTGGGTCGACCGGGTCATGCCGGCCCACAATCGCGCCATCAATGCGATCTGCGCGATCTTCGATCCGGCGCTCATCGTCCTTGGCGGCGAGCTTCCGCATTCCCTTGCGAGAATGCTGATCGAACGGACCGAATTCAACAATCTGCCTCGTCACGGCGCAGTGCGCGACGTTCCGCAGCTTGCAGTTGCGGATATCATTGATGCTCCCGGCGCGATTGGCGCGGCCTTGATCCCACTCTTCGAAACAGTTTTGTGAGGCTCCGGCAGTCAAGCCCGTGCTTCCAACTCTGCATCCCCTCGTGCCGGGGCACGCAAGAATGCGTGACGGCGTCGCTAAGAAGGACTGAATCGCACCGCAGGATCAAGTTTGGCGCGCATCAGCCGGCGCGACGAGATTGGAAGCACTCAGCTCAGAACGGACGACGCGTTAGAATTCATCACTTCATCCCTGTACCTGCAATGCCTGTCGTGATGTATTTCTGCAGGAACAGGAAGACGACGGTGACGGGTAGCAGGCTGAGGAAGGTCATCGCCAGTATATAGTGCCACTGGACCGAGAACTCGCCCTGGAATGCGTTCAGACCGACCTGCAGGGTGAAATTCTCACGGCTGTTGAGAACGATGAGCGGCCAGAGGAAGTCGTTCCAGCGCCAGAGCACCGAAAAGATCGCCAGCACCGCAAGCGCCGGCGCTGTCAGCGGCAGGATGATGCGCCAGAAGATGCAGAATTCGCTCGCTGCATCGACGCGCGCCGCCTCGATCAATTCGTCGGGGATGGTCAGCATATATTGCCGCAGCAGGAAGACGGCAGTCGGAGAGGCGATCGTCGGCAGGATGACGCCCCACAGATTGTCGGCAAGCCCGACCCCGACGATGACGAGATAGGCCGGCACCATGACGACGGCGAGCGGGATCATCAGGGTCGAGATGATGATGACGAAAACCGTCGTGTCGCCGCGGAACTTATATTTCGACAGCGCAAAGGCGGCCATGGCGTTGACGATCAGCGTCAGCAGCGTCGCGACCACGGTGACGAACACTGAATTCTTCAAGAAGGTCAGGAAGCTGAAGCGCGTCAGCGGGTCGGTGTAATTCTCGGTGGCGACGGTCAGATGCTGGACCGGCGTGATCCCCTTCACGTCGACGCTGACCGGCTGTCCCGGATTTGCCGGATCGACCATCTGGGCTTTGAGGCCGATGCGCCGCACCATGGCCATTTCGCGCGGCTGACCGTCGAGCGTGACCTGCCACAGGCTGAGCGGCTTGTCGAAGCCGGGCACGGTCTGCTCCACGGCGGCGCGCGGAAGCAGCGTCGGCGGAAAGCGGGTGATTTCGGCCGCCGGCTTCAGCGAGGAAAGTCCCGCCCAGACGACGGGAACGAGCACCGCCAGTGTTCCGCCAATCAGCCAGACCCATGACAGAATATCGGTGATGTCGATGCGTCCGGCCCGGCGCGTGCGCGTCATGAAGCGGATCGGGTTCATAGAGCTGTTCATTCAGGACTCCATTCGCTTGCCGAGGCGCAGTTGTATGAGGGTGAGAACCAGAAGCACCAATCCCATCAGAACCGAGGCGGCTGAGGCAAGGCCGAAGAGGCGGAGATCGCTGCTGAAGGCCATCTGGTAGATATATTGGACGATGAAGCTGTTGGCCGTGCCGGGCCCGCCGCCATTCGTCAGAACCCAGGCCTCGTCGAAGATCTGCACGGATTTGATCATCAGCAGGATGAAGACGACGAGCAGGTTCGGCGCAAGCAGCGGCAGCGTGATCCTGAAGAGGGTGCGGCGCGGCGAAGCGGCGTCGATGGAGGCGGCCTCGTAGAGTTCCTTCGGGATCGCCTGGAGACCGGCGAGCAGGATGAGGGTGTAAAAGCCCATATGGAACCAAACCGACACCACGACGACGAAGAAACGCGACCAGCCGACATCCAGCAGGAAAATCTCAGGCGGCACGCCAATCATCTGGAAGAAGGCGTTCAACAGCCCGTTGCGATCGAGGAACCATTTCCAGATCAGGCCGATGACAACGGGCGACAGCAAGACGGGATAGAAGAACATCGCTCGGAAGAAGCCGCGTGCAAAGATCGCCCTATTGAGGATCAATGCCGTGATCAGTGCCACCAGCAATGTGGCGGTGACGTTCAATGCCACGAACCAGAGCGTGTTCCAAACCGCCGTCCAGAACAGCGATTCCTGGCAGGTTCCCGGCTGCAGATAATTGCCGCAGGAAAGCAGGGCGCGGAAATTGTCGAAGCCGACGAAGGGCCGCTCCGAGACGAAAAGATTGGTGCCGCCGGTAAAGGCGTAGCCGACCGCGATCGCGATCGGAAGGAATGTGAAGATAGCGAAGAGAACGAGGTTCGGCGCCAGGAATAGCCAGGGCATGCGCTTGCGGCCGAAGATGCGCTCGACCGCATTCATCGGAGCCTCGACCACCCTCATCGCCATGTCGCCCGCCTGGGAGAGCAATGCACCAGCAGCAGCCATGGTCAGCGCCTCCCCTGTCGTGATCGGCGGGCAAAGGCCAAGCCGCTTTCGGGATCGAACAGGTGAACGCGTGCCGGATCGGCATCGATCATGATCCGGTCACCCTGAACAGGCGCGAAATGGCCGGCCTCATGGATGATGATCTGCTCGTCCTGGCCGGCAAGATTGCCGTAAACATAGGTCTCGGTGCCGAGGCCTTCGTGATACTGGACGATGAACGGCAGGCCCTTTTCGCTGGAGCGGGAGAAATGCGCGGGCCTTATGCCGGCAAGCACATCCTGTCCGACCGTAATGCCCTCGGGATCGACGTCGCCGACGATCCTGCCGCCGCCCGCGACATCGATGGCGACACCGCTCTCGCTGATGCCCGATACTTTCCCCTTGATGATGTTCATGCGCGGCGAGCCGAGGAAGCCGGCGACGAAAAGATTGCGCGGATGATCGAAGAGTTCCAGCGGTGCGCCGACCTGCTCGACCCGCCCGGCGCGCAGCACGACGATCTTGTCGGCCATGGTCATCGCCTCGACCTGGTCGTGCGTGACATAGATCATCGTCGTCTTGATCTCGCGATGGAGCTTGGTGATCTCAGCCCGGGTTTGGACGCGCAGCGCCGCGTCGAGATTGGACAGCGGCTCGTCGAAGAGGAAGATATCCGGTTCGCGCACGATGGCGCGGCCGATCGCCACGCGCTGGCGCTGGCCGCCGGAAAGCTGCTTCGGGCGCCGGTCGAGATAGGGTTCGATCGCCAGCATCCTGGCGGCTTCGGCAATGCGCGCCTCGATCTCGGCGCGCTTGAACTTCAGATTTTCAAGGCCGAAAGCGAGGTTCTTGCGAACGCTCATATGCGGATAAAGCGCGTAGGACTGGAAGACCATAGCGATTTTGCGCTCGGCCGGCGAAAGGGCGCTGACGTCGCGGCCGCCGATGGCAATGCCGCCCGACGTAACCTCTTCCAGGCCGGCAATGACGCGCAACAGGGTCGACTTGCCGCATCCCGACGGGCCGACGAAGACGACGAATTCGCCGTCCTTTATATCGAGATCGACGTCATGCAGCACTTTGACGGAGCCATACGACTTGTTGACGGTGGAAAGTTTCAGTTCTGCCATGCCCCACTCCCGTCGGGTGCCGCCGTTTCGAAGACGACGTCGATTGCGTTCCAGCCTTGCGGCAGCGGTGTCGGTCTCGCGATCCGCACCTCGTTCATCAATATCCCGGTGACCCCCGCCACGTAGACGGCGGGCATTCCGCCCGGATAGTCTTGCAGGCCGATCACCCGCCCGTCCGCCCCGCGCGTCCAGGCATTGGCGCGGCCGCCACCGTCTGCCTTCGGCGCAAGGTCCGCGTTTGTCGGACGCAGGTCGTAGGCCTGCGCGGTGCCGAGTTCGCCGGGCCGTTGATCCACACCGATGCGCGCCAGCGATACATTGCGAATGCCGGCGGACGAAGCCGAAATGACGGTGATCGCCCCTTCCATGCGCCCGGTAATGTCTTCGACAATGAGGTTTTCGATGGCGCCTGCCGGGCGCTCAGCGACACGGTCGACGACGTTGACGGTCAGCGCCTCCCCCGAGCCCCAGAAGCCGTCGAGCGTTTCGCGGCACTCGACAGCAATCCGCGAAAACCTGACGTTCGATATCCGGCCGCCGTCGCGTGAGAAGATACCGAGCGCTCGGTTGGAAGATGAAACGCTACAATCCTCGAAGACGACATTGGTGACGTCGCCATGCGTTTCCGTGCCGATCTTCAGCGCGCAGCTGAGGCTCTGAACGGCGCAGCGGCGGATAAAAATATTCTCACATCGTCCGATTGCGACACCCTGCGGGCCGATGCTGGTCTTCAGGCATATGCCGTCATCGGCCGTCGATATCGCGCAATCCTCGATGACGGCGCCGCGGCAGGCATCGAACACGATACCATCCGTATTGGGAAGGCGGCGGTCGTTTTCGATCGTGACGTTGCGGACCGCGACATCGGTGCAGTCGACGAAGTGCAACGTCCACATCGGCGAACGGCTGATATGTAGCGCGCTGATCTCGACCTCGTCGCAGCTCTCGAAGACGACGACGCGGGGGCGGAATTCGGCCGGAATGAAGGTCCCTACCGTCTCGTCATCCCCGATGATGAAGCTCTCGCAGCCGGCTTCGATACGCCCCGGCCCCGTCAGGCCGATCCGCCGCGCGCCCTTGGCGACGATCATGCCGCGATCTGACTTCTCGGCGATCACCGAAACAGTCGTATGCGCATAGGCTGCATAGTCCGGAACCGGCCGCAGGATCGCGCCGGCGGCCAGATGCAGATCGACGCCCGAATGGAGCCGGAGCCCCCGGCAGATGTGGATGCCCGCCAGGAGCTCCAGGCATCCGCCGCCGGAAGCCGAGAGATCGTCGATCGCCGCCTGCAGGCGCTCGGTATTGTCGCCGTCGAGCGCCTCGATCGAAACGAGGGAGGCGGCACTCATTGACGCTGACCGCTTTCGAGAAAGACTTCCGTCAGCAGCAGCATGGTCAACGCCTGGCCGTAAGGCGTCGGCAGGTTCGGGATGCGCCGGTAGAAATCGAGGTCGTGCCCCATCGGCGTGCCGTCCGAGACGCCGTGGACGACGCCCTCCTCGTCGATCTGCGCCAGCACCGCCGCAAGCGCACGCTCGGCATAGGCCCTGTCGCTCTCGTCCAGAATGCCGGCATCGATAGCGCGCAATATGCCGTAAGCGATGCCTGCCGTCGCCGAGGTTTCCAGCGGCGAGGACGGATCGTCGAGAAGGGTCGTGAACATCCCGTCCGGCCGCTGATATGCCTTCAGCGAGCGCACTTGGCTGACGAGAACATTCGAAAGGAAGCGCCGATCCTTCTCGCCGAGCGTCGGGACAAGATCGAAGAGTTCGGGAATGGCGACGGTGATCCAGGCATTGCCGCGCGCCCAGAAGGCGTTGGCGAAATTGTGCCGGCCGTTGAAGGTCCAGCCGTGATACCAGAGACCGCTGACCGGATCGGAGAGATAGCGTGTGTGGATCACGAACTGATAGACGGCCTCATCGATCCAGTCGTTGCGCTTGCAGAGCACGCCGGCGCGGGCGAGGAACAGGCAGGCCATGAACAGCGTGTCATCCCACAATTCGCCGTCGTTGAGGCGTTCCTTGACGACGTGCTGAAAGCCGCCCTCCTCCGTCTTCGGCAATTCCTTGACGAGCCATTCGGCCCAATCCTCGACCAGCGCGCGGAAATCGGGACGGTCGACATGCTGGACGAGGATTGCCAGTGGCAGCATCGGCGCCGTGCTGTTGATCTGGCGCGGCGGCAGGCCGCGCTCGATCTGGCCGGCATACCAGGCGACGAGCTCCTGCAGCGCTTTCTGATCGTTGGTGGAAATCGCACGTCGCAAGAATCCGTAGAGGCCGACGCCGACTTCCCAGTCCCACTCGTCGAACTGGATCCCGGAGGTGGAGCTTCCGGTCACGAGACCTTCCTTGATGCCTCTAAGCCGGCTGAAAGCCGTTGCCACGCGATCGATCGTCGTCAGGAGCGCGGCGTTATCGACAGATGTAGTGTTCATGCTGGGGACCTATGTTTTACGAGTAGAGCGGTCCGTCAGTACCGGCTTGGGACGCGGCACTGTCGTGGGTGAGAATCGGGTGCGGCTGATCATGTGTGAACAGCCGGCGCTTGCCGGCGATCGAAAGACCGTCGGCATAGGAAAGCGAGAGCACGGGGCCGCCCGGCGGCGTCAGCGTCAGCAGGCGAAGCGCAGGATCGAAGGAAACCGCCGTCTGGTACAGGCGTTCGAGGAAGGTTTTGAAGGCGTCGCCATTGCCGCATCCAACGATAGCAGCCCAGCCACAGAGCGACCCGTAGGAGCGCGCCTCGCGGCCGGCGGTCGGCCCCTCGGTGATCAGTTCCAGGCCGTTGGAGGCCCAGAGGGCGGAAAATCCCCGGCCCGACCGTGCGATCAGCCACTTGCCTTCGACAATGAGATCATCGAGGCCATCGCGGCCGATATAGGCATGCGTCCATGCGTGCCGTGCGTCGCTTGTGTCCTCGATCAGCAGGGCGACATCACGATGCTGGGCGACACGCGGCAGGATGCCGTTGCCGGCCCAATAGGACGGCCTTTGATTGCCCCAGGGATCGTCCTCGCCGGGATGATTGACCCAGAGTCGCGCCATTGGATGGCCGGCCAGCCTGATGTCGAGGACGTGCTGCTGGTGACCCTTCCGACCAGTCTTGTGATCGACCACCGTCGAAAGCTGCGCCGCCTCGTTCTTGAACAGCACGAGCTTTCCACTCTCGAGCCCCTGGCTGTAACGCGCCTCGACGCTTCTGCCCCTGGAAGGGGCGGCAAGCTCGATCAGATCGGCGGGCGGCTCGTAGCCGCCGGCGCAGAACATCGTCAATGCCGCCACGCCGTTGTTGAGCCAACCGGTGCCGAAAGCCACCTGGGCAAAGGGCGCAAGCTCGGTCAGCGGGCCGGCGCGCAGTTCCTTGTCGTAGGCGCGGCCCTGCGAGCCGGCCGGAACGCCGGCCAGCGTATGAAGGGCGATCATGCGGAAGATGAGGTCGATCTGGCCGCGGGCGCGATCGGCAATCCCCCTCTCGGCCCAGCGCTCCAGCGCCAGCAGGCCGATGAAATCGATCGGGTAATAGGCGGCCGAATTCCACTCCGCCAGGCCATGAGCCTCGACGCTGTCGAACCAGCGCCCGAGCCGCTCGACGGCGAGTTCCGCCTGCTGCCGTCCCGTCCGCCCGGAGGCCGAGAACACCGCATCGGGGAGAAACAGCCCGGCCAGCAGCTGGCTGGTATGGAAGCAGAGCACATGGTTCTCGCTCCAGAACCACATCGCGTCATTGCCCGGCTCGTCGACCCAGTAGCGATAAGAGAGAACGGAACGGCGGATGCGTTCGACCGTGGCCGCAGGCATCCGGTCGCCATAGGCGCCGAGCAGCCAGAGGAGGGGCACCATGATGAAGTCCGAGCAATCCTCCCGCGCATCGATCGAGGCAAGGGTCGCATCGACGATGCGCTTGAAGCTTTCCGGATCGTGATGGCCTGTTTCCATCATCGCGATGAGACGCCCGGCGCGATTGGCGCCGAAGCGGGCGCTGTATTCCAGCGCCTGCCGCTTGCGGGCGGAAAGCGACGCCTCTTCAGGCAATGGCGATAGGCTGCTCATGAAGGCGGCATCGATGACGCGGGTGACCGAACCCGGTCCGGAACCGATCGTCATGTGAATGCCGTGATAACCGTCCGCAATACCGCAGACTTCTTCGGCGATCAGACGGCTCTCGCCGGCGCGCAGGGTCAGTTTCGAATGGGCAAGAATCGGCCGCTCATGGCCATGGCCGACCACCTTGAGATCGACGGGCAGGTCGCGCTCGGGCGCCGTGTCGAAGATGATCTCCAGCGGCTGATTGATGAAGACGTCGCGGGCCGGGCGCACGCCGCGCGAAAGGGTTTCCAGCTCGCGCACCTCGTTCTGATCCAGCGGCACCGGCAGCAGCACGCAGAGCGGCTCCTTGTCCAGCATTTCGAGCTCGAAGAACCAGGTCGTGTCGCGCTCGGCGAGGTCTTCTGTATGGACGAGGATCTCGTTGTCGCCGGCCTCGAGCGTCAGCATGATCTCGGTTGCGCTCTCGACGTTGCGCCTGAAGGGTTCGAAGCGCACCGCCTCCTGCCCGTTGACCCAGATGCGGACGCCGCCGCAGGTCTTGAGCGCGAGATTGAGCGTGCGCGGGGCTTCCGTCCTGAACGTGCCCTTCAGCCATCGCCTGACATGGGCGGGCACATGCCAGAAGCTGGTAAACTCCACGCGGCGGTTCGAGCCGGGAAGATAGAGGCTTTCCGTCGGCCAGGACGTGTCCGGCTCCAGCGCCCGCCCGACCATGGTGGACCAGAAGGCCTTGCGGCACGGCAGGTCGCCGACATCGACGAAACCGTTGATGAAGCGATAGTTCACGCGATCTTCGGCCGGGGCCGGTTCGCCGGGAAAATAGCGCTCAATGAGGGCGGAAACGGCCCAGGCCGTCACCGTCTGCCCCGCCGCCACGTTGTATGCCGGGGCCATGCCATCAGGCCGCTTGATGCTTTCCGTTTTCACAGATCGCCTCCTCCGCAATCCTATGAAAATATTTTCATTAGGTTATTTGGATGCGTGATTTTTGAAAATTGCTCAAAAACATCGCTATCTGCGTAGAAAATAGCTTGACGGAACGAATGTCAAGTATATGAAATTCACTTATCGATGGCCAAGGCCGCGATTGATGAAAATGTTTTCATGGGAGGATGAAAATGAAAACGTATCTTTCAGGGGCTTTCGCACTGGCGTTGGCTACGGTTTCTTTCGCATGGTCGAGCGTGGCCATGGCGGAAACGCAGACGATCACCTTTCTCTTCACCGACGACGACCAGGCTTATGTCGAGCGGATGGAAGCGCTGAGCAAGGAATTCGAGACGGCGCATCCCGACATCAAGGTGAATTTCGTCTCGTCGGGTTACGATGCCGTCGCCAAGCAGCTGCCGGTGCAGCTTGCCATCGGCGAAGGTCCTGACGTCGCCAAGATCACCGACTGGCAGCTGGCGCCCTATTACCTCGACATGCGGCCGCTGATGAAGGATCCGGATGGTTTCGCCAAGCTGCACGGCGACAGCCTGAACACGCTTCGTTTCCCCGGCGTCAACGAGCCGAACTCGATCAACGGCTATGTCGCCTCGCAGACCTTCAACCTGCCCTTCGTCAACAAGACGCTGTTCGAGCAGGCGAAAGAACCGCTTCCGAAGCCGACCGCCACCCTGAAGGACATCGTCGAAGCCTCGGCGCGCGTCGCCAAGGCGACCGGCGCCCAGATCCCCTTCACGATGGACCGCTCGGGTCACCGTTTCTCCGGCGCGGCCTTCTCCTACGGCTCGAACTACGTCAAGGACGGCAAGTTCTCCTTCCCTGACGATGCCGCCAAGCACTACATCACCGATCTCTACAACTGGACGAAGGACGGCTCTTTCCCGAAGGAAATGTGGGGCGCGGCCGGCGGAACCCAGTACAAGAACATGGGTGACGAGTTCGTCAACGGCAATGTCGTGACCTATCTTGCCGGCAACTGGATGGTCAATCCGTTCCAGAAGAAGATCGGCGACGCCTTCGACTGGACGGCGATCAGCGCGCCCTGCGGCGATGCCGGTTGCTATGCAATGCCGGGCGGTACCGCGATCGTCGGCTTCAAGCGCACCAAGTACCCGCAGGCCGTCGCCTCCTTCATCGAGTTCCTCGGCTCTGAAAAGGTCCAGCGTGAAATCGCCGAAAACTACGTCATCCTGACCGGCGCCGACATCAAGGATCCGCAGTACAAGCTCGATAGCAAGAACGCCAAGGACGCCATGGCCGTCTTCCTCGCAAGCCGCAACAGCGCGCCGAAGGCAGCTCGCGACCTGGAACGCCTGAAGGGCTCCTCCGCCATCTATCAGCTCATTGTCCAGCGGATGAGCCAGCTGATCGTCGGCGAGCTTTCCCTTGAGGACACCTTCAAGGCGATGAGCGCAGACGTCGACAAGGTCAACGTCGCCCTCGCCGCCAACAAGTAAACGGCCGCGCCTGTCTCCCACAGATTGCGCGCTGCATCAGCCACGGCCTCGCAACGGGCCGTGGCTGATCGTTTTTTTGCCTCTGCCTATGCCAACATGCCGAACAGTTCGATTGGTTTCGAATTGTCGATGGACTGAACCACGCTACGTCTTCCCGCAAGGAAAGGTAGCGTTATGGATATCATCAATCGAAACACCGGTTCCCGCTCGGACCTGAGACCAGCCGCCCTCGCCATTCTCTGCCTCGGCGTGATCGTGGCGCAGGTCGACACATCGGTTGTCAATCTGGCGGTCCAGCCGATAGGCCTCGACCTCAAGGCGTCGGTGACGCAATTGCAGTGGGTCGTCGACGCTTATAATCTCGTTTACGCAGCACTCCTCATCAGCGGCGGCCTGTTTGCCGATCTCTACGGTCGGCGCCGGATGTTCGTGATCGGCTGTGCGGTTTTTGCCCTGGCGAGCCTCGTCTGCGCCTTTGCCCCGAGCATCGCAATGCTGATCGGGGCCAGGGCCTTGACCGGTCTCGGCTCCGCCCTCCTGCTGCCGGCGTCGCTTTCACTGATCCGGGTCATCTACCGGGATGAGAAGCTCCGTGCGCGCGTGCTCGGAATCTGGGCCGGCTGCAATGGGATGTCGCTTGCGATCGGCCCCACCCTCGGCGGCTTTCTGATCCGCGGTTTCGGCTGGCGATCCGTTTTCTTCGTGGTCATCCCGATCGCGCTGATCGCGGCGGCGAGCGCGTGGCTTTTCATTCCGGAAAGCGCCGATCGGCAGGGCAGATCCTTCGACCTGCCGGGTCAGTTGCTGGGGATCGCATCCCTCACCGCCCTTACCCTCACCGCGATTGAATCATCGCATCTGCCGCCGCTGTGGACGGCGCTCCTGGCAATCGCCGGCGCGGCTCTCCTGCTGCTCTTCGTCATGGTGGAGAAGCGCCTGGAACAGACGGCCCTCGTTCCGATGTCGATGTTCCAGGACAGCCAATTCCGCGGGGCGATGGCCGGAACGGCGGCGATGACCTTCGGCATGTATGGCACGCTGTTTCTCTTTCCACTGGTCTCGCTCAGCCTCGGCCGCCTGGCCTCCTTTGAAGCAGGACTATCGCTGCTGCCGATGGCCCTCAGCTTCATCGCGATCTCCCCCTTCTCCGGCACGATCTCGGAGCGCCTTGGGAAAAAACGCACCATATCGGCAGGGCTGGCGCTGATGGGTTTGGGCAATCTCCTGCTCGGCGCATCCTTCCTGGCCGACTGGTTCGTTGCCGAAGAGATCGGGCTGCTGTTGACCGGCGTCGGCATGGGAATGGCGACGGGCCCCCTAACCGCGGTCGCGGTTTCAACCGTCACCGCCGATCGTTCCGGCACGGCGAGCGCCCTGATAAACGTTGCCCGCATGGTGGGCGCGACGATAGGCGTCGCCCTGCTCGGGGCGATCTTCGCCTTCCTCGGAGAAGCCGAAACCGGCTTCATCGTCGCGATGTCGGCAGGCGGCAGCGCGCAGTTGCTCGCGAGCATCCCTGCCTGGCGCTCACTCTGAACGCGCGATTGGGCGACTGCTGCGAAGGCGTCGTGACACGAGCCGCGGGAGAGGCTATAGGCGTTGTCGACCTGGGGCCAGCTCCAGGCGCCATATCAAATTATCAAGCGCCGGCACCCGGTCCTTCCGCCGGCGATCCAGCGACTGTCTATCGTATAGAGGTGCATCTCCATGCCGATGGGTTCCGAGCATCCGCTGCGCAGGGAGCTTCACAACGAGTTGCATGCCCGGCCGTCGCTTTATTTCGATGGCGACACCGATGTCTGGCATGTCGCTATCATCGGCGAGAATGGCCCTCCTTCGCTGCCCGGTTCCCTGCCGGGATTGGAAGATGTCACCACGACGGGCGAGGGCAATCACGGCATCGGCCGCGTCGGCGACGGCCGACTGAAATGGGAAGCCCATACCGAGTTCCTCACCCTCACCTTCGTGGTGCCGGCATCGGCCGAACCCGGCAGCAACCCGCCGGAAGCTTTTCGGGCCTGCTGCGGCCAGATTGGCGGAAAGGTCATCGCGGCCGTGCGCGTGCTGGTGCGTGACGAGAAGGACGGGCGCATCCTGGAAAAACCCAAACTCGACTATATCGCTTCGCGGGTCGGCGGCGGCGACGCCGAGGTGCATTCGAACTTTCGGCTGACCGACAGCGGATTCCTCGAGTTCCTGTTCTTCAACCGCAACCTCAACGCCTATCGGACCGGCCGCATGGTCCGGCGTTTCCTGGAAATCGAGACATATCGGATGATGGCGCTGCTGGCGTTGCCGATGGCGCGCGAGACCGTGTCGAAGCTTTCCGCATTTGACCAGCGCCTTGATCTCCTGATCGTCCATATGCAGAGCGCCGTCAAAGTCGACAAGGCGCTGCTGTCCGAGGTGACGAGGCTCTCTTCCGATGTGCTCAACTTCTCGGCACTCGCCCGCCACCGCTTCGGCGCGACAAAAGCCTATGCCGAGATCGTGGCGAGCAGGCTGTCGGAGCTTCGAGAAGAGCGGGTCGAGCAAAGACAAAGGCTCGGTACGTTCATCGACCGACGCTTCCAACCGGCTGTCCGCTCGGTCTATGCGGCAGAACGGCGCCTCGACGAGCTGGCCGAACGCGTCAGCCTGGCCGGAGACCTGCTCAGAACCACCGTGCAGGTTCAGCTCGAGGATCAGAACGCCTCACTGCTGACCTCAATGGAAGAGCGGGCGCGCATCCAGGTGCATATCCAGCAGGCGGTCGAAGGCTTTTCGGTCATCGCCATCACCTATTATACCGTCGGCCTGGTGAAGATCTGCCTCGAAAGCATTTCCGCACTGGGCGTCGATCCGCACGTGGCAAAACTCGCTGTTCTCGGCGCCATCCCGCTCGTGCTCTTCGCCGTCTGGACCGCGGTCCGTCACGTGCGCCGAAGCATCGCCGGCGTGCCGCACGGCCCCACATCCGAAAGCCACTGACGGGGTCACCGCCGCCCTTTCGGAGCGGCGGTGTTCTATTAACCGCTCCGACAGATCGTCACGATGCCATTGCGTAGGGGCGATGGTCTCGTGCCCGACCGCTGCCCGTCTTGAACCGCCGCAACAGATCAGCAAGACTTTCGGTTTCCTGCGTCAGACTCTGGGCCGCCGCCGTGGTTTCTTCGACCATCGCGGCGTTCTGCTGGGTCACCTTGTCCATCTGGTCGCCGGCGGCCGAGACTTCGCGCAGGCTCGTTGCCTGTTCGCGGGCAGCAACGGCGATCTCGGCGACGGTCGCATTCATGGCGGTAACCTGCTCGACGATCTGTTCCAGCGAGAGACCGGATTCGCCGACCAGTTGAACACCGGTCTTGACTTGCGCCGAGGAGGTGGAAATCAGTTGCTTGATCTCCCGCGCCGCATTGGCGGAGCGCTGGGCGAGCTCGCGGACTTCCTGGGCGACGACGGCAAAGCCCTTGCCCGCCTCACCGGCGCGCGCCGCTTCGACGCCGGCATTCAGCGCCAAGAGGTTGGTCTGGAAGGCGATCTCGTCGATGACGCTGATGATGTTGCCGATCTTCGACGACGAATTTTGAATTTCCGTCATCGCGTCGATAGCCCGGGCGACGATTTCGCCGCCCTTTTCGGCATTGGTGCGGGCCGTCGCAACGACGGCCTGGGCGCGGCCTGCGCCCTCTGCCGTGCCGTTGACGCCGCGGGTCACGTCGCCGAGTGCTGCGACCGTTTCTTCCAACGAGGCTGCCTGCTGCTCGGTGCGGCGGGCGAGATCGTTGGAGGCGGTGGAGATTTCCGACAGACCGGAGCGGATGGTGGCGACCGCGCGAATGACAGAGTCGACCGCTTCCTCGAGGCTTGCGACCGAATTGTTGAAATGATCGCGGATCCTGACGTAGCGATGGTCGACTTCGCCGACGCGAACGGTGAGATCACCCTTCGACAACGCGTCGAGACCGACGGAAATCTGGCGGAAGGCATGTTCCATCACTTGCGCATCGGACAGCCGCTCGGCTTCCTGGCGCAGCCGCTCTTCTTCGGCGGCGAGGCGAGCTCGCTCGGCATTGGCTTCGGCGATCAGCTTGGCGCGGCCCGTCTCCTGGAAAACCTTCAGCGAACGCGCCATGGCGCCGAGTTCGTGGCGGTGCTCGACGCCCGTTATCGCGATCCCTTCCTCGCCGCGAGCAAGCTGCTCCATGGACTGGGCCATCTTGCGCACCGCAGAGGAAATCAGCAGGCCGACGAAATAGGAAAGCACGAGGCCGATGACGATCAGCAGCCCGCTGATGACGAGCGTCGTGCTGGTCGCGGAGGCGACCGTCGCCTCCACGGAACCATCAAGGGCCTTCTGGGCACCTGTCACGGTCGCCTGCAAATCCGTGAATTCGCCTGATATTTTCGGCGCGAGCACGCCAAGCTGCGTCTGGCGGATATTGCCGGAGGCCTGCAGCACCTCCTTCATGTCGCCGAGACGGGCGGTGTAGTTCTGCATGAGCTGCCCGGCGCCCATCAGGCGCTTCTTCTGCAGCTCATTCTTCGCAGCCTTGGCGGCGGCGTCATTGAGCGCCACGGCTTCGGCGAGAGCCGCCTGCGCCGTGTCGTAAGCCGCGAAATCGTTGGAATGCACGAAGCGTTCAGAGAAATAGAGACTGCGGTTCAAGGCCTCCAGCGTCGCCGCCGTCATCTGCAGCAGCGTCACGTCGTTCTGGCGCCAGGCGCTGCGCACGACGTCGTTGAGCGCGATACTGGTCCAGGGGCCGAATTCGGTGACCTTGGAGATCAACATGTCGCGCCGAGCCTGCAAGGAAACGATCTGTTCGAAGGCCTTGCCGTAGGCGGCAATATCCTGGCGGATTTCTGCAAGCCCCGACTGCAGGTCCTTGTTGCCGGCAAAACGCGGGTCGTCCGCCTCGAAGGCCTTCACGCCGGCGCGGAAACTGTCGACGACAGCCTGCGTCGGGGTCGAACGGAAAGCCTCCGCCGACATCTGGATCTCGTGCAACTGGTCGCTGTAGTCGGAGATAGCCAGACTCTGGCCGGCCGTGACACGATAGGAAGCGAAGATCGCGGCAAGCCCGTTCATGCCGGAGATCGCGCTGACGGTGAGCAGGCTCATCAGCAGGATCAACGGCACGAAGCCTGCGGTGATCTGCGCGCGAATGCCGAATTTATTCCAGAAATGCAACATCATAGGCCTCTTATGCTCACTGGCTCTTCGGCAGGTATTGGGCTATTTTCTCGGGTGTGACGAGTTCGAAGGGGACGTTGTTTTCGCGAGGCACCTTCTCCTTGTTGACGAGCTTCACGGCAGCGTCGACGGCCGCCGCCCCCTGCCCGACCGCACTCTGGAGAATGGTGACGTCGAGATCCCCGGCCACCATGGCGGCAAGCGCATCGTCGGTAGCATCGACGCCGGCGACGACGACGTCCTTCATCGGGATATTGGCCTTCTTCATGGCGCGGATCGCACCGAGCGCCATCTCGTCATTGTTGGCGATAACAGCATCGAACTTGACGCCGGCCGCCAGCCATTCCTGCATTTGCTGATCGGCATAATCGCGCGACCAATAGGCCGCTTGCTGCTCGACGATCTCAAGGCCTTTGCATTCCGGCGTCGCGATGACATCGGCGATGTCCTGGGTGCGGGTGCGGGCGGCCACATGGAAGACCTCCCCCATCAGCACGACGACACGGCCCTTGCCCTTGAGCAGAGAGCACACTTGCTTTGTCTCCAGCGTACCGGAGTCTTTCTCATCGGAGGCGACAACGACCTGATTGTCCGGCAAGTCCGAGAGATTGGAGGGCGTCGTGTTGATGTAGATCAGGGGAATGCCGGCATCCGCTGCGATCTTGGTCATTTGCGGTCCGAAATCGCCATCAGACAGCATCATGATAATGGCATCGACCTTGTCGGCAACGAACTGCTGAACCTGCTTCTTCTGAAGTTCGTTGTCGCCCTCGGCATTCGCGGTGACGAGCTTGAGGCCTGATATCGTCTTCCCGTGCGAGACGACGCCGTTCAGAAGCATCTCTCTGAATTTATCGAGATTGGTCATCGAAACCCCGATCGTCTGTGCATTGGCAACAGAGACCGATATCGCCAAGGCGATGGATGCAAGCGTGGCCGTTTTCATGAATTCCCCTACGCAATTCGGATGTGAATGCGTTATTTCAAATCTTGGTTAAATTTTACTTTTCGTGAGGAAACGAAAGTTAAGAACGGGGATAGGATATTGTGGCGCGGAAGCGCCTTCTTCGGCGGCGAGCAACCGACCTTGACAGGCTTCGTCTCGAACTTCGCGCGATGCACATAAATCTCTGTTTTTTACTATCTTCCGCCGAAGCCGGAGCTGACGGTGATGCCCCTATAGATCACCCTTTGCAGCACGATGGCCAGGACCACGCCCGGCAGCATAGAGATCGTCGCGCCGGCCATGATATAGTTCCACGCCGTGCCCTGCTGGGTCTGAAACAATGTGAGCCCGAGCGGCAGTGTGGCTTTTTCCACCCCGCTGGTAGCGATCAGCGGCCACAGGAAACTCTTCCACTGGGCGATGAAGGTGAAGAGCGACAAAAGGCCGATTGCCGGCATGGCGAGCGGCACGATGACGGTGACGAGAATGCGCAGGCGCGAGGCACCGTCCATCATCGCGGCCTCGTCGAGATCCTTAGGAATACCGAGGATGAACTGTCGCAGCAGAAACGTGCCAAAGGACGAGAAGGCGACCGGCAGGATCATGCCATGATAGGTGTTGATCCAGCCGAGCTTGCTGACCAGGAGGAAAAGCGGGATCACCAGCATCACCTGCGGGATCATCAGCGTGCTGAGATAGGTAAGCAGCAGCCCCTCACGGCCGGGAAACCGCAGCCGCGCGAAGGCGTAGGCGGACAGGCACGATACCGCAATCACGATCGCCGTGACGCCGCAGGCGACCACCAGGGAATTCAGCAGGAAAGTGCCGAATGGCAGAGCCACCAGGGCCTCGACGAATGTGCCCCAATGATATTCCTCGGGGAAGATGCGAACCGGCACGGCCATTACCTCGGCATTCGAGCGCACCGCGTTCGACACCATCCAGAAGAAGGGGAAGAGGAAAAGCAGCGCGATCAGTGAAAGGCCGGCATAACTGAAGAAGGTGCCGATGCGCCGCAGGAGACGATGCCGACCCGCGGAGACGGAATACGGATGCCGTGAGGTCGGGTCAGTCGTCATAATGCACCCATTTGCGCTGCATGTGGAACTGCAGGATGGTGAGCGCCATGATCATGACGAACATCACCCAGGCGAGAGCGGAGGCATAGCCCATCTGGAAATTGGTGAAGCCCTTCTGGTAGATGGCAAAGCCGAGGGTTGCCGTCGCCGAGCCCGGGCCGCCGCGCGTCATTGCAAAGATTTCGTCGAAGACCTGCAGCGAGGTGATCGCCGTCATCACGGTGGCGAAGAAGACGGTGGGCGAGATCAGCGGCAGACGGATGCGCCAGAAGCGCTGCCAGGCATTGGCGCCGTCGATCGTCGCCGCTTCGAGATAGTGTTTCGGCACCAGATCGAGGGCGGAGTTGAACATCACGACATTATAGCCGACATTGGCCCAGAGCGTGACGATCACGACCGCCTGCATCGCCCAGGTCGGGTTCAGCAGGAAATTCGGCAGGCCGAGGCCGAGCGAACGGATGACGGTGTCGGCCAGTCCATCCGGCGTGAAGATCAGCAGCCACACCACCGAAGCGGCAATCGTCGGCGTGAAGGTCGGCAGAAAGAAGATCACCCGGAAAATCGCCTTGCCGCGCTTCAGGCTGGATATCCAAACCGCCAGCAGCAGCGAGACGATGATGTTCACCGCCAGATATTCGACGGCGAAAAACAGCGTGTTTCTGAGGATGGTGTAGAAGGCCGGATCGACGGTGAAGAGCTTGATATAATTCTGAAGACCGACGAAGGACGGCGTCGAGATTAGCTGCCAGTTTGTGAAGGAGAGCGCCAGCGACGCCAGGATCGGCAGGGCCATGAAGATCATGAAGCCGAGAAAACTCGGCAGCAGGAACAGCATGGCCGTCTGCGTCTCAGGCTTCAGAAAGCGCTGCGGCCGACCAGGCTGCAGGGTCATTTCGGCAACGGCGCTTTCCGACATGTCTTCCTCCATGCGCGGCAATTCCTGCCGCGGCGGGCGCCTGCGCATCCTTTCGGACGCATAGGCTCTATTGCTGCGCGAGGCTCTGGATCGACTCCATCGTCTGCTTGGCGTCGGCGCTGCCGCCGAAGGCCGGCGGGAAATACTGGTTGAACAGATTTTCGACCGCCGCCCAGTTGTCGGTGATCACGTAGGGCACGGAATGCGCCAGAGAATAGTCGATGGCCTCGCCGCCATTGGTGATGTCCTTGGCGGCCACCTTGTACCAGGAGGATTGCGACGCCGCACGCGCCGGCAGCGCACGCCCCTGTTCGGCAAGATACTGCAGGGCCTCGGGACTGGTCAGCACCTGGATCGCCTTCCAGGCCGCATCCTTGTTCTTGCTCGTCGTGGCGATGCCGAAACCGGAGCCCGCCGTGACGGCGGTAAGCTCGCCGTCTCCGCGCGGGAGAGAGGTGGAACCAATTTTGAACTTGACCTTGTCCTTCATGCCGATGATCGACCATGGACCGTCGACATACATGGCGACATTGCCCGAATAGAACCGGCCTTGGATGACCGTGCCGGCATCGGCGCTCGATGGCACCAGCGGCGCCACCTTGTCCTTGGCGGCAAAGCCGATCACCCTCTCGGCCGCGGCAACGGCGCTCGGATTGGTGAGGTCGAGCTCTCCCGCGTCGTTGACATATTTATCGCCCCAGGCAGCCGCCAGGACCGAATAGTTGGTCGGGGTGATACCGAAGCCGTATTTACCGTCCTTGGTCAGCTTCTTGGCGGCATCGGTGAATTCGGCAAGCGTCCAGCCCGGTTTCGGCAGCGGAACGCCGGCGGCTTCGAGCGCGTCCTGGTTATAATAGATGACCCACGGACCGACGTCGTAAGGCAGGCCGTAAAGCTGCTTGTCGACGGACATGCCGCCGATGATCGAGGGGGTGAAAGCGCCGACATCGAATTTGTCGGCGGCGATCCGATCATTCAGGGGCTCAAGCAGCGAATAAAAATTCGGCATGCGCAGCGACTGCATGGAAACGATGTCGGCAAGCTGTCCCGACGCCGCCAGCACCGGCAGCCTCGTCCAGTAATCGACCCAGCCGGTCGTCGTCAGCGTCACCTTGATATCGGGATACTTGGCGGTGACCATCTCGGCCAGGTGCTGCCAGCCCTTGGTGTCGGCATCGGAACCGGTCCACATCTGCCAGGTCAGGTTGACCTGTTCGGCCGATGCGGCTGTGGCAAAAAGACTGCCGCCGATTGTGGCAAGCAAAAGCGCTTTCTTCAGAACCTTCATGGGTTTCTCCTCCCTCCATGACGCAATGAACACGCGGATGCGACCGAGTTCACGCCTTGAGGACGATCTCGATCACCGGGACGGTAACGTCAGGTCGCCGAACCGGCAGTTCGAGCGTGATCATGCCTTCCGGCACCATCACGCCGATATTGGAATCCACTTCCTTCGTCTGGCTGAGCCAACGCACTTCGCTGGCATCGTGCAGGAACTGCGCATAGGCGATCCTGTCGGCGAGGCCCTGGATATGAATGTGGCGGTAGGGCCAGTTGTAGACATGCAGATAGAGGCGATTGCCGCGCTGGGTATAGCGGCATCCGGCCGGCACCGGCAGTTCCGATGGCCCGGCGCCGTAGATGGAGCGGCCGTTGACGGCCATCCAGTTCTGGTAGACCGCAAGCGCATCGACGGCGCGCGCGTCGAAGGTGCCGCGCCCGGTCGGGCCGACATTCATCAGCAGGTTGCCGCCGAGCGCGACGGAATCGATCAGCAGCTGGATGATCTGTTCCGGGCTCTTCCAGCTATCCTCGTCGCGGTGATAGCCCCAGGAGCCGCTGAAGGTGTGGCAGGCTTCCCAGAGCACCCCTTGGCTGGCGATGGCAGGCGCCACGCGCGGCGTATATTGCTCCGGCGTCGTCACATCCGGCAGCTTGCCCGGCGGCAGGTCGAGGCGGTTGTTGACGATGATTTCGGGCTGCAGCTCGCGCACCAGCTCGATCAGCCGCTCGCTTTCCCAATCGGCGCGTCCCTTGCCTGGCAGGCCGTGATATTCGCGGCCGGGATAGCTGAAATCGAACCAGATGATGTCGATGCGGCCGAAACCGGTCAGAAGCTCGCGCACCTGTTCGCGCATATAGGCGGCGTAATTAGCGATGTTGCGGCCGGCGTTCAGCGCCTTGGCGTCGGCATGGTTGCGGAGGGGATGGTGGACGTCGATCGGAAAATCAGGATGGTGCCAATCGAGCAGCGAATAATAAAAGCCGATCTTCAGCCCCTCGGCGCGAAACGCCTCAACCAGCGGCGTCAGCAGATCCCTGCCGCAGGGCGTATTCGTCGCCTTGTAATCGGTAACCTTGCTGTCCCAAAGGCAGAAGCCCTCGTGATGCTTGGTCGTCACCACGACATATTTCATGCCGGCGAGACGCGCCCGGCGGGCCCATTCCTTGGGATCGTAGAGATCGGGATCGAAATTGTCGAAATAGCGCTGGTAATGCTCATCGGTCAGCTCTTCGCGGTTCTTCAACCACTCGTGCCGGGCTCCGAGAGCATAGAGGCCCCAATGGATGAACATGCCAAGGCGATCATGGCTGAACCAGGCGTGCTTGCCCGTCTCTCCCGACGCCGGTTTCTCCAGCTGACGCGCTGCAATCGTCACAGGTTTCTCCTCCCTGTTTCCGGCCCTTCACATCATCGAACCGGTTCGGTACATTGATCATTCACCCCAGCTCCTCGCGTGTCAAGCTGAAATCAGCCAGCTAAAATGTGACTGGATATCTGCCGCTTGGCGCCGCTACCCCGGCAACCTATTGCACTGGCTGATGAAATCTGGCACTATCAAGCCATAGAACCGGTTCGAAAATATGACCACTATACGAGATGTAGCGCGCCTTGCGGGGGTTTCGATCTCGACTGTCTCGCTCGCGCTCAACAGCCCGAAGCGGGTCGGCGTCGAGACGCTCGACCGCATCCAGCAGGCGATAAAATCGACCGGTTACCGCATCGATCCGGTGGCCCAGACGCTGGCGCGCGGGCGCAGTTCGCTGATCGGTTTTGTTTCGGCCAATCTCGGCAACATGTTCTTCGGCGATATCCGCCGGGAGATCGAGCATCAGGCGCTCGATCACGGCTATTTCGTCCTGATCGCCGATTCTTCCGGCCGGGCCGAACTCGAACGGGCCTTGCTGGAGCGGATGGAAGCGCAGAAGATCGCCGGCATCGCGCTGGCAACAAACGGCCACGGCGCGGAATACGCGGCGTTCCTGCGCGATTTCAAGACCCCGATCGTGATGTTCGACCAGAAGGTGGAGGGCGCGGCGCGCGATTTCGTCGGCTCCGACAATCCGCTGACGACGACCATCCTGACGGAGCATCTGCTGCAGCTCGGCCACCGGCGCATCGGCTTCATTTCCGGCCCCTCCGGCCTGCATACCGCCGATGAGCGGCTGAAGGGCTTTATGGATACGATGTCCGCCGCCGGCGTGGATATCGACCCCTCGCTGGTGGTCGAAGGCGGCTACACCAGAACCGGCGGCCATGCGCAGGCGATGCGCCTGCTGACGCGGCGCGACCGCCCGACCGCCATCATCGGCGCCAACAACATGATGGGCCTGGCAGCATTGCAGGTGATGCAGGAAATGGGCTTCCGCTGCCCCGACGACGTATCGCTGGCGATGGTCGACGACGTGCCCTGGAGCAACGTCATCACGCCGCGCATCACCATGGTCGTGCAGGATGCGCAGAAGCTCGGCGAACTCGCGGCCCAGCGCCTGCTGGCAAGGATCGCAAGCCCCGAGGCCGCCGCCGAGCCGCCGCAGGATTTTATCCTGACGCCGAGATTCGTGCGCGGGGAGTCGACCAGGCGGCTCTGAGTCCCCTCCCTCGGGCTCTGCTGACTGGGCAAAGGACGAGGTGGGTGCTCAGGCGCTGATACATGCAAGAAGCAGCGTTGCGGCGTGCTACGAGGCTTGGCCCTTCGGCTGCGCACCTCAGCATGAGGAGCGTCGGATGATGCCGACTAAGGCCAACAAGACGCTCTGCGCCCGGCGACACTCCAGCAAAACAGACAGCGACGATGCCGTTAGTCATTGAAAGATCGGAGGATTTGTCATACATGTGTGATGAATATAGATTCCGCATGCCGCCAATCTTGTCGGCATGCGGATCAAAGCCGGAGCGGGGGTCAAGGCGTGGCTATGCAGGCAAAGGATCGCAGCAGAGGCTCGGGGTCGCTGGTCTCGCAGGTCGGCGAAAGCCTCCGGCAAGCAATCCTCAGCGGCCAGTATGCCGCCGGCGACAAGCTTCCGAGCGAGCATGAACTCACCGAGACGCACAGCGTCAGCCGCACCGTAGTGCGCGAGGCTGTCGCTGCGCTTCGTTCCGATGGACTGGTCGAAGTGCGCCAGGGCGCGGGCATTTTCGTGATCGGCGCCGATCCGTCACTGTCAGGCCGAAAGGTCGACAAGGCCCGCGTCGCCTCCGATCTGGAGGTGCTCGAAATCCGGACGCCTGTCGAAATCGAGGCGGCGGGACTTGCCGCCTTGCGCCGCTCGCCGGCACAAGAGGAGGCGATCTTCGAATGCCACCGGAAAATCCTCCAGCGCATCGAGACCGATCAATCCATCCGCGAGGCGGATCTCGACCTCCATGTCGCGATCGCCGAGGCGACGAACAACCCGCTGTTCAAACACTTCCTGGAATCGCAGGGAACCGTGATCATCCCGCAGTCGCGGCTCGTTCCGGAAACGAGAACCGCCGAGCAGACCGCTTACCGAAAGCTGATCCACAGGGAACACGAAGCGATCGTCATGGCCATCTCCGACAGGGATGATCAGGCCGCGCGCAACGCAATGCGCGAGCATCTGGTCGGCAGCCAAGCCAGATACCGCAACCTGCTGAAGGATCTGCGAAGCTTTACGAGCTGAGGCCTGCCAGAAGCACTGCCAGCACTCAAGGTTTTCCGAAATCACCAGCCAACCCGCCATCCGAACGTGGCGTCGGGAACGAACCTGCTGGCCGGTTTGCGCAGCCGCCTTTATTGTGATCGCCTCTGCACCGGCGCGCATCAGCGGGATGCATGGACGGACTGGCTACCCCGTCAGCGGCTGAAAGCTAATTGAAAGCTTCGAGGTCATAGGAAAGGGCAGCATCGTGGAGGAGACACGGTCTAAGTGGCGAGACGACGATGCGGTCACACCACCAGGAGGAGATATCAATGCGTTCTTCACGCAGCCTTTTTCACACCGTCGCTTTTTCCACGCTGCTGACCGCGGCATCCTTTGCTTCAACAGCTGCCCATGCGGCCGACAAGATCACCATCATGGTCGGCGGCTATGAGAAGCAGATCTATCTGCCCGCCAAGCTCGCCGAATCTCTCGGTTACTTCAAGGACGAGGGCCTCGACGTCGAGCTCCTGAACGAAGCTGCCGGCGTCGACGCCGAAAACCAGCTGCTGGCAGGCGCCGTCCAGGGGGTCGTCGGCTTCTACGATCACTGCGTAGACCTGCAGGCTAAGGGCAAATTCGTCGAATCCCTCGTCCAGTTCAGCCAGGCGCCGGGTGAGGTCGAGATGGTCTCGAGCAAGCATCCTGAGATCAAATCGCCGGCCGATTTCAAGGGCAAGACCCTCGGCGTTACCGGCCTCGGCTCGTCCACCAACTTCCTGACGCTCTTCATGGCCTCGAAGGCCGGACTGCAGCCGGGTGACGTCGTCACCGTTCCTGTGGGTGCCGGCGGCACGTTCATCGCCGCCATGCAGCAGGACCAGATCCAGGCCGGCATGACGACGGAGCCGACGATCTCGCGCCTCATCAAAACCGGCGAAGCCAGTGTTCTCGTCGACATGCGGACGGTCGAATCGACCCGAAAGGCGCTCGGCGGCACCTATCCGGCCGCCTCGCTCTACATGGAAACCGCCTGGGTCGACGCGCACAAAGACGAGGCGCAGAAGCTCGCCAACGCCTTCGTCAAAACCCTGCGCTACATCAACACGCATTCCGCAGCCGAGATCGCGGATAAGATGCCGAAGGATTTCTACGTCGGCGACAAGGACGGCTACATCAAGGCTTTGAACGACGGCAAGGGCATGTTCACGCCGGATGGCGTCATGCCCGAAGACGGTCCGAAGACCGTGCTTGCTGTGCTCTCGGAATTCTCCAAGAACGTCAAGGGCAAGCAGATCGACCTCTCCAAGACCTACACGACGGAATTCGTCAAGAACGTCAAGTAAGTCAGTCGCGCCGCTCCCGGCTCCCAAGCGGGAGCGGCCTCCGTTCGATCATGGGCTTTGCGTGCGCGCCCTCAAGCACGCCTCGGGTATTACCATGCAACAGGACAACAAACAGATCCCCGCGATCGAGCTGATCAATGTCAGCCGGCGCTTCGTCTCGCCGACCGGAAAATCACTGACCGCGCTGCGCGATTTCAACATGACGGTCGCCCGCGGTGAGTTCGTCGCCGTCGTCGGCCCCACCGGCTGCGGCAAATCGACGACGCTCAATCTCGTAACGGGCCTGGCACGCCCCTCCGCCGGCGAAGTCCGCCTGATGGGCGGGCCGATCACCGGCATCGATCCGCGGGTCGGCTTCGCCTTCCAGACCGACGCGTTGTTCCCCTGGAAGAACGTCATCGACAACGTCATGGCCGGGCCGCTGTTCCGCGGCAAGTCTCGCACCGAGGCAGAAAAGATGGCTCGCGGCTGGCTGGCGCGCGTCGGCCTGTCGAAGTTTCTCCACCACTATCCCCATCAGCTGTCGGGAGGCATGCGCAAGCGCGTCTCGCTGGCGCAGACCTTCATCAACGAACCGGAAATCCTGCTGATGGACGAGCCCTTCTCGGCGCTCGACGTGCAGACCCGCACCGTCATGCACGAGGAGCTCCTCAAGCTCTGGGCGGAGCGAAAGGCTTCTGTGGTCTTCGTAACCCATGATCTCGAAGAGGCCGTGGCGCTCGCCGACAAGGTTTATGTGCTCACAGCCGGCCCCGCCACGGTTAAGTCGGTCTACACGATCGATCTTCCCCGCCCGCGCGTCGTGTCGGAGATCCGCTACGAGCAGAACTTCATCGATTATTGCAAGACGATCTGGGAGGACCTCCGCGAAGAGGTCGAGACCAGCTACCGCCGCGCAAGCGAAGCGGCTTGAGAGGAGGATATCATGGCACATACCACTTTCGAGGCCGGTTCCGCCGCGCTGTTTCGCCCGGGCACATCAGATGCCGAGATCGAAGCCTCCGCGCTGAAGGCAATACGCCGGCGCAATACGCTCGTGCGTTTCTGGCAGATCGCCATCCTGGTCTTCGTGATCGGCATGTGGGAGCTCTCCTCCAACATGCAGTGGATCGATCCGTTCTTCTACTCAAGCCCGAGCGGCGTTCTTCAGCGTCTCTACGAATGGGCAACCGAGGGCACCACCGAAGGGTCGCTCTGGTATAATCTCTGGGTGACGATGGAGGAGGCGCTGATCGGCTTCTTCGCCGGCTCGATCACCGGCGTCTTCGTCGGCATCGGCCTCGGCCGCAACCGCTTCCTGTCGGACATCTTCTCCGTTTACATCAAGGCGATCAACTCGATCCCCCGCGTGGTGCTTGCCCCGATCTTCATCATGATCATGGGTCTCGGCCTGCCCTCCAAGGTCGCGCTTGCCTTCATCATGGTATTCTTCGTCGTCTTCGCCAACGCCTTTCAGGGTGTACGCGAGGCCGACCGCAACATGATCGCCAATGCCCGCATTCTCGGCGCCTCGGACTGGCAGGTGACCCGCACGGTGGTCATTCCCTCGGCGATGAGCTGGATCTTCGCCAGCCTGCACGTCTCCTTCGGCTTTGCGATCATCGGCGCGATCGTCGGCGAATTCGTCGGCGCGCGCTTCGGCATCGGTCAGCTTATCTCGATCGCCAAGGGCACGTTCGACGCGGCCGGCATGTTCGCGGCGATCCTGCTCGTCATGGTCGTCACGCTCGTTGCCGAATTCATCATGACGGTGATCGAGAACCGCCTGGCGAAATGGCGCCCGCAGCAGCACATGGATACGCAGTAATACGATCGACCTCCTCCCAAGGCAGATCGAAGAGAAGGCCGGGCATCATGCCCGGCCTTCTGCATTTGATGCGCTTCAGGTTCACGTGAGCGGAAGCCGCACGGTCACGACGAGGCCGCCGCCTTCAGCTTCGCCGAGCGAGACTGAACCGCCAGCGCCTTCGACGACTTCCCGGACGATCGCCAGCCCCAAGCCGCTGCCTTCCGCTTCGGTCCCCATGATCCGGTAAAATCGTTCGAAAACCTGTTCGCGCTCCCCGCTCGGAATACCTGGCCCGTTGTCTTCGACGGTTACGATGGCATGCCTATCGGCCTGCCCCACCGCAACAGTCACCCGTCCATTCGCCCGAGTATAGCGGATCGCGTTGTCGACGAGGTTGACCAGCATCTCCCGCAACATCGTCCCGTCGCCTTCGACGATGACGGGGCCGTCCGCTTCCAGACCGACGTCGATGTTGCGCCTCAACGCCTCTTCGGCATGCGCTTCCAAGATCTCGCGGGCGGCCTTGCTGAGGTCGGCCGCATCGCTGCGCGGGCGCCGGCTTCCGGGCTCGGCCCGTGACAAGGTCAGGAGCTGGCTGGCGAGGCGCGATATCTGCCGCGTGCTGGTGCGAAGGGCAAAAAGCGCCTCGTCGCGGCGGGCCGCATCGGCTTCGCGGGCCGCCACGCTTGCCTGGGTCGAAATCAGCGCCAGGGGCGTTCTCAGTTGATGGGCGGCATTCGATACGAACCGCCGCTGCGCGGCCATCTGGCTTTGGACACGCTCCATATAGTCGTTGAGCGCATGAACGAGCGGCTGCAGTTCGCTCTGCACCATCTCGGGCGGCAGCGGATCGAGACGGTTGCGGCCGCGCTGGCGCACGGCGTCCCGCAGTCGGAGAGCCGGGGCGAGGCCGCGTTGGAGCCCGAGGATGGTCACCAGGCTTGCAACGAAGACGAGCACGAACTGCTTGGAGAAGTCCGAAAGCCACAGCTGCCTTCGCATCGCGTACTGGCTGTTATGGGTCACGGCGACAGTGACCGAGATGGTGCCGTCATCAGGAAGACCGACGACGGGATGGTCGAGCATCATGACGCGCACATTGGCGCCATGGAATGCGCGATCCTCACCTACCCGTTGGACAGTCGGCAACGGCAAATCGGGAAAGCCGCTCACCAGACTGCCCCAGGCGGTGATCACCTGATAGGAGACCCGGTCACCGAAACCCGTATCGAACATCTCGAGCGCTGCCGGCGGCACGTCCACCTGAACATTGCCGCCCTCGTCGACGCGGACGGCCTCGGCGATGACGCGGGCCGAGGCCAGAAGCGTTCGATCCGTCACCAGCTTCGCCGTCGCATCCGCCGTCCAGAAGCTGTCGTAAAGATTGAAGCCGATCGCGCCGAGAAGGGTCAGCAGTACCCAGCAGAGCAACTGTACTCTCAGGCTCCGGCTGAGCCGCGCAATCGTCGCGCCGGCCTTTATGACGATGCTATTCGACATGTCTGAGGAGATAACCGAGCCCGCGCAGCGTCGCGATTTGAACCGAGCTGCTTTCGAGCTTCTTTCTGAGCCGGTGGACGTAGATTTCGATGGCGCTCGGATCCGCCTCGTCGTCGAAACCGAACACGCTTTCGGAAAGAGCGGCTTTCGACACCGTGTTGCCCAGCTTCATGACGAGCTGTTCAAGAACGGCATATTCTCGCGGCGTCAGCTGCAGCAGCTCGTCCGCGACGAAAAACTGCCGCGTTCCGCCGGAAAAACGCAGGTTGCCGACGGTGATCTCGGACGATGCGCGATCCTGTCCGCGGCGCACCACCGCGCGGATTCTCGCTTCGAGCTCGGCAATTTCGAAGGGCTTGGCGAGATAGTCGTCGGCGCCACTGTCGAGCCCCGCCACACGGCCGTCCAAGCTTGCATTCGCGGTCAGGATGATCACCGGAAGCTTGTTTCCCGACTGCCTTAGCCGCTTCAAAAGCGTCAATCCGTCAAGCTTGGGCAGCGCAAGGTCGAGGATCATCGCCGAATACTCGGCCACCTTGAGCATATGCTCGGCATCCTCGCCGTCATGGGCGATATCGATAGCATATTGCGCCTGCCGCAGGGCTTTGCCCAGCCAGGCCGCCAGATCCTTGTTGTCCTCCACCACAAGCAGTCTCATCCATCCCCCTTAGCACGGGCAGACGGTCTGGCGGAAGCGCGACACGGGTGGTTCTAGGCGTGCTCGGCCTCGCCCTCGACGGCAACGGCTGCGAAGTTCCGGTCTCCGGCCATCGGCACCTCCGTTCCCCAGATTTCGATCTGCGTCAGCGCCGGAAAGGGCGAGCCGTCCTCCGCCTTGATCAGGCCGTGCAGCTCCACCCATTCGACGATGCAGGGTTCTATGGAAAAGCCTTGCGCAGCACCGGACTTCACCAGCGGAAAGGAGCAGCTCCCGCCGTTCGAGAAGGTGACGCTGGCTTTCTCCCACCAGGAATCATGCGGGAAGTCCGCCCGGAGGTAGAAGACAATCTCATCGATGCGGACGGGCCGGCCGAATTCCACCGTCAGCGCGGCTTCAGGATCTCGATTGATGCCCCAGCTGGTATAGGGCCAAAAGCCATGATCGTCGTTGGCCTTTTCGCCATCGATGGCGTTGCGCGCGGCAAAGACGGCCTCACCCCGGGTTTCGACATTCGCGCGCGCATGCGGAAACAGCGTCCGATTGGCGTGATCGTCCCAGGGGTTCAGGGCGAGATTACGCCGCTGGGCAATCTCGTCGGGCCGCGCGCTTCGGACCGAAAGCCGATGAATATCGCCCCTGAAGGCGTTCGGCGAATAGGGTTTACGCTTGTCGCCGAACGGCACGGCGAGGCAATAATCGCATCCCTTCATATAGACCGGGCCGGGTTGATTCGCGCTGTCCAGCGCCAGAAAGATATGTCCGGGTTCGGACGCCTCCACGACTACGCAGTCGCCCTCGCGATAGCTCTGCCGATAGACCAGAAACGTCTCGCCCTGCCCCGTGGCGCTTGCCAGCACGAAGCCATCGGCATCCATGATCTTCAGCGTCAATTCCATGCTCGCCCTCCTCAGGCTAGACGATCCGCAATCTCAGAAGCTTGCCGGCAAACGGCAGGCGCAGCCGGTAGAGCTTCTCGGGCCAGGCCGCTTTCAGCCTGATGTCATCAACGTCGATCTCGTCGATCTCGATCGACCCGGCGCCATCGACGGAAATGCTGCCGAGATCGGCGAGATTGATCCGGCCGGGGGCAACGGTCGGCGCCACACATGTCATCAGCGACAGGACGGCCGGCTTGCCGCCGTCATAGGTATCGACGATCTCGACATGGCGACCCCGTTTCAGGGAGACCGTGCGCCGATAGCTGCGCACATTCGCTTCCGGGGGATAGGCGCCTGATATATCGAGAGAGATGCGCGCCTCGCTGTCGCCGAAATCGAAATCGACATCGCCGGCGCCGAAGGCTTCGCCGGCGGACTGCATGACGCCTTCGAAGGTCGGCAGATTGTGATAGGCCGATTGCATCGTCCATATTTCGTAACGCCGCGGCGAAAAGGTTTTTGCCGTGTAGGTCTCGACGCCGACGTCGATCAGGAAGGGTCGGCCGTTCTTGTAGAGCGTGAGGCTGCCGACATCGTTGTGATTGTGGCCTTCGCCGTTGTTGCCGGCCTTGACCGCGAGCGAAAATTGCCCGTCGCGGGCGATGAACAGGCCGATGCCGGGATAAAAGATATCCCGGCCGGATGCCGGCTGCGGTTCGGCGGCGGGGATCGTATGACCGACCAGCAGCTCCTGAACGCGGTACCAGAGGTTCCATTCGCCGGGCAGGTGCGGGGTCTCGGCTGCCGCCCGGTCGGCTGCGGCGAACGTCGCCAGCATCTCCGAACCAACAGACTTGCCGAACAGGTATTCCCGTAGGCTGCAAGGCTCGACCACCGCGGAGGAATCCGCGAAGTTGAAATAATGGCGGCCGGCAACATGCATGTTGGCGATGTATTCGGCCATATTGCGGATCTTCGGCTGCTGCCAGATCCCGTCGAACAGGCCGGGCGCCACGCTATCGAGCACGGTCAGCGCGCCGTTCAGGCAGAGTGCGGCATGGCGATAATAGACGACGCCCTCTTCGCAGGCCCCGTCCTCGGCATAATCCTTAAGGAATGCATCGAGACTGCCGAGCGCTTTTTCGACCACGGCGCGGCGTGTAGGCTTGTCGGTCTTGAGCGAGAAGGTGGTTAAAAGAACATTCTGGGTAATCCAGGCCGTCCAATTGTTCATCCGCTCCTCGCCGCTGCCCATCCACCAGAAATGCCGGCCGAGATAGGGTGTCAGGATGCGGGTCTCGATCTCGCGTTCCACACGCGCCGCAATCTCCGCGCTGATGCCGTCGAGCGCATCGCCGAGCAGGGCGACGATCGTCGCCAGAAGGGCTGCCGTTTCGGCCGCGAAGAGATCGACAACCGGCTGCGAAGTGTCGGGAAGCGGCAAACGCGGGCCGCCGCGCCCATAGGCATTATGCGCCGGAAGCTGCCAGCCGCTCTCCTCGGCAATCAGGAAGATGCCGTCGACGATCTTCGGCAGGAACCGCCCCCCCGCTTCCAAGAGTTCGGCTAGCACAAGATCATTGAGCATCCGCCGACGGGTGAAATAAAGCGCCTCGAAGTGCGAGCGGTTGCCGGTCTGCGTGTACTCCCGGTAATCGGAGGCAGTGATGAGAGGCCAGGCGCGCGCAAATGTGGCTTCGGCATCGCGCACGACCACATCCCGCGCAGTCTGCGGCACCGCGTTCCATCTCTCACGGTCGGAGTAGGTAGATCCCGGCGTGAAATCGCCGAGGACGTCCGGCAGCTTCTCTGAAATCTCGCTGAACATGTCCCTCCCCGCATTGGAAAAGCCTCGATGGCGGCATCGGCCTGATGCTCACCTATCATATGTTTTTGGCGCTCGCCATAAAATTTGTATGATCTATTCAGAACTTGTTTGACCAATACCGGAGATGTGCTATGTCCTTGGCAGGAGGAAGAACAGGCGGCGCCCGCGCGCCCAAACGGCTCTGGATTGAAGTTGGAGAATCCTGGAAGCCGCCAGCCGCAGAATGCCCGTCCAGGAGGAAGCATCGGTGTCCATATCGAATTCGGTCATCTCTAGGGATGGCGCCCCGGCCGTGGCCCGCCGGAAGGTCACCGTCCTGTCCAAGCGCCAGCGCAAGGTCCGCAATGCGCTCGTCGCCTATTCGTTCATCGCGCCGAACTTCCTCGGCTTCGCCGTCTTCACGCTCGGCCCGATCCTCTTCGCCTTCGCGCTTGCCTTCATGCATTGGGACGGCTCGAACGCGATCACCTTCGCAGGCCTCGACAACTTCTGGCGGCTCTTCGAGGACAAGGCCTTCATCGCGGCGTTCTGGAACACGATCATCTACACGGCTGCCTCGGTGCCGGCGACGCTCCTTTGCGCGCTCGGTCTCGCCGTTCTTCTCAACCAGAAGATCGTGGGACGGAATTTCTTCCGCACGGCAATGTTCTTCCCCTATGTCGCCTCGCTGGTCGCCGTCGCCGTCGTCTGGAACATGATCTTCAACCCCGAGATGGGGCCGGTGAACATGATCCTTTACACGCTCGGCCTTGACCCCAAGAACATGCCAGGATGGTCGGCCGACCGCCACTGGGCGATGGTGACGGTGATCCTCTTCGGCATCTGGAAGAACATGGGCTATTACATGGTCATCTATCTGGCCGGCCTGCAGGGCATCAATTCGGAGCTCTATGAGGCCGCCGATCTCGATGGCGCCAATTCCTGGCAGAAGTTCATCCATGTCACGGTGCCGCAGCTCGGGCCAACGACCTTCTTCGTCACCGTCATGCTGACGATCCAGTCCTTCAAGGTGTTCGACCAGATCTACATGATCACCCAGGGCGGACCCGGCACCTCGACGCTCGTCCTCGTCTACCACATCTACAACGAGGCCTTCATTTCCTGGGATCTCGGCTATTCCAGCATGGTTGCGCTCGTTCTGTTCTTCCTCGTGCTCGCCGTCACCGTCTTCCAGTTCCGGCGCCAGAGGGAGGATGGTGAATGAGGATCGCAGGACGCAAGGTGACCCTCAAATCGGTCCTCCTCTATGCGATCGTCATCACGGTGACGGTTGTCATGCTGATGCCCTTCGCCTGGATGCTCTCGGCATCGCTGAAGCTCAGCCGCGACGTCTTCGCCTTCCCGATCGAGTGGATACCGTCCGAGCCGCAATGGCATAACTACGTCGATATCTGGACGAAGATCCCGCTTGCGCTCTTCATCTACAACACCTCGAAGCTGACGATCATCGTCACGCTGCTGCAACTTTTGACCTCCAGCTTTGCCGCCTACGCCTTCGCCAAGCTGAATTTCCCCTACAAGAACACGCTGTTCCTAGGCTATATCGCCACCATCGCCATGCCCTGGCAGGTCTATATGGTGCCGCAATTCCTGCTGATGCGCGAATTCGGCCTCAACAACACCCATCTGGCACTGATCTGCCTGCAGGCTTTCACCGCCTTCGGCGTCTTCCTGATGCGGCAGTTCTACATGTCGATCCCGACCGAGCTCTGCGAGGCGGCCCGCATCGACGGCATGAACGAGTACCAGATCTGGGCGCGCATCATGCTGCCGCTGTCGAAGCCCGCGCTCTCGACACTGACGATCTTCACCTTCGTCACCACCTGGAACGATTTTCTCGGGCCGATGATCTACCTGACCAAGACCGAGCTGAAGACCGTCCAGATCGGCCTTCGCATGTTCATCTCGCAATATTCGGCCGAATACGGGCTCATCATGGCGGCCTCTGTCGTCGCCCTCATTCCGGTTCTCGTCGTCTTCCTCTCTCTCCAGCGCTTCTTCGTCGAGGGTATCGCCTCGACCGGACTGAAGGGTTAAATCCATGAACGCCGTCTCGTCCGTCGCCCCGCAGCCGATCACCGACCAGGAGGTCAAAGCCGCGCTCGATCTTGCCGTCGGGCAGATCAGGCGCAACCTTCCCGCCTTCACCCATGCCTCGCAGAACCATTCAAGCGTCGGAAATTTCTATCCCGCGGTGGCGAACGACCAATGGACCGCGGGTTTCTGGCCCGGAGAGCTGTGGCTCGCTTTCGAGCACAGCGGCGAGGCGGTTTTCCGCGATGCCGCGCAGATCCAGGTCCAATCGTTCCTGCATCGGATCGTGAACCGCATCGAGACGGATCATCACGATATGGGCTTTCTCTATTCGCCCTCCTGCATCGCCGCCTGGAAGCTTGTCGGAGATGAGGATGGCCGCAGGGCCGCCATCCTGGCAGCCGACCAGTTGATCGAGCGTTTCCAACCCGTCGGCCAGTTCATCCAGGCCTGGGGCCGCAAGGGGGTGGCGGAAGAATACCGCTACATCATCGACTGCTTGCTGAACCTGCCGCTTCTCTACTGGGCGAGCCGCGAGACCGGCGATCCGAAATATCGCGAGATCGCTCTCATTCACGCCCGCACCACGCTCGCCAATTCGGTTCGGCCGGACGATTCCACCTATCACACCTTCTACATGGACCCGGTCACGGGAGCGCCGGTGCGCGGCGCCACCAAGCAAGGTTACAGGGACGACAGCGCCTGGGCGCGCGGACAGGCCTGGGCCATCTCGGGAATGGCGCTCTCCTATCGCTATGAGCGGATCGAGGAATACCGCCAAACCTTCGACCGGCTGCTCGCCTTCTATCTCAACCGGCTGCCGGCCGACATGGTGCCCTATTGGGATCTCGTCTTTTCGGACGGCGACGGCGAGCCGCGCGACAGCTCGTCGGCGTCGATCACCGCCTGCGGCCTTCTGGAAATGGCCGATCTCGTCGAGCCGGAACCGGCCGCACGCTATCGCACCCTGGCGCGCCGCATGATGAAGAGCCTTGCCGATCACTACGCGGTCAAGGACCCAGCCGTCTCCAACGGCCTGGTGCTGCACGCCACCTATTCGAAGAAATCGCCGTTCAACACCTGCCGCGGCGAGGGTGTCGATGAATGCGTCTCCTGGGGAGATTATTATTACATGGAAGCTTTGACGCGCCTTTCGCGCAGCTGGTCTTCCTATTGGTGAATTCAGGAGGACCCGATGGCCAGCATTTCGCTTAAAGAGCTGAACAAATCCTACGGCGCGCTCACCGTCGTCCACGACATCGACCTCGAAATCGCCGACAAGGAATTCATCATCCTGGTCGGCCCCTCCGGCTGCGGTAAATCGACGACGCTGCGGATGATCGCCGGCCTCGAGGAGATATCGGGAGGAGAGCTCAAGATCGGCGGCGACGTCATGAACGACGTTCCCTCCAAGGATCGGGATATCGCCATGGTTTTCCAGAACTATGCGCTGTACCCGCATATGACCGTCTACAAGAACATGGCTTTCGGTCTGCAGCTGAGGAAGGTGTCGCGCGACTTCATCGATGCCCAGGTGCAGGACGCCGCCAGGATCCTCGACATCTCTCATCTCCTGAACCGCAAGCCGAAGGCGCTTTCGGGCGGGCAGCGCCAGCGCGTCGCGCTCGGCCGTGCGATGGTGCGCAATCCGGCGGTCTTCCTTCTCGACGAGCCGCTTTCCAATCTCGATGCCAAACTGCGCGGCACGATGCGTTCGGAAATCACCAAGCTGCACAAGCGCCTCAACGCCACCTTCATCTACGTCACCCACGACCAGGTGGAGGCCATGACCATGGCGGACCGGATCGTCGTCATGAAGGACGGGCACATCCAGCAGGTGGATACGCCGCAGAACCTCTACGACCGTCCCGTCAACATGTTCGTCGCCGGCTTCATCGGCGCGCCGCAGATGAACATGCTGCCCTCGACCATTTTGCGCCGGGACGACGGCTATATCGCCGTCTTCGACGGCCGGGAACTGCCGCTGCCTGCCCATTTCGACAAGGGCAGGATCGCCCCCTACGAGGGCCGCGAACTGGTGCTCGGCATCCGCCCGGAGAACTTCCACGAACTGCCGCCAGCCGATATCCCGGCCGAGAATATGGCACCTGTGAAGGCGGTGGTGGAACTGGCCGAACCGATGGGCTCGGAAGTGCATCTGAACATGGTGGCAGGCGGGCGCAATCTCATCGCCCGCGTCTCGCCGCGCTACCGGCCTGATATCGGCGAGGAGGCGACGCTGGTCGCCGATATGACCAATGCGCAGCTGTTCGACAAGGAAACGGAACGCTCGATTCTATACTGAGGCGCCTGCGGGAGACGGCCATGCAGTGGTTGCGGGACATGTGGACGAGGGAGGGACCGGGCATTGCGAAGGATGCGCCGAAGAGGACCGGCCTTGCTCTGTTCGCCGAGATCCTCGTCCGCGAATGGTGGGAGATGGTCAAGCTGAACATCCTGTTCATCCTGGCCTGCCTCCCCGTCGTAACGCTGCCGGCGGCAATCGTCGCCATGGCCCAGGTCTCGGTGGCCTTCGTCGAGGATCGCAACACCTATCTGCTCAGGGACTTCACTGAAGCATTCCTGCACTATTTCTGGCGCGCCACCGCCTGGGGTCTGGCGCAGACGGGCGGGCTGGCACTCGGTATCCATGCGATCCTCAGCTATGCAGCCGGTGCGCATGACAACCTGATGCTCGCCGCGCCGCTGGCGGTCGCGCTTGTTGCCACCGCCTTCCTCGCGGTCACCGCTTGCCATCTCATCGTGCTGATGGTCATGCGCGATCTGCCGGCGTTGCGGCTCCTTCGCCTCGCCGCGCTCGCCTCCGTCGCCCGCCCGCTGCCGGCGCTTGCCGCGCTCGCCGTCAACGCCGCCCTGTGGCTGGCGCACATCCTCTTCTATCCGGTTTCCGTGTTCATGCCGGCGACCTTCAATTTTTCACTCGGAATGTTCGCCGTCGCATTCGGCGTCCATCGGGCGGCGGTGACGGTTCTAGACCTGCCAAACGCAACGCAGCCGCACCGCGAACCGCATGCACGAGACGCTTCATAAAACAACTGATCCAGAGATGATCCAGGGAAGGAGAACGGGAATGTATTTGGATAAATTCGGGAGGACGATGAGACTTGCCTTGGCAGGTTTCACCTTGGCCGCAACGACTGCCGGCGCAGCGCTTGCTGAGGACGCTGTGACGCTCAAATGGGCTTTGTGGGACTGGGACAAAACCGCCTATTACAAGCCGCTGATCGAGGCCTATCAGGCCAAACACCCCAACGTGAAGTTCGAGCCGATGGACCTCGGCTCGCAGGACTATCAGCAGATGATCTCGACGCAGCTGACCGGCGGCTCCAAGGATATCGACATCGTCACCATCAAAGATGTGCCGGGCTACACCAACCTGGTGCGCGCCGGCAACATCGCCGATCTCAGCAGCTTCGTGAAGGATCAGAAGATCGACCCGGCTCCCTATGGCGGCCTGATCGAGGAACTGACCATCGACGGCAAGGTCTATTCGCTGCCGTTCCGCTCCGACTTCTGGATCGTCTATTACAACAAGGACATATTCGACAAAGCAGGCGTCCCCTACCCTACCAATGACATGACCTGGGCGCAATTCGACGCGACTGCCGAGAAGCTTACCGGCGGCATGGGCACCAACAAGACCTACGGCGCGCTACTTCATACATGGCGCTCGACTGTCCAGTTGCCCGGCATCCTTGACGGAAAACACACGCTTGTCGACGGCGACTATGCCTTCCTGAAACCCTGGTACGAGCGCGCCCTCACCCTGCAGAAGGATGGCGCCATTCCCTCCTATGCCTTCCTGAAGACCTCGAACACGCATTATTCGGCGCTCTTCTTCAACGGCACGATCGGCATGCTGCCGATGGGAACCTGGTTCGTCGGCACCCAGATCACCAAGGTGAAATCGGGTGAATCGAAGAGCAAGAACTGGGGCATCGTCAAGTTCCCGCATCCCGATGGCGTCGCGGCCGGGACAACGGCCGCGCAGATCTCCGGGCTGGCGGTCAACGCCAATTCCGACCACAAGGATGCAGCTCTCGATTTCATCAAGTTCGTCACCGGTCCTGAGGGCGCTGATGTCATCGCGTCGACGGGCACCTTCCCCGCGCTCAAGACGGATGACGTCAGCGCCAAGATCGCGGCAACGCCCGGCTTTCCTGAGGATGCCGCCAGCAAGGAGGCGCTGAAGCCGTTGAAAACCTACCTTGAGATGGCGGTCAACCCGAACGCCGCCAAGATCGAGGTGGTGCTCAACCGTGTGCATGACGCGATCATGACCGACAACACCTCCGTCGACGACGGGTTGAAGGAAATGACCGAAGGCGTGAAGGCCATCAAGTAGGCCCACGAGATATCGACGGCCGCGGGTTACCATCCGCCCGCGGCCGATCGGGTTTTCCATGAATTTCGAGCTGACAATGATATATGATCCCGCCCGGGCCAATCCGCTTTTCGGCAATCCCCTGAAGACACGCGACGACCTCTCCAAGGCCGTCATCGATCTGTTCGAACCGCTGCTGCCGTATTTTTCCGAAGGCGGCGCTCGTGTGCGCCTCGGTGCAGCCGGCGCGATCTTCGACCGGGCAGCGGCGGATCTGGAAGGATTTGCGCGGCCGCTCTGGGGAATTGTTCCGCTCGCTGCCGGCGGCGGTGCGTTCCCGCATTGGGAGCTCTATCGGCGCGGGCTCGCAAACGGCACCAATCCTGCTCATCCCGAATATTGGGGCGATCTTACCGACCGCAATCAGCGGCTGGTCGAGCTCGCCGCCGTCGGCTTCGCCCTGGCGCTTGTCCCCGAGCATATCTGGGAACCGCTTGACGACAGCGATAAGAAGACGGTCGCTGCCTATCTTCTCAGAGCGCGCGAGCTGGAATTCATCGACAACAACTGGAAATTCTTTCGTGTGCTCATCGATCTCGGGCTGGAACGCGTAAGCGTGGCGTTCGATCACCGGAAAACCCTCGCCTATCTCGAAGAACTGGAAGCTTTCGACCTCGGGGAAGGCTGGTATCGCGACGGACCGGTCCGGCGGGTCGATCATTACATTCCCTTCGCCATGCATTTCTATGGCCTGATCTATGCGGTGCTGGCGCGCGGCGACGAGGCGCGCAAGCAGCGCTTCCGCCATCGCGCCGAAATCTTCGCCCGGGATATCCGCCACTGGTTCGGCCCTGATGGCGCCGCCCTTGCTTTCGGCCGCAGCCAGACCTACCGTTTCGCCGCCGGCGGCTTCTGGGGCGCGCTTGCCTTTGCCGGCCTCGAGGCGCTGCCCTGGGCCGAGATCAAGGGCTACTACATGCGCCATATCCGCTGGTGGTCGGCGCTGCCGATCGCCGACCGGGATGGCGTTCTCTCCATTGGCTACGGCTACCCGAACCTGCTGATGAGCGAGAGCTATAACTCTCCCGGCTCGCCCTATTGGGCGCTGAAATTCTTCCTGCCGCTCGCCCTTCCTCAGGATCACCCTTTCTGGGCGGCCGAAGAAGCGCCGCAGCCGGAATTCTCAGAGCCGGTGGCTTTGAAGCCGGCGGGCATGGTCGCCATGCATACGCCGGGAAATGTCGTCGTGCTCTCCTCCGGCCAGCAGCACGACAAGATGCGCGGCGCAAACGAGAAATATTCGAAATTCGTCTACTCCACCCGCTACGCCTTCAATATCGAAGCCGACGACCGCAATTTTGCCGCCGCGAGCTTCGACGGCACGCTCGGCCTCTCCGACGACGGCGTCCATTTCCGCATGCGGGAATCCCTCGAAGAGGCGTTGATATCGGGCGACCTGCTCTATTCGCGCTGGCGCCCCTGGAACGATGTCGCCATCGAGACCTGGCTCATTCCCGCAAACCCCTGGCACATCCGCATCCACCGCATAACCACGCCGCATGGGCTCAGTACCATAGAAGGTGGTTTTGCGATCGAACGCGCCGATTTCAATGCCGATCGATCCGAACAGGCGGAAGGCCGGGCCGTCTGGTACGGGCAGACGGATGTCAGCGCCATCGTGGATCTGTCATCCGGTCCGAGGGCCGGGCATACGATGAGCCCGATCCCGAACACCAACCTCGTCCATGCCAAGACCCTGCTGCCGCAGTTGCGCGGCGAACTCGGCCCGGGAACCACCGTGCTCGTCACCGCGGCGATGGCCCTGCCCAGCCGCGAGAACTGGGCAGAGGCGCTCGGCAATCCGCCGGCCCGTCCGGATCTTGACGAGCTGGAGCGGCACTTCGGTGAGAACGGCGTGCGCGTGCCGGCCTTTGATCTTCAGTCTTAGCTCGGGATCGGGCGCCCTTCGGGGCCTATTGCAGCGGCACAATCATTCGCTGCGGGGAGTGGCGCGATGACGCTGTCCGCGCGCCAGCTCGACAAAACGGCGCTTGACTTCGTCGAACAGCGCCGGCGGCAGCGGGCCCAATAACCGCTCTCATTGTCGAGCGGCCGAGCGTCCGGCCCCGGCCAAACAAAGCGATTGCTTTCCGTCAGTACGATGCACGATCGCTCGTCATCCAGCCCAAGACGCCGTTTCGTGGCGGCCGGGATTTCAACCGCATCAGCCGGATCGAACGGTGGCGAATGGGTCACCGGCAGCACTCGCACGATCGGCACTTCATCGTCCAGCGCGGTGACGATCGCAAGCACCAGGGCCGAACGATCCTTGTCGCCCTCCTCTCGACCTTCGAGATGCTGCCAATGCCAGAGATAAGAATAGCGGAAAAACCAACCAACCTTCGGCTCAGTCGGAAGCATGCTTATTCATTAGTTCGGAATCCAAATGCTCAAGCCCCGGCCCCATCTGCGACGCTTCGATCGCCGCAAGCTCTTCATCGCCGAGGGTCGTCGTCAGGTCGACACGACGATCGCGTTTCGTGAAACGGAGATAGTCTTCATAGGCTATCAATACCGTCCGCGGCCGACCGTTCTTTGTAATAATCACCGGCTCACGTACAGCCGCATCCTGATAGGCACCAAAATTCTTGGACACGGCAGCGGCCGTGACTGTGGATGTCATTCGGATCACCTATTTTCCGTAATATACGGGATTTCCGGATTTTTTGAGTTGAGATCGGATGCCGACTGCTTTTCACACAGTGCGGCGACCGGTAGCGTCACCAAATTAGGGCGGCCACGTCGACTCCAAGTACGCCGTTTAGCTATGATGCGATCCGTTCAGTATCGTAAGTTTCAGCGATCTGCCGCGCCAATTCTGCCATTTGATCGTCCGGTATCTGCAGAACGCCATGCTCACCCATCAACGCATGGTATTGCTGCTTTTCAAGCGGCACGCCCGAAGGCAGGGGAACGACGTGAAAATGTAAATGGCTATTGGCTTGCTGACTGCCGAGTGAAAGCACATAAATTCGCTCGGCGTCGAACACCCTTTTGAGGGCGCGCGACAAGATGTGAACCTTCTCCTGCAATCGAAGATATTCGTCTGTCGATATGTCTCGCGCCAGATCCTCCCGGTGCTCCCTCGGACTGACAAGGCAATAACCAGGAAGGGTCGGATATTTGCTCAGGAAGATGATGGTCTCATCGTCCTCGAAAATGCGATGATGAAAGCAAGCGGGGTCGTTGTTGACCAAGCCGCAGATAAAGCATGGCCTTGTTTCACTGCCGCGCACATAGGCCTTGAGATCAAATGGTACGCGTTCGATCATTGCTGACCCTCTCGTGCGCGCTTCGATTGTCGATGATACGTCGACCGATATTGCCATGGTATCCCAAAATCCGTCACGATCCTTCAGATTTGGCGAGTTCTATGTATTTATCTCGCGCGCCATTAATATTTTCGGATTACTTATAATAATCATACTGACCCCCTTAATTCATAGTTTAGCTCTCCTTAAATGCAATATTATTTAAGTGAAATCCAGCCTGCCCCAGTGGTATACTCCGACTTCATTTCGGAGTCATGGGAGGAGGATGCGATGCCTACCGTAATGGTCTGCCACAACGTCAAAGACACGAAACACTGGCTCGCCTCGCCTGTTCGCAAGCAGGTGCTGGAACCCGTCGGCGTCACGAATATTCGCACCTTTACAGACCCTCAAACGCCCAACCGCGTTGGTTTGGTGATGGAGGTCGCAGACATACAAAAGTTGATGGCCTTCATGCAGACTAAGACCGCGGCCGATGCGATGGCGAGTGACGGCGTCCTACCGGAGACCATGATGATCCTGGTTCAATCGTAACACACATCTCAACGGGACTTGGCAATGCAGCGCGGGCAACGCGGGAGGATGATATGACCACTCTATTCGTGAGGCACGAGGTCTCCGACTACGCCACATGGCGCAAGATATACGATGCGTTTGATCAGGTGCAAAAGGCCAATGGCGTTACGGCGCAAGCCGTCTACCGGGCCACTGACAATCCCAACGACATTACCGTCACGCACGAGTTCGCCACACTGGAAGCAGCTCAGGCCTTCGGCAAGCTCGAAGAGCTGAAGACGGCCATGCGCAACGGAGGCGTGCTCGGCACTCCGACCGTGTGGTTTGCCAATAAAACGTGAGATGGGGCAAACGACTGCAGCCGCTCTCGGCGCATGACTTGAAGTCGGGTCGTACGCGCTCTTCCGAGCGCTCCTATTGCCCGCTCCTCAGATCGCGCAGGAGATCCAGGCCGCGCTGGTATTTCTCCGTGTTCTTGCTGGCCTGTTCGGCCTGGCGAAGATTGTCTTCGAGGTCGGCCTGCTTGACCGGCAGCGCCAGCGGGTTTGACGCCGCGCGTCTGACAAAGTCGTCGTCCGCCTCGTCGGGCCGCCGTGTCAAGGCATCCACCGCGGAGATGATCGCCGGCGGAAAGCCTTCCTCCCTCAGCCTGTCGAGCGTCCACCCGTTTCCCTTCTCGGCGACGTCATGAAGGTAGGCGACCGTTCGCGTCTCGTCGCCGGAAACGAGAAGGGCTACCCGCTGGCAGTGCTCGAAGTACGGCCGGTCGGTCTTATCAGCCTGCCCTTCATGCGCCTCGAGAGCGATCTGGATGGCGTGATCGAGATGCTGCATCCGATTAAGGCCCTTCAGTCTTCCTGATCTTCCGCTGGGAGGACGGCTTTTCGCCTGTGGTCACCTCGATATCGGGCACGGAAGTCAGGGCGGCCCGGCCAAGCCTTGGTGGCGGCCGATCGAGGTCGCCGCTCTCACCGGCGCCTTGAAGCAGCGCCGCATCATCCCTATCGTCTTCATCGAGCAGGTCCTGCAGGGTCTCATGCTCATCGTCGCCAGCCAGTTCATCGCAGGCTTGCAGCCAATGGCGCTGGTCCGCACCATCAGGGCGGCCCTCGGCCTCCCAGATTTCATAGGCACGGCGGCGTATCTGCTCGTGCTTGTCTATAGCCATGATCTCCTCCAACACATTTCAATGAGCCGTTCAGGGCGTGTTGATGGTTGGAAGAAAATCCTCCACCTGTTTACGGTCATGTTTTGAAAGCGTCTCTACCCGTTCCGTCCAGAACCGTTCGGCCTCGGGCGGATCTCGATCCCATTGGCGGACTTCGGTGATATTGTCGTCAATCTTGGACCGGCGGCGCCCGCCGAGGCTAAGATATTCCTTCGCGAGCTTCAGGCTTGGAGTTTCGGTGTTGCTGTCGCCGTCTGTCTCAGGCCTTACGGTGCTGCGGACATTCTCCAATGTCCTTCGGCGATCCTTCTCGGCATCTCGCGTGTCGGCGGAGCGCGCGTCGTCGGTACCGCTTTCCGGCGGCACAACGGATCTGGACGTCATAGCGGTCCTCCTTCCATTCATGCAAAGGATGTTGTGATCCGATAACCCTCGCGGGTAGCGAGAGTTCCCGCCTATGGCAAATGATTTGAACGGAGGATCAACCGGAGCACTCGGCCGGCCGTCAGTGGACGGCCATGCTCACCATGCGATAGGGGTGCACGGCCTCGAACTGCGAGATCATCGCCGTTGCCTGCAGCAGCACGCGCTCGGCATTCTCAGGATCGTCGCGGGCGAGTTCGTCAGCGTTGACGCGGATCGCTTCGGCCATGTTGTTGGAAATTTCTGCAAACTGCATATTGCCCTCGACAAGGGCCTCACGTGCCGTGTCTTCCAGCGTACGAGCGATGTCGACGAAGATTTCCTCGCGTTCCTCGATGCTGAGGTCCTTGATGATATTGGTCATCTCTTCCATATCGCGCACTCCCAAAAGACGTGAGAACCGTCGTCTTTAGTTCGAACGCCGGAGTGGCGCTTCTGTTCCCTGGAGGGCGATGCAGGTGCCTCGGCACCGGCATCGTTGCCGCCCGATCGAGGCGCTGGATTGCCGACAGTCCGGAGCGGAAAGTTCAGCCATCATCGGCAAGTCTCCAGATTGCCCGTCTACTGCCCAGGGAATTTGACCATCGTGCCGCCGCCGGTCGCCTGATCCGTCGGGAAGACTTCGATCCGGGCTACGTCGACGAAGATGGGAAGCTCGATGGCATTGGCGATAATAGTGGCGATGTGGGAGGACTGTATCGGACGGTAGCCGTCGTAGAGCAGGGTCCGAGCCTGATTGCCCGCCATTGCGGTGCGATAAAGGTCCGTCTGGACGCGGCCCGGCACTACCTCCGTCACGCGAACCGAGCTTCCGAGCAGATCGCAGCGGAGATTGTCGCAAAACAGGCTGAGCCCGGCCTTCGACGGGCCGTAGGCCGCCATGTTCGGATAGGGCGCCTGGCCGCCGCTCGAACCGATATAGATGAGATGGCCACGCTTTCGCTCGACCATGGCAGGCAGGAACGCGCGGGTCAGATGCATCGGCGCTTTGAGATTGATGTCGATCATGGCATCGATCTCGGAAGGTTCGATCTCGCTGAACGTTGCCCGCGTCGAGAGAATGCCGGCATTGTTGACCAGGATGTCGACATCAACGCCATCAAGCTGCCGCACGATTTCAGCGGTGTCGCGGACATCGGCCCGGATCGGCTTGGCTCCGCTCTCCGCGGCCAATTCATCGAGTGCCTCGGCGTTTCGGCCGACGGCATAAACCGTCAGCCCCATGTCGCGCAGCCTGCCGACGGTGGCGCGGCCGATGCCGCTCGTCGCACCCGTGACGACGGCGACCCGATAGGCCAGCGGCTCAGACATAGATGTAGCCTCCGCTGACGACGACGTTTTCGCCGGTGGCATAGGTGTTGCGGCTCGACGCCATCATGACGATCCATTCCGCCATCTCGGCCGGCTCGGCCGCACGGCCAAGCGCGCTGGCCTTGGCGAGCTCGGGGAGAAATCCGAGCTCCTTTGCGCGGTCGGTCGCAAAACCGGCGGGTGCGACGGAATTGACAAGGATCTGATCCTTGGCGCATTCCTGGGCAAAAGATTTCGTCAGGCTGACGACGGCAGCCTTGGTTGCGGCATAATGGGCGTTTTGGGGGTGGGCCTTGAAAGCATCGACCGAGGTCACGTTGACGATCCGCCCCGTCACCGCGGGCGCGTTCACATGCTGGCGCATATGCAGGACGGCAGCGACCATCATATGATAGGTACCCTTGACGTTGATCGCATTTTCGAGATCCCACTCCTCATCGGTGATCTCAAGGATAGGCCGCCGGGGATAGATGGCGGCGCTGTTGACGAGCACATGGATCCGGCCGAGCGTGCCGGCGATCTCGTTAAACCCGCGATGCGCCGTTTCCGACTTGGAAATATCGGCAACGGCCGTTGCGACCTCGGCGCCCAGCGCGCGCAGCGCCGCAGCCGACGAAGCAAGCAGTTCCTCGTTGCGATCGATGAGCCCAATCCTGGTGGCCCCATGCGAGATCATGAGCTTCGCCGTCGTCAATCCGAGCCCGGAAGCGCCGCCGACGATGATTGCGGTCTGGTTCTTCAAAGTTCCACCTCGTTGTTTGGCGCTGCGCCATCATTGTATGTTATCACTTATATGCTAAGCTTGGTAAAGCTCAAGTGCATTCTGAAGGTTTCGAAATGATTCCACGCCTCCAGCCGAAGGTTTCAATCCCCCTGCCCCCCGCAGGTTTCTTCCAGCGGCTTGTCGAGGCGGGGTTTTCCGGCGATATCGAAACCGGCGCGGCAAGCCGAACCGTGTTTTCGACCGACAATTCCATCTACCAGGTCGAACCGACCGGCATCCTTTTTCCGCGGGCCGTCGAAGACCTGCAGGTCGTGGCGGCCGTGCTATCGGAACCCGCCTTCCGAGGGATCGGCCTCGCGCCGCGCGGCGGCGGCACCGGCACCAACGGTCAATCGCTGACATCGGGCATTGTGCTGGACTGTTCGCGGCACATGACGTCCGTTCTCGAGATCGATCCCGTCCGAAGGATTGCGCGCGTCCAGGCGGGCGTCGTCAAGGATCAGTTGAACCGGGCATTGAAGCCCCATGGCCTCTTTTTCGCTCCCGAACTCTCCACCTCCAACCGCGCCACCATCGGCGGCATGATCTCCACCGACGCCTGCGGCCAGGGTTCCTGCCTCTACGGCAAGACCAGCAACCACGTCCTCGGATTGCGCATCGTTCTTACGGACGGGTCCGACTTTTGGTCGCGCCCGCTCGACGCGGAAGCGTTCGAGGAGATCGCCGCGCGAGAGAGCCGCGTCGGCAAGATCCACAGGGCGGTTGAACGGATCGCCCGGGAAAAACACGAGCGGATCGCCGAAATCTTCCCGAAGCTCAACCGCTATATGACCGGCTACGACCTCGCCCATGTCAGGCGCGGCGACGGACACTTCGACCTCAATGCCATACTCTGCGGCTCGGAGGGAACGCTGGCGATGATCGCCGAAGCCGAGCTTAACCTCCTGCCGATCCCCGCCCATGCGGCGCTGATCAACATCCGCTACGGCGACTTCAACACCGCCTTGGAGGATGCCCGCAACCTCGTGGCGCTGAATGTCGCCTCGGTGGAAACGGTCGACGAGAAAGTTCTCGGCCTGGCGAAAGGCGACATCGTCTGGACCGGCATTGCGCGCTTCTTTCCCGACGATCCGGACAGCACGACGAACGGCATCAATATTGCCGAAGTGCTCGCCGACGATGAAGAGGAACTCGAACGCCAGCTTGCGGAGGTGACCGCCGCGCTCGACACGGGCGCGAATGCCCGCCATGCCGGTTATACGATCGCCCGGGGTCATGCCGATGTCGAGGCGATCTGGTCGATGCGCAAGCGCGCGGTCGGCCTGCTCGGCAACGTGGAAGGGCCGGTCAGACCCGTCGCTTTCGTCGAGGATACGGCCGTGCCGCCGGAGAATCTGGCGGCCTATATTCGCGAATTCCGCGCACTTCTCGATGGCGCCGGCCTTTCCTACGGCATGTTCGGCCATGTCGATGCCGGCGTCCTGCACGTGCGGCCGGCGCTCGACCTGACCCGCGCTGATCACGTCCGGCTGGTTCGGGAAGTCAGCGACGCCGTCGTGGCGCTCACCCGCAAATATGGCGGCGTGCTCTGGGGAGAGCATGGCAAGGGCGTACGTTCGGAATATGTGCCGGAATTTTTCGGCGATCTTTATCCCAGCCTGCAGGAGATCAAGCGGGCATTCGATCCCGAGAATCGGCTCAATCCTGGCAAGATCGCGACCCCTTCCGCGGAGGGACTGACGAAGATCGACAATGTTCCGTTGCGCGGAGGCATCGATCGCATCATCGGCAACGAGATCCGCTCCGCCTTCGACAATGCCGCCTATTGCAACGGCAACGGCGCCTGCTTCGATTTCGACGAAACGAACCCGATGTGCCCCTCTTACAAGGCGACGCGCGACCGGCGCTTTTCGCCCAAGGGCCGCGCCGCGCTGATGCGGGAATGGCTGAGGCTGCTGGCCGAGAAGGGCATCGACCCCCGCCAGGAGGCGGCGCGCCTGCGGCGGAGCATTCCGTTCGCCAGCCTCGCGCGGCGCGCCTTCAATTCGCTGAACCCGGCAAATCGCGATGACTTTTCCCACGAGGTGCGCGCGGCGATGGACACGTGCCTAGCCTGCAAGGCCTGCGCGGGGCAGTGTCCGGTGAAGGTGAGCGTGCCGGCCTTCCGCTCGAAATTCCTCGAACTCTATTACGGACGCTACCTCCGCCCGCTGAAGGATCCGCTGGTCGCGGCGATCGAAACCACCCTGCCGCTCGTCCGGCGCATCCGGCCCGCCTATAATCTGGTCGTAGGCACGCGCGCCGGCAGGACGATGATGCGTGTCGCCGGGCTGACCTCCCTGCCGCATCTGCCGCGAATCTCGCTCGCCAGGGAAGCCGCCCGCCTCGGCATGCCGCTTGCGACCGCTCAAACGATCGAAGCTCTGCCGCCGCAAGAACGGCAGCGCAGCGTCGTCTTCGTCGCCGACGCCTTCACCGCCTATTTCGATCCTGACGTTGCGCTTGCCGCAATCGGGCTCGCCAGAAAAATCGGGCTCACGCCGTTCCTTGCAGCCTCCCACACCAATGGCAAAGCCCTGCATGTTCATGGCTATCTCGGACGCTTCGAGGCGGCGGCCAAGCGGACGGCCCGCTATCTCGAGCGACTGGATGAAACAGGCGTGGCGCTCGTCGGGCTCGATCCATCGATGACGCTCGCCTTTCGCAGCGAATATAAGGGGATATCGAAGGCGAATGTCCTGCTGCCGCAGGAATGGCTGGTCGCCAACCTCGATCGGCTCGCCGCCTCGCCTTCCGCTGCCGAAGGCAAAAGCTTCCGCTTGATGGCCCATTGCACCGAGCGCACCAATGCGCCCGCCTCCGTCGCACAATGGCAGAAAATATTCGAAAGCCTCGGCATCGACCTTCAGGCGGCACAAACCGGCTGTTGCGGCATGGCCGGCACCTTCGGCCACGAAGCCCGCAACCGACCGATCTCCGAACGCCTCTATGCGATGAGTTGGAAGCCCGAGCTTGATGCGGCCGGTGAAGCCTATATCCTCATGGCGACAGGATATTCGTGCCGCTCCCAGGTAAAGGAAATCGACGGCAAGCGTATCCCGCATCCGTTTCAGGTCATCAACCGGATAATTTCCGAAAAGCCGGACATCTCGTGATCATATGTGGCATGACATGTGATATGTGCTAAATTCGATCGTGGAAACCGGAGCACACAAGTGTCAATCATCACGCAACGAGGCAATCTCGCGGAAATCGTCGTTGCGAAGCTGATGGAGCGCATCGACTCCGGCCTTTATGCGCCCGGCGAGAAAATTCCGTCAAGTGCCCAGCTATGCGAGGAATTCGGCGTTTCCCGAACCGTCATTCGCGAGGCGCTCACCTCGCTCAAGGTCGGCGGCAGGGTGACCGCGCGCCAGGGCGCCGGCGTCTATGTTTCCGACAAGGATGCCAAGACTCTCAATTTCGAGATCAGCCGCATCGAGGATATTCGCTCGGCGATGCAAATCCTGGAATTGCGGCTCGGCGTCGAGATCCAGTCCGTCGCGCTTGCAGCCGCGAGGCGTACGCCAGAGGCGCTTGCCGAGATCGCCCGGGCCTACGACGCCCTCGAAAACCTGGTCACCGATGATGCCGTCGTCGAGGCGCGCGCCGATTACGAATTCCACCTTGCGATCGCCCGTGCCACCCGCAATCCGCATTTTCCGAGTTTTCTGGAAGCGGTGATGGAGAGCATCAATTTCGATCTCGTGCTCAAGCATCGGCAATCGGCGCGCGGCTACAGCGGTTATCTGAAGAAGATAAACAAGGAACATGCCGCCATTCTGGCCGCGATCACCCAGGGTGACGTCAAGGCCGCGAAGAACGCGCTGATCACCCACCTGGAAGAAAGCTTGCATCGTTACCGCACGATGCTCGACGAGCCGGCGAGCATCGACGCGGAAGATTGAAGCGCGCCGCCTGGCTTTCAGGCGGCGCATTCCCGATCATTTTCCCTGAGCAATCGCCTGCTGGCGAATCTGCGTCAGGCTCATTTTCGGCGTCAGCGCTTCCGGGTCGATTCGGATTTCGATGAGGCCGGGCTTGCCCGATGCCTCGCAGCGTTCGAAAGCGCCGGCGAAGTCCTCCGTCTTCTCCACGGTCTCGCCATGCAGGCCGTAGGACCGCGCCAGCGTGGCAAAATCCGGGTTCGTCAGGCGGGTGCCGGAAACACGGCCGGGATAGCTGCGCTCCTGATGCATGCGGATCGTTCCGTACATGCCGTTGTTGATGACGAGGAAGATCGCCCGGGCGTCATATTGCATCGCCGTTGCGAGTTCCTGGCCGTTCATCAGGAAACATCCGTCGCCGGCAAAGGCAACCACCGTGCGCGAGGGATCGGTGATCTTGGCGGCGACCGCCGCCGGCACGCCATAACCCATGGAGCCGTTGGTCGGCCCGAGCTGGGTGCGGAACGAGCGATACTGATAGAAACGATGCGCCCAGGCGGAATAATTGCCGGCGCCGGTGGTCAGGATGGCATCGGGTTTGAGATGGCCGCGCAGCCATTCCATGATGTCGCCCATCTGCACCGGACCCGGCACCTCGGGATGCTTGAGGTTTTCGAGGTAGTCGGTATGGGCAGTCCTGGTCCAATCCGTCCATACCGGTGCGACAGGCGGCTTCAGCTTTGCCGCCTGCGACAGGAAACCGGCGACACTGGCATTGATCGGCAGGCTTGCGTGATAGACCCGCCCGAGTTCTTCGGCGCCAGGATGGATGTGAACGAGTGACTGCCTCGGAACGGGAATGTCGATCAGCGTATAAGCGCCTGTCGTCATCTCCCCGAGACGGGCGCCGATCGATATCAGCAGATCGCAATCCTTGATATGCCGGATCAGCTTCGGCCCTGCGGCAAGGCCGAGATCGCCGGCATAGTTTTGATGCTCGTTGTCGAACAGATCCTGGCAACGGAAGGATGCGGCGATCGGCAGGCTGAAGGCTTCCGAAAAGGCCTTCAGATCGGCAACGGCCTGCTGCGTCCAGCCGCCGCCGCCGACGACCGCCATCGGGCGCTTGGCCTGCGAGAGAAGACCGAGCAGTTCCTCCAATTGCTGTTCGCCGGCAAAGGCTTCGACCTTTTTGTGGGGCGGTGTGTCGGCGACATCAACCATATCGGTCAGCATATCCTCGGGAAGCGCGACGACCACCGGTCCCGGCCGGCCGTTGACGGCGCGGTGGAAGGCCTGGCTGATGAGTTCGGGGATGCGGGCGGCGTCCTCGATCTCGACCACCCATTTCGCCATCTGGCCGAACATCCGGCGATAATCGATCTCCTGGAAGGCTTCGCGCTCCATCTGGTCGCGCGCCACCTGGCCGATGAACAGGATCATCGGCGTCGAATCCTGGAAAGCCGTATGCACGCCGATAGACGCATTCGTGGCGCCCGGCCCGCGGGTCACGAAACAGATGCCGGGCTTGCCGGTCATCTTGCCATAGGCTTCCGCCATATAGGCAGCCCCGCCCTCCTGCCGGCAGATGACGAATTCGATGGCCTCTTCTAGGTCGTGGAAGGCGTCGAGGGCGGCAAGATAGCTTTCACCCGGCACGCCGAACACACGATCGACGCCGTGGATGCGCAAGGCATCGACGAGCACCTGGCCGCCGCTGCGCTTTGATGTTTCGTTTCTCATCGGGTTCCCTCTCCTGTTCGTTAGATGACGGCGTCTTCGAGGAAGGGCCGGTTCACCGTCACCCGCTCGTAGCCGAATGGCGAAAGATCGAGGGTCTTGAAGCCGCCATAGGCGATCAGCTCCGAGAGACCCCGGCCCATCGCCGGCGACTGCTGCAGGCCGTGGCCTGAGAAGCCGTTTGCAAAGAGGAAATTTCCGACTTCCGTATGCGGCCCGAGGACGACATTGTGGTCGAGGGTGCAGTAGTCGTAATGGCCGGCCCAGGAGTTGACGACCTTGATCGCTTCGAAGGCCGGAACCCGGTTCGCCAGGATCGGCCAGATTTCCTCGTCGAATTCGTCATGCATGACGTCGAAATCGTTCGGGTCCACTTCCGGATCGTGTTTGGGATAGGTGCCCATCAGATAGAATTTGCCTTCCGGCCGGAAGAAAACGCCCGTGGGGTCGATCGTCAGGCCGACTTTTCCCTCGAGCGGCGTGCGGCAATCGACGACGAACAGCGAGCGCCGCCGCGGCTCGATGGGAACGTCGAGACCGGCCATCCGCGCAACCTTCTTGCCGTTGGTGCCTGAGGTATTGACCATCGTGCCGCATGCGATCGTCTGACCGCTCTTCGTCGATACGGATACGACGCGGTCTCCCTCTCTGTTGACGGAGACGACCTCGTCTTCGATGTATTCGACCCCGAGCGAGCGAGCCTTCTTGCGAAAGCCCTGCAGCAGGCCGACACTGTCGAACCAGCCCTCGCCACGCTCACCGGTGCTGCCGAGCGTCAGCCCTTCGAGATTGAGCCAGGGAAACCGCCGGCGGAGGCCGTCAGGATCGAGAAGCGTCACCTCGGCGCCGCAGGAAAGCTGGGTCTCGTGATTGCGTCTCAAGACCTGATCGCCGCGCTCGTCCTCGGCAAGGAACAGGTAACCGGCCTCGTGAAAGCCGATCTCCGGCGTGTCGTCATCGATCGCGACGTTTTCCTTGAAGTTGCGGATGAACTCCGTGCCGAATTGCGAGACCTTGACGTTGATTGCATTGGAGAACTGGTGGCGGATGGAACTGGAGGAAAGCGCGGTGGCCGAACGCTGATAGGTCCAGTCCTTCTCGATCACCAGGACCGAGCCCTTGAAGTCGGGATTGGTCGCGAGGAAGTAGGCGGCCGAACTGCCGACTACCGCGCCGCCGACGATCACCACGTCATAGGATGACTTGGATGCTTGCATCGGCGTCTCACTTCTTCTCGTCTTCGAAATGGCCGGCGGCGGCAAAGCTGCCGCCCTGGAAGCGCACGGCCGGATCGTTGGGATCGCCCTGCCGTGTCTTCGCGAAGACCTTTTCTTCGTAGTCGTCGGCGCTGTCTTCCGGCTTGTAACCGAGGGAAGCCGCCGTGCGGTTGTCCCAGAAAGCCCGGCTGTTGTCGGACATGCCATAGGCGACCATGAAGCCGACGCGTTCGGCCGACAGGCTCTTTTCGACGAGCTGGCGGCAATCGCGATAGGAGAGCCAGGTGATGAGATGGCGCCGGTCCGTCGGCTCCGGGAAGGAGGAGCCGATGCGCAGACTGACCGTCTCGATGCCGAACTTGTCGAAATAATAGCGGCCGAGGTTTTCGACGAAGGTCTTCGACACGCCGTAGAGGCTGTCGGGGCGGGTCGGCGCATTGCCGTCGATCGTCTCGGTGCGCTCGTAAAAACCGATAGCGTGAACGGAGCTGGCATAGACGATACGCTTGACGCCGTGCTGCCGGGCCGCCTCATAAATGTTGTAGCTGCCGACGATATTGGCGTTGAGAATGGTGTTCCAGGACGCTTCCAGCCCCTGGCCGCCCATATGGATGATGGCGTCGCAGCCCTCCACCGCTTTCGAGACGGCGTCGAAATCGGAAAGATCAGCCGGAACATCCTCCTCGTGCGGAGCAAGGTTTTCGCAGGGTTTGCGCGCCGACAGCCTGACGATCTTGCCGAGCCTTGTTCCGGATTCGCGCAGCTGGGTTCCGAGAGCGCCAGCCGCGCCGGTCAGAAGCGTGCGCTGATAATCGGTCATAATATTTTCCCCTTAGCGAAGTCTGGCCAGCGCATCGGCGGTGCGCTCGATGGCAATGGCGAGATTTTCGCGCGATGTTGCGAACGAAAGGCGGATATAGGGCTCGACGCCGAAAGCGGCACCGGGGACGGTGGCGACCTTCCCCTCTTTCAGGAGATAGGAGGCCAGTTCCGTATCGTTGGAAATCCGGGTGCCGTCAGGCGCCGTCCTGCCGATATAGCCGGCGCATTTGGGGAAGAGGTAGAAGGCGCCTTCGGGCGCCCGCACTTCGAGGCCCGGTATCGCGGCGAAACCCTTGGCGACAAGTTGGCCGCGCGCCTTATATTCAGCGACCGCCGTCGTGACGAAGTCTTGAGGGCCGTCGAGGGCGGCAGCGGCCGCGACCTGGGTGATGGAGGACGGGCAGGTCGTGCTCTGCGACTGGAGCTTGTTCAAGGTCTTGGTCAATTGCTTCGGACCAGCCGCATAGCCGAGGCGCCATCCCGTCATCGCATAGGCTTTCGAGACGCCGTTGATGATCAGCGTGCGCTCTTTCAGCTCCGGGCAGGCGACGGCGAAGGAGGTAAACGGCACGTCGGCGCAGACGATATGCTCGTAGATCTCGTCCGACATGATGGCGACATGGGGATGGCGCGCCAGCACCGCGCCGAGCGCCCTCAACTCGTCCGCCGTGTAGATCGCGCCCGTCGGGTTCGATGGCGAGTTGAACAGGAACCAGCGCGTCCTTGGCGTAATCGCCGCTTCGAGGCGTTCCGGCGTGATCTTGAAGGCATCCTCGACGCCGCAGGCAACGACCTTCGGCACGCCACCATGCAGGATGACGATGTCGGTGTAGGAGACCCAGTAAGGCGCCGGCACGACCACTTCGTCGCCGGGCTCCAAGGTGGCGAGGAAAGCGTTGAAGAGGATCTGCTTGGCGCCGTTGCCGATGGAGATTTCGTCCATGGCATAGTCGAGGCCGTTTTCGCGCTTGAACTTGGCGACGATTGCCTGGCGCAGTTCTGGCAGGCCGTCCGGCGCCGTATAGCGCGTGATGCCGTGCTTCATCGCCTCGATCGCAGCTTCGACGATGTGAGCGGGCGTATCGAAATCGGGCTCGCCGAGCGACAGGTCGATGACATGCTCTCCCTTGGCCCGCATTGCCTTGGCGGCCATGGAGACCGCCATGGAGGGCGAGGACTTGATCGTTGCGACACGCGTGCTTTCGAATGCAATCATATTCATGCCTTGTCTCCCTGGCTCCGGCTCCGGCCGTAAGCGCCAGCCTGTTCTTCTGTAATGTATCCATGCCTGAGATCGTGTTCGACCGCCTCGCTCGGGCGGGCGGCCGGATCGCCGTAACCGCCGCCGCCCGGAAGCGACAGAACGAGGCGGCGGCCTTCCGGCACGAATTGCAGCCCCTTGCCCTTGAGAACCGTGCCGTCATCGAGCGCAACGGCGCCGGCCGCGCCGTCCAATCCGCCATCACGGCCGCGCGCGGGATGGCCGAGCCTGTCGAACATGGCGGAGAAGCGGAAGGTGAAGCCTTCGGCCGCCTCGATTTCGATCATCTGGCCGAGACCGCCGCGTTGCGCGCCGGCACCACCCGACCCCTCCCGCAACTCCTTGCGCCAGACGATGACCGGGCCGACATTCTCCGTCGCCTCGATCGGCATCGTGTGCACGCCGCTCGGAAAGGCGGTGGCGTTCAAGCCGTCGAGGGAGGCGCGCGCACCAGTGCCGCCGGAATTGAACATCAGGATTTCCGCGCCCTTGCCGCCGATCTGGTCGGAAAGCGGGCGCACGCTCATATGCAGATTCCAGAGCGCGCTCGCACCTTCGGCCGGCACCTGGCCCGGGAGCGCCTGATGCAGCGCGCCCAAAACGAGATCCGGCACGAAATGGCCGAGGACGTGGCGCACCGCGACCGGCGCCGGCCGCTTGGCGTTGAGGATGCAGCCTTCAGGCGCCACCACGTCGAAGGGGGCGAGAGAGGCCGCATTGTTCGGAATCTCAGGCGCCACCACGCATTTGATGCCGTAGCAGGCATAGGCCTTGGCATAGACGAGCGGCACGTTGATGCCGAACTTGCTCATGCCGGAGGTGCCGTCGAAATCGACGACGATGCCCTCGGGACCGATGCTGAGCCTGGCTGCCAGATGCACCGGCTCGTCATAGCCGTCGAGATCGAGGCTGTAGCTCCAGGCGCCATGCGGAAGATTCCTCAGCCGCTCCAGCGTCGCCTCGCGGCTGTGCTTGAGGATGAAGCCGCCGATCGTCGACAGATCGGGGAGATTGAATTCCGTCAGCATATCGGCGAGCCGGCGATGACCCGTCTCGTTGCAGGCGGCGAGCGCATAGAAATCGCCGACAACCTTGTCGCTTTCGCGCACATTGTTGCGGACGATATGGATCAGCGTCCGGTTCAATTCGCCACGCTCGAAGAACTTCATGATCGGGATGAAGATGCCTTCTTCATAGACCTCGCGCGCATCCGGGCCGAAGCCTCGGCCGCCGACGTCGACGACATGGGCGGTCGAGGCGAAATACCCCACCAGCTTGCCGTGATGGAAGGAGGGGGTGACGACGGTGATGTCGTGCAGGTGACCCGTCCCCTTCCACGGATCGTTGGTGATGTAGACGTCGCCTTCGAAGATATTCTCCGGCCCGATATCGGCAATGAAATGCGCGACGGATTCCGCCATCGCATTGACGTGGCCGGGCGTACCGGTCACCGCCTGCGCCAGCATGCGGCCGTCGAGGTCGAAAACGCCGGCCGACAGATCGCCCGCCTCGCGGACGGAGGTGGAGAAGGCCGTGCGGATCAGCGTCTGCGCCTGCTCCTCGACGACGGAAATCAGCCGGTTCCACATGACCTGCATATGGATATCGATCATGGATTTGTTCATGTGACGATCCTCAGATCCGGGTTACGAGCAGGCAGCCGTCGTGCTGGACTATGGCCTTGAAGGAGGCGGTAAGGACCGCCGATGTCTCGCGCTCGACGATGACGGCGGGACCCTTGACGACGTCGCCCGGCCTCAGCGTGGTCCGCTCGTGAATGCCGGCTTCGAGATAGGCGCCCTGCGAGGCCTCGAACAGGCGGCGGGTCTTGACCGGCGGCACGACACCGCCTTCGGCGACGGAAGGGATGCGCTCGACCGGCGGCAGCGGCGAACTCGCCTTGACCGACCAACTGACGATCTCGATATCCAAACCTTCGATGGCACGACCGAAGAAGCGCTCATATTCACGCTCGAACGCGGCTGCGATCGCTTCAGCGCTCGTTGAATCGAAGTTGTCGTCAGCAAGCGGCACCGGAATGTCCCAGCCCTGCCCGGCATAGCGCATGAAGAGCGTGCGTTCGATGACCGGAGCCCCGGCGTCGAGACCGCCTTCGACGAAGCCGAGCGCTTCAGCCTTCATGGTTTCCAGCAGCCGGTTGGGCTCGGCATATTCGAAATGCGACAGGTTGAAGACGGCGCTGCGGACCGATTCATAGCCGAACGGCGCCTTGAGGAAGCCGATCGCTGAACCGACGCCGGCGCCGGGTGGCACGAGGAAGGTCGAGATCCCCATCTTTTCGCAGAGCCGCGCGGCATGCAGCGGGCCTGCGCCGCCGAAGGTGATCATGGTGAAATCGGAAATGTTCTTTCCGTTCTCGACGGTATGGACGCGGCCGGCATTTGCCATGTTCTCATCCACCATCTCGCAGGTGCCGTAGGCGGAAGCTTCCGGGTCGAGGCCGATGACTGCGCCGATAGCGTCGCTCATCGCCTTACGGCTCGCCTCGATGGAAAGCGGGATGGCGCCGCCGGCGAAATTATCAGGATCGAGCTTACCGAGGATCAGGTCCGCGTCGGTTACCGTCGGATTCTTGCCGCCGCGCTGATAACAGGCCGGCCCCGGCTCGGAGGCAGCCGAATGCGGCCCGACGCGGATCTGGCGCATGCCGTCGACCGAAGCGATCGAACCGCCGCCGGCGCCGATTTCGACCATTTCGACGACAGGGATGGAAATCGGCATGCCGGATCCCTTGCGGAAGCGATAGGTGCGCGCGACCTCGAAAGTCTTAGCTGTCTTCGGCACCTGGTTTTCGATCAGGCAGATCTTCGCGGTCGTGCCGCCCATGTCGAAGGACAGAACTGTATCGAGGCCATATTGGCGGGCGATGTCGGCCGCAAAGATCGCTCCACCCGCAGGACCCGATTCGACGAGGCGCACCGGAAATTCGGAGGCGCTCTCGACCGAAACAATCCCACCGCCGGAGTGGATCATAAAGACCGGGCAGCCGACGCCGATCTCCTTCAGCGACACGACGAGACGGTCGAGATAGGATTTGATCGCCGGCTTAACATAGGCATTGGCGCAGACCGTGTTGAAGCGCTCGAACTCGCGCATCTGCGGCGAAACTTCCGACGAGATCGAAACGGAAATACCAGGAAGCCGCTTCAGGATCGCATCGCGGACGGCAATTTCATGCGCGCCATTGGCATAGGCATGAATGAAGCCGATCGCGACACTTTCGTAGCCGCCCGCCGCAATCTTCTCGACGGCTGCGGCGACCGAGGCCTCGTCCAGATCGAGCAGGACCTTGCCGGTAGCATCGATGCGCTCGCGTATGACGAAGCGGTCGGCGCGGGCGATCAGCGCCGGCGGCAGGGAAATATTGAGATCATATTGTTCGAAACGGTTCTCGGTGCGCATCTCCAGCACATCGCGAAACCCTTCGGTCGTCACGAAAGCGGTCCTGGCGCCGCGCCGCTCGATGAGAGCGTTGGTGGCAAGCGTTGTGCCGTGGATAAGGATGCCGATCTCCGAAAGAGCGATGCCCGCCATCTCGGCGACGGATTTGACGCCCTTCAGGATCGCCCGCTCCGGCGCCGTATAATCGGTCAATATCTTCGTCGAGTGAAGCGTCCCATCGAGGTCGAGAGCGATATCCGTAAAGGTGCCGCCGATATCGACGCCCACCCGGCAGTTTCGTGGCGTGCTGCTCACCGTCTTGTTCCCCAGTTCTCACGTTTGAGTCCGCGCTCATGCGGCCCCGCATCCAGCCATTCTTCACTGTTGCCAGCGCCGCTGCAACATTTCCGCTTGACGATCCTCGTATATGTCACTTATCATATAAGTGTCAATTGGAAAAACAGTCAAAAATCTCGAAACGCGCTTTCCAAGCGTTTTTGGAGAACGCCGAATAACTGAATAAAAATAATGGCTTCGCGTGACGACGAAGGGTGAATGCGGGCCGAACCCGCATCCCGAAAGACAAGAACATCAGAGTTGCTTCAACCAGAGGGAAAGCACAATGAAATCCATCTCAACGCTTCTTACGGCGACCACGCTCGCCTCCGCCCTGCTCTTTTCCAGCGCTTTCGCAGCCGACACGATCAAGATCGGCGTCGCCGGCCCCTTTACCGGCGCCAATGCGACCTTCGGTGAGCAGGTGTTCAGCGGCGTCTCGGCCTATGTCGGCGACGTCAACGCCAATGGCGGCATCAAAGGCAAGAAGATCGAACTGGTGAAGGGCGACGACGCTTGCGAACCGAAGCAGGCAGTGGCGGTCGCCAACCGTTTCGTCGACCAGGACAAGGTCCAGGCCGTGATCGGGCATTTCTGCTCGTCCAACACCATCCCCGCGTCCGAAGTCTACAATGACGCCGGCATCCTCGAAATGACGCCCTCCTCGACCAACCCGACCGTGACCGATCGCGGCTTCGACAATCTGTTCCGCGGCTGCGGCCGTGACGACCAGCAGGCCGTGGTGGCCGGCAGCTTCATTCTGGATACGCTGAAGCGGGACAAGATCGCCCTCATCCATGACAAGGACACCTATGGCCAGGGCCTGGTGGACGCCGTCAAGAAGACGATCGAAGCGCGCGGCGTAAAGCCGGTCATGTATGAGGGTCTCACCCGCGGCGAACGCGACTTCAATGCGCTCGTCACCAAGATCAAGAGCTCCGGCGCCAACGCCGTCTATTTCGGCGGGCTCATTCCCGAAGGCGGCCCGCTGATCCGCCAGTTGAAGGAACAGGGTGTCGACGTGGCCGTCGTCAGCGGCGACGCCTTCGCCCAGGCAGAACTCGTCGCAGCCGCCGGCGGCGCTCAGAATCTGAAGAACGTCTACTATTCGGCGACACCGGATCCGCTGGCGGATCCGTCCACGCAGGGCGTCCAGGATGCGCTGAAGAAAGCCAATATTACGCCCGCCAACTACGTGCTCTACGGCTATGCCAATGCGCAGGCGGTCGTCGCCGCGCTGAAGGCCGGCGACGAGCTGAAGGCCCAAGCCGACTATCTTCGCAACAACACCGTCGATTCCGCCATCGGCAAGATCACCTGGGATGCGAAGGGCGACATCAAGGACTTCAAGTTCGTCTTCTACAATTTCGACGACAAGGGAAGCCCTGTCTTGGTGAAGTAAGGCAATTTTGCCGGATCGGCCGGACCCCAAGGTTCGGCCGGCTTATCCATCCCCGAAAACATAAGAGGGGTTCACCATGGACTTTTACATCCTGGTTCAACAATTATTCAACGGCATCACGCTCGGGACGATCTACGGCCTGATCGCGGTCGGATACACCATGGTCTACGGCGTCATCCGGATGATCAATTTCGCCCATGGCGACGTCTACATGGTATCGGCCTATATCGCCGCCATCACCCTTGCCGTGCTTGCTTATTTCGGCGTCCAGTCGGTTCCCTTCGCCTTGATATCCGTGCTGGTGATAAGCTGCGCAATCACCGCCGTTTATGGCTGGGTGATCGAGCGCGTGGCCTATCGACCGCTTCGCGGCTCGACCAAGCTTGCTCCGCTCATCTCGGCGATCGGCATCTCGCTCATGCTGCAGAGCTATGTCCAGATCGCCCAGGGCGCGCGCGACCAGGGCGTACCGACGCTGATCCAGGGAGCGTTCCGGATCGGCAACGAAACTCACTTCGCGCAGATCACCTATATGCAGACGGTCATCCTGTTCGCCTCGCTGATCGCCATGGGTTTGCTCACCTATGTGATCAACTACACGAGGATCGGCCGCGAGTGCCGCGCCACCCAGCAGAATATCCGCATCTCGGCGATCCTGGGGGTCAATACCGACCGGATCATCTCGACGGTGTTCGTCATGGGCGCAGCGACCGCCGCCGTTGGTGGAACGCTGGTCACGTTCAATTACGGGTCTTTCAACTTCTTCATCGGCTTCGTCATGGGCATCAAGGCCTTCACGGCCGCGGTTCTCGGCGGAATCGGCTCGCTGCCGGGTGCTGTGCTCGGCGGCATCGTCCTCGGCCTGACGGAGGCGCTGTTCGCCGGCTATGTCAGCACCGACTACAAGGACGTCTTCGCCTTCGCATTGCTCATCACCCTTCTGTTTTTCCGACCGTATGGCCTGCTTGGCCGTCCTGAAATCCAGAAGGTCTGAGGAGGAGCAGAAATCATGGAACCCAATCGCCTTTACACGCTCCTCAAACAAGCGCTCCTCACCTTCACGGTCTCCATCATCTTGTTCGGCCCGATCTCGGGACTGGTGCTCGACGGATTTTCGTTCACCAACGAACTGACACGGGCGCTGCTGCTCGCCGCCATTGTCACGGTGGGCCGATCGGCGCTCTCACTATTTCAGATGAGCAGCCTCGGTCGAAAGCTCAGCCTGCGCATGGCAGGCAACAGCGCCGGCGTGACCGTCATGAACGGCCAGGAACGGTCGCCGATGCTCGTCCTTGCCCTGTTGTTTGTCGCAGGGCTGAGCCTGCCGTTTTTTGCCGACAAATATTTCCTAGGCATTGCAATCCTCGCGCTGATCTACTGCCTGCTCGGCCTGGGGCTAAACATCGTCGTCGGGCTTGCCGGCCTGCTGGACCTCGGCTACGTCGCCTTCTACGCCGTCGGAGCCTATCTACTGGCGCTCGGATCGCAATATCTTGGCCTGGGATTCTGGAGCGCGCTGATCCTTGCCCCGTTCCTCGCCGGCCTTTGCGGCATGGTTCTCGCCTTTCCCGTCCTCAAGATGCATGGCGATTACCTTGCTATCGTCACGCTCGGCTTCGGTGAAATCATCCGCCTGGTGCTGAACAACTGGCTTGAGTTCACCGGCGGCCCCAACGGCGCTCCGGTTCCGCCGCCGACCTTCTTCGGCCTCGAATTCACCCGCACGGCCAAACAGGGCGGCGTGCCCATTCATGAATATCTGGGCATCCCCTACAGTGCGGATTACAAGTTCTGGTTCCTCTATTTCGTGCTGTTTCTCGTCGTCTGCTTCGTTATCTACGCGGTGGAGCGGCTGCGCGTCATACCGCTCGGCCGCATGTGGGAAGCACTGCGCGAAGACGAGATCGCCTGCCGTTCGCTCGGCGTCAATCACGTCTTCACCAAGCTCACCGCCTTCATGCTCGGCGCTTCCACCGGCGGGCTGGCCGGCGTCTTCTTCGCCGCACAACAGGGTTTCGTGAACCCGACATCCTTCACGTTTTTCGAATCCGCGCTGATCCTGGCAATCGTCGTGCTCGGCGGCCTGGGATCGACGGCAGGCGTCATCGCGGCGGCTCTGGTCCTCACCATTCTTCCCGAGCTCCTGCGCGAGTTCGCCGAATACCGGGTGCTGGTCTTCGGCATTCTGATGGTCGTCATGATGATCTGGAAGCCGCGCGGGCTGGTGCGCATCAAACGCCCGGCTTTCTTTCCGAGCACGATGGAAGAAGGCGTCGGCAGCGCACTGTCCTTCCCCAGCAAGGCGGAGGCGGGGCGATGAGCAAAACCATCCTCGACGTACAGAACGTCACGATGCGTTTCGGCGGCATCGTCGCCAACAGGAACGTCAGCTTCACCGTCGAACGCGGCGCGGTGACCGCGCTGATCGGCCCGAACGGCGCCGGCAAGACGACGATGTTCAACTGCATCACCGGCTTCTATCGCGCCAGCGACGGCCGCATCATCCTGAACGGGCGCGATGGTCCGACCGATATCGGCGAGCTGGTGACGAAACCGATCACCGGCGGCTCGCACCTCGTCAGCCGCGCCGGGATCGCCCGGACGTTCCAGAACATCCGCCTGTTCAAGGAAATGTCGGTCATCGAAAACCTTCTGGTCGCCCAGCATCTCGCAACCCGCAACAATATTCTGAGCGGGGTTTTCCGCACGCCGATGTTCCGCAAGGCCGAGAGAGAGGCAGTCGACCGCGCCTATCATTGGCTGCGGCAGATGAATCTCGCCGAAGACGCCAACCGCCTTGCCGGCGAGCTGCCCTATGGCCGACAGCGCCGCGTCGAGATCGCCCGCGCCATGTGCACGAGCCCGAGCCTCATATGCCTCGACGAACCGGCCGCCGGCCTGAACCCCTCGGAAACCCGGGATCTTGCGGAGGTCATCCATCGGCTCTGCGCCGACCACGACCAGACGGTGCTCGTCATCGAGCACGACATGGGCCTCGTCATGCGCATTTCAAACCACATCGTCGTGCTCGATCATGGCGAGGTCATCTCCGACGGCACGCCTGAACACGTCGCCAACGATCCGGCCGTCGTCGCGGCCTATCTCGGCGTCAGCGAAGAGGAGGTCCATGCATGAGCCAGCCATCCGACACGCCGGTGCCGCTTCTAGAATTCGCCGACGTTCATGCCCATTACGGTCCGATCGAAGCGCTGAAGGCCATCAACGTTCATATCTCCGCCGGTGAAATCGTCAGCCTGATCGGCGCGAACGGAGCCGGCAAGACTACGCTGCTGTCCTCCATTTTCGGCGCGCCGCGCGCCTCGTCGGGCAGGATATTGCATCGCGGCGAAGACATCTCCCGCATGCCAACCAACAGGGTTTCCCGACGCGGCATAGCGCTCGTTCCCGAGGGGCGTCAGATCTATCAGGAAATGTCGGTCGAAGAGAACATGATGATGGGCACGACGCCGATCGGCATGGCCTGGTTCGAAGAGGACCGGAACATCATGTTCGAGCTCTTCCCGCGCCTCAAGGAGCGCCGGAACCAGACCGCCGGCACGATGTCGGGTGGCGAACAGCAGATGCTCGCCATCGCCCGCGCGATGATGGCGCGGCCGGAGCTGATCCTGTTCGACGAACCGTCGCTGGGTCTGGCGCCGCTGATCGTCAAGCGAATTTTCGAAGTCCTGGGAGAGATCGCGGCGATGGGCAAGACCATCTTTCTCGTCGAGCAGAACGCCAACCATGCGCTGAAGCTCTCTCAGCGCGCCTATGTCATGGTCAACGGCCGCATCCATCTCTCGGGCGACAGCGCCTCGCTTCTCGACAACCAAGACGTCCGCAAAGCCTATCTCGGACTGCACTGAACGGAAGACCTTCATGCTGCACAAGAACCTGATTGCCGGGGAATGGGTTGCAGGCGATATCTCGCTGAACATCAACCCGTCCAACACCAATGACATTGTCGGCGAATTCTCCCGCGCCAGCGCAGATGACGTCAGGACGGCCATCGCGGCCGCAAAGTCGGCTTTGCCGGTCTGGTCGCAATCGCCGATCCTGGCACGCCATGCCATCCTGAAGAAGACCGGCGACGAGATATTGGCGCGCAAGGAGGAGCTTGGAAGCCTGCTTGCCCGCGAGGAGGGCAAGACCCTGACCGAGGCAATCGGCGAAGTCACCCGCGCCGGCCAGATTTTCGATTTCTTCGCCGGCGAGGTTCTCCGCCTGTCGGGAGAAGCGCTGCCATCGGTCCGCCCCGGCGTCGGCATCGATATCACGCGCGAACCGGCGGGCGTCGTCGGGGTCATCACCCCGTGGAATTTCCCGATCGCGATTCCTGCCTGGAAGATCGCGCCCGCACTTGCTTATGGCAATACGGTCGTGCTGAAACCTGCCGATCTCGTGCCCGGCTGCGCTTGGTCCCTCGTCGAAATCCTCCATCGGGCGGGCACACCCGCCGGCGTCGTCAACCTCGTCATGGGACGCGGCAGCGTGGTCGGCCAGGCCATGCTCGACAGTCCCGATATCAATGCGCTCACCTTCACCGGATCAGCGGCGACCGGAAAACGCGTCGCGCTTGCCTCGATAGAGCATAACCGCAAGTTCCAGCTGGAGATGGGCGGCAAGAACCCATTCGTGGTGCTCGACGATGCCGATCTCGACGTCGCCGTCGAGGCAGCTGCCAATTCGTCCTTCTTCTCCACCGGCCAGCGCTGCACGGCATCCTCGCGGCTGATCGTGACCGAAGGTATTCACGACCGCTTCGTGGCGGCGCTTTCGAAACGCCTCGAGGGTCTTGTGGTCGACGATGCGCTGATGAGCGGCACGCATATCGGTCCGGTCGTCGATCAAAGCCAGCTGAAACAAGACATCGACTATATCGACATCGGCCGAAACGAAGGCGCAAGGCTCGCCTTCGGCGGCAACAGGCTGGAGCGGGCAGCACCCGGCTTCTATCTCGAACCGGCGCTCTTCACCGAAGCGACCAACCAGATGCGGATCGCGCGGGAGGAAATCTTCGGCCCGGTTGCCGCCGTCATCCGGGTGAAGGATTATGACGAAGCACTCGCTGTCGCAAACGACACAAGCTTCGGCCTGTCTTCCGGCATCGCCACCACAAGCCTGAAATATGCGACGCATTTCAAGCGCAATGCCGAAGCCGGCATGGTCATGGTCAACCTGCCGACGGCCGGCGTCGACTTCCACGTGCCGTTCGGCGGCCGCAAGGGCTCGTCCTTCGGCCCCCGCGAACAGGGCCGGTACGCCGCGGAATTCTACACCTCGGTCAAGACAGCCTATACATTTGCGTAAGGAAGGACACCATGAAGATTCTCGTGCCCGTCAAGCGCGTCGTCGACTACAACGTGAAGATCCGTGTGAAGCCGGATGGTTCCGGTGTCGAGCTTGCCAATGTGAAGATGTCGATGAACCCGTTCGACGAGATCTCGGTGGAAGAGGCGCTGCGGCTGAAAGAAGCCGGCAAGGCCGAGGAAGTGGTGGTCGTGTCGATCGGCCCTGCCAAGGCCGAGGAGACGCTGCGCACGGCACTCGCCATGGGTGCCGACCGGGCGATCCTGGTCGAGACCGATGATGCGGTCGAACCACTGGCGGTCGCCAAGATCCTCAAGGGTGTCGCCGATGCCGAACAGCCGGGTCTGATCATCGTCGGCAAGCAGGCGATCGACGATGACAGCAACCAGACCGGCCAGATGCTGGCCGCACTTCTGGGGTCTGCCCAGGCGACCTTCGCCTCGAAGATCGAGATCGGCGACGGCAAGGCTGAGGTCACCCGCGAGGTCGACGGCGGCCTGCAGACCATCGAGATCAAGCTGCCGGCGGTAATCACATCGGATCTGCGTCTCAACGAACCGCGTTATGCCTCGCTGCCGAACATCATGAAGGCGAAGAAGAAGCCGCTCGACAAGAAGAGCCCTGATGATTTCGGCGTCTCCACCACGCCGCGGCTGAAGGTGCTGAAGACCGAGGAACCCAGTGGCCGCAAGGCCGGCGTCAAGGTCAAGTCGGTCGCCGAACTGGTCGACAGACTGAAGAACGAAGCCGGCGTGCTTTAAGGCAGGAAAGAGAGAACACCATCATGACCATTCTTCTTCTGGCCGACCATGACAATGTCAGCCTTTCCGACCAGACCGCCAAGGCGCTGACGGCAGCAAGCCAGATCGGCTCCGATATCCACATCCTCGTCGCCGGCAAGGGCGCCAAGACTGCGGCCGATGCCGCTGCCAAGCTCGCCGGCGTCTCCAAGGTGCTGCTGGCCGAAAGCGACGCGCTTGCCAACAATCTGGCCGAACCGC